>JBBRPT010000004.1:0-127822 GCA_038227635.1 Leptolyngbyales cyanobacterium | reverse complement strand
TCTCTTAGCGCGCCCAATCTCGCATCGGTTTGTCCTCCAATTCTCAGTCGTGACTTTACTCTCTCACGTTTCTACCCCACAGCCCCCTCACAGCAATCCTTCTACACACTTTTGCGTATTGGATAGTCCCGTAGGAGAGGGCTGTTTGATTGAAAAAAGGAAAATGCCTCCAATTCTGATTCTTTCGTTCAACATGGGCGAACACTCATTGACAACTAAACGTAAGAATGAGGGTTGTAGATTTTTCTCTTCTGAATAAACCAGCCATGCCTCACTTGTGGGGAATTTAAGGGGCTGCTAGAAATGTCGCTACCCAACGGTTCATACTTGGATTCAGCAACGCCGATTTTTGTATTAAATGAGGCTAGCTCTTCACTACTCCCCTGCTCTGAGGGAACTTTGAAGCCAAATCAAGTTTTCGTCGTTTATGGCAACCTCACTCATGCTGACGAATATACTCAAGACCTGATGCGTTTTTTAGTAGTTTACCAAGCGCATTATCCGCAACCCGCTCTTGAAATTCAGGCAGAGTCAGACGCAATTGGTCTGGGTTTTTTGATAGAAGATTTGCCTCATCTGTTGGCATCCATGAAGGTAGAAGCTCAGTACATTTAGAAAATTGTGCTGTCTCTCCGCAACTTCTCACAAATGGATGAAATAGAGATTAAAGCAGTCGATCTCCACGAAGGCATCGATAATACCCTGATGATTTTGCAGAATCGACTTAAGGCAAGTTTCGATCGCTCCCAGATCCAGATTATTAAGAGCTATTGTGAGCTGCCATTAGTTGAGTGTTATGCCGGACAACTCAACCAAGTATTTATGAACTTGCTTAGCAATGCTATTGATGCACTTGAAGAACAAAACAGCGAGGAACAAAAAACAGAGGCATCTCCCAACTCGACACCAACAATCAATATACATACTGAAGTTTTAAGCACCGATCGTGTTCTGATTTCTATTGCTGATAATGGTGCGGGAATTTCAGAGACTACTCAGCAACGGTTATTCGATCCATTTTTTACGACTAAGCCTGTCGGCAAAGAAACAGGCTTAGAGGATGTCTTAAAAGGTAGTTGAGAGAGCTGAAACCCGTATCCTTTCATCGGGGCACAACATCTGAAATGCTGATTCTACCGTAGGTGAAACGTAGTTCAGTAGACTTCTCAGACATCCTCTTAGGTTTATCTATCAGCTACCACATTGTGACGGAGAAGCACGAGGGTTTCTTGAAACGCGTTTCGCGACCTGGGAAGGGTGCAGAATTTGGGGTAGAAATTCCATTGAGATCTCGACTCATGTAAGAGGTACGATCGCGACTAGAAGGTCTCAGATCATAGCGTCCCTTATAAAGGGATATTGCTATTTTTGACTAAGAAGTCTTTCTATAATGATCTTATTGCATAGACTTCTCGCAGAAAAACGTATCAAGTATAAAATTAGCGTAAAGATTGTAATTTAATGCCCAGAGACAGTCTGATGCTCTCAAAGCATGATACTAAGTAATGACTATGACTTTGCTAAAACAGTACGAAGTAAAGGAATGCTCAGAGATCTCAAAGGTTAACGCCAAACGCGAAAGTTCTTTAGATTAAGCTCAATGCTTACAGAATTTTTGAGGGCTAATCAATTAATAATGTTGGATTAGTTAGAGATTGAAACTGGTTTTATCAAGATAAATAACGCTGCTGTACCAGTTCTCGCAATTAAATAAAGAAAACTCGTCTAATAGAGATGAGAAGATTGCAGTCGCCAAACAAAACAAGCGCGAAATACCTACGCAAATACTTTACCTTTGCAATGCTATATAGATTCCGAAGTACAAAAAATGCAGCCAAAGCCAGAAAGCATTCTGTTTATTTGCCCCTTACAGGATGCTCGATAGAACAATGTCACGACTCTAACGACTCAGTAGGTAGGTTCGGGTGTGTCTGGGAACACTTGAGATCATAGATTAAATGATCAAAAAGCCCTTTACTCACGCGATGTGCGACTTTCCTAAAATACCCGCAAAGACTGCCCTCACCCTAGCCCTCTCCCGCATGAGAGGGAACAAGATTTCTAGCTGCCCTCTCCTGCGGGAGAGGGGTTGGGGGTGAGGGTAAATTAGTTGCACATCGCGTTTTACTCAGTCCTCAAACGTTAGAAAAAGCCATGAACCTTAAGCAAGCGCCTTGGAGCCATTTAGCAACCAATCAAGCCATCCCCACATCTCGACAAGGGCACGATCGGGTCAGGCTCAAAGGACGATCGTACCCTCATCTTTGGCTTAACCTGTTGGGGCTACTCCTCTTCGGCGCTCTTGCAGGACAGGCGCAGGCGCAGTCACTCAAGCCAGCAAACGATGGAACGGGCACGATCGTGACTCCTAATGGCAATCAGACTGACATCGCAGGCGGCAAACTTTCTGGTGACGGAACGAATTTATTTCACAGCTTTGGTGAGTTTGGGCTGAGTCAAAACCAGATTGCAAATTTTCTCACCAATCCTGCAATTCAAAATATTCTCACTCGTGTTAATGGTGGCAATCCATCTATCATTAACGGTTTGATTCAAGTTACGGGCGGAAATTCTAATCTGTTTTTGATTAATCCATCAGGAATTCTCTTTGGTTCGACTGCTAGCTTGAATGTTCCCGCTTCATTCACCGCCACCACCGCAAACGGAATCGGATTTGGGAATCAGCAGTGGTTGAATGCGATCGGCTCCAATGATTACAACACGCTGGGAGGCAATCCTACGTCGTTTGCGTTCACAATGTCGCAACCAGGCGCGATCGTCAATGCCGGATCGCTGACTGCTGGACAAAATCTCAGCTTAATTGGCGGCACCATCGCTAGCACTGGACAAGTTTCTGCACCTAACGGACAAGTTACCCTCGCCGCCATTCCTGGACAGACTCTAGTGCGATTGAGTCAGGCAGGAAATCTGCTAAGTTTGGATCTCCAGCCGATCGCCTCCAACTCGGCTCAACCTGCTGGCTGGAGTTTTCCGATCGCCACTCTCCCCCAAATGCTCACAGGCGGAACGGTGGGCAACGCGACAAACCTCACAGTCACCCCCAATGGAGCTGTAGAACTCACAGGTTCTGGAGTGCAAGTTGAAAATGGTGACGTGGTTGCCAATACGATCGCGGGTCAAAACGCAACGCTATTTGCAAACCGAAATCTAACCCTTGTAGAAAGTAGTCTCAAAACAACCGGAGATCTCACGCTATTCGCGAAAGATACCGTGTTAGCGAGAGACAGTGTTGCTAAGCCATTTCTCGCGCAAGCAGGAGGAAATCTCACTCTTCAAGGCAACCAAAAAATTGATATTCTGGCACTCAATCACCTGTCGCAAACGCCCTTTGTGAGCGGCAAAAACCTCAACTTAATTAGTGGTGGCATCATTTCAGGTGACGCTCACTTTTCAAGCGGTGGGCGCTTCTCAGTTCTCAGCTTAAGCGGGGCGGGTGGTGAGTTTGTTAGCCTCTATGATCCAATTATTAGCTCAACTGAGGATGTCACGTTTGGCAGCTACACGGGAGCGGCTCTCAAGGTCGAGTCAAAAGGTAGCATTACCGTTAATGGCAATATCACGATCACGACACCCGATACTGGTTTAGTGTCTTTCTGCTCCTCATCTTCCTGTTCTACCGATGCTCAACGGTTGGGTCAAGATCCCGTACTTATTTTGCGGGCAGGTGTTGCCACATTAGAAGAACCTTCTTTCGGCTATCCCGGCACCCGTTTTGCCACAGTGTCACCTACTGCAACCTTTGAAGGGACTGCGTTTAATGGAGCAGGCACAACTAGTTCACCAGCAAGTGTCAGCGTGGCAGGCACCATTACGACTGCCCCCACAAGCGATCCCTTTGGCAGTTCGATCGACACGGTAACGATCAGCGCGCCGGGTAACATTAGCACTGGAGACATCAACACCAGCTATGCAAGCAGAGAAACAACATCAGACGCTAAAACGGGTAACGTCACCCTCAATGCGGGAGGCAGCATTCTCACAGGCGCGATCGACACCTCGGTTAACATTTTTGGGTCTGTCGATCAAGCAAAGGCAGGAAACGTCACTCTGACGGCGGGCAAAAACATCGTCTTTAGCAGCATTAACACGAGCGGTCTGTCTTCGATTGGGAATGGAAGTGGCGGCACGGTCGCTCTTCTCGCCGATAGCGGAACAGTTCGAGGAGTTGGATTTGTCCCAGCGTTTCCTACCAGCACGATCTACACAGCATCTGATGACATCCCATCTGGCGCAGTCGAAATTCGCCATGATGGCGGGTTGTTTAATAACCCGTTTAGCATCGGCGATGCCGCCACAAACGGCACCGCAGGCACGATCGAAACGAGCAATGGGACGATCCCCACAGGTACCCAATTTGGAACCGTCGGGACGGTTAATCAAGGCGACCCAAGGGTCAATGGAGCCAGATTTACGTTCAATAATGTTGCACCCAGTTTGAGTGCAAATTCAGTGCTGTCCGGTGCCCAAGAAAATCAGCCTTATACCTTTACGCTTGCAGATTTGGCTCCGATCGTCAGTGACTTTAACGCCGATGTCACGTCAATTCAGATTGACTCGATCGCACTAGGAACCACGTTGACCATTGATGGAGTTCTTGCAGTTCCGGGGGCAGTTGTGACCTCCCGCTCAACCCTACAATACATTCCTCCTGCCGACTCATCGGGAACCTTTCCTGCCTTTACGCTAACCGCGAGTGACAGGGTGTCTACCTCCATTCCAGTTTCAGTGGCGATCAACGTTGCCAAAACTCCTAGCCTCCCACCTGAGCCTCAAGTTGATCCCAAGCCTCAACCTGACCCTATGCAACCTGTGCAACCGAAGATAGATGAGTTAGAAGACAACCCCGAAGAAATCATCACTGGAAATGTGCCAGAAGAGGTTGCTGTCAATCAACAATCTCTCTTAAATATCGATCCGTTTGTTGGAGAGCTAGAAGAATCGGTGACTGGCTCTTTTGAAACCTATTTAAACGAAACCGCAGACATTAAAGAGTTGCCCGATGTACGACAAACGTTGAGCACGGTTGGCGAAGCAACAGGAGTCAAGCCTGCTTTAGTCTATGCGCTATTTGTGCCAGAGCGTGTGTCCCTATCGAGCCGCGTAGCGGCGACCAAGCCTGAAGACAGCGATCAGTTAGAACTATTTATCGTCACCGCTGGGGGACAACCGATTCGTAAGCGCGTGCCGGGGGTAACTCGTGCCAAGATCGTCAAAGTTGCCCAAACATTTGAACATGAGGTGTCTGATCCGAGAAAGACTCAAACCCTGAGCTATCTCCCATCTGCCCAACAGCTTTATCAATGGATGATCGCACCTCTCGAAGCAGAACTCAAGAGCCGAAATATCAAGAATTTAGTCTTCATCACTGATGCGGGGCTGCGATCGATTCCTTTTGCTGCCCTTCACGATGGGCATGGGTTTCTAATCGAGCGCTTTAGCATTGGCATGATGCCCAGCATTAGCCTCACCGACACTCGTTTGGGCGACATCAAGCACGCTCAACTTTTAGCAATGGGAGCCTCTACGTTTGCGGGTCAGTCTCCTCTGCCTGCGGTGCCTCTAGAACTAGATGCTGTCTTAAACCTTTGGAAGGGGAAATCCTTTCTCAACGAACAGTTCACGTTGTCAAATCTCAAAGCCCAGCGACAACAACAGCCGTTTGGCATCATCCATTTAGCCACTCACGCTGAGTTTAGACCGGGTGAGATCAGCAATTCCTACATTCAACTGTCTGACACGCAGCTTCAGATGAATCAAATTCGACAATTGGGTTGGAATAACCCTCCGGTTGAGCTACTGGTATTGAGCGCTTGCCGTACGGCTTTAGGCGATAAAGATGCTGAGTTAGGCTTTGCTGGGTTGGCGGTGAAATCGGGTGTAAAGTCTGCCCTAGCAAGTTTGTGGTATGTCAGTGACGAGGGCACATTGAGTCTGATGACCGAATTTTATCAACGGCTAAAGACGGCACCTATTAAAGCAGAAGCGTTACGAGAGGCACAGCTTGCCTTGCTGAAGGGACAACCCGCAGTGTCTGCAAAAGGACAAGAGCCAAACAAAAGCCTGTCTCACCCTTACTACTGGGCAACTTTTACTATGATCGGCAGTCCTTGGTGACGCTTAAAAGAAACCCAGTACTGCTTCAATTACGAGATAGTGGTGTCTCGAATAGGGAAAAAATCTAATTTTGAGAGCGTTATTTGGCAAGACCCCTAAAAGTGGTGATTATTTTCCATCCTTTAAGAAATAGGATTACCTAGTGCTCTCAACGAGCGAAACTAAAATTGAATCTTGAGGTAGCGCGATCGCAGGTGCTTGATTACACTTTGAGTTGAATAAGAATATTCAGCCTGTTGGAACTTACGTCAATGACAAAATTCGTCTCTATCAACTTCACGGGGTGTTGATTGGCGAGAGATTTCTCTCAGGAACGTGGATTTATTAAGGTGCAGCTTCTCGCCCTCACCCTAGCCCTTCTCCTCAAGGAGAGGGAACAAGGCTCTAACTCCCTTCTCCTCAAGGAGAAGGGTTGGGGAGGGCTTCGCCCCACTTCGTGAGGAGGGCAAAAGACGCTCACAAGTCTTACAGGTTATTTAGTCCATGATCCTTAGCTTCTCAACTGAGGGGCTTGAAGCTGCGTGACTCTCGCGATTGAATAAATAGCGAGTTCGCTTATACTGACAGCAACCTATTTTAGTCATCCTGCGTCCTTAAGTAGGAGTGTCTTTATTGCGACAGAAGGTATGAAAATTTCCCGATCTTTCTTAGCCATTCCTCTCTCGTTGAGCGCCACGATCGTAGCGGCTCCCTCTCACGAGACACAGCTACCTTTGGGGTTGACTGCTACAGCCTCTCAGCCTGTGCTAATTAGTCAAACGTTCAAACCACCTAACCGAGGAGCACCGTCTTCGACGGCAGGGGGCGCGACTCGCGGATCATGCTCAGTCAGAGCAAAGCAGTTAATTTCGTTAATGCCTAAAGAAGTGGCAGGTGCAAAAGAAAAATTGGGCTTGACGATTTCCGATCATCCCACCTTTTTCTGGCATGCTCCTCAAGCTACGGGGCAAACCGCAAACTTCCTGCTGCTAGGCAGTCGAGATACAGAAGTGGTTTATGAAGCCACCTTTAAGTTGCCAAAGACCCCTGGGGTGATTGCCTTTAAGCTGCCTGCAAATGCGCCTGCACTCGCACCCGGAAAGCAGTATCACTGGTTTCTCAGTCTGCCCTGTAAAGCTAGCGAACCTGACAATGAAGTGAGCGTTTCTGGCTGGGTAGAGCGCACTCAGCCGACCGTCGTGTTAACCAAGGCACTCGCAAAAGCTCAGCCTCGCAGTCAGGCAATTCTTTATGCCGAAGCAGGAATCTGGCATGAGGCGATCGCAACGCTAGCTCAACTGCGCCAAGCGGCTCCAAAAGATGCCCAAATCGAGGCTAGTTGGCAGACGCTCCTAACCTCAGTGGGTTTAAAGACAGTCGCATCTGAACCGATGGTGGGCAATGTGACGATCGTTCAAAAATAATGTCTTTGAGCCATTAACAAGACTGATTTAGGGCGTAATTGAATTGCGCCTTATTTTTTGGGTTGATGGTCAACGAGCGATCGATAAAGCTGATCGAGCTTGAGTTGACTTTGAGGATTTTTTGCCGTGAAGTGAGCGTGAAAACAATTCGTCTCTGGTAAGACTGTGAGAACTTTGGCATAGATATCATCGCTGGCGATCGACTCATCGGGAAAGAACACGTTGAGTTTGATATTGGTTAACGGAGCCGGCATCATCTCAATCAATTCGTGAGATTGGATCTCGGCACCTCGCGCTGACAACTTGAGAATGCTGCCCCTCACCATCGTGTCATCAATGTGTTTACCGTCTAACGCAACGTATTGCAGAGGAATCGATTGCAAAAGAGGAAGCAAAATTTCTTCTTCTTTAGTCAGAACGAGATTGAAGGGTTCGTCGATGCCGCTCACATCGTAAATCGCGATCGGTTCTTTAAGCCCTTTTGCCTGGACATAATTTTTGTGGTTGATGTTGACGATCGCTGCAATCTCTTGATAGGTAGAATCTGAAATCAAGATCTGTCCACCTACCGTGAATGACTCAATGCGATAGGTGAGGTTCACATGATTGCCAATCACACTATATTTCGTCCGTTTTTCAGAGCCAATATTGCCGACGACCACTTCACCCGTGTTGATGCCGATGCCCATTTCGAGCTTTGCCCAGCCTAACTGCTGGAGTTTCTCATTTACTGGCGCGATCGCCAACTGCATCGAGATCGCACAGGCAACCGCCCGTGCAGCATCATCGCCACCCAGCGTCGGTGCCCCAAACAGCACTAGAATGCCATCGCCCATAAACTCGTCGATCGTACCTCGATAGGTCGTGATCACGTCGGTCATCGCTTCGAGATAGATGTTGAGAATCTTCACTACTTCTTCGGGCGGCAAGCGCTCTGAGGTGGCAGTAAAGCCACGCAAATCAGAGGTCAAAATCGTAATTTTGCGGCGTTCACCCCCAATTTTTAGCCCCTCTGGACTTTCTAGCAAACTAGCAACCACTTGATCAGTTAAATAGCGCCCAAACGTTCTACGAATCTCAGATGCAGTGCGGGCAATATAAGCCGTAATCACGATCGAGGCACCGCTCAAGCCCAACAAGGGCGGAATAACTGGAAGCCACCAGCCTTGCAGAAACGCAGCATAGCTTCCGACAATAAGAGAGCCGACAGCTAAAACAGCGCTACCCGCTAACCAAGGAGTGTTAGTTTTGCCCTTAAATTTGACGTTGCGCTGCGTCCAGCTCAAAGTTGCTCCGATCGTCGTCCATCCGACAATCCACATCCATTCCAGCGACTCGTTGTAGGTTTTGATCAAAGGACGGTGGTCGAGGGTGGTGCTCAAAAGTTGGCTAATCAAGTTAGCATGAATGGCAACTCCGGGCATCCGGTTAGGTGCCGAAAACAAGGGACTGCTGTAGGGCGTATAAAACGTGTCTTTGAGGCTCTCGGCAGTCCCTCCGATTAAGACGATCCGATCGCGCATCAAGCTAGCAGGAATGCGATTATTCAACACCTCTGCCATTGAAATGGTTTGAAACCGTTGAATCTGCCCTCGATAATTGAGCAGGGTTTGATAGCCTTCGGCTTGTGCCCGCATATAGCCTCCGTCGTTTGACTCAAAGGCAGGGAAAATAGACGATCCGATGTTGATTTGTCCCTCGGGGGTTACTCCTGACTCAATGCCCTGCTTTTTCAAATGGAGGAATGCCAGCTTAAAGCTAAAGCTGAAGATAGTGTTGTTATCTTTATCGTTTACATACAGCAGTCCGCGTCGAATCTTGCCATCGCTGTCGAACGGCAAATCATTTGAGCCGACTTGATCTCGCTGCTTTAAAAGCAATGGTGGAGCCACCGAAGAACCATCAAAACTTTCTGCAACCTTCTGAACGCCTACCAAATTAGGAGTCGTAGTAAACACCTGCTTGAGCTTGGCATAACCCGGGCTGACAGGCTTATCGCGATAGATATCTAGCCCGATCGCGCTGGGCTGCTGCTGTTTGATAGTGGTGAGCAACTGAGCTAGCGTCGCGTCTGAGATAGGCCACTGGTCAGCTTTCTGCACATCAGCTTCGGTGATTTGTACAATCACAATGCGTGGGTCTACCGCCTCGATCGGACGCATCAGAAAAAACTGGTCGAGGGTTGCCAGTTCTAACATTTGCAGTAAACCTGTGAAACGCAGCCCGATGACGACTCCCGCAACAGTGGGAATCGTGATGAATACCCCGCGTCGCTGCCAGAGGTGTTTTTTAAGCGCTGACCACATCGCGATCGTCCTTTTTTAAACAAACCCTAGCCTCTAGAGTTCCCAGAAGCCAAAAAACTTGAACTGAAGTCAACGTTCTCAAAATGCCTTAGAAACATCTAAAGCTTGAAATTTCTTTGTCACATGGATTAATCACAATAGTAAATGTGAGGGCTGATCTCGATGTAAGCACAGATTGTGCCAAATGAATCTTTAAGGGCGCATTTAGCGTAGTGATCCGGTGGGTGAGGATCAGAAACGTTTCGCTTCAACGGTCAATCCATCCTTTTTCTGGTAATTCTGAAATGGCTTCTAATCAGCTTCTAAAAAAGTCGATCGCGTCTCTCTCTCTCGTCTCAGTTGGTGCACTATCTGCTTTAATTGGCACGCAACTCAACCCAATAAACGCGCTGCAAACACAGCCGTTAATCGCTCAGGCACCTGCTAACTTGGGCAACACTACCAACGGCAACTTTATTTCAGCAGCCGTTGATAAAACGGGTTCTTCAGTCGTGAGAATTAACTCTTCGCGCACAGTGACCAGTCGATCGTCTGCATCAAGGCAGCAGATTGCCCGCGGCACCGGATCAGGATTTATTGTCAAATCAGATGGATTGGTGATGACCAATGCCCATGTGGTAGATGGAGCCGATCGGGTCACTGTCAAGCTCAAAGATGGGCGCGAGTTCACTGGGCAAGTGGTCGGAGAAGACAAGCTGACTGATGTAGCGGTGGTGAAGATTCAGGCGAGCAATCTACCAACAGTGACGATCGGAAACTCTGACCAGCTTCGACCGGGAGAGTGGGCGATCGCCATTGGCAATCCGCTTGGGTTAGACAATACGGTCACGGCAGGCATTGTGAGCGGCATTGGACGATCGAGCAGCGAGATTGGAGCGCCCGATCGCCGTACCAACTACATTCAAACCGATGCGGCAATCAACCCTGGCAATTCGGGTGGACCGCTCTTAAATCAAAGTGGTCAGGTGATTGGCATCAACACCGCGATTATCGGTGGTGCACAGGGTTTGGGATTTGCAATTCCGATTAACAAGGCGCAGCAAATTGCTAACCAACTGATTAGCAAAGGGTCTGTTGATCATCCCTATTTGGGTGTCGAGATGACTGATTTATCGGCAGCGACGCGAGACCTTCTCAACGGCGATCGTACCTTGGGCATCAACGTGCAGACCGATCGAGGAGCACTGATTACCAACATCATTCGCAACTCGCCAGCCGCACAAGCAGGGCTGCAAAAAGGCGACGTAATCCAGACGATTAATGGTCAATCGATTGCATCGGCAAATGACGTGCAGCAAGCTGTAGAAGCCAGCACGATCGGGAGTAACTTATCGCTTCAAGTCAATCGGAGTGGTCAGACCGTGACGCTCTCGATTCGACCAGGAGAGTTTCCAGTAAACGCGGGTTAAGGGATGTTCAAGACCTAAAAATAGCCCATCTCTGAATTTTGCCCCAAAAAACGGTAGAGACGTTTCATAAGATATCTCTACCGTTTGGCGCCGCCTTGCGTGGAGTTAACCTGATTCCAGGAAGTGATCCCCGTTCGGGATGGTGCGATCGCTCGAAATAAATGCTGTTCCTCTGACAAAGCGACAGGCAACCTTTTAGCAACCGAAACCATCAATTTAGTTCAACCAAATCAGCGCATTCGTACTACTCAATCCTTCTCGATCAAGGGCGAGTTTCGAGGAGTAATGCTGAGTGTTGAACATCAGGTTGGATAGGCGACCCGTACTTTAATGTCAATGCAAAAAACGGCAGGGCACTTCCGTCCCTACCGTTGATCAACGCCCTGTTGAGGGTGAAATTAGTGGCTCATCGTGATTTGCTGACGCTCTGCTTCTAACAGGTCGAGCAATCTCTGGTCGCCCCGCTCTTGAGCAGCTTGCAGTCGGCGTTGTAAATTAATTTCCAAATTTGCCTGGTGCAATTGACTCAATTCTCGCTGAGACACTCGTGCCGCAGACTTCGATCGAGATGCGTGTGCCGATTGCGTCAAGGCGGTCAGATTTCCTTGGGCATCACGATCGACGTGATAGGTAGCTCCCCGATAGATCAAATCATAGGATCTGGGTTGAGATGACTGAGGTTGTGAAACTGTCGGATCGACGCGATAGGTTGACCCACGATACATGAGGGTATAAGGTTCTTGAAGACGGGGCGCGGGCTTAACAGGTCGTCCAGCATTGTCGGGGCTAGATTGAGTCGGGTCGTAGTCGTAAGTGTTGCCACGATAGATAAGTTTCATGAATCGCTTCTCCAAAATGCTTTTTGTGAGGTGAAGAGAAGCGCGTTCCTTCAGGATTAGCCCTTACTTCCGTCCCTTCTATGATTTGAGAGGGGATGAACGTTTTTCCTTCTGTATCTAATCATACAGTTTTTTAGAAAAAAAGAGTAATCATCCAATCGGATGGAACTACAACTAAATTGGGGGAATAGCCGAACCTAGCGGTTCATGTCGTAGCCAAACAGACTGGGATCGACTTCACCAAGCTCTAAATCTGCCAGCCCATATTGCGCCCACCGTCGATCGACCATTGCTGCAATATCGGGGTCAGATACCAACGGCGCAGCCCAGGGGCGATCTGTTTCTGGATACAGTTTTGTCGTCGCATCAATGCCCATCTTGCTGCCTAAACCTGGCTTTTCGGTCGCAAAATCCAGCGAGTCGAACGGGTTATCGGGCAAAATGAACACATCTCTGGCAGGGTCAACTTTTGACGTGATTGCCCACACCACCGCTCTCGGGTCACGAATGTTGATGTCTTTATCAACCACAATCACAAATTTTGTGTAGCTAAACTGCGGCAGTGCGCTCCAAAATGCCAGAGCGGCTCGTCGGGCGTGACCGGGATACACTTTATCGATCGAGATCACGGCTGCTTTATAACTCAGCGCCTCCATTGGCAAAAAGAAATCGACAATTTCGGGCACTTGTTGTCTGAGAATTGGAGTGTATACGCGATTGAGTGCTAGCGCCATCATTGCGTCTTCTTTAGGTGGACGACCGCTGAACGTCGTCAGATAAATCGGATCTTTGCGGTGAGTCATGCAGCGAAATCGAAACAGAGGCGCGTTCTCATTCACGCCACCGTAGTAGCCCATGTGATCACCTGCTGGACCGTCTACGCCGACTTCTCCAGGTGTGACGGTGCCCTCTAGCACAATTTCAGAGGTGGCAGGCACTTCTAAATCGACGGTTTTGCACTTGGCTAAGTGGATGCCCGATCCACCATAAAGCCCAGCAAATAGCCACTCAGACATATCGATCGGAACAGGAGTCGCAGCAGCCAAAATCACCAGCGGATCGACTCCGATGGCGATCGCAACTTCCAGATCTTGCCCCATCGCCGCCGCTTTTCTCAAATGGCGCGTCGGACCCCGCACCGAAAGCCACTGCACCGTCATCGTGTTTTTAGACTGTAGCTGCAACCGATACACCCCGACATTCGGGATCTTGGTTTCAGGGTCTTTAGTAATCATCAATCCCAAAGTCATCACCTTGCCTGCATCGCCGGGATAGACGCGCAGCATCGGCAGCGTGGTCAGGTCTACCTCATCACCCTTGAGCACTACTTGCTGACAGGGTGGAAACAGATCACGATCGGGTTTTGCCCGCAAGACATCAAACAACACTTTGCCAAGGTCGATCGCTTGAGACACTTTTTTAGGCGGTCTGGGTTGATAGAGCAGCGCTAATTTCTGACCCAATGTCTCTAACTCTTGCGGAGACTCCATATTCATTGCCCAGCAGACTCGCTCAACGGTGCCTAAAAGATTGATCGCGACTGGATAGGGAGAGCCTTTAACGTTCTCAAACAGCAGCCCAGGACCGCCGCGCTGCAGCATTCGATTAGCGATTTCAGCAATCTCTAAATCTGAGTCAACAACGGCACTAATACGGCGCAACTGCCCCCGTTGCTCAAGCTGTTTGATGAATCCCCTCAGATCTCTCGCCATGATGAAGCAATGTAAAGTCCTGTTCTCATTATGAAGCGAGAAGCCATCAAAACGCTGTTCTCAGATTCAATTTGGGAATTTTAGCTAAAGTACAGTGCTGCTCATCCATGTCTACCCAAAAAGTTTCTTTAGAAGCGCTTCAAAAAATCAGGCAGCATATCAAAAATGCTTTAGTGCTGCCCGAGTCAGAAAATCACCCTAAAGCGCGATCGCCTCAAAAAACTGACGTGCCGGAACCAAGTTGTCTCGCAAGTTTGGGAGATTTATTTCACGTAGGGGATATGCCAGGAATGACCCTTCAGATGCCTAATGATCGGGGGCAGTGGTTTATTAGTGCTACCAGTCCAGGCGGTGTATTGACGAAGCTACCTGGATTGAAGCTAAAGTCAGGCATTCGGTTGGTGAGCTATCTTTATCGGTTAGACAGCGATGGCTCGAGTATGACTTGGGCGCTTCCAGAAGCATTAAGCACCACGGCTCTTTTAGAAAATGCTTTAGAGACATCTAGAGGAGAAGAAAATCCTCCAGAGCCACAAGGCAGACTTGCTAATGTGATGGAGGCGATCGAGGGCGATCGTTCTCCCATGTCATTCGTGATTGCCTCGATCGTGCGTCGAGAATTCAAAGAACTTGGAGCATTAGGAAAGAATCGCAACTGGTCACATCATCAACTCATTGATGCTCTTCCGGCTAAGGTGCAGTGGCAGTGGCGCACCCAGACCTCAAACGACCTGTCACCAAAAGTTCGACTACTGGCAGAGGGCAGCGCGGTGCTAGAATTTTTCACCTGTCGAACAGTAGCACCCATTGCCATCTTTCAGCACATTGATCAATATTCTGCTGGGGAGTATCAAGCAAAAGGAGTCGATCGAGCAGTGGCGATCGCTCAAAAAATCGTTCGGGCTTGATTAGGTCAGAACCTCTTTGCTAGGGAGTCGGCGGAAATTTTAGATCTTGCACCACATCACCCGCTGCCCCTAAAGGTTTCGCTGCCCCATTGTTATAAGACACTGAGACACCGCCCGCATTTCCAGCGCTGATAATGATTTGCTTTTGTCCTCCCCAAGATTTTTGGGTGCCTTTTTGCAGAGTGCCCTCAAACGCAACTTTGCCATCTACAATCACTTGCACCCAGCTTTCGTCGCTTGCATTCAGGCTCACTGTGACGGGTTTAGCGCTGGCACTAGAACTCGGTAACGCCGACGGAAGAGGTGTCGTTGATTGAACAGAATTTGATGATCGGGCAGTCGTCTGTGGCTTTGCTGGTTGAGAAGTTATGCTGTTGGTTGTCAAAGGCTTAGACGTGGGCGGTTCAGCCTTTTGAGGATGATTGACTAGATTTGCAATAATTAGCGCCACCGCTCCTAGCCCGATCGCGCCTCCAAGCACATACAGCCACAAAGGACGCTCAGACGGCTTAGCTTGGACTTCGACTGGCTCTATCGGGAGCGGTTCTGTCTCATAGTTGAGCACTGGCGACTCGATCGCAAATTCTTTTGATAGAGCAGTTCCATCTAAGCCTAGAGTGTCCGCATAGCGACGAATAAACCCCTGAATAAAGACTGGCTCTGGCAGGAGATCCAATCGTCCGTCTTCGATCGCGGTTAGCAGCCGCAAAGGAATGTAGGTTTTAGTTGCAACCGCTGCCAAGGACACCGATCGGGCTTCGCGTTCATGGCTCAGTTTTGAACCGATGGTTTTGAGCTGCTCTGCCTGTGTTGATGAATCCGAATACTCCACTGCTCCTCCCACGGCTTTTTTGTCACGATATCAGATATCCGCTCTTGATAAAACGATAGAGTCAACCCTAGTGTGACAGTCAAGGGTAGGTTTCTGGTATCAACCGACAGCCTTGTGTCTCAATAAATTCAGTATGACGGAGAATAGCAATCAAACTCGCACAGGGTTAAGTGGGCTGACTGATATAGCTGAATTGAACTCTGAAGGACTATTTTTATACCGGGCAAGCAGCAATAAAAGAATTCGATAACCCCTGCCAGAAGGCATTAATCTAGATTCTTCCTTGAGAGCGACCCGAAAATTCGGTAATCAGGGCAAAATCTACAAGCAGAGACTTTGGGCTAACTATTCAGGTTTTTATGCAAATCGATCACATTCATTTTTATGTAGAAGACGCTCGTAAATCGCGAGACTGGTTCACTCAAAGACTTGGTTTTTATTCGGTTCCCCCAGAGTTTTGCATTGTTCCCTCTTCCCCTCACACTCACACAGAAGTCGTTGCAAACGGTTCTATTTATTTTGTGTTCTCGTCTGCTCTTGAAGAGTCTAGTCCCGTCAGAGCTTTTTTAAGCGCTCATCCTCCGGGGGTAGTAGATGTAGCGCTTGGGGTGGAGGATGTTGAGGCAGTGATGAAGCGCGCGATCGCTCAAGGAGCTAAGGTTCTTCAGCCTCTTTGCACCGAGGGATCTTTAAAGTGGGCACAGATAGCGGCATGGGGAACGCTAAAACACACGTTAATTGAGCGTTCTGTCGCTTTGCCGCTCGTAAGCGAAGACTCTGACACGTGCCTAAACATCACCTTTAGCCGCATTGATCACGTTGTTCTCAACGTCGCATTTGGAGATTTAGACCGAGCCGTTGACTGGTATGAAACGGTTCTTGGCTTTGAGCCTCAGCAAATGTTTGCGATCAAAACCGATCAGTCTGGGTTATGCAGTCGGGTGATGCGCTATCCAAACGGTCGAGTGCAAGTGCCGATCAATGAGCCGACCTCAGACAATTCTCAGATTCAAGAATTCTTAGATTTGAATCGGGGGGCAGGGGTGCAGCACATTGCAATTCATACCGAGAATATTGTGGATGCGATCGCTCAACTCCGTCAGGGAGGGCTGTCTTTTCTAAATGTGCCTACCAATTACTACACTCAGGTGCGCCAGCGGGGTGATTGCGTTTTATCTGAGTCTCAACTGACTGATATTGAGGCTCAACAGATTTTAGTCGATTGGCAATCAGAGATGCCCGAAGCCGTTTTGCTGCAAACCTTTACTCAGCCAATCTTTGATCAGCCGACTTTCTTTTTTGAACTGATCGAGCGACACACTTATCGAGTTAACGATCGCCTGCACCAAGCTCAAGGGTTTGGGGAAGGAAATTTTAGAGCGCTGTTTGAAGCGATCGAGCGAGAACAACTCAAGCGAGGCAGTCTAAAGCTTTAAAGACTAAAGGCGATCGCGCCTTAGATTCTGATTAAGTACTTAACGCGATGTGCAACTAATTTGCCCTCATCCCAACCCTTCTCCCCAAGGACTTTCGGACGTTTCTATTCCCTCTCCTGCTGGGAGAGGGCTAGGGTGAGGGCAGTCTTAGCAGGTGTTTCAAGAAAGTCGCACATCGCGTTACTTACCCAAAAAGAGTTCTTTTTATACAATGGCGTTATCACAGCACTCACAGGTTCAAATATCTGCTAGGTAGAGATCACGACATGATTAGCATGAAGAGAAAGACCAGGATAGCAGGAATCAACCTGATTGTTCTCTGTTTCGTGACCCTCTTGATAGCGTTAGGGTGTATGTCGCGATCGACGGTTTCAGCCGACGCTTTTCGAGGTTTATGCCCTTTGAAGCAAACCTTTCATGACGAGTTTGACGGCAGATCGCTTAACTCTGCAAAGTGGACGACTCGATTTTGGTGGGGCGATGGCTACATCAACGACGGCTCGCTCAGCTACTACACAGACGAGAACGTGTCAGTTGGTGGAGGAGCCGCTCACATCAAAGTTGAAAAGAGAGCCGTTGGGGGCAAGCAATATGCAGGTGCGGCGATTAACACTTACGAGAAATTTTCTCAAACCTACGGATATTGGGAAGTCCGCGCCAAGATTGCATCAGGAGACGGGATGTCATCGTTTTTTGATTTTGGAGCTGTCGATCGTTCTTGGCCCCCAGAAATCGATGTGTTTGAGGTTCCGCAGCAAGAGCGGAAGGTGTTTATGACAAATCACTATGACTCTGATAATAAATCGAACGAAGGGACGTGGGAGAGTCCTGTTCCCCTCAGTCGGGCATACCATACGTATGCCTTACTGTGGAGACCCAACCTACTCGTCTTTTACATTGACAGTCAAGAGCGATGGCGAACCACGATTGGGGTAGCGACCAAAGCCCTGTTTCCAGGCATCGGTGCCGCAACATGCAGTGGATGGTGTGGCGATGTCTCGAAGGCTAAGTTGCCTAGAGTGATGGATATAGACTACTTCCGTGTCTATGCCGAAGACTGTTCAAAGACAACTCCTGCTGCGACTCCAACCCCGCAGCGACGGTAGTTCATGACTTGAGTGATTAATGAACCCGAAGCATCGTCTAAAGTTTTTCTGACTTTGAGTTGAGTTTCGCTGCCGTTCTGAGAATTTGTCCGGCTAGAATTGCGGCTCCAAACCCATTATCAATGTTGACGACTCCGATCCCCGCCGCACAAGAATTGAGCATCGTTAACAAGGGTGCGAGTCCGTTAAAACTAGCCCCATATCCCACACTGGTAGGCACAGCAACGATCGGGCAATCTGCCAATCCTCCCACCACGCTGGGCAGTGCGCCTTCCATACCTGCAACGACGATCAGCACATCAGCGTCCTTCAAGACATGCAGATTAGTTAACAGTCGGTGGATTCCGGCGACTCCGACATCCCAAAGTCGCTGAACTTTAAAGCCACAAAGCTCGGCGGTGACAGCGGCTTCTTCGGCAACGGGAAGATCGGCAGTTCCGGCTGAGAGGATGCCGATCGTGCCTGAGATTTGGGAGTTAGAAGGGGATGAGTTAAGGGCGCAGATGCGAGCAGTCGCGTAGTAGCGTACATCGGGCACGATCGCATTAATCGCATCATAAACGTCAGGTTCGATGCGAGTTGCCATAATCGTCGAGGTGCGATCGCGCATCGCTTCCATGATCTGGGCGATCTGCTGGGGTGTTTTTCCCAATCCCCAAATCACTTCAGGAAAGCCTGTCCGTAGGGCACGATGGTGATCGATGTGGGCAAAATCTCCCACCCGTTCATAAGACAGATTTTTGAGTTTGTCGATCGCATCTTCGGGGCTAACGTCTCCTTGCGCGACCGCGTTGAGCAGAGATTTGAGAACTTCGGGCTGAGTCATGTTTAATTGGCGAAGAGAGCGGTTTGGATTTTGTTATTCTTCCTTAATTCTAAGTTCGTCGATGTTCCAAAGTCCCCAACTGGGCAAACCAGAATATTTTAGACCTTGGACTCGATCGCGCACCACCATCAAAGCTGAGTCGTTGACTAGATGAATCACAGGCAGTTGTTCTTGCACGATTTTTTGAAACTGAGCGTAAATTTTCTGACGTTTTGCTGGATCGAGTTCTCTTGACCCTTCGATAAATAAGCGATCGATGTCTTTCTCCCAATCATTTGCTTCCCATCCTTGAATCGGTTGCTGTCCGGGTTGCTGTTTGAGATTAAATGAGTGGGAACCGCCTCCACTCATCCAAAGATTCGCCGCCCCATGAGGTTCAATGCCTCCGGTAAACCCAATCATGTGAGCATCCCACTCTCGCGAAGTCGAAGTTTTGTCGATTAACGTGTTGAAATTAATCGGGTTAAAGTCGAGTTGAATGCCGAGTTTGCTCAAGTCTTGCTTGATTTGTGCCCCGATCGCTTCCCTGACTTTATTGCCTGCATTCGTAATCAACGTAAACCGAACTCGATTGCCGTCAGCATCTAACAATTGCCCCTGAGCGTTGGGTTTGAATCCGGCGCTTTTGAGCAATTCGCGCGATCGCTCTAGATTATAGTCATAGGTCTTCAACCCATCTTTAGGTGACAGAAAAAACGGACTTTGTACCGTAATCGGTGAATTCTGAATCGTGCCCAATCCGCGAAAGATATTGTTGTTTATCTGGTCGCGATCGAGGGCATAGGCGATCGCTTGACGAAACGCCAAAGTATTGAACCAGCGAGATTTTATCGGGTCTACGATCGGCTTTCCATTCTTAGTTGCTTTGTTTAAATTAAATGCCATGTAGAGCGTTCCTGACCATGCGCCCCCATTTTGCAGCTTAAAATTTCCCCGCTTCTCTTCTTTCTTGAGCAGCGAAAAATATTCTGGACGCAGAGGACGGGCATCTCCTAACACATCCAGATCGCCAGACCTAAATCGCAATAGTTGAGTATCAACATTCTCAATAAACTGCCAGATGATGCGATCGACATAGGGCATCTGGTTTCCCTGGGCATCTTTGCGCCAGTAATAGGGGTTACGACGATAGACCAACCGTTGCCCACCAAGAAAGCTCTCGATTTGATAAGCCCCATTTACGACTAGTGTTTTGGGATCGGTGTTGGTTCCCCACGTCGAGAGAAATTTTGGATTGCCGTCACTGGCGATCGTTCGTACCGACTCACCAAGAATGTGTTTTGGCAAAATCACAACATTATCGGGTGCTCCAGAAAGGGCATTTAACAAGGGTGCAAACGGTTCTGGCAATGCAAACTCAACGCGTAAATCATCCAACTTTTTAACGGCAGGAAACACGCCTTGCAGCCCAACTTTTAGGCTATCCTTCCAATCGGTTGGAATCTTGGGATTAAAAATTGTCTCAAAGGTAAACACGACATCATCTGCGGTCAATGGTCGTCCGTCTGACCATTTCAATCCCGGACGCAGCTTAAACACGACCTGCTTGCGATCGTCTGAAACCTGCCACGACTCTGCTAACGCAGGGAGAAGTTTTCCCGTCAACCCGTCCGATTTGGTCAGCCCCTCAAAACAAAACATTGAGATGTTGGGAAACTCTTGAATCAGAGCCGGGTTAAACGTTTTGGGGTCAGTGAGGGCACTAAGAACCAGTTGAGGCACCTGAGCCGCCTGAGTTTTGAATAGGTGAGGATTGCAGCCCGATAGCCCGATCGAGAGGACGATCGCCAGTCCTAAACTGACCAATCTGACAAACTCGCAGCGAACTTGCGACAGAAAGTTGAAGATCATGGGCAACGCTCAAAAGGGTGCAGCTAGGTGCTGATAGCAAATATCTGTGAATGATAACCTGCTATTGAGGGAGCCGATAGCGACACCATCAGAGGAGAGATGCCCGTTCTGACGCTAGTGATTGAGGTTGTCTCACCAAGCGAGCAGGAAGGATAGCGACGATCGAGACTCCATCAACAAGCCAAAAGAGGAGGCAGCAAAAGTCAGTCCCGAATATTGGCTTATCAGGAGCAGTCTTTTATGGGGCAAGCGGCGAACAACTCCAGAGCAAAAGGGCTGTTCGTGTCGTCTGCCTTCCCGGAACTGAATCTGACGGCTAACGATCGTATTCAGCGGCAATCTACCGACTTTAAACGTAGCAAGAAGACTCTGCTCGCCGCTCCAACGACTGGTTATTTCGCTGAAGCGAATTCCAATCTGACCTAATTCATGCCTGCTTTCGGATTCGTTCTTGGAGACGAGCAACGACATCTGAACTCAGATCGTAATTGCTCAACCTAGGAAAAATGCGGGCTTCAGACACTTTCTGTTCGGAGAAATAGGCTAGAAGCGCCAAATTTGTGATTCTCTCAATAAAGAATTGCCAAAACTAGTCGATAAAAGGTCTGTAACCCCTGATTTCTCTAGGTTGAGCAATTACTTTTACTGAATCTAAACCAGATAACTTCCTCTTTTGGGCAATGATGCCGAGTCGCTTTTAGATTTCTCGTTTCTAGGGTTGCTTGATCGATCGGACTAAATTCCTCGATCGATGACCCCACTTGGCAATTCCTGATCTCGATCGCACTCTCATCTTAAATCTCCAAATACGCCGTCACCAAAAGTCTCATGGGTAATCTAAACGCATCACCCATAACTCGAAGCTGCATTGTCCTCAGCCCCAGATATATCGGCTGATGAGGGGATTGAGTGACGCTTTGCTCCGCCCAACTACGACGACGCGATCGCACTTTAGCCATAACCTATAGATGACTATTTTCTCGTTCAGTAGGGTGGACAGTGCCCACCCTACTACCAAGCAAGGCTCAGATTAACGATCAGGATTAGCGAGAAATTCAGCCCGCATCAGTTTGACCAGTTTCAAGATTTCGTTTTCGCTGGTCTTGACCATTTCACGTCCCAATTTCTGCATTGTAGGATCTGATGATTGCATCGCAGTCCGCCCCATCGCACGCATTGTCATGTACTGATGTAGCATTTCTTGAATGATCTCAAATTTGCTCGAGACAATAGGCTTAGACTCCATCGCCTGAGCAACCAACAATGACGAGTTAGATTGAGATCGGTCAGCTTGAGTGATCGTACTATTCATCGGGGCAGCATTGGCTACAGGTGCCAAACTGAGGCTCAGAATCGTAGCAAGGGCAGCATTCCTAAAGCACTGGTTCATGATCTGAAATTCCTTAAATTTGTTCGTTTGTAGCATCTGGATACCAGACCTTACAGGAATAATATTAGTTGAGCAAGTTTAAGGCTCTCTGAAGCCAGTATGAGATTTCGCTGAGTTTAATCTTGCAATAGTCCAGACATTTTTTGAGACGGTTTCAAAAGGCTTTCAGGGCTTGCGACTTCAAGACTGAGCCATTTTTTCAACATTAGCTCCACCCCTGACTTTGAAAAAAAGAGCAAGCCCACGGCTGAATCAAGGTTTGAGGTCTAAAATCTGCTCAAATTTTGTCCTGAGTATTGATATAAGAGGCTTATAAAGTTTCAAGATGTAATTTATTAGTCTCGCAGTCTAACGTTTGCGTTGAGCGGACTGCCGGAGCGCGTCCGCTCGAACGCGGGGTTAGACCGCATTCGTCCTCTTTCCGCGATTGCATTCAAAACAGAGCGTCCATAGGTTTTCTCGGAGGTTGGTACCGCCGCGTGCGACCGCAATCTTGTGATCAACCTCCAGTATCTTGCCATCTCTGACCCTACCGCCACACAACTGACACTGGTAGTCATTGTCCTTGAGCACTTGAAATCGAAGGGCAAGTGAAAAACCCATTCGCGCCTTCGGCGCGATCTTGAACTCTTCGAAGGCTTGATCCAGCGCCACTAACGCTTCGTCGCAAGCTCTCTTGAATCGCAGGTGGCGCCGAAGCCTGTCCTCAGATGTGGTGGAAGTGGGGAAATCGCGATCGCGCCCACAGTCTTTCGCCAGATCGCCTATGGGATCGTCGCGCTCAACTTGCTTACTTAACCAAACATGAAACTTGCTGCGAGCAGCCTTGGTCTTTCTCACGTCGGCCGCCGCGTCATCGGATATCCAGTTCTCTGCATCTTTCGGGCGACGGTACTTGCCGGGACAATCCTTCGCAAGTGCGCGCCAGTTCTTTTGCGTTTGCTTGTACTTGGCCGCCCTAGTGTTGACGTGTCGCTCATCAGAGAAGTGGTTCGGCGTCGCGAAAAGGTCGCAACTTGCGCAGTAGAACGAATATGCTTCGCCCTCCTGGGCATCACCGTGAATGTAGTAGCGGATGCGATCGGCGAAAAGTGAATTCATGCGGTCTAACTTATATTTCTGCCGTTTAAACACCTCAAACGGGATAACACTCGTTTGAAGAAGACTACCTCGCCTGTCATCAGCATAATTCCCTTTTTTTAGAATTTATACCGAATCTAAACCGGATAATTCCCTCGTTTGGGCAATTATGCTTAGTAGTTTTCAGATTTCTCGTTTCTAGGGTTGCTTGATCGATCGAGCTAAATTCCTCGATCAACGACCCCACCCAGCAATTCCTGGTTTCGATCGAGTCTGGCATTAGTCAAACTGAGTTGTCTCAAACCAAAATCGAGTTGACGAAAGTGCTTCCTCTGATACGCTGTCGCTTAATTAAGTTGACGAAAGCACTTCCTTAATTTCAGCTTAGCGTAATCGAGTTAGCGAAAGCGCTTCCTTTAATACGCTGTTGCTTTATCGAGTTGGCGAATGTGCTTCCTTAGTTTCAGCTTAGTGTTGTCGAGTTAGCGAATATACTTCCTTAGTCTCAACTTAGTGTTGTCGAATTGACGAAAGCAGCAGGCTATTTGATACAGAAAAGCATTGAGGTCTACGTTTTCAGACCCTTAGAGGCATAATCTGAGTGATTGCTAATCTACAACTCTCAAGTCTTGGATATTCCATAGGGCACTGCCCAACTCAGGATAATTTACGCCCTCGACACGATCGCGCACTGCCGCCATGACTCGCGCATTCATCAACGTAATCCAGGGCAGGTTTTCGTGAGCAAGCTGCTGAATTTTGCCATAGATCGCTTTGCGTTTGGTTTCATCAAGCTCCTGCGCACCCTCAATATAGAGGCGACCGATTTCGGCTTCCCAATCTGCCACGACTCGATTTTCGATCAATTTTCCGGGCAGTGACGGCTGATTAAAGTTGTGAGATGAGCCATTAGGCGACCAAACATTAGACCCCGAATTTGGCTCTCGCGAGTTGCCCATCGCCATTAAATAGGCATCCCAGTCTAGGGTGTTGTCGAGCTTATCGATCATCGTGTTGAAGTTGATCGGGTTCAGATCAACCTGCATCCCGATTTTGGCTAAGTCTTGTTTGATCTGGGCGATCGAGGCTTCTCTCACCGTATTTCCCGCGTTGGTGATTAAGTTAAAGCGCACCCGATGCCCGTCTGCATCTGATAACTGACCGTTTGCGTCATATTTAAAGCCTGCTTCTATGAGCAGTTGCTTAGATTTTTGGGGGTCAAGTCGGTAAGCCTTCCCTGGTGCAGGCGGCACATAGTAGGGGCTTTGCTCCATGATGATCGATTCGACCAGTGCGCCCAATCCACGATAGATGTTGTTGTTCATCTTGTCGCGATCGATGGCATACGCCACGGCTTGTCTAAATTTGACGTTGTTAAACCACTTCGATTTAATTGGGTCAACAAGCGGCTTTCCTTTGCGACGACCCTGGTTAAGGTTAAACGCCATAAACGTTGTAATCGGTCGCGGACCTCCCATATGCAGCGTAAATTTGCCGCGCTTTTCTTCTTGCTTCAGCAGCGTGAAGTCTTCGGGTCTAATTGGCTCCGAGATATCCTGTCCACCCGATCGAAATTGCAGCAAGGCAGTATTTTGATTTTCTACAACGCTCCACACAATGCGCTCGATATAGGGCTGCGCTTTACTTTGAGCATCCTTGCGCCAATAGTGAGGATTGCGTCGGAAGATGACTCGCTGACTCGTCGCATAGCCATCTAGCACATAAGGACCATTACAAATAATCTTTTTGGGGTCAGTCCCGGTGCCCCAGGTTGACAGAAATAGAGGGTTGCCATCGCTGCCTTTGGTTTTGACTGCGTCTTGCAACACGTGTTTAGGCAAAATCGCCAGACCTAGTGTTCTTAAAAACGGGGCAAACGGCTCCGGTGTGGTGAATTCGATGCGGCGATCGTCCACTTTTCGCACACTGGGAAACACGCGCCCTTTGCCAATTCGCAGCACGTCTTGAATGTCAGTCGGAATAGCCGGATTGAGAAAAATATCTTGATAGGTGAAGAGCACATCATCCACCGTCAACGGTTGCCCATCTGACCACCTCAACCCCGGACGCAGCGTGAATTCGATGCGTTTTTTGTCTTCAGAAATTTTCCACGATTCCGCTAAGGCTGGCTCGACTGCTCCCGTCAATCCATTTTCGGTAATCAGTCCTTCATACATCAACGAAGCGACGTTAGGATCTTCGTTGATCAGCGCATAGTTAAAACTTTTCGGATCGCTGAGGGTAAAGTCAACGAGTTGGGGCACTTGTGCGGCTGAGGTTCGATAAAGCTGAGGATTGCAAGAACTAAGGACGATCGCCACTCCGATCGCCAACAAAGCCAACAGCCAATAGCGGCGAAAATCTTTTGAGAAAACCGTGGAAACCATAGCACCGTATGCAAAAGGGTTAGAGGCTCAGTCTGCCTTACTATAGCGGAGGCAACCGACATCCTTGATCCTTTCTACACCCTAGACGGATTTTATGGGAGACAAATTAATTGTGGCGCAGAGATTCGAGCCGTTCTCTCAAGGCAAGTCGAACCAGCGATTTGATCAGAAACGTTCCAAACACGCCAGCGACGATAAAGCTTGCGATCGCGCCCCTTGGACAAGCACCCACCAGCAATACCACCCCTGACAAACTAGAAAATCCCGTCAGACAAGCGTAAATTAAGGACTTCACCGCCAAATGTAGAGTTTTGAGGTGGCGATCGCTCTCAGATTGGACTCGAATCTGCAATTCTCCCTGTTCGATCCGCTCCTCAAGTCGCCGAATCGCCAGTTCTGACGAGTTGGGTTTGCGAATTTGATAGGTGAGAAAACTTTGAGCTTGACGTGCCAACTCGCCCAAACCGCTGCCATGATTTTTGGGTGCCGTTATTACCAGGCTCTTGACAAAGGGTTTTGCGGCGATCAGCAAACTATATTGTGGATCTAAATCGCGTGCCACTCCATCTAACGTCGTCAATGCCTTGATAATAAAGGTCATCTTGGCAGGCAATCGGAAAGGCTGCTTCTGAAATAAGGTGTACAACTCATTCCGCAGGTTCTTAAACGCCTGAAGTTCGACAGGCTTATCGGTGAAGCGATCGATTAAAAACTCCAGCACTCGCCGCACAGGGGTCATGTCTGATATTGGCTCAATCAAGCCCATATCGGTCAGGGTATGGATCACTTCGTCAGTGTCTTTTTTCAAGACTGCGAAGAAGGTTTTGACCATCTGATCGCGATTGATAGGCATCACTTCAGCCATCATGCCAAAGTCATAGAAAATCAGTCGCCCGTCGAGCGTCACCGCCATATTGCCGGGATGGGGATCAGCCTGAAAGAAGCCATCTTGCAGCAATTGCTTGAGATAGGCGCAAATGCCCAGATGATTGATATCTTTGGGATCGATCCCAATCGCTTCTAAGCTGCGGCGATCGTTGACTTTGATTCCGGGTACATATTCCATCGTCAACACTCGTTTCGTCGTGTAGCGAGGATAAATCTTCGGCACTACTATACGAGGATGATCGGCAAAATTATGACGGAAGCGATCTGCGTTCATTGCTTCTTGAACGTAGTCAACTTCTTTACGGAGAATCTCAGCAAACTCTTGATAAATCGCGTCGAGATCGTAGTGTCTCGCGGTCACCGAGTAGCGCGTACTCAAACGCACGACCCGATCTAACACTTTGAGATCCAAATCAAATAGCTGGTCGAGACCTGGACGCTGGACTTTGACGACGACTTCTTCGCCTGTGTGTAGTTTCGCTCGATGCACTTGTCCTAAACTTGCTGCTGCTAAAGGCACCCGATCGAACTCGCGATACAGGGTGTGAAGTGGGCTCTTTAGCTCAGACTCAATAATTGCGATCGCGTGCTCAGCGCTAAATCCTGGAACCCGATCTTGTAACTGCGAGAGCGCTTTGACATATTCGATCGGCAGCAAATCGGCACGAGTCGAGAGCGCTTGCCCAATCTTGATAAACGTCGGACCCAAATTGAGCAAGGTACCAACAAGCCACTGGGCGCGGCGATCGCGCTGCGCGGGGGAGCGCGCTGCAATGTGACTGTCCCACCACAGATAAAAGCCAAACTTAGCCGCCGATAGCGAAACATCCACTTGACGCGCCAGTGGAGAATCGGTTTGCTGTTGCCAGCGCAGAGGTTTGGGTGAGATAGTTTGTAGCATAGCTTCAAGTTATTATACCCAGTCTTCCCGTTTGAATCTGGAAAGCCTCGACACCTTAACTAAATTTGTGAGGAGACATGAGAATACCTGATGAGATATAGTCCGGTTTTCGTAGGGATTAGCTACAAACCCTAAACTGTTGAATCCGAATCGGAACTCTGATTACTGAGAGATTTCGAGATTTTGGGGCAGCACCACCATAAAGCAAGTTTTACGCGATTGAGTGTCCTCGATCGACACACTAGATGCCTCAATAGTTCCATTTAAGTGCTGCACTAAACTCTTCACAAGAGCAAGCCCTAAGCCAGTTCCAGGCACCGCATTCTGGGTCATGCCTTGACATCGCCGAAACTTCTCAAAAATATGGGGCAACTCTGCTTCTGAGATGCCATCGCCATCATTGCAGACCGTGATCGAAATCTGCTGTCCGCTTTGCCGAGAAACGCTGACTGAAACCGTAGTGTTGGGGTCTGAATATTTGCCAGCGTTGGTCAACAGCTCTAACAGAATGCGATTGAGACTTGCTAAATCCGTGTTCAAAGTGAGCGATCGAGGCGGTAACTCGATTTCTAGATTCAGTCCTTTGAGTGCCCAACGCTGATGAAAGGACTGACAAACATCAGTAATCGCTTGCTTGAGGTCAACCTTCTGAAGCTGAATCGCAACTTGTTTGCTCTCCAGTTCTTGAAGCGCCAGCAAATCGTTAATTAAACTCGTTTCTTGAGCACACTGCTGCTCCAAAATTGTCAGATATCGAGCACGACGATCGGGTGGCAAGTCCGCCTCTCGCAACATCCGAATCGCTAACATCATGCTGGTCAAAGGAGTTCGCAATTCGTGACTCAACGTGCTGAGAAACTCATCCATACGCTGATTCATTACCCGCAGTTTTTCGATTTGTCTGCGGGTGATTTCATACAGCTTTGCCTGAAGCTCTAAGCTCTGCTGCAGTTGGGCTGTGCGCTCTTCAACCAGCGACTCAACTTGGCGCAATGTCTCAGTTTGAATAATTGCGGAACTAATTTGAGCACCAATTAATTGAGCAAACTCAATCTCGTCAGGCTGCCATTCACGAGGCTGATCGTGCTGGAGGGTAATGAACCCCAGCAGTTTGTTTTTGCTCTCTAAAGGCACCAACAAAAGAGATGGCATCTGCTCAGGCTCGAACAAGGGTGCAATTCCAGTCGTCTCTGTCTTTATTGGAAAATCACCCTTATTGCTTAACACAGTTGGCTCGGCTGAATGGTTAACAGCATATTGACAGACCACACACTCTGACACCCAAAAAGATTGACTGACCGGAACCTCACTCAAATGCGAACTCTGGGGTAGTGGCAAAACCGAGTGCTCATCTCGCCACTGACATTCGACAATCACCCTGGCTTTGGGAATGCGATCTAAAGAACGCAGGTTATGACGAGGGTCCCAATATCTCAAGCGAAGCACAGAACCCTGAGCGACCTGAATAGCTTGGGCTATGCCGTCAATTGCCAGTTTAAGAATTTGTGGCAAATCCACCGAGTTTTGGATAGCCATCGTCAACTCTCGAATCAAGGATTGATATTGAGCCTGCTTAAGAACTTGTTGCTGAAGCAGAAGTTGAGAAACAGCAACAGCAACTTGGTCAGAAACCGCCGTTAGAGTCGTCGCTTCTGGCTCTGTCCAGGAGGGGGGATGGGATCGCATAAGACTAACCGCTCCATTGACTTGACCTTGAAAGCGAGTGACGGCTGATAAAACAGATTCAACTGAGAATGATCTCCACGCAGGGATCAGATCACTGCTCTGTAAATCTGATATCACCAGGGTTTCAGCCTCTAATGTTGCAGCTTCAAGGGCTGGATAGGCTGCTAAAATTCCGGTTCGCTGAGTGGCAGTGACCTGCTTGCTAAACCAACCAGCCACTTGGTGTTGAGTCAGAGAAGGTGTGCGGATAGAAATTACGCAGCCTTCCGCCCTAAATTCTTCTCCCAAAATTTCAGCGATTTTAGACAAAACAACTCCTAGATGAGAGTCGGCGACTACCACCTGAGAA
Source organism: Leptolyngbyales cyanobacterium (assembly GCA_038227635.1). Taxonomy (GTDB): domain Bacteria; phylum Cyanobacteriota; class Cyanobacteriia; order Leptolyngbyales; family Leptolyngbyaceae; genus Phormidesmis_A. Next base: position 98,378 of record JBBRPT010000004.1, on the reverse strand, counting down.
ATTTTGTGCCACAAGAGCGCGTCTGAGACTTGCTGAGTCAGTTGGGTAGAACTTTGGTACACAAAATCACTTCCACCTGGGGGACTAATGAGGGGAGATTTGCACTCTTGCGGCTGTTGATGAGCCTGCGAAACTCTTGCTTGCATCCTGAGGTCGAACCCATAATGGCTTGATTTGGAGGTTTGCCGCACCCAACAAGTGGGCAGCAGGGTAGCTCTATCCTAATAAGGTGCCCTAATAGGTGCGAGTGGGGGGTTGGTTCTTGCTGACCACTGGCTCGATAGGCAGGCATCGTTAGCTTTTAGGTTAACGTGCAGAGAATTTTAGAGTATCCGTAAATTCCCTACGATCGCTCTGTTGTATTCTTAAACTCTCTAGGCTTGCACTGATAAAACAAAGGGTGAGCATGAAAAGAGTCAATCAAGCCTTGAACATGAAACCATTCTCTCTTTTTGGGGTTGACATAGTACACTTGAACGAGCAGTCAGACGATCGGATAAACTTACTCAAAACAGTTGATTGGCAAGCATGATTCTAGATCAAGCGTCCTCTCTCACTCTGAAGGTGATTGGCACGGTTAAAGGTCCAGGCGAAAACGGGAATCAGTATGTGTTCATCACGTCTGATAATCGCTCTGTCAAGATCGGCGAGTATGTCTACTATGAAGTTTGGGAGACCGAGAGTGCGTTCAAGATTTTAGGGAAAATCTCAGCCCGTCGTTTGATTGATCATTTGCCCGATCGTCTTTTTGCAGACACAGAAATCAGTCCCGAAGCGATCGCGGCGCTCGTAGGTTTCACCTATAACAATCCTGAGATCTACGAGGTCAGCGTGGATGTCATCGGTTATTTTGACCGATCGTTGGGATTCATGAATCCTCGGAAAAGCCCGAATCCGGGTGCGAAGGTGTGTTTGGCTGACGATCAGATGTTGAGGCAAATTCTCAACCGCAAACAGCCTCAGGAAATAGGGTCGGCTCATATTGGGTCGCTACTGCTGCGAGACGCGGGTGCTGTGCCGATCGCGCTGGATGTCAAAGAGCTAGTCAGCACCCACATGGCAATTCTGGCAGGAACAGGATCAGGAAAATCCTACACAGCAGGCGTTTTGGTCGAAGAGCTGCTGTTGCCTCACAATCGAGCCGCAGTCCTGATTCTTGACCCTCACGGAGAATATGGCACTCTGACTGAAATGCGCGGTCATCCCGCCTTTCAAGACCCCGATGGCTATTCGCCCAAGGTGAATGTTTTAACCCCAGACGATATTCGGATTCGGGTATCTTCCCTAGACTATTCAGATATTTTGACGCTGCTGCCTGAGATGAGCGATCGCCAGCAGTCAATTCTCAACAAAGCCTACAGGCTGCTGCAAAAGCATAAAAAAGGCGACTATCGCTGGGGCATTCAAGATTTGATTGCAGCGGTGCGGGAGGCAGACGTGCAGGAAGACGACGAGGGCAACCTCAAACAGGGTTCTTCGGCTCCGGCTTTGGAGTGGAAACTAGAGCGACTGGAGCGATCGGACTACTTTCACACCTTTGAGCATACGGTCAGCCCCAAAGATTTGTTTGAGCCGGGGCAAGTCACGGTGCTGCAAATGAATGAAATTAGTCAAGATGAGCAGCAGGTGATTTGTGCGGCGGTGCTGCGACAGTCAAACCAGGCGCGGATGAACACTCATCGAGGACTGACAGAAAGCAGCGACGAAAATTATTTGCCCTACCCCGTGTTTATTCTGATCGAGGAGGCACATCGCTTTGCCCCCGCTCACGAGCCGTCTCGCTGTAAAGCCGTGCTGCGAACAATTCTCAGTGAAGGGCGAAAATTTGGGGTCGGCATTGGGTTGATCACGCAGCGTCCGGGCAAGATCGACTCGGATGTCTTGTCTCAATGTATGAGCCAGTTCATCATGCGAATTGTCAACCCAGTCGATCAAGAGAGTCTGAAGCATGGAGTTGAAGCGGCAGGTCGAGATTTGCTCAAAGAGCTACCTGCATTGACTAAAGGACAGGTGATTGTGGCTGGAGCCTGTGTCAACACTCCGGTTTTGTGCAAAGTGCGGCAACGTCTCACTAAACATGGTGGAGAAACGCTGAACGCGCCTGAAGAGTGGCGGAAGCATTTTCAGACTCACCGAGTGCACGAGCGGACGATCGAGCAAGCCCCGATCGCAATTCCTAAAAGAGCGCAAACGGTGCGAGGCAGAAGCATCGATTAAAGGGTTGTATGGGGCGATCGCTGCCAGCCAAACCAACCCTTAAAATATGCAGATTGTTTGAGTTTCAGATCAGATCATGCCGAAGCTGTTGCTCTAGTTGTGTAGTTTCGGAGTGAACTGCGCCAGCATCAAGTGAGGTTGCAATGATTGGAGTACCAGTACCATGGCGATTGCATTATTACAATGGATTTTCCTACAATTCGCTTTAGATGTATTTTGGTCTATAGGGGGTAACTTTGTCAGACGCTTACACCACGTTTATTTTTATCAAAGATGATAGTGATTTTTCGTTAGAAGCAGCCGCTAAGAAATTAGGAGCACTGACCAGCGTTACCATTCAGAATCTCCGCGAAAGGGGATTTACTGTTTGCTGGGAAAATTGGTATTTTGAAGTTGGCTTGGCAGACGAGCCATCTGTGCTAGAGGAGCACCAAGAGGATGCAAGTAATAGCCCGAATGATCCGCGAATGCACGAAGCTGCAAGTTGTCGTCGTCGGGTCGAAATGTGGAGTCCTGAGACAGATTATGATTGTGACTATTTGGACGAGTACCTAATAACCCTTGAGGTATTAACAGGGTTCAAAGGGCTATTGACCCGTCGCGAGATGATTGGAGATTGGCTCATAGATGGAAAATGGTTTGATGGGTAGCACAAGCTAACAACCAGGTCGGAGTAAGTTGCCTCAACATTTTAGTGTGGATGCAAACAACCTTTGCATCCGCCCAACCGAAATGCTAGCTCGTCAGACCCGATCGCCAAAGTTAAGTTTTAGATACGAGCGTCCTGAAAGGTTGCAGCCATTACTTAACTTTTTGCAAAGCTGATTCCTGGTATCTGCGGTAGAGAGCCGTGCGATCAAGGGCGATCGCATAGCGTTTGTCGCTAGCAGGAACAGTGCCCATTAGGGCAGAGGCTTTGCCCCAAGTATCTGCCAAGTTTTGCCACTGAGCGGGGGTTTGCGCCGTCTTACCGATTTCAGATGCTCTCTCTGCTAAGCGAACCGCCGTTGCAAAATTGTCTGGCTGGGCGGTGATGGGGGTCAAATCTTGTGACTGAGTTGCGGGAGTGGAGAACGATCGTCCATTTTGCCAGGTGTAAACACCCCAACCCGTTAACAGCAGCCCAGCGCTTAACCCCAATCCGCCGATGATGCCTTTGGTGAATTGGTTTTTTTCACGAATTAGATGAGGAGATCTCGCTTTGGGACGATCCAAACTGTCTAGGCGGTCTTCTCGCCAGTCGGTTAGAAATCGCTTTAGAGGATTTTTGCGCTCTAGAATAATTTCTTTTGACCAGAGAACCTGTCCATCTGGGTCACGATTAATTTCTTCAAGCCACAATAATTGCTGTTCGCGGACGATGCGGCTATTGATGTTAACTCGCCGGACGCTGCGCGGCTCGATCGCGTCTAAGATTTTTTGCACTCGATCAGTGAGAATCGTTTGCTCTAATTGCTCAGCGGTTGGGGCTTCACAGAGCAGTTGCAAAATGCCATTGGCAAAGATGGCGCGTGTTCTGACACCAGAGTCGGCGAGTTTGTCGTTCAGCACTTGAATAATCGCTGCAACGCTGCCTTGGTGTGCCTGTCGAAAGATATCGTTAACCGAATCCACTGTCATGCTCATCAGTTTGGTACGGAATGAACCCTGATCGACTTTATTCAGGAATCATGATAACAGGAGATCTGTAGATAGATAGATGAAAGCAGAATTCCTTGCTGAACATTCATCTAGTTAAGGTGACGAGAATCGTTGAAGCGACGAATTTGCCAAAGGTCGGTGTTAAGGCGATTTTGACTGGTTTGGTGCCAGCGCGATCGGTCGATCCAAAATTCAAATAATGCCGTATTGCTGGCTCTGACTCGCCAAGAGCGATCGCTGCCCAATAGTTCGGCGATGAGATGCTGCAAGATCCAGCTATGACTGATAACCCAAACGCGATCGCCGTCTTTATGCCGTTCTATTAGCTGCACAATAAATTGACGGGCACGCGTGCGGGCTTCTTGCAGCGACTCAGCTTCTGGGATCTGAATCCAATCAGGTGAGGCTTCTAAACGATGGCAAAGGTCAGGGTACCGACTTCGAGCTTCAGACCAAGTTAACCCTTTGAGAACACCATTCTGAAATTCTTTGAGTTCGTCGGCATATTGAATGGCGATCGCGTTACGCTTCTCCTCAATGGCTGCTAACGCAGACTCAGCCGACGGATCGATCAAATCGCTGACTGTGGCAGGAAGCGGCGCTAACTGAAAGGAAGACAGCAAAATTTCTGTAGTTTGAGCAGCACGTTTGAGGGGACTGCTATAAACGTGAGACGGATGCCAGGATTCTGCTAGAAGATACTGCGCGAGTTTCTCTGCTTGCATTCTGCCTGTGCTAGAAAGTTCAAAATCTCCGTGTCCTTGCATCCGTTTTTGCTGATTACCAGTCGATTGAGCGTGACGAATAAACAGGAGTTTGAGAACTTTAGGCATCGTAAAATCAGAGGAATAAATGACGGCTAGACATCGAGATTGTCTAAGTTCTAGCGTTGAAACCTTTTATCAAAATGACGCAGATGGTTAAGAGTGTTTGGTGCTAAAGTCCGATTACAATTGCAGTAGCAAGTTTTGTGTATCCACTCAGCCGCCTAATTCTATGACCTTAGTGAAGTCTACAACCCGCCATATCCGCATTTTTACTGCTGAAGTTGAAAATAATGAGCTTGTTCCCAGTCAAAACGTTTTGACGCTAGATGTTGACCCTGACAACGAATTAAACTGGGATGATGATGCGCTGCAAAAAATTTATCGCAAATTTGATGAATTAGTTGAATCTTATAGTGGGGCTGACTTAACTGACTATAATCTGCGCCGCATCGGATCAGATTTAGAGCATTTGGTGCGATCGCTCCTCAACAAGGGCGAGATTTCTTACAATCTCAACAGCCGCGTTCTAAATTACAGTCTCGGCTTGCCTCAAGTCAAACCTGAAAACGGTTCCGCCCCAGCAGAATAACTGCTTTAAACTTGCATCATCCCTGAATATTCAGTCAGCAACTCATCATAGGTAAGACTATCGCTCTCATCTTGAGGACTCCAGAGTAATTCAAACACCATCAAATAGTCCGCATTGATTGACGCAAGCTTCTCCAGGGTTGCTTTCAGGGCTTCAGTAGTGCGAACTTCGCCAAATAGGGGCTTGTCGTCAGCCGTTCCAATAATCAAAGTCACCACAATATAAGACGCGGGATCTTCATCAGGATTGGGCGTAAACGCTTTGGTGTTGACCCTGCCACCGACATTGGTCAGAGTTTCGACACTGAAGTTGCTGCGTTCGGCGATCGAGGCTTGATTAAACAACGTCTCTGCCTCTTCGCGAGTCTTGACCGTTTGAGAACTAGCCGACACATGGCTCCAGTTTTCGGGCATTCTTAACAGTGCCAAAATGACTTCTTGAAGTTCTTGCTGAAGTCCTTCTGGGGTTTCGGTGTTAGCGTTTTGCACAATGTCAGATAACTGCGATTGAATGGCACGACCTTCTGCTAACAGTGCCACTTGGAGTTTGCTCACCGTTACTTTATCGTTGTCGAGTTCTGAAGTAGAGCCTTTGCCTTTGCCTTTGATCTCTGAAAAGATTGCCCAGAGGGGCAAACCCACACCACCCACAATCACCAGCATCGTTAATAGTAACCAAAATTTACCGATCGAGCTACCACCATACCCATAGGAAGGAGCATAGATCGTCCCACCGCCCCCACTGTAGCCTCCAGATGAGTTATTAGACCCGTTAGACCCGCTCGATCGAGAGGGCGAACTCCGAAATGAGCCACCGCTACTTCGTCCGCCACTGCTTTTGGCGTAGACAGTGTTATTGAAGCCTAATTCTTTGCTTTGAAGAGTAACGATCGGCAAACTGAGCGAACTAAGCAAACAATAGCTGGCGACTGTGGCATAAAAAAGCTTGAAATTTCCGGTCATAACGTTCATCCTATTGAGTCAATGGTGCTCTAACCTGCATCTGCTCCCCGATTATCTTCTTCTAGCCATTGCTGATAGAGGTCGGGGCGACGAATCCGGGTTCTCTCGATTTGCTGCTCTTTACGCCAGCGATCGATTTCTGCATGATTCCCTGATCTCAACACATTGGGCACTTCCCATTCCCTAAACACAAACGGACGTGTGTATTGGGGGTAGTCGAGCAATCCGTCCTCAAAGCTTTCAGCTTTTAGAGATTCTTCTTTGCCGATCGTGCCCGGCAGCAGCCTAATGGTGCCATTTAATAATGCTAATGCCGGAATTTCTCCACAAGTCAGCACAAAATCGCCCAAAGACACTTCTCGATCAACTAAATTAAGAACTCGCTCATCAACGCCTTCATAGTGTCCGCAAATAATGACAATCTGATCGTAGTTAACCGCAAGCTCTTTAAGGAGCCCTTGACTCATCGGCTCGCCTTGAGGAGTCATAAAAATCACTTGTCTTCGAGGCAAAACAGGCAACGATTCCACGGCGGCAAACACTGGCTCTGGCTTAATCAACATGCCAACCCCGCCACCATACGGCTCATCATCGACTCGGCGATGTTTGTCGATCGCAAACTCACGGGGGTTGACCAGATTCACCTTTGCAATCCCTTTGGTGAGGGCTTTGCCAAGCAATCCTGAACCTAAGGGAGAATCAAAGAAGTCAGGGAATAAGGTTAGGATGTCAAAGCGCATAAGTGGGAGCGAAGAAGATAGAGGAAGTTTAAAGAACACACACGAGACAATTTCGTCTTAAAACGAACTCACGCTGCTAAAGGAAAATTTACGCCCGAAGTCTACTGATTGCTTAACTTATCGTTAATAATCTGGCATGATTTGTACTAATTAAAACTTAATAGTTTGAGTTTTAGCGATCGGTTTATTTAGTTTATAAGATCTTGTTAGAACAAGCCTCTCCCTTGTCCTCCACTGATGTGTTTCACGTTGCAGAGACACCCATGATAGAGTTAGCCTTGCAGTCCTTGAAATTGAAGATGCCTCAGCCCACAAATACCGCCATCATGGTCATTGGGGGAGCAGAAGACAAAGTGCACGGATGCGACATCCTCCGAAGCTTTTTTTTGCGTGCTGGAGGCGAAGATGCTCGCATCGCCATTTTTCCCTGCGCCTCTCGTGAGCCAGTGGTTATTGGAGAGCGATATCACACCATTTTTACGGAGATGGGCGCAAAGGCGATCGAGGTGCTCAACATCTGCGATCGTGCTCAGTGTGATGATCCCATCGTGCAAGAGTATGTCGGTGACTGCACCGGAATCTTTATGACTGGAGGCGATCAACTACGGCTCTGTGCTTTGCTGTCAGATACCCCTGTGATGGAAATTGTGCGCGCTCGTGCTCAGTCTGGATCGGTCACCCTGGCAGGAACCAGCGCCGGAGCTGCGGTGATGGGCTATCACATGATTGCGGGCGGCGGCAGTGGTGAATCTCCAAATCCCTCCTTAGTCGATATAACTCTAGGACTAGGCTTCATTCCAGATGTGATTGTGGATCAGCACTTTCACAACCGAAATCGCATGGCGCGATTGATGAGCGCGGTGTCTGCCCATCCCGATCGCCTAGGAATTGGCATTGACGAAGATACCTGCGCTTTGTTTGAAGGAGATGACACCCTGCAAGTCTTAGGCAAAGGCACGGTGACTATTATCGACCCCAGTGAGGTGACCTACACTAATCGGGCTGAAGTAGGAGCCACTGACCCGCTCTGCATCTGTAACTTAAGAATACATATTCTCAGTCAGGGACATTACTACGACTTAAATAAGCGAATACCTGGAAAGTTGCTGCAATAGGAGCATTGAGGGTGTAAAAATAAAAAGTTAAGAACTGAAGCTTTGAGATGCTACAGCTTCAATGATGTGCTTATTCTCAATTTTTTAGTGCCTGTTTGAGCAGATTTACGCGTTAACCTCTATAGATTCGCTCGCCCATTGTGGTAAGTTGCCAGTAGGTAGATTTACAATTTTTAACAAGATGGGATTGATGCAGATTTATTGATCACCTTGATATTCAAGAGGTAAATCAGTATCTGAATTACTCCTTAGCCGAGTTGGTCTAGAGCAGGAATGTAAAACTGCTTTTTAGGATGAACTGTTCACTGTGAACAGTTGTAAGTGTTTTACGCGCTTAACACTGAGATATGGCTTCTCTCTTGCGGCTTACCATTCAATTAATTTAATAGCTGCTTCGCTATTGGCTGCAATTTCGCAGTCAGTCATTTCCTAACTTTGTCTTATGAAAATACTCAAGATCCAGACGTTACGCGGTCCTAACTATTGGAGTATTCGACGACACAAACTCGTCATCATGCGCCTAGACTTGGAAGACTTAGCGGAGTCGCCATCCAATGAGATTCCTGGCTTCTATGAAGGTTTAATCGCAACGCTTCCCAGTTTAGTTGAGCACTTTTGCTCTCCTGGCTGCCGGGGCGGTTTCTTAAGCCGAGTTATGGAAGGCACTATGATGGGACACATCATTGAGCACGTCGCGCTAGAACTTCAAGAACTAGCAGGAATGCCCGTAGGGTTTGGGCGCACCCGTGAGACAGCCACCCCTGGCACCTATCAGGTGGTGATTGAGTATGAAACTGAGCAAGCAGGGCGATATGCGGCTCGTGCTGCGGTGCGACTCTGTGAAAGCGTGATCGCAACTGGAGGGTATCCGGCTGAAGAGCTGCAGCAGGACCTGAAGGATCTGCGTGAATTTGCGGCGGATGCAGCGCTGGGTCCGAGCACTGAGACGCTAGTGAAAGAAGCTGAAGCCCGAGGAATTCCCTGGATGGAGTTGGGTGCTCGTGCCATGATTCAGCTTGGGTATGGCGTTCATCAGAAGAAAATTCAGGCAACGTTGAGCGATCGTACCAGTGTTCTCGGAGTGGAATTAGCTAGTGATAAGGAAGGCACGAAGCAAATTCTACGATCGTCAGGCATTCCAGTGCCACGAGGAACAGTCATTGACTATCTAAACGAGTTACAAGACGCGATCGACGATGTGGGTGGCTACCCGATCGTGATCAAACCGCTGAATGGCAATCACGGACGCGGCATTACAATTAACATCAATGAGTGGGAGCAAGCAGAAGCCGCTTATGATGCTGCTAAAGAAGTGTCTAAAGCTGTGATCATTGAGCGGTTTTATGAAGGCAGCGATCACCGCGTTCTCGTTATAAATGGCAAAGTCGTAGCGGTCGCCGAGCGAATTCCGGCTCATGTAGTCGGGGATGGTCAATCCACCATTAGTGACCTGGTCGAAGAAACCAATCGCGATTCGCGGCGAGGAGATGGACACGACAACGTTTTGACCAAAATTGAGGTTGATCGCACCACTTGGAAGCTGTTGGATCAGAAGGGCTATACCCTCGATACCGTCCTGCCTGAAGGCGAAGTCTGCTATTTGCGGGCAACTGCCAATTTGAGCACCGGAGGAATCGCAATCGATCGCACAGACAACATTCATCCTGAAACGATTTGGTTGGCGCAGCGAGTCGTTAAAATCATTGGGCTAGACATTGCCGGAATTGATATCGTCACCTCTGACATTTCTAAACCTCTGCGAGACACCGACGGGGTGATTGTTGAAGTAAACGCGGCTCCTGGGTTTAGGATGCACATTTGCCCCAGTGAGGGCATTCCTCGCAACGTCGCTGAGCCTGTGATCAATATGCTATTTCCACCGGGATCACCGGGACGAGTGCCGATCGTGGCGGTCACGGGCACCAATGGCAAAACGACCACGACTCGCCTGATTGCTCACATTTTTAGACAAACTCAGCAAGTAGTCGGCTACACGACGACCGATGGCACCTACATTGGTGATTATCTGGTCGAACCCGGAGATAACACAGGTCCGCAAAGTGCCCAACTGATCTTGCAAGACCCGACGGTAGAAGTGGCGATTCTAGAAAGTGCGCGAGGGGGAATTCTACGATCGGGCTTAGCTTTTAGCGCCTGTGATGTGGGCGTGGTTCTAAATGTCGCCGCTGACCACTTAGGGTTGGGAGACATCAACACCATTGACGATATGGCGCGAGTCAAGAGTGTGGTGGCAGAATCGGCGATGCCCAATGGCTATGCGGTGCTGAATGCAGACGATGATCTGGTGTCGGCGATGGCAGATCACGTATCGGCACAAATCGCCTATTTCTCAATGAATCCCGATAGCCCATTGATTCGATTCCACACTCAGCGGGGCGGACTTGCTGCTGTTTATGAAAATGGCTATCTATCGATTCTCAAAGGTGACTGGACGTTAAGAATTGAACAAGCCGTGAATGTTCCTCTGACTCTGGGTGGACGGGCACCGTTTATGATTGCCAATGCGTTAGCGGCGAGTTTAGCGGCGTTTGCTCAAGGCGTTCGCATTGAAGACATTCGCGCGGCGCTAGTGACCTTCCAAGCATCGACTAAGCAAACTCCGGGTCGGATGAATCTGTTTAATCTAGGCACCTTCCACGCTCTGATCGATTACGCTCATAACCCTCACAGCTATGAAGCATTGGGCGGGTTTGTCAAAAACTGGACAACTGGGGAGCGCGTTGGCGTGATTGGAGGACCTGGAGATCGCCGCGATGAAGACTTTATTTCTCTCGGCACTCTGTCGGCAACTATCTTCGATCGCATTGTGATCAAAGAAGACGACGATACCCGTGGGCGCGATCGAGGTGAAGCAGCCAAGTGGATTTATCAAGGCATTGAGCAAGCTAAGCCTGATGCCCGTTGCGAAATCATTTTTGATGAAGCAACCGCAATTCAAACTGCGCTCGATTCGGCAACTCCAGGCAGTCTTGTTGTGATTTTGCCCGAGAGTGTCAATCGAGCCATTCAGTTGATTGAGGCGCGAAATCCTGTGCAAGTGGTTACACCCGTGAGTCAACCCACTGTTTACTCAAATGGACATATCTCAGTAGAGGAAAAAGTGATCGTGTCTAGCGCAACGATCGTAGGCAGCTAAGTCTGTCGCATCTTCTGATCCCCGATTTCTTTGCAGAGGTCGGGGATTTTCGCGTTTATTCAGAAGAGTGGAATTATCCCTCATAGTCGTGGTCAGGCTTTTCGGGTTCTTCCTCAGATTTGGTCATACCTTCTTTAAAGCTCCGCAGCGTCTTGCCAAACGCGCCGCCGAGTTCGGGGATTTTTTTGGGACCAAAAATCAAAAGTGCGACGACCCCAACAATGACAACTTCTGTCCAGCCCAAATTAAACATGCGGTCTCCTGTGAATCGTCTCTTCTCACTATAGAACGGTAGACGGAGTTGTCTCACAGAATTTGAAGGTCGTCGATCGCGATCGCTAATTTTTAACCCAAACGCTTGTAAGATTTGGGAGAAATTGAGTTCAGGACGATCGCGGTGTTAGCAGCCCTTCTCTATGGTCAAGAAGATCTTCGTTTAGAAACCGTCCCTGATCCGACTCCTGCGGTTGGGGAAGTCGTGATCGAAGTCGGAGCCGCTACTACCTGCGGGACGGACTTGAAGGTTTGGCGACGCGGTGGGCACGCCAAAATGCTCAAGCTGCCGACTCTGTTTGGGCACGAAGCCGCCGGACAAATCGTGGCACTCGGCGCAGGCGTGACGGGTTGGACGATCGGCGATCGCGTCGTCGCTAACAATTCTGCCCCCTGCACAACCTGCTTTTTTTGCCAACGTCAAGAATTTTCTCTCTGCACTAATCTGACGTTTAATAATGGCACCTTTGCCAAATATTTGAAGATTCCTGCCCCGATCGTGCAACATAATCTGCTTCCCATCTCAGAAGACGTGACGGATGCGATGGCAGCGATGACCGAGCCGTTAGCCTGTGTCCTGCATGGAGTGGCGCGATCAAATGTCAAACCCGGCGATCGCGTCGTGCTGTTGGGCGATGGCGCGATCGGGCTAATGTTTGTCGCGGCTCTCGTCAAGCAATCTGCTGAAGTCTTTCTCTTTGGCGGCAGTGAGTCTCGATTAGACATCGCCAAAAAATTTGGGGCGGCAAAAACATTTAATTACCGTCAAATGGCGGATCTACCGGATTTAGTTCGTGACTTAACCGACGGCTGGGGCGCAGATGTCGTCATTGAGGCGACGGGCGTTCCGGCTGCGTGGGAAACAGCGATCGCCTGCGCGCGTCCAGGTGCCACGGTGAATCTGTTTGGAGGTTGCCCTCGCGACACAACAATTACCGTCAACACCGAACAACTCCACTACAATGAACTGACTCTAAAAGGGGTGTTTCATAATACGCCTGAGTTTGTTCGCGCTGCGCTAGCTCTGATTGCGAGTCACACGACTCCGTTTGAGTTGCTGATTAGCGATCATCAACCCTTAAAAAACTTAGAGCAAGTCTTTCAGGATATGAAGCAGCGCAAAGTTGTCAAAGTAGCGATCGTTCCGTGACCTAAAGATTAAATTTATTTTTATCGGGGAGTTCGAGATGGACGGGATTCGATTTGGCTCAATTTTGGGAGCTGGACTATTGCTCAGTTTGGCAGCTAGCCCAGTCAGGGCACTACCCGGAGAAACCACTAAAGACGTTGCCGCTTGGATGCAGGCAAACGCAACCTTGCGCCCCAGTCGAGGCGAGAAGTTTTTGGTGACCAAAAGCAGCACTGCCGCCCAACGATTTACCTTTGAAGCGTCGCTGCTGTCTCCGGGCAAGATCAAGTTATCTCCCAACTCAGGCATTATTCGCAGTGAGCGGCTGATGCTTTTTGACATGCTGAATGGCGTGAGCCAAGAGCGACTCAAAGAGTCCCTGCGAGCGATTTATGGATCTGACATTTCTCAAGACTTCGATCGTGCTCAAGTTCTCTACACCTATCCCAGCGAAATTACCATTCAGCAGGCAATCACCCAAAACAATCCTGGGTTGGCATCGCTGCAAGGAGAACTGCGTCGAGGCAGCCGCTACGCCTATTGGCTAGAAATTGCTCAGACCGCTGAAGGTCTTGCCTACTCAGGGCGAGTCACTGTATTTCTCAGAGACGATCTAGACAAGCTAGAAGCAGAACTCAGAAATCGGTAGTCTAACTTACGGTATCAATTCATCAGGGTCAATTTTTTTAAGTCAGGGTTAATTCGGATGCCCACTGCATCTCACCCCTGTAACCTGACACCTTACCCATAACCCTCTGGGTTGCCTGTGACTGGAGAGCGATCGCTGTGAAGTTGCGCCAACTGATTCCTTTTTTCGATACGACAGCTCAAGATTGGGCAGCAGAAGCCCGCATCCTACGGTGGCTCACCTTTCTCTGGCTATCTGTCGGGCTGGCGGTGATGTTTTCAGCGTCCTATCCCGTCGGAGATGCCGATTTTGGTGACGGACTCTATTACGTCAAGCGTCAACTGCTGGCAGTTCTCATCGGCATGGTGGGGTTTAATCTCCTGGTTCATGCACCCCTGCGCTATGTGCTGGGAATCGCCGATTGGTTTCTGATCATCTGCATCGGCGGAATTATTGTCACCTTGCTGCCGGGAATTGGCACCTCGATCGGCGGCGGTGCCCGATGGATCGCTCTCGGACCTTTTCTGCTTCAGCCTTCAGAACTCATTAAACCCTTTCTTGTGCTGCAATCTGCCCGGATTTTTGGGCAATGGGAGCGACTGACCTGGACAACCCGGATCACCTGGGTGAGCGTTTTTTGCGCTATGTTGGTGGGCATTTTGCTTCAGCCAAACCTTAGCACTACGGCGCTATGCGGCATGACGATCTGGCTAATTGCCTTAGCTGCGGGACTTCCTTATGTCTATCTGTGGTGCACCGCTGGTGGAGGCTTGCTGCTGGCAACGTTGAGCATCAGCCTGCGAGAATATCAACGCAAACGGATTATGTCGTTCATCAATCCGTGGGCTGACCCGGCGCAAGATGGCTATCAGTTAATTCAAAGTTTGTTGGCGATCGGGTCTGGCGGCACGTTTGGCACCGGGTTCGGACTCTCGCAGCAAAAAATGGGCTACTTACCTATCCAATACACCGACTTTATCTTTGCCATCTTTGCAGAAGAGTTTGGTTTGGTCGGCAGCATTCTGTTGATGGTCTTGATCTTGACCTACGGCACGATGGCGCTGATCGTTGCCCGAAAAGCTCGAACTACCGTGCAGCGACTCGTGGCGATCGGGGTGATGATTCTCATGGTGGGTCAGTCGTTATTAAATATTGCGGTCGCGACGGGGGCACTGCCAACCACGGGGCTGCCGCTACCTTTTTTCAGCTATGGTGGCAGTTCAATGATTTCGACCTTAATTTCGACGGCGTTGTTAATTCGAGTCGCGAGAGAAAGCAGCGAAGCAGAGGTCGTGTCTTTACCAGAGCGACGTTCTGTAAAACCCACTCCAGCGTCCAATCCCGTAAAAGGGCGACGCAAACCTGCTTCAGCCCCGCAGAATAAGCCCTCCTCAGAGTCGAGACGATTTAGACCGCGCAATGCTCCTTAAGTTGAGTGGGCAGAAGATCGGTAGAATATGAGTGGCGCTTAAAGCAGCGTAATAATTGAGCCACCTTATGTTAGAAGCCCTTCAGACTAATCTTTATGAGCTAGAACAGTTCGCAAACCATCTAGTCTCAAATCAATTAACTCATTTATCGCTCACTAGCGTAGGCGTGATTTTTGCGGCGGGATTGCTCACAAGCTTGACTCCTTGCACCCTCTCGATGTTGCCGATCACGATCGGATATATCGGCGGCTATGAAACTAAAAGTAGAATGCAAGCCGCTGCCCAATCCATTTGGTTTTCATTAGGGCTTGCCACTACTCTTGCCGGATTGGGAATTTTTGCTACCGTCGTGGGACAAGTCTATGGGCAGATTGGGATTGGGTTGCCGATCGTGGTTAGTCTCGTCGCGATCGTCATGGGGCTAAACCTGCTGGAGGCATTGCCCTTGCGGTTGCCGTCGTGGGGTGGCACCGATTGGATTTCTCAGGACTTGCCTCCTGGAGTTCGGTCTTATCTGATTGGGCTGACCTTTGGACTGGTCGCGTCTCCGTGCAGCACTCCCGTTTTAGCGACGTTATTGACATGGATTGCCAACACAAAAGATCCGTTAGTCGGCGGCACGTTGCTGTTGTGCTATACCGCTGGATATGTGGCTCCTCTCGTGTTAGCGGGAACGTTCACCGCGTCGATTAAGAAACTGTTAGAACTGCGTCGCTGGTCGGGTTGGATTAATCCTGTGAGCGGCAGTTTGCTGGTGGGATTTGGTGTGTTTTCGTTGCTTTCTAGAATTAATTTTTTTAATTAAACATGACGACAGATCGATCGTTTTTGACGAGACTATCCGGGTTGGGATCGGCTCCTAAACGCTATTTCAAAAAAGAACTGCTGCCGTTGCTGGCAGATTTGCGGCTAGCGATCGTGCTGCTGCTAGCGATCGCAGTGTTTAGCATTTCAGGCACTGTGATCGAGCAGGGTCAATCCTTAGCGTTCTATCAAACAAACTACCCCGAACACCCCGCTCTATTTGGCTTTCTCACCTGGAAGGTGTTGCTAATCGCAGGATTTGATCACGTCTATCGAACTTGGTGGTATTTAGCGTTGCTGATTTTGTTTGGCTCTAGTTTAACGGCGTGTACGTTTGTGCGGCAGTTGCCTGCGTTGAGATGGTTTACGCGCAACACCAGCAAGTTTTATACGCAGCCGCGCCAATTTCAAAAGTTTGCATTGAGCGCGGAGTTCGATTCTGCCTCATTAGATGAAGCAATTTCTCTGTTAGAAATGCGTCGCTATCGCGTGTTTCGCAGTGGAGAGACGATTTATGCGCGCAAAGGCATCATTGGGCGAATTGGTCCGATCGTCGTTCATGTCAGCATGATGCTGATCCTGATCGGCGGCATTGTAGGGGCGATGACGGGTTTCATCGCTCAAGAAGTTGCGCCGAGCGGGTCAACCTTTCTGATTAAAAATATTGTCGATGCAGGGCCATGGGCAGAACCTCAGTTTCCTAAAGATTGGGCAGTGAAAGTCAATCGGTTTTGGATTGATTATTTGCCGACGGGCGAAATCGATCAATTTTATTCCGATCTCTCAGTGTTGGATAACGACGGCAAGGAAGTCGATCGTAAGACCATTCACGTTAACGAACCGCTTAAACACAACGGCGTGACTCTTTATCAGGCAGACTGGTCGATCGCGGCGGTGCAAGTCAAACTCAACAAAAGTCCAGTCTTGCAGTTTCCGATGGCAAAACTGGATGCGGTAGGAAGTCGAGTCTGGGGAACCTGGATTCCGCTTAAGTCAGACTTGAGTGATGGCGTGTCTTTGATTGCGAGAGACCTGCAAGGATTGCTGCTGATTTATGACACTGACGGCAAGCTGATTTCGACCGTCCGCAAAGGAATGTCAGTGCAGGTCAAAGGCGTGACGTTGGCGATCGCTGATATCGTCGGCAGCACTGGGTTGCAAATCAAAGCTGATCCCGGCATCCCGATCGTCTATCTGGGCTTTGGCTTGCTGATGATTAGCACGATGATGAGTTACGTGTCTCACTCGCAGATTTGGGCATTGCAAAAAGACGGTAAGTTTTATATTGGCGGCAACACAAACCGCGCTCAAGTGGTCTTTGAGCGTGAGTTTCTAGAAATTTTGGATCAGATTGGGGAGCGCTCACAAAAGGAAGACACGATCGCAAAGACTCAATTAGCCGAAGTTTGATTGAGTGAAGATGTCCTATCGAGTTGCTCTTTTTATAAGCACGATCGCGATCCTGCCGATCGGTTACATCGCGCGATTTTCTCAAGGGTTTGGGGCGGAGTGGCTGCACGATCTCGCAGGCAGTCTCGCCTACGAGATTTTTTGGATTCTTTTAGTGATGGTTTGCTTTCCCAAGGCTTCTTTGATGCAAGTGGCGATCGCCGTTTTTTTTGCATCCTGCGCGATCGAGTTCCTCCAACTCTGGAAACCCCCCTTTCTACAAGCCATTCGTGCTACGCTACCGGGAAGATTGGTGTTGGGCAACACTTTCACCTGGTCAGACTTCCCGCCTTATGCGCTAGGTAGCGCTTTGGGATGGGCTTGGGTGAAAGCGTTGCGCCAATGGACGCGATGACCTACTCGCCTTTTTTATGCGTCACTTCAACGACCGTATGCACATTTCCACGAGGAGTATAGTCAGCTTTAACGTTGATTTCTAACGGGTCACACGCCGCAACCAGATCATCCAAAATTTGGTTGGCAGACTCTTCGTGAGAGATATAGCGATCGCGGTAGCTATTGATATAGAGCTTGATGGCTTTTAGCTCAACCACGCGTTGATCGGGCACATAGGTGACATAGATCGTCCCAAAGTCAGGATAGCCAGAAAACGGACATTTGCAGGTGAATTCTGGCAGCGTGATGGTAATGTGATAGCGCCGTCCGGGGCGAGGGTTGGGGAAGGTAATCAGTCTCCCTTCTTCGATAATGCGTTCGCCATATTTAACGTTTGGATCAGGCAGCGTTTCTTGTGAGTGAGTCATAGGGATAGGGGGAGATCGTAGGATTCAGGCGATATTAACTATTCTAAAACAGGGCGCATCGCAGTCATTAACCCAGCAACGACTAGATCAGTCGTTGCAGAACTCTTTCGCCCCCTAAACCCCCCATTCTGGAGGACTTTGAGATCAAACGAGGGTTTAGCGGTCAAGCCATTGATCGGGTTCAAAGTCCCCTATTTTTGATGAGTCACTGCGTTGGGCGGGTTCCCCGACTTAAAGCAAGTGACGTAGGGGATTTAGTGGGCATAATCCGACTCAAACGAGGCGACGAGGACTTGTGTGTATACGGTAGGCTCCCGTAGGAGAGGGGTGGGGGTGAGGGCAATTCATATCTACATTCAGCAACACCGAGGTTATACTACAAATACTACAAATGAATTTGAGAGCGCTCCGAAGTTTGGGTACTCTTAGGTTTAAGCTCAACTCACTCACTATGCTGCTGACGATTACCACGACTCATTCACCTGCAACCGATTTGGGCTATTTGCTAGGCAAGCATCCCGATCGCTTTCAATCGTTCAATCTTTCGTTTGGACGAGCGCAGGTTTTCTACCCAGAAGCAACCACAGAGCGCTGTACGGCGGCGCTTTTACTAGAGATCGATCCGGTCAAGCTCGTGCGGGGTCAGGCAACGGCTTTAGACCAGTATGTCAACGATCGTCCCTATGTGGCTTCTTCATTTATGAGTGTCGCGATCGCGCAAGTGTTTCGCTCTGCCTTATCGGGTCAGTGCAAAGACCGTCCTGATCTCACCACGCAGGAGATTCCTCTCCAGGCAAAGCTTTCGGTGCTTCCCTGTCGCGGCGGTGAAGGCTTTTTGCATCGCTTATTTGAACCGCTCGGCTATACGATTTGTGCGACTCAGCATTCGTCAGATGAGCACTTTCCAGAATGGGGAAACAGTTCTTATTTCAGCGTCGAGCTAACGGCAACCACTTCTCTGCAAACGTTGCTGAGTCATTTGTATGTCCTAATTCCAGTGCTGGATGAGGATAAACATTATTGGGTTGGCGAAGAAGAAGTCGAGAAACTGCTGCGGCATGGGGAAGGCTGGTTGAGTTCGCATCCTGAGAAGGCGCAAATCACCCAGCGTTATTTGAAGCGGCAACGAGATCTGACTCAGGCAGCATTGGTGCAGTTGAGCGCAGAAGAATCGCCCGAACCGATTAGCGTTCCCTACGATTCTGAAGGCAGTGAGAAACCTATCAGCCTGAATCAAATCCGCTATGAAACGATCGTCACCAACCTCAAAAAATTCCACGCCAAACGAGTCATCGATTTAGGGTGCGGAGAAGGAAAACTTCTGGTTCAGTTAGCCAAAGATCCGTTTTTTGAGCAGATCGCAGGCATGGATGTCTCGCACCGATCGCTCGGAATCGCCCAAGAGAAGTTAGATCGCCTCTTGATCTTAGAGTCTCAAAAGCAGAGAATTCAACTCTTTCAAGGGGCATTGACCTATCGCGATCGTCGCCTAGAAAACTACGACGCAGCAACCCTGATCGAAGTCATCGAACATCTAGACGAATCGCGACTTGCTGCACTAGAACGAGTCGTCTTTGAATTTGCCCATCCGCACACTGTTCTGATTACGACCCCCAACAGCGAGTACAACATCAAGTTTGAAAATTTGCAAATCGGAAAATTGCGCCATCACGATCATCGATTTGAATGGACGCGCCAAGAATTTCAAACCTGGTCAATGGCGATTTCGCAACGGTTTAATTACACAGTGAATTTTGCGGATATTGGCACTTTCGATTCAACAGTGGGCGCACCGACACAAATGGCAATCTTTGAGCACAGCACATGAACATCACAATTCCTGAACTCTCGTTAGTCACCCTGATCGGGGCTTCTGGCTCTGGAAAATCAACCTTTGCCCATCAGCATTTCTTGCCGACTGAAATTATTTCATCCGATGTTTGTCGCGGACTGGTCTCAGACGATCAACTGGATCAATCTGCGACTCAAGATGCGTTTGATGTGTTGCACTACATTGCCGCAAAACGACTCGATCGAGGACGATTAACGGTGATCGACGCAACCAATACTCAGGCGGCAGATCGCAAACATCTGATTCAACTCGCACGAGAATATCACTGTCTGCCCGTGGCGATCGTCCTAAATTTGCCAGAGCAGATTTGCCGCGATCGCAATCATCTTCGCCCCGATCGTCAATTTGGAGATCACGTCGTTCGTCGGCACGTTCAGAATATTCGCAAATCGCTTAAAGGACTTCAGCGCGAGGGCTTTCGTCAGGTTTATGTGCTCTCGTCGATCGAACAGATCGAGTCCGTTGAGATCACACGGCAACCGCTCTGGAACAACAAAAAACACGAGCACGGTCCCTTCGATATTATTGGCGACGTGCATGGATGTTGTGATGAGTTAGAAACGCTTCTGCAAACGCTGGGATATCAATTAAAAGAACACACCTATTATCATCCTGAAGACCGAAAAGCGATCTTTTTGGGAGATTTAGTCGATCGGGGCGATCGCATTCTCGACACCCTCAATCTTGTACAAAAAATGGTCGCTGCGGGAAGTGCGCTCTGCGTTCCTGGCAATCATGACTATAAGCTACTCCGTAAACTCAAAGGTCAAAACGTCAAAGTCAATCACGGCTTAGACAAAACTCTCAAAGAATTAGAATCTCTGGATGAATCTGAACTGCGATCGCTGCAATCTTTTCTCGATTCTTTAATCAGTCACTATGTGCTTGATCAAGGTCGTCTCGTCGTTGCCCATGCTGGCATGAAACAAGCTTATCAAGGGCGTGGTTCTGCCAAAGTCAGAGAATTTGCATTGTATGGCGAAACGACAGGAGAAATCGATGAGTTTGGGTTGCCTGTGCGCTACAACTGGGCATCTGACTATCGGGGCGATGCGATCGTGGTTTATGGTCACACGCCTGTCCCCGACCCCGTGTGGCTTAATGGCACGATTGATATTGATACGGGCTGCGTGTTTGGTGGCAACCTCACCGCATTGCGCTATCCAGAAAGAGAACTGGTTTCGGTTCCTGCCCAAAAGGTCTACTGTGAGCCGATTCGCCCTCTTGCATCTGAATCTCTATTATCAATTCAGCAACAGGATGATGATGTTTTAGACATCGCTGACGTAACAGGCAAACGAATGATTTCGACCCGGTTGCATCGCACGATTACGATTCGTGCAGAGAATGCGATCGCAGCCTTAGAAGTGATGAGTCGTTTTGCGGCTGATCCGAAATGGCTGATCTACCTGCCGCCCACCATGTCCCCCGTGGAAACCTCTAAAGAACCAGGATTTTTAGAACATCCTGCCGAAGCATTTGCTTATTATCGCAAGCAAGGAATCACACAGGTTATCTGCGAAGAGAAACACATGGGATCACGAGCCGTCGTGATTGTTTGCAAATCTCCCGAAGCGGCACAAACGCGGTTCGGCATCACGGAGGGTCGATTTGGCATTTGCTACACTCGCACCGGACGACTTTTTTTCGACCATCTTCCACTCGAAACGGAATTTTTAGACCGACTGCGATCGACCCTTTCCACCACTCATTTTTGGGATGAATTTCAAACCGATTGGGTCTGTCTAGATTGCGAACTGATGCCCTGGTCAGTCAAAGCCCAGCAGCTTTTGCGGCAGCAATATGCCCCCGTCGGGCGGGCTGCTCACGTCGCCTTGACCGACGCGATCGCGCTACTAGACCAAGCCAAATCGCGAGGAATCGAGGTGCCTTTAGAGCATTATCAAGCGCGATCGCAGCTTGCCCAGCAATACAGACGCGCTTACCGTCGCTATTGTTGGTCAGTGAACTCGATCGCGGATCTCAAACTCGCCCCCTTTCATCTACTCGCCACCGAGGGAGCCGTTCACACTGACAAATCTCACCTGTGGCATCTAGAACACATGGCTAAACTTGCGCGATCGGACTCCGAGCTTCTTCTCGCAACGGCTTCTCAAAGGGTTGATACCACAAATCCTGAAAGCATTGCAGCAGGAATCGATTGGTGGCTTGATCGAACTCAGCAAGGCAGTGAAGGAATGGTCGTAAAGCCCCTCGAATTTATTCCTCAATCGCGGTCGATTCAGCCTGCGGTGAAATGTCGAGGGCAAGAATATCTGCGGCTCATTTATGGTGCCGAGTATTCACTGCCTCAAAATCTAGAGCGACTGCGGCAGAGAGGATTATCGGCTAAACGATCGCTCGCCTTGCGAGAATTTGCTCTAGGAATTGAAGCACTTGATCGCTTCGTCGCCAAAGAACCGCTCCGCCGCGTCCATGAATGTACGTTTGGAGTCTTAGCGCTAGAAACTGAACCGATCGATCCCAGACTCTAACCTTAGAATTCTCAAGGCATTCCCAAGTTAGAATGAGTAGTACATCTACTCTGCACCAACCCGGAGCATGAAGCAATGTTGAACGATCGTTACCCGTCTCAAGCAGATCAAGTTGGGGTTCTCTATCGGCATGGTGATGTGTTGATTAAACGAATTGCAAAATTGCCGATCGGCGTGCAACCGCGTGATGGCACAACTCTGGCTCACGGCGAAGTGACCGGGCATAGCCATCGGATTCAGCAAGCTCATGCGGCTCAACTGTGGATGCAGCATCGCGAGCTGTTTCTCGAAATCAAAGAGCCAAGCGCTACCCTAATTCATGAAGAACATCGAGCGATCGAACTGCCTCGCGGGGTTTATCACGTCTGGAAACAGCGGGAATATCGTCCTGATGCGTATGTTGAGGTAGAAGATTAATGCTCAATATGATGTCAAACGGGCGAGTGCCCAAAAAACCCGATCGATCAAAGTCTGCTGACCATCAACCCGTCTCTGCCGATCGCGCCAGAGGTCTCATCCTAGACCATCGAGCGTGGGACGGCATTCGCGTGCTAGGTCATCTAGATTTACGGGGCGCGTCAACTCTATACACATTGCCTGATAATCTCACCTGCGAGAGCCTAGACATTAGTGATTGCATAAATCTCACGAGTCTTCCTTCAGGGCTTCACGTCACCTACTGGATTGAATTAGCTGGAAGTGGGGTGACTCAGCTACCTGCAGGTCATGGGTTTGTCTTGCGCTGGCGTGGGGTGCAGGTGAACGATCACATTGCGTTTGAGTCGCAGAGCATCACAGGGCAAGACATCCTCAATACAGAAAACGTTGAGTTGCGCCGTGTGCTGATTGAGAGGCTAGGATATGAGACCTTTTTGCAGCAAGTCGGCGGAGTGGTGCGTGACCACGATCACGATGTGGGCGGAGAGCGTCAACTAATCTGTGTCCCGTTTGAGGATGACGAATCGTTCATGTTTTTGAACGTGACGTGTCCATCGACCGGACATCTGCATATTCTGCGCGTTCCTCCTTACATGCGAAGTTGCCGACAATCTGCTGCCTGGGTAGCAGGGTTTGACAACCCAGATCACTACCATCCGTTGATTGAAGCGTGATCTGGACGTTGTGCGATCGCGTCTAATTTATGAGCGTGGGCTGCACAAATCGCTTGATCTCACCACACGCGATATAAGACTTGCCATCGGGTGCTGTCTTGATTTCATCAACCACATAAAGCATTCCCTCCTCTCGAACAGAGCGAGGAAACCGCATATTCCAGTCGGGTTCATAGGCATCAGAAACCACTCTGGCGCGAAGTTTGCTGCCATCTTTGACGCACTGCACCAGAACGCCATCGCCTACAGCATCGGTCGCAGGCAGATCAGCAAGCGTAGCAGGCGCTTTAGAAGCCTTGCCTGTGTTTATTGCCCTCGATCGCTGAGAAGCCACGAAGCTATCAACTTCGCCAGGTTTGACGAATCGGCTGATGTCGCCCTTAACTCGATAGAAGGTGCCATCACTTGAGAGGTCTAACGCGTCTGCTACATATCTAGCTCCCTCGGCGCGAATGGCGCGGGGAAACTGGACATTCTTTGTCGCATCGTAGCCCTCAGACAGAACTTTGACCCGCAGTTTGCCCCCATCTCGAACGCAATGGAGTTCGACTCCGACTCCGACTTCAGTCACGATCGACAGGGCAGACACGTCATCGCCTGCTGTCACACCCCGTCCGGCGAGATCGCTACGATTGCGGGTGAGCGTTTGATAGCTCTGATCGAGCAGTTCTTTGCGTCCTGCATTCCCCAACGCTTTTTGGGCGATGCGATCGGCAAAATATTTAAGCTGATCGATTTCTTCTGCAATCTCAAAGTTTTCGTTTAGCCCTTTGGTTTGTAGATCTTGCACGATCGCCCGGAGAAGTTGTTCGGCTTCTGAATGCTTGCCCTGTTCAGCAAGGTTGAGAGCAGTCTCTTTGGCTTTGGCGATCGTCAATCGGCTTAACTCAAGGATGATGTTGCTCGATGCAGCCAGCGCTGATTCTTCAACAGTGCCCACTTTGGCAAATACATCTGAAGTGCCCGAAACCTGTTGAATCAGACCGTTTTGCACCACATCTGCACTGTAGTGCAACTTCATGACAGGTAAATCACCGATGGGTGCAGACGCGATCGCAAGACTTAACCCTAAAAGTTTGTCTTCACCCTCATACAGATCGCCCAGCGTGATCACAGTGGAACCTGCATCGTTTTGGCTAACCTTCGCTAGACTCAGAGGCTCGATCAAGCTAACTCCATCTGCTAACTCAAGCGTAATGGAGAGGTTTTGCCCCACCACCGCCCGCAAACTGTCTAGCTCAATGCTAAACACGTCAGTGGCTTCATCAATGCTCTGAATAAAGTAGAAATTGCCGTTTGCCGCCCTTGCCATGCCAATCAGCAGATCTTCATTGAAGCTTTGACCAAACCCCAGCGTTGTGGTTGTAACGCCTTCCTCAGCTTTTTGCGCGGATGTTGCTGTAAGAACCTTTGGGTCTTGAATACCCATGTTGGCATAGCCATCGGTCAACAACAAAACGCGGTTAATTTTTTGGGAGTCGAGGTGCGTCTTCACATAATCGCAGCCTCTAAGCCAGCCTCCCGACAAATTAGTGATGCCGCCTGCTCTGACTCGCCCGATCGCTGCTTTGAGACCTGCCTTGTCGGTAACAGACTGAGGAGGGACAGGCACATCCACTGCGTCGTCATAAACGACTACAGAAAGCGTGTCATTAGGTTCTAATTGATCGACTACAGACTCAGCCGCTTTGAGCGCATGATGCAGCGGAGCACCCGCCATTGAGCCAGAGCGATCGATGACTAGTGAAAGGTTAAGGTTGCGCCGAGGAGCTTCAGGAATGTCAGCCCGAAAACGAAGCAGAATATCGGTCTTTAAGGAGGCTCCTACTGGTAGAATCGCCTGATCAAAGTCGTAGCTTGTTTTAATCATGTCCTGTCTCCCTGCGAGTAATTAACGCGATCGCGATGTGCGACTTTCCTAAAATACCCACAAAGACTGTCCTCACCCTAGCCCTCTCCCACAGGAGAGGGAACAAGATTTCTAGCGTCCCTCTCCTGTGGGAGAGGGGTTGGGGGTGAGGGTAAATTAGTTGCACATCGCGTTAATAACAAAACACAAGGAGCGACTGTCAAGCAAGTTAGCGTCAGTTCAAAATGACAGGTCATTCAGCCCGCCATCCTAAGTATAAAAATCATCCAAAGTCAAGCAGCAAAAGTAAATCTGCCTTATGAGGTAGGTAAGCCAACGGCTAACACTGCTCTAGAAATCCTTCATTCCCAGGGTCGAATTAAGCCATCTCCTTCGATTCTCAGTTTGCGTCCGCGCCAATAGACTCCGCGCCCAAACGCACCCATCACCCACACTCCAAAACTGAGCACGTCTCGCAGCGGCAACACCCAAAACCAGCGCAGCAGATTTGAGCAATTGAGATTGACCGCCGCCCCCCAAGCTTGTGTATAGCGTATCGCAAACGTCGCAAACGTCAGCCCGATCGCCCAGTGAGCAAACCCCGTTATTAGCAACAGTGGCAGACAATAAACCGTGCCGTAGCAAAACACCATCGTGTAATAAACCCAGCCGCGATTAAAGCGAATCGTTCTTGCCCAACGCAGTTCTCGCTTGACGAGCTGCCCAATGCTTTCGCGCCCCGTGTCTGACTCTAAAATGTAGTGAGACAGCTCGACTTGATAACCCGCGCTGGCGGCTCGTTTACCTAAGTTATGGTCAGAGCCGATGCGATCGAGGTGCAGTCCGCCAAAGTCGGCTAACGTGGATTTGCGAGTGACGATCGTGGCTCCGATCGCAAATCTCAGTCCGCCATCTATTGCACGGGCAATCAGCGCACTCGGAATAAAATCACAGCATCGCCCGATCGATGCCAAGGCTGCGCCTAAAAACTGAGGGTCGTGACCTACAAATGCACAGGTGACCAACCCCACTTTGGGGTCAGCAAGCGGCTCTGTCACGGTTTGAATGTAGTCAAGACTGACGCAAATATCGCTATCGGCAAAGATGATGACTTCGTGACGTGCAGATTCTAAGAGATAGCTGAGGGTGCTGTCTTTATGATTGATGCCACGAGGGAGCAATCCAGTCAGTAGGCGGGCACGATCGGGAAATAAATCGACTATTTTTTTAAGCACTGGAATCGCTGGATCGGTGGGTTCGACAACTCCAAACAGCACCTCATACGTGTCATAATCCTGTTTACAAAAGGCTGCCCAACTGTCCCAAGCACCTTCGTCTAACCCGCAGACGGGCACCAAAATTGAGACTCCCTCCGTGGAGATCTCTTCAATGGGTGGAGGAACCGCAAAAAAATGACGGGTAAACCAAAGACAAGATGCATAAAATACGATCGAGCCAACGATCAAACTAGATAGAGCAATTGCCAACGAAGTCATCATCTCAAGTTAAAAAACATCGCGAAGTACTACTGTTGTATCTTCTACACTTTCTAGACGCAAACTTATGCTTTTAGGCGATGGCTACTCGCTTAGTATTCTCAATATAGTTCATGGATCTGCCACCTCCCTAATGGAGTCTTAATTTAATTTATGCTCTATACATTCTGAGATATCTAAGATCATTTACCCTAAACCTACAATGTGCTTGGAGATACCTAATGACTCTTAATCAAACCTGTCGAGAACGAACCGACGCAGGCATGATAGCGCTACAAGGCTTTTACAATGCTGCTACTGGGCTTTGGAACACAGCAGGCTGGTGGAACTCGGCAAATGCCCTCGAAATCACGATTGACTACTGCCGTTTAACCGACTCGCTCACCTATCGAGGCAATCTCTCTAACACCTTTGAGAAAAATAAGCGCAGTAACTTTCTCAATGAATTTTACGATGATGAAGGCTGGTGGGCACTCACCTGGATCAAAGCCTATGATCTAACGGGCGAACAGCGCTACCTAAACATGGCAAAGACGATTTTCACCGATATGAAGGGTGGCTGGGACTCAACCTGCGGCGGTGGCATCTGGTGGAGCAAACAGCGCAAATATAAGAACGCGATCGCCAATGAGTTGTTTTTAGCGATCGCGGCAAAGCTGCATTTAAGAACTCCGGGAGACGCGGGTGCAGGCAGCTATTTAGACTGGGCGCAACGCGAATGGAACTGGTTTAAGACCACGGGAATGATTAACCGTGACAACCTGATCAATGATGGGTTAGACAGCACTTGTAAAAATAATGGACAACTCACCTGGACGTATAATCAGGGCGTGATTTTAGGCGGATTAGTTGATCTGTATCGCAGCAATAATGATGGATCGCTGATCAGACAAGCACAAGCGATCGCCGATGCGACGATTCGGCTTTTAGCGCCTAAAGGCATTTTAAGAGAACCCTGTGAACCAGACTGTGGCAAAGATGGTCCGCAGTTTAAGGGCATCTTTATGCGCTATTTGGGTGATCTCTATCAAGTTACTCAGCAGCCAGCTTATAAAGACTTTATTGTCAGAAATGCCGACTCGCTCTGGTCGCAGGGTCGCAATAATACCAATCAGTTCGGACTCTCTTGGATCGGTGCGTTTGATAGTGCGGATGCGGCTCGTCAAAGCGCCGCGATCGATGCCCTCAATGCAACGCTGGTGGTGACGACTGAAGACTTTACCTACCAAGCCGAAAATGGCATTTTGCATCAGCTTGTCACAGAGGCAATCTACACGGGATATCACGGCTCAGGCTATGTTGCGGGGTGGAATCGTGAGGGTCAGTGGATTGACTTTAAAGTGAATGCTGCCTTAATGCGTAACTACACGCTGACGTTTCGCTACGCGGCGGCTGGAGGAAATGCATCTCGCTATATTTATGTGAATGGGAAAAGCATCGCTGATAATCAGATTTTTCCAGGTACTGCAAACTGGAGCAGTTGGAATACGGTCACGATTCCGAATGTATCGCTGAATGCAGGAGTTAATACAATCTCTGTGATCTTTAATCGCGAAAAGGGAAGCCTCAACTGGCTGAATTTAGACGAGTTGACGATTCGATAGAGAATGTTCAACCGAGAGAGCGAAGCATTTGCCGTAGAACCGCCTCGTCGCGCAGATCAACCGCTTCACTCACCCGTTGCCATAATGCCGCATCCGATCGATAAATGCCCAAGGCTGATAGCGCCGTTTTAGACTCTTCAAGTCGCCCGTCTGCCATCAGAGATAGTAAAAAGTCGATCGCGTCATCGTGTCTGAGCATGGCGATCGCCATCAACCCAGTTTGGCGCAATTCTGGCGCTCTGACTTGCTTCCACCAGGTTCGCAAAATCTCAAAGGCTTGGGGCGATCGGGTCTCTCCCAGCGCTAATGCGGCGACCTCTGCGAGTTCGACATCTTCTCCGATCGGAGCTTTTTTTGCATAGAGACATTGGGTGATTAGAGGCAACGATCGTTTTGCATCAAGCTCAAGCAGAGCCACGAGACATTCAGAGATGACAGACGGCTGATCTCCGACTAAAACGCGCAGTCTTAAGAGAGGAATTCCCTGCTCACTGCCGTGATAAGCGATCGCTCTGGCGGCAGCAATTCGGGCTTCTGGTGCAGGGTCAGCCAGCAAATCTGCGAGTTCATTGAGGACGTGAAAATAATTCATCCGCACTAAGCCCAGAGCACATGCCCCTCTTAGCGCGGCGGCAGTATCTTCCCTGCCTCCTCTCGCAGACTCCATTTGGCGATGCCGAACTCCCTGCAAAAAAAGGGCTTCGTTGCTGTGGTCTAACCGATAAAGTGCCTCAGCGATTCTCATTTTTGCTAGACACCCTGGATCGGGATCAGCATCTTCTGTGATGAATCGATCAAACGCGGCAACTAATTCGGGGATCAGCGAGTGCAGCTCAGATTCACCAATCAGTTTAGCGGCTTGCGAGACAGCCACCGAATATTTACTACTCAGCACCTGGGTTAGGGTCTTGATCCCCGCTTCTGAAGTGGGGTCTGCTCGAATCTCTGTCAGAAGGGCGATCGTCTCTTCAAGCTTGCGCGATTTTGCCATTCCTCATTTCTCAGTCAATGCCTGACGCGCAAAACGTTAGCTCAACTGGTTTGCAGCGCTTAATTTCGACGTTGATCCCCTGTGCGCCTTCTCCTGTTAAATCTTCAACGTAGCCTGAGTGCGCGTCTTTTGCCTCATTAGGGTCATCAAACGGACCAAAATAATAAGTGCAGTTTGGTTCAGCCGTCTTGATCTCCACCCACCACGGAGTAGACATTGCTTTCAAAAATCCCGCGGCGATTTCCTTGATGATGTTGATTAACTTCATAGCAGGCTTTCTAAAAGTAGAGTAAAGGTTTTGATTTGAATTGTAGAACCTCAGTTCCCGCCTGCCCTCTATCAGATTGACAGGAGCCGAGAAAGTTGAGTATGAATGCTAAATGTGTTTAAACTTTGACTCTGCAGATGTTTACTCTTTTCTGTGTAACATTTCTATACTGATTTGAGCAACCACCTTTATGCTGAACTATTAAGATGACTTAGTTTAAGGAATGCTATCTTCTACAGGAGAATAGTACTTATACACTAGGAGATTCTCCTTAATTCACACACTTGGGAGGTTAATATGTACCAGGTTGAAGAGATGATTAAGGTCTCAAAGCAAGTGAAACTTCAAGTAAAGTGAGAAGAGTTGAAAAGCGTGAAGCGATCGCTGTCCTATTATTTCTAATCTTAAAAAATGAACAATAGATCACCTCATGCATTTTATTTGACATCCACTTATTGACTCTTTAACTTTAGTGGGTTTAAAGAAATTAGAATGTGTTGTATGAAACGTTTGTTAAGTTTAGGGACTGAACTAGACTCCCAGTAAGTCGTTAATCTCAATCTCAGGTTTGGGGTTAGTCGGGTTGACTGAGGCACGTCTCGATCGCCGCATTCAATCTGCCGAAGCAGCACTGCAAGTTTTAGAATCAGGGCAAATCCGCTGGACATAATCTATGCAATTGCTGGCTGAGCGTTATCAACCTCAACAGTCACTCGGCAAAAAGGCAGGGCGGCAAACCTGGCTAGCCCGAGATCTTCACACGCAGGAACTCGTCGTCGTCAAGCTGCTGACGTTTAGCCACGACTTTGAGTGGGATGATCTGAAACTCTTTGAACGGGAAGCCGCGACGCTGCGATCGCTCTCTCATTCAGCGATCCCCTGCTATTTGGATTTTTTTGAATTCGACTCGGACGATCGTAAAGGATTCGCCCTCGTCCAAACCTATATTGAGGCGCAATCTTTAGAGGAGCATCTCAAGGCAGGACGGACGTTTAGCGAGTTAGAGGTGAAGCAACTGGCTAAAGAGTTGTTGGAAATTTTGGGCTATTTGCACGATCGTCAGCCTCCGGTGATTCATCGCGACATCAAGCCAAGTAATGTGCTGTTGACCAATCGATCGGGCAACAGCGCGGGGCGAGTTTATCTGGTTGATTTTGGGTCAGTGCAAACGTTAGCAGCACGAGACGGGGGTACAATGACGATCGTCGGCACTTATGGATATATGCCTCCCGAACAGTTTGGCGGACGGACGACTCCGGCATCAGATCTCTATAGCTTAGGAGCGACGTTGATTTATTTGATCACGGGTCAACATCCTGCCGATTTGCCTCAAGACGATCTGCGGCTTCAGTTTGAGCATTTGGCAAAGGTCAGTTCGGGGTTCACCCGTTGGTTAAAGTGGTTGACTGAGCCAAGCGTGAGTAAACGTCCGACTTCGATTCAAGCGGCGTTGTTAAAGTTGGAGCGATCGCAGGAAGATGCAACTGTTACCGAAGTCCTGATTGTCAAGACCAAGCCCAACTACAGCAGGATTTCACTTGTTGAAACGGCAGACGAGTTAGAAATCACGCTTCCCTCTCCAAAAATTCGGCTAAAGCAACCTCTAAATATTTCACCTTTTCTTTGGTTGTTCGGTCTAGCTTTCTGCTTGCCGACCATTCTGGGAATGGTGTTAATCTCGCCTAACCTTCTCCTGATACTGGCACTTTCCTTCGTGGTTTCGATGTCGATTCTTAGAGCTTTAGCGAGCTTTACTAAAGCTAAATTGATCATTATGGATCAAACAGTTGATCTAACTCGTCAAATATTTGGGTTTACCTACTGGCGAGCTTTTTCAACCAAGCGACGATATATCTGGAAACTAGCGCTATCACTGAATGGAGGAGAGTTGCAACTTTTGGTAGGAAATCAGGAGGTTGAATTTGTTGGCACTCAGGCGGAGATGGCTTGGTTAGCCTATGAATTGAGTGCTTGGCTAGGACTCCCGATCGAGCGCGAATAGTCAATCTTTGCAGGGGCGAATATCATCGCCCCTACGGTTTATTTCTGAATCGTAGTTGCTGATTGATTAAATAACAGCGATCGAGACTTCTCCATATCGACTTGCTGACTCTTAAACGCCTCAGCTTTCTCATAAGCGCGAATCGTTGCAGGACGAGACTGAATCGCCTCAAACCAGCGTTTTAGATGGGGGAAATCTTCAAGATTTTGTCCCTGGAGAGTATGAGGAACAATCCACGGATAAGCAGCGATATCCGCGATCGAATACTCACCTGCTACAAATTCCCGATCGGCTAATCGCTTGTTCAACACTGCATACAACCGTCCCGTCTCGTTCACATAGCGGTCGATCGCATAGGGAATCTTCTCAGGCGCATATTGACTGAAGTGATGGTTTTGTCCCGCCATTGGACCTAGCCCGCCCATCTGCCAAAACAACCACTGCAAAACTTCCACTCGATCCCGCACGTCAGCCGGAATCAGCTTTCCCGTTTTTTCTGCCAAATAGAGCAAGATTGCACCCGACTCAAACACCGAAATCGGATCGCCTCCGCCTACAGGGTCATGATCCACGATCGCCGGAATTCGATTGTTGGGTGAGATTTTGAGAAACTCTGGCTTAAACTGATCGCCCGTTCCAATGTTGACGGGCACGATCGTATAAGGCAGTTCGACCTCCTCTAAAAACATCGTGACTTTGTGACCGTTTGGCGTTGTCCAATAATAAAGCTCAATCATGGATAAAGTTCTCCTGATTCTACAAGTTGAATAAAGTCTAGATGGCTCAGGCAATCTGCAATTCTTTCAGCGTTGGGTAATCTGTGTACCCGTGTTCACCGCCGCCATAAAACGTGTTGGGATCGGGCGGATTCAACGGGGCATTGAGTTTGAATCGCTCTGGTAAATCTGGATTGGCAATAAACGCCTTGCCGAATGAAATCAGATCAGCATTGCCACTCGCGATCGCCGCATCTGCTTTTGTCTGATCATAGTCCCAGTTCGCCATTAGATTGCCCTGATAGATAGGACGAAAATAAGCAGTCGGAACGGCATGTCCCCCATGTCTCAAATCCGACTCACTTGGCTCTAACAGGTGTAAATATGCCAGATTAAATCGATTGAGTTGCTCAACCAAATAGCCAAAGGTGGCTTCAGGATTTGAGTCAGACATACTGTTAAAGGTGCTGCTCGGTGAAAGCCGCATTCCCACCTGATTGCTGCCCCAAACTCCGATAACCGCTTCAGTAATTTCTAGATGCAGACGGGCACGGTTCTCGATCGAGCCGCCATACTCATCCGTCCGTTTGTTTGCCCCATCTCGCAAAAACTGATCCAACAAATAGCCATTTGCCCCATGAATCTCAACCCCGTCAAAGCCAGCCTCCAGCGCATTTTTAGCGCCCTGACGAAACTGCTCAACAATGCCAGAAATCTCAGACAACTCTAAAGCACGAGGAGTCTCATAAGGCTTCATGCCCTCGTAGGTGAGCAACTCGCCCTCAATGGCGATCGCGCTAGGGGCAACGGGTAAGACTCGATCGGGCTGAAACGAGGAGTGAGAGCTTCTGCCGACGTGCCACAGTTGCAGAAAAATTCGTCCGCCTTGTTGATGCACTGCATCGGTCACGAGTCGCCATCCTGCAATCTGCTCAGACGAGTAAATGCCGGGAGTCGCGGGGTAGCCCATTCCCTGCTGAGAAACCTGGGTTGCCTCGCTAATAATTAGCCCAGCCGATGCCCGTTGAACATAATAATTTACGTTCAAAAGAGTGGGAACGTTGCCCTCTCCAGCACGACAACGGGTTAAAGGTGCCATGACAATGCGATTGGGAAGGGTGTAAGGTCCGACTTGAATTGGAGTGAAGAGATCCATAAAAAATCTGTGGGGACGAGTGAATATAAACTGTCGCGATCGCGATATAAATCTGGCACGATCGCATTCAGACTAGCAATCTACAAGTGTTTTCTCACCGTGTGTTACAGCGTTGACTGACGGATGAGAGGATTGCTCATTCAATAGTTCGATATTCTCGAATGATTAGACTATAGCGTTAGATTGTTTGGAATGCAACTATTGAGCGATGGAGCTTCAGAAAATCGCTCGGCTTTCTCAGCAGACGAGGGCGATCGCATCTAACCCTCAACGTTGAATTTTGTCTAACGTGCCAACGATATTAGGTGACGATCAACTTGGAGCAATATTTTGCCATAACTCGGCTGCAACAAACCTCGACAAATGTCCCACATTCGTTGTCGCAATGACCACATTTGAGACAGCTAGAGTCATCGCCTGAGCCACTAGAATCATATCTCCATCGATTGTTTTGTCACCTGCTGTCGGTTATTCTTGCTGACGAGCTTGCGCCCAAAGTTGAGCCGCTTGACGCATTGCAGGTGTTGTAATCGGCAGGTATTCAAGAAAGTTGGCTAAATCATCTAGACGGGCAAGACCTTTTGTTTTGTTCGATCGTAATAACGTCACGTCGAACCTCATAGTCTGCAATCTCTGGAATAATGGCGCGGCTCCCTGACATAATGTGAGTTTGGAGCCATTGGGCGCAAGTGACGCTTTCAGCAGATAGCTTTGGATTGGTGACTAGACCAAGCGGTTCTGTATCTAATACGATGACTCGGCTCACCAAGTTATACCCTTCATTTTAGGGGGAAATAATTTGCGCTCAGACAACCGATCGTCATCCAAGGCATGAATCAAATACTGACCTGTTTCCTGCTGTTCTGACCCATCCTCATCATCAATCCAAGACTGGAGCAAGTTAACCGCTTTGGCTTGCTTTTGCTTCAACAAAATAGAACTTGTCAAAAGTTGCAATGCCACTGCCTCTACTGAAAGCCCGTGCTGACTGGCTTCCTGTAAAAGATACTGCTGTAACTCTGGTGACAAATCAAGGGTTAGGGGCATAAGTCTTTTGAAGAAGCACCTTAATATTTTAACTCGGTGAGAGTCGTGCAATCAAAGTGACCCCGATCGTGAACGGGAACAGGACGATCGTATCTAACCCTCAATGTTGGCTTTTGTATCTGACGTGCTAATGACCAAGATGGGCAGCGACAAAGAACCGAAGCAAAAATTACACAAAAATTACATTTGCCGCTTCCTCGTATCAGTGTGCTGCTGTGACAGCACACTTCAATTTGGGTTAGTCTTGGTTGTAATCTTACTTAAACTCTGATTATGGCTGAACTTGTTCAAATACCTGTCGAGTTAGCCTACTTTCAACTTCCTGTAGGGGTTAAAGAACGGCTCACCTCATTGTTAGATCGCCAGGACGCAGGTCAAGGATTAACTCAAGCAGAACGACAAGAGGCTGAAGGATTGGTCGAATTAGCAGAATTCTTATCCTTGCTTCGCCTCCGATCGCAGCGTGTGACTCAGGAAGGATGACAACAATACCTGCTGCTTTACGGCGATTCGTGATCCAGCGATCGAGAAATAGATGCGAATATTGTAGTCTGTCTCAAACTGGGCAAGTCGCCACATTCCATATCGACCATATCGTGCCTGAGATGGCAGGTGGCGCTACTATAGCTGACAATTTAGCCCTTGCCTGTGTGTCATGTTCTTTACGGAAAGGTGCCCGACAACGGCTTAAAGACTCAGAGACGGGTGAAGTTGTGTCAATCTTTAACCCCCGTCAGCAAGTTTGGAAGGAACATTTCGGCTGGAAGGGTGTCGAAGTGGTTGGTTTAACTGCTACGGGACGCACCACGATCGCTGCACTCAGCTTAAACCGCTCACTCATGTTGGCAATTCGGACAGAGGAAGAATTTTTTGATCGCCATCCACCCCCTTGAATGATTGCCTGTACATGAAAAGCATGAACATCGAGTCGAGAGCCGTAAATTGAAGTGACCTCGATCGTGAACGGGAACAGGGCGATCTCATCTAAAGCTTAACGTTGGCTTTTGAGTCTGACGCACCAACATTCCCAATCACCTTTTGGCGATCGAGTGCAGCACATAGCGGTTTTTTGTGTAGTTGAGGCTAATGTCTATGCCTCATTTGATGCAGTTACAGACTGTGCAGTCGGTTGGGATGGTGCCTGTTGAATGAGTCTCATCAATAGAAGCAACCCTTCATTAAATGCCCCAGAATCTGGAAAAATTTCTGCTACATCGGGAGCTGGCTGGACAGTTAAGGGAGGGCGTTTGCGCCCTTGACCCCGCGCTACAACTGGGAGTTGAGTAAAGTCGTATTCAGGGCGTAAGTCATCATCCATTTCAGAGGTCTGACTCATAAGCGTTACGTTCGTTGCGGGTAACTGGACGGGCACTGATTCAGTCGCGTGGTGCCTGAATGGTCAGTGTAAGCGACCACTAACAATCGTCCTTTGGCTGATTCTCCCATGATAATGAAACGTTGCTCTTGAAGGGAGTGTTCTGGATCGGCAAAGGTTAAAAACAACGAATCGTCAAATATAGAAGTGGCTCCATCAAAAGAAGTGTTCTATCGAAACGATTGTGATCGCCCAACTTGCTAAAGTTACATCACGGGACAAAAAGACGACCAACGCCCATCCAGGTTTCAATATTTAACAAGATTTCAAGAATACGATCAACACAACGATTTCGATAAATGCGATCGGCTAAAAATCGATCGGCATCTCCAACTGTAATGACAGGAAAGGAACTCAGTGTATTTTCTTCTCGAAGAACTTGTTCTAGGGATTCATCACCCTTCATGCTTCGGTTGGCGGTTAGCAATATCATCTGATTTGCTTGAGCCAGTCGCCAAACGATCCGATCGCTGCTGTCGATCGATAAATTCATTTCCTTGAAGGTCACGAAACGAATCGGGAGTAGCTCTAACCAACCTTGACTCGCAATATTGCCCAATAAAACCTCTGCGTGTCCTCTCAGATTGTGATCAATCAAAAAATTTATGCTTCGAGTTCATGTCTCGCTTTCTGCTCTTGAAGTTTTGCCCAAAGAGCCTCTCGATCGGGCTTGGGCGGCATTGCTGAAACACGAGCAACGTGTTCGCGATTGCGTTCTTCCCAATACTGACGAGTTTCTTCGGATTGCTTCAGAACGATCTGATATTCTGCTTCGACTTCAGGACGGTTTGCCTCTATGTAGGACAAGGCTTCGTTAATCTGATCCTTTGTTAAATCAAACAAGGAGCGGATGAATTTAGGCGGATAGTGAGCGGTCACATAGTCCATCACGTCGTAGAGTGTGATGCGTGTGCCTGAGATAGTCAGTCCACGTTCGGTACGAATAATTGCTGCGTGTCCATTTGATGTCAGAGTCATAGTCTTGGCTCCTCGGAATCTCACTTGATGATACCCGATACAAACAGGTTGGACGATCGACTACCCTATCTGCTGTGATGTCAAAGTGAGTCCGATCGTGACTGGGAACAGGGCGATCGTATCTAAGACTTAACGTTGGCTTTTGAGTCTGATGCACCAACGGCTTGTTAGATTACATAGTCGATAATTTTTACACCCTCCTAGAACAGCTACAAAGCGCCTATCTCCTTCAAATATGACACAGCAGTTTGGATAACTTCTCGCATACCAGACTTCTTTTTTTTGCTAAAAGAGGCATGATTGTAGGCGAGATCGCCAGTGTTGGGGTTGTAGTCAAAGCATGTGTGTGGATATTTTGTTGACTGGTTTACGGAACGAACTACTACTGTCAGTGTGCCGTCTTCTTTAGCACCTGTTTCTTGTTGCCACTCATGAACTCCATCTCCGACAGACTGCCATTGTCCACTCATTCAGAATCCCCTTTTTGATATCAAACTAATAGACTGATCGTTTACCAGTAGGCTTTGAAAAGCCTGAAACATGGCGGTTTTCGTTTGTAGGAAGTTCTTATACATTTATGAAACAGCTACGCAGAACCGAAAACCGCCACAAAACATTGTATCAATGCGTTGATGTATAAACATCTCCTAGATGCAAAGCCTGACTTTCCGATGAAGCTCTTCCGATGTGTCGATTTTCAACATACACATCGCCAGTGCTTTTATCCCAATACACAGTATATCGCTCCCCTCTGTTAGCAGACGGCTTCACAACTTCTCCAACTTTTACACGAGACATGTTTTGTGACTCCTTTAACTTGATAAATTCACTTCTCTCAATATTCCCATAGCTATAGATTGACTAACACTTGAGTTGAAATTAGATTTGACTGAAATTATGAATTTTCTTCAGAAAGTTTTTTATAGAGTTGTTGCTTTCTCCATTTAAGTCCCAAGATTACAAATGAATGTAAACGTGAAAAAAGATGTAAAAGAGCTACTCTTGTTGCTTTCCAACAGACGAGTACGGAGAAAAATACAGTATTAACAAGAGGTAATGAACCCTGTTGAGTTAGGCTATTCACAACTTTGACAACGCCTTGCATAATAGAGATTAAGCCATCGAAAACGTAGTTTGTCATCCTTATTGATGAAGCGGGCGTGAAAAAATTACCCCGACCAGTCGTACTTTTAGCAACCGCGCTACCGAAAGAAAGCGTTTGAATTACTATCCAAGACGTAGCAGTTACTGGAAGAATGATAAGCTGGGCGAATAAATTAGCTATTCGCTGATCTATAAATATTGGCTTTTGCCAGATCTGTTGACTCATTTCATTCAAGGCTTCTTTCTTATCTGTCCACTCAGCAATTCGCTTGTCAACGTTTTCGATTGCTAACGTTGTATTCATTGTAGGTCTCTGGGGTTACAGCTTTCGTATTTACACCCTGATTAAATGGGTGCGCTATTATTTATCCTTCCCTAACTACATAGCAACCTAACTTCTTTTGCAGAGAGATTTTTCCATATCACTTCGGTGCTGGTGAATGTGTAAATGATTTTCACATGTTGTTCTACTGC
This sequence comes from Leptolyngbyales cyanobacterium, assembly GCA_038227635.1. Lineage (GTDB taxonomy): Bacteria > Cyanobacteriota > Cyanobacteriia > Leptolyngbyales > Leptolyngbyaceae > Phormidesmis_A. The sequence goes on along the minus strand of JBBRPT010000004.1, from coordinate 60,194 downwards.
CCTGCGCCAAAGGATCAAGTAGCTCACAAGTTCTGAAACCCTGACTTCACCTAGAAATTTTACTTAATCTCATCGCGTGAAGGGAGTAAATCGGACAGATAAGTGGAATAAGCATTATGCATAGTGTGATCACTCTCACTCTATTTATAGGGTGTTAGCGATCGCCCCACACACCAACCGCACTTTGGCTGCTGCACTCAATTTTTGAAGCGATCGACCTCCTCAACAGACAAACTCAACGCCTCTGCGACCTGTTCCTCGGTTAGCCCTAATCTCAATAATCGCGGAACGGCTTGTTGTTGAGCTTGTTCTGCCTGCCGTCGGGCTTCTTCTGCTTGCTGTCGGGCTTCTTCTGCTTGCTGTCGGGCTGCGTCTAACTCAGCGTGACTCAAGAGCCGTTTATCCGTCTCAGGCTCATAAAATCTGAGTTCTCCATCGGTGAGTCGCAAATCTAATCCGAGAGTTTGACTGTGCAGTGAGAACGTATTATTTGAGAAGTGGCTGGCGATCAGGACATACCGATCCTCAATCAGACGCACCCCTTTTAGCTGAGGTTGCAGATAATCCCCCGTCGGATCGTATTGAAAATATTCAAAAACTCCCAGACTTTGATATTTTTTGGGCTTATCTTCTTCGTCGTTTTCCTGAGTCGTTTTGGACGTGATTTCTAAAACAAAGGCAGGAAGTTTGCCATCTTCTTCCCAAGCTTTATAGCTTCTGCGCTTTTTGTTTTCGACTCCAAAGACCACAAACACATCGGGCGCAACGACTGCATCGGGCACACCACGTTTGTAGTAGATGAAGAGATTGCCAGAAACATAGACATCCGATCGAGCTTGAAAATAAAGGCTCAGAGCTTCAACGCTGTAAAGGAGATAATCGCGTGCGGGGTCGCTCTCTGCCATCGGTAAACCATCAGAGTCGGGATAAAGATTTTCTATATCGAGTTGATCAATTGAAAGAGTCATGTCAAAAACCCTCAACTCAATGGCACTCGTCTAAAATAACATTTCGAGAAAATAACGCGTTGATCACTATGCTGCTTCTGCAATTCAGCACCTCTCACTATTGTCGCAAAGCTCGATTAGCGTTGGGCTATAAGCACATTCCCTACCAGGTCGAAAACCTCACCCCCGGACTGCATGCCCTCAAACTCAAGCCGCTCACCGGAGGATTGACCACACTCCCGGTTTTGATGCCGCAGCTTGAAGGACAGCCTGTGGCGATCGCCGACTCGACTCAAATCTTTCACTTTCTCGAAGGTTATTGTCCTGATCCGCCACTCGTCCCGGTTGATGTGAGTGAGCGATCGCAGGCGTGGCTGCTCGAAGATTGGCTCGATGAAAGTCTCGGAATTGCGTCTCGATTTGTCTATTATCAGTTCCGATCGAGGGAAGGCAAATCGCTCGATCCGTCCTTGATGAGTCAGGTAGTAATTCAAGTCGTCAAGCGGCAATATCGCATCAATTCCGCCAGCGTCGAGTTGGCAGAAAAGCGCCTGGAGACTGGCTTAGAAGCGTTGAGATTGCGTTGGCAAGAGCAACCTTTTTTAGTCGGCGATCGCTTAAGTGTGGCAGACATTGCCGCCGCCGCGTTACTGAGTCCACTGGCACGAATTCCCAGCTATCGAAACAGCTATCCGTGGTTGTTCGATCGTCTAATTGACGTTCATCACCAATGTAACGAGCCTTTACCACCAGGATTTGAGGGTAAAATTTGAAGACTGATCGCAATGAACCGCTATGACGCGACGTAGAGTAACCGCAGGATTTGTCCTCACTTCATCTCTCATTCTTCATCCGTTAGCCGTTCTTGCCCTTCCTCCGGCTGATGACCCGCCCGAAGAGGTGTTGCGATCGGAAATTATCACCGAGGCTCGATCGCCGATCAATGGCAAACCCCTCACGGCTGCTGAATATGCCGAACTGCAAGCTGACATTCAAAAAGGGCAACCCATCCAACCTGAACTCTCGCCAAAAGTGAGAAAGACGATCGGGCTGTTGCGGCTGAGAAAATTTGTCAAAACCTTCTTTCCATTTATTCCAATTAAATAAGCAGCGACGATCTGTGTTGCCCCAAAGCATCAAGTTGTTCCTCTCAGGAAGCTATCAATGCAGTAACCGCTTCATCTGACATAAAATGCCGAAAGTCTAGAATTTTAACTAAAACAAGGTTGGCATCTTGAGAATAATGCAAAATCACTTGTCCTTCATCTTCAGCGTAGACCATTGGCTCATTGAAAAGTTCGATCAACAGAGCATCAACATCTTTGCTGTAGCTAATCTTTTTCATTACCTAAACAGAAAGAGTTGCAGCAATCCGCCCACGACGCTAACAAGGGATTGACCAAAACCACCGCTGCGTTCTTTAGGTTCTTTGGGCGGACTTTTGATGCTTTGAACTAATGATTGAGCCGTGTCAGCGTTCTCTTTTTGCCCTTGTTGTGAAAACAGCGTGGATGCAAATTCACTATCTTTAATGGCTCCGTCTTTATCACCTAACTCCAGTCGGGCAACGGCTCGACCAAAATAAGCCAGCGCATGATCGGGCTTGCGAATTAAAACCTGACTAAACTGCTCGATCGCTTTTTCATAGTTGTGCTGCTTTCCAGCTTCGACTGCCCACCGATAAAAGTCTTCGGGGTTGCCTGCGGTTGGAGATAGCCCGATCGCGCCTTGTAGGGCAGTGTTTTCTAGCCGAGTGTTGGTGAGATCGGCTCCTGATAAGAAGGCTCCTCGCAGGTCTGCCCCACTTAAGTCTGCTCCGACTAATTTTGCCCCGCTCAAGTCAGCTCCGTTGAGGCTGGCTCCGGCTAAGTTTGCGCCGCTCAAGTCGGCTCCTGATAAGACAGTTCGGCTGAGATTGGCTCCTGCCAAATTTGCCTGACCTAGATTTGCCCCGGTTAACTGCGCTAACACCAATCCGGCTCGACTCAAATCACAGCGTTGACATTGTTTTGTCGAAATCAATTGCTGGACGTGATCTAGGTTTTCGGCGTGAGCGGGAACTGCCATTGCCAGCAGCAGTGCCGACATTGCAAAAGATTTGAGGTTCATAAGTTAGCAGCCGGATTTTGCTTATTCAAAAAAGCTTACTTCACGGATCTTACAACTGCTCGATCGCGATAACCCATACTACGTTTGTTTGTGATTTGTGGCACGATCGATTTAGGTTCTCCTTAAAAACCAGATATCTGTATCATGTCTAAAAAACAAAAGTTTCCCTATCTGGTTGGTTCTAAATGGACGGCACAGCAAACCACTTGGGGATGGCGGCATTTTCAAGTCGTCAATCGCAAAAACGAAGGGCAATGGGTGTTTGCTGAGATGGTCGCCGCCTGTGACCCCACTGTGCGATTTTGGATGAATGCCAAACTATTAAACAACCGATCGCAGTGGCAAGCAGGCTGGCGATCGCTGCAAGAAATCAAGATTGACGAAAGTTTTCAGCTTGAAGTCGAGTAGGGATCTAGAATAGTTCGACTCCCGCAAATTCCTTCGCGACTCCTGCTTTAGCTCCCTCGCCACAGGTTCGAGGAGTCGGAAAGATCTTAGTCGGGTTAGCAATGCCTTTAGGATTGAACGCTTGACGCACATATTGCATCGTCTCCAGATCTGCGGGTGAAAACATCTCTGGCATATAGCAGCGCTTATCTGCGCCGATGCCGTGTTCGCCTGAAATGCTGCCGCCGACTTTCACACACAGTTTGAGAATGGCTCCGCCTAATTCTTCGACTTTTTCTAACGCACCCGGAACTGCATTATCGTAAAGAATCAGAGGATGTAAATTGCCATCTCCGGCATGAAACACATTAGCGACGTGATAGCCAAATTTCTCGCCCAGCACTGCGATCTCGTGCAGCACTTCCTCTAATTTTGTGCGAGGAATCACACCATCTTGAACATAGTAATCAGGACTGATTTTACCCATTGCGGCAAAGGCAGCTTTGCGTCCTTTCCAAAGTCTCAGTCGCTCATCGGGTTCGGTGGCGATCGTCACATGTCGCGCCCCATTCTGTTTACAAATTGCTTCGATGCGGTTGCTGTTTGCCTCAGCTTCGACTTCTAGCCCATCGACTTCGATCAGCAAAATCGCTTCAGCATCGCGAGGATAACATTCGGTGCAGACTACATCTTCAACGGCGTTGATGCTGAAGTTATCCATCATTTCCATGCCACCCGGAATGATGCCCGAACTGATAATGTCGGAGACGGTCGCCCCGGCTGCCTCAACGCTGGTAAAGTCTGCCAACAATACCCGGATCGATTCGGGTGTTTTGAGAATTTTTAGCGTAATCTCCGTTGCGATACCTAACGTGCCCTCCGACCCGACAAACACGCCTGTGAGATCATAACCCGGCATTTCAGAAATCTCGCCGCCGACATCCGCGATCGAGCCATCGGGCAACACAAGTTTCAACCCTAAAACGTGATTGGTGGTGACTCCATATTTCAAACAGTGAACGCCGCCAGAATTCTCGGCAACGTTGCCTCCGATCGAGCAAATAATCTGACTGGATGGGTCAGGCGCATAATAAAATCCTGCACCACTCACGGCTTGAGTCACCCAGTTATTAATGACACCAGGTTGAACGACGACGCGATGGTTGTCTAAGTCAACGCTGATAATGCGTTTCATCAGTGCTGTGACGATGAGAACACAGTTTTTGATCGGCAACGCTCCGCCCGATAATCCGGTTCCTGAGCCTCTGGCGATAAAAGGGACTTGATAACGATCGCAGATCTTTACCACGGCAGCAACGTCTTCAGTAGTACGGGGTAACACAACGATTTCGGGACGTTCTCGATAGCTGGTTAAACCATCACATTCATAAACGAGTAATTCTTCTCGCTTGCGGATGACTCCAGTTTTGCCGACTACGGCTTCAAATTCTTTAGCGATCGTATGCCAATCTAGTCCAGTCGTGAACGCAACCATAATCAGATTTTTTACAAAAGAATCAGAAGTCACCGATATTTAAAAGTTTACCGTCAAACTCATCGCTCGACCCGAATCATGCTTTTGACCCCAGACTCTGCGGCGTTGAGGGTCTCTCGCGCCGCTAAAACACTAAATGTCCGTTGGGTGCGGCGGTCTCGGACTTGCTCGGCGTGAACCTCAATGATGTCCGGGTCTTGCTGCTCAAAGCTGGGTCTAAAGAGGCTGCTGGAGCTTGTGTTGATTGCCCTTGAGCGCAATCCCACAGTCATTGCTGCTGTTGAGGATTTGCTCGACCGTTTTTTTGAAACTGTAGGGTATCTAACCTCAAGCACGCTCCGCTCACCTTCAGGACATCGAGTCATGTCAGCACGGCTTCGATCTCACTCCCGTCTCGGTTGTGCATCGGCACTAAGCCCACGACGATTCCCGCACGGGTTGCCATCCATCGCCAATTATTCTCTCGGTGGCACCTCGATCGTGTCCATTGCCCAAACATTGAAAGCGGCACTCAACGACTCGAAAGAGATGCGTTTTAACACTTTCCGAGTCGTGGAATAAGACTAAAAGCGGAGCTTCAGATGCTCAATCAGACTCATGGTGGGGCAAGAAGAGAAACAACCCCTCTATTCTGTTTTCTCTCTTCTCAATATACTAGCCCTGCCACTCTCTCAAGATACCTACCGTGTACACACAAGTCCTTATAGATTCGTTTGAGTCGGCTTGTGCCCCCTAAATCCCCCAAAATTGGCAGGGCTAATTTAAGGTCGAGAAAGAAAATCTATACCCTTTATCTTGCGTCGAGGCATCATTTGATGCTGAACGAAGACTCAAGCCTGTGGATTTTATCTGGTGACAACTAATCAGCCCTGCCAAAATTGGGGGACTTTGAACCAGATCAATGGCTTGACCTCTAAACCCTCGTTTCATCTCAAAGTCCCTCAGAATGGGGGATTTAGGGGGCGAGAGACCTCAGCCATGACAGATCCGATCAACTTATGTGTACACCGTAGCTCAAGATACAGGGGGCGAAAGAGTTCTACAAGGACAAATCAATCGTTGCCGGGTTAATAGACTTATTGGGTAATAAGACCAAAATCCTCGAAACCCGTTTCAGAAGCATTTCAGCAATTTTGATGAAAGCGCATAAAATTTAGGCTGTGTAAAAAGTTCAGCGATTCTTTTGATATTTCCTAACAGGTTTAATACATTTCCCGATCGATGAACCCACCCAGAAATTCCTGATCTCGATCGGGCTTTGCATCAGCCAAACCGAGTTATCTCAAGCCAAAATCGAGTTGACGAACGCGCTTCCTTTAATACGCTGTTGCTCAATTGAGTTGACGAACGTGCTTCCTTAGTTTCAGCTTAGAGTTATCGAGTTGACGAACGCGCTTCCTTAGATGCGCTATTGCTCAGTTAAGTTGATGAACGTGCTTCCTTGGTTTCAGCTTAGGGTTATTGAGTTGACGAACGCGCTTCCTTAGTTTCAGCATTCCGATACTTAGTTACAGATTGAGACTCCATGAATTTCACAGATTCGATCGAGAGTCAATAATCCGATCAGAGAACTCTGAAATTGTTCAATCAAAGCTTAGGAGAGGATCTCTACTCATGCCTGGACTCGGAAGACGAACGTCATCCTGTCTTGAAAAAGCAAAACACGCCTATCTGCCATCAAATCCATCAGTTCCAGCTTGGACATGGGCAAAGGACTATCCATTCAAGCCTATTCAGCGTTAATCGAGAAAACCCGTCAGCGAGTGGATGCCTACAATGCAACCGTAGCGATGCTAGATGCCGATCGTTCTTACCGTTAAGAAGTCGAGAAAGAACTGCACGAACTCACCGAAAAAATGTTGCTGGGGGTAGCGATCGAATTTGGGAAAGATAGCCCCGAATATAAGATTGCCGAAGGAATTCGCAAGAGCGAACGGAAACGACACGATCGAAAAAAAGCGAATCAGTCAGAACCGCACCCCGCACTTAGCTAAGATCCCAACCATCCAGTGTTTCTACCTCATCGGATGTTAGCCTGCTTCTTCATCACTACGCAGAACCCTCAATAGTTGCTCTGCCATCTCAATTAGCTCGTGCACAGAGGTTTGCGTAATTTGTGCGGTTTTAAAGCCATGAGCAACAGCGTTACGTAATGCTATCGCATTCGTTAGTAGCTGATACTCAGATTTAGAAATTACGCCTTCGGTTGCTAATTGTTTCACCAAATAAAGTGAATCAAACCTTCGTAAGCCTAGCCCCTCTTTCTCTGCAACAAGTCTTAAGGTTGCCTCAACCAAAGACCAAGAGTACAAGATAGCTGACTCAGGGTATTCTGCTGAAAGCTGCCTTGCTATTTGTAAACGTGATGTTATTTCAGACTCTTGAAGAGAGCCTTCAGCTTTAGGAGAATATATAGTCTCCTCTGGGTTAGTCATTACCAACTCAAATCTCCACCCAGAATGTTGCTCTACAGCTTGGGCTAGATTATGTAAAAATTGGGTAGAAGAAGAGTTGAGTGAAGAGCGAGACTTCACTTCGATTACTACTGCTTCATCGCCCCGACGCGCAATCATATCGGGGCGATAGTTTCTCAGGAAATCAGGTAAGTCATCAGAGTTCGGGTGAAACGAGACTTCGTAACCCTTACCCCGATACTCCTCTGCCAATTTGAGTAATCGCTCTCTTTCTATATTCGCAGTTGGAGTCGCCATTAGGTCAGTACCTCTTGGTCGGGAGCATCAATTATGACGATATGTAGAAATTCGCTCCCAAGAGCAAAGCCTTCTGCTAGGGTCGCGGTCATGTTTTCTACTCTAAAGTTACCTGACAAATCTCTTTTCCTGACTAGAACATCTGTTACCTGGTCGTCATCGACATAGGCTAACCCAATAATGGCATCTTGAATTGGCTTGATGATGTTGTCTACATCCATTGCAACAGAATCGTAAAAATAACTTATTTGGAGCATAACCATTCCAGTAGCTATTTTTTGCTCCGACGACCAATATTTCTCAGCTTCTTGCCTCACTGTGACTTTCCAAGCTTTAAGACGCTCTCGTCTACGAGTCTGTTGTGATACTGGTGGTCCATCTACTATAAACTCAAACCTTATCAACGTGCCTTCTAAATAAAGGACAATGAACCATTCTGTACATACGCTAGTACCCCGGTTACAGTTTGTGTTATTTGTAGCAGCCTAACTTCTTTTTACACTGAAACTTTCTGTAGAATACTAGGATTTCAGCCTGAGATCCCAAATTAGAGGTTTAGGCTGAAATCATAGTATTCATGAACCCGGTTCCGTCAGAATTGCTTTCCAAACTCGTCGATGATTCTCTACCGTCTTCAGAATAAGACTAGCGATTTTGGTTACTCACCCGTAATCGATAATTCGTCTACCCAGACTCTAGGAGCAACCCCAGATCCGGTAAACTCTAGATCTTTTTCAACATAGATAATCGACTTCAGCAGTTCACGAATGTCACCCGCAACTGTTGCAGACTCAACGCTGGTGCGTTTGCCATTCTGCACCAGCCAACCGTCAAACGGTAGCGAAAACGAACCTTGTGTCGCCTGAACTCCCGCATGGAGAGCGCTCAAGTCATCAATCAAAATCACATTATCCGCCGTGTCTAAACTGTAGTCTTGCTCAGCAGATTCGCCCGGAAAAATGTGGTAAAAGTGAGGACTGACCGTGATCTTAGACCCCATGTTGGCGTGTCCGGTAGGCTGAGTGTTGAGCCGTTTGGCAGTGCCAGCACTGTGCAAAAAGCCCGACAAGATACCATTCGTGATGAGCGGAACGCGACGAGTCGGAGTGCCTTCCCCATCAAAGGTGCCAGCGCCCACATTTTCGGGGTGCAGAGCATCATCGCAGAGAGAGAGCAGCGGCGATGCAATCTGAGTGCCCAACGACTCAGGGGTTGAGAGACTTTGCTTATCGAGAATGCTTTGAGCATTAAACAAATTAGAAAACGCCCCAATCAAACTGAGAATCGCTTCCGGCGAAAACACGACGCGATATTTGCCCGTCTTCACCTTGTCGTAATTGAGGTGACTGATCGTTTTCTCAGCCGCTTCTTTGAGACAGCCATTAATGTCTAACTCATCTAACCCATGACTGACCCGAAATGCACCAGCGCTGCGGGGCTTTCTGCCTTCTTCTTCAGTTTTGGTGTAGAGATAGAGCGACGCAAACGAATGACCTTCATTGCGAACTGCGCCATCGCTGTTGAGATAGAAGCGATCGATATCTCTCTGTGCCAATCCGTTATAAGGAACACCTTTAATCGCAGGATGCGCCGCCAGCAATTCTTTTTCTGCCTCAACGAGCGTTTCTAGCAGTTTAGAAACAGGGGCTTGAGGAGTCTTGACATCCGAGTGAGGAGCCGTGGGAGCCGTCGCTTCAGGACTGAACTCAGGCACATTTTCCTTCACCCCAAAGAAACTGGCTTCGTGAGCCGTTTTTAACGCGAGTTCTAGCCCGATCGGGTCAACATCCGTAGTCGATGTCACCCCAACCGAGTTGTGATCATTCCAAACGCGAACGGTGACGCTCGATCGCTGAGATGCTTTCATCTGCTGAGGTTCACCCAGATCGACCTGAACGCTAGTTTCGTCGATCGCTGACCCATACACATCATATTTTTTGATGCCCAACTTTTGAGCTGTCTCTCTTGCCGAAGCCGCAATGTCATCAATTTTAGGCATAACAAATCCATTTCGTAATTTTACAAAATCCGTAGAGACGTTTCGGTGAAACGTCTCCCCAACGTCAACGCACACAACGCATCAAACACAAAAATTATCGTCCGCCAACCGTAATCGAATCAACTTTGATATGAGGCTGTCCAACAGTGACGTAAATGCTGCCGCTAACAGAGCCACAAAATCCAGCCGCTAAACCCAAATCGTTTGAGCACATCGAAATCTTGTTCATAATTTCGGTCGCCTCACCAATCAGAGTCGCGCCTTTGAGAGGCTTCGTGAGTTTGCCATTCTCGATCAAATACGCTTCGTCTACTGCAAAGTTGAACTGTCCCGTTGAGCCGACGCTGCCACCGCCCATCTTTTTGCAATAGATGCCCTTCTCGATCGACGCAAACAATTCATCAACCGAATAGTTACCCGGCGCAATGTAGGTGTTCCGCATCCGACTCGCTGCCGCGTAGGTGTAGCCTTGACGACGACCGCTGCCCGTGCGAGGGTTGCCCGTGCGAACAGAACCCGCCCGATCGGCGATGAAGTTTTTCAGAATCCCGTTTTCAATTAAGAGAGTGCGTTGAGCAGGCATTCCTTCATCATCCATGTCAATCGTGCCAAACGCATCGCTCGTCATGCCTTCATCCCACGCAGTGAGATTTTCGTGAGCAATCTTCTCGCCTTTCTTCTCAGCAAACGGGGTTGTCTTGCGCTCGATTTGCGTCGTCTCCAGCAAGTGACCACACGCTTCGTGGAAGATCACCCCGCCAAACTCGTTTGCCATCACAACGGGATAGTTGCCCGACTCAACATAGTCGGCGTAGAGCATCTTCGAGGCAGAATCCGCAACTTCTTCGGCATCTTTGGCATACGTCCAGGTTCTCAAGAAACCGGGTTCGCTGGTGCTGCCGACTCGCTTGTTGATCGACGATCGCTGCTCACCATCCGCACACAACAGGCTATACCCGACAGATTGTGTTAACCGGATGTCTCGCGCAAATGTGCCATCGCTAGAAGCGACCAAAACCTCTTGCCAATCTCGAAAATAGACAGCACGACGAGACTGCACAAACTTGGCTTGAGTTGCCAATTCACCATTTGCGGCTAACAAGACATCGCCCATTTCGCGCATCGAGCTACAGTCTGCCAACCACGATTCTTTGCCTTTCTTGACCGCGTAATCTCTTAGCAACTCCAGGTTGATTTCTGGCACATAAGAATTGGGGGCAGGAAGCTGCAACCCCATGATCGATAAGCCTTTTTCAAGGGCAGCTTTGAGACCGCCGAACGACAAATCGTTGGTGCTGACATAGCAGTCGGCTTTGCCGCGAAATACGCGCACCCCGGCACCCGTCGCAAGACGCGGCGAAATGCTGGTGATCGCGTCGTCTTCTGCCATGCAGCTAATGTAGTTAACTCGCTCTAGAAAAAACTCAATAAAATCGGCACCTGCCGCACGTCCCAATCCCAAAAGAGTGGAGAGCGGAGCCTCCCAGGTTTCGTCGAAACGATCGGGCGTTGACTGATAGGTCAACCGGGGCAGTTCTTTTGAGATCAATAGGGTGGGGGATTGCATGAAAAGCCTCTCTGCTAGGACTGTTGAGACAGTGACTTATCTATTGTAACGGGATGCACCGAGACAGGTGAGGCGGAATTCCCTACCGGGTGGTGCGAGACTCGGAAAGTAATTTTTTGATGGGCTGCATAAGGCGATCGAGTCGTCCCTATTGAGTGAGTGTAAGAGGTTTACGCCTCACAAACACACTCACTTCCAGGAAAACTACAATGAAACTCGTCAAACTATCTAGCTCTCTGGTTCTCGCATCGGCTCTGGTTACCTCGTTGCTTCCGATTAGCGCTGTTCGTGCAGAAGATAACTCGGCTCTGTTTGGTCAACTCGCAGGCAAGATTCAGTGCAGCGACGTGGGGTTAGGCTCCAACACACAAAACAATCACGGTAGCTCTAGCTCGGCTCGAAACAACTCGGCTTCTAGTAGCAGTTCGGCTTCGGGCAAAAATGCTAGTAGTCAGTCGAGCAACAGCAGCAACAAAGATGGCGGTGGCGGTGGCTTTAACCTATTTGGTATCATCAGTGCCAGCGGTGGTGGTCAAGCTCAGAGCAGTGATTCTAGCTCCTCTAACCACTCAAGCTCTTACAACCGTGGCAACGCATCTAATCAAGCCAGCGGATCGCGTCAATCCAGTTCTTATAATCGTGACTCTTCTACGGTTGTAGTCGGTAAAGATTGTGATTCTAACAACGCTGCTGCTGCCGTTGTGATTACAACATTAGATACGAATAAGACTGCAAAAGAGATGAACTCTGAGAACAACACGACTTCACGTTATGGAATCGATGCACAAATCAAAATCAATGACAGCAACAACAAAACTGCGGTTGATTTGTTTAACTCTCAACGTCGATCGGGTGACGTCAACAATCTAACCCAGTGGTACACACCTCAACACTAAGCGACCATTGAGAGTTGAAATCACTCAAAACCTATAATGCTATCCATTCACTGAGACTTGTAGGAGTACCGCATTCAGTACTCCTACTTTTTTAGTATAAATAAGGCAAGCGATCGGAGAACATAGCAACTCCCTATTGAGACTGGTGCAAGATCTAAGTAAGCTTCGATGTCACACCTCTATCTGCTCGACGCTCGACCTGCGTCTATCGAACTCAAAGTAATCAAACAAGTCTAACCAGGGCAGAAACGATCGAGACAAGCAATGATTACCGTGATTTGCTGAGCCTAACTAGCTATGCTCTATGCTCTTTAAAGTATGTCTGAGAGTTTGATGATTGGTGCTAGGGAATAAGGGTTTATTAACGTGTGATTCGTGATTGAGTGATAAAGAACGTCGTCCTGATGTCTGATTGCTTTCAGAAGGTGATCCTTAATTGCATAAGTCGCTATAATTTCGTTAAGCATTTTTTATTCTCTCCGAAGGTTACAAGACCTGGGAGAAATTTTGTTTGACTTGCCTCTGCCTCTATCTAGCAATTTGGGTTATTTAAGAAAACAATTTTATGATTACTGTCCATCACTTAAACAATTCTCGCTCTCAGCGCATACTTTGGCTGCTAGAGGAACTTGACTTAACGTATGAAGTCAAGCGATATGAGCGCGATCCGGACACCATGCTGGCACCTGCATCGCTGCGCGAGGTGCATCCCCTTGGCAAATCGCCCGTGATTACCGATGGCGCGGTCACTCTAGCCGAATCGGGTGCCATCGTTGAATATTTGGTAGAACATTATGGTAATGGACGGTTGATTCCTGCGACAGGCACCCCTGATCGGTTGCGCTATACCTACTGGCTGCACTATGCAGAAGGATCAGCAATGCCTCCACTTTTGCTCAAGCTGGTTTTTGACCAGATCCAAAAAAGTTCGATGCCATTTTTTGTGCGCCCGATCGCTCAATCGATTGTTAATCGCGTTAAGCGATCGTATATCGAACCTGAGATCACCAAGCATCTAGATTATCTGGAGGCGGAGATTGGCAAGAGCACTTGGTTTGTGGGCGACGAATTCACGGCTGCCGATATTCAGATCAGCTTTCCATTAGAAGCGGCTGCTATGCAAGCAGGCTTAGATAGCAGTCGCCCAAAGTTGATGAATTTTCTTGATCGTATTCATACTCGCCCTGCTTATCAACGCGCATTAGAACGCGGCGGCACCTATGAGTTTTTAAGTTGAACAACGGTAGAGGGTGATAAATCCCGATTACTGAGCAATGGTCAACGTCCCGTCATCGACAAATATAGGGGCAGAAAGTTTTGGATAAGCGGCAATGCTGTAGACATATTGTCCAACTGCTAGAGGTTTCTGGGTTTTGAACACAACCGTAAGGGTAGTTTTTGTAGGCAGAGGTGAATCGAACTCTACCCAGACGGTGCCCGTTTCATCAATCCAAGTATCTTTAACTGCGATCGCTTCTCCTGCATTAGAGGTGCCAATAAAAGCAGCGGTTGCGCCTAAATTAAGGTTAATCGGCACGATCGCACGATCGGGATTTGTAAAAGAGAAAGACAGCTTTGCAAAACGTTTACTTGACCGTTCGGGCAATGTCATCGTAAACAAATAGGTGTCATCGTCCACGGTTGCACGGTTTTGCTTTAGAGACACTCGATTTGCCCTACTTGTCCTGGTGACAGGCGTTAAGGCACTGTCGTCAACTGAACTATAATCATCAGCGATCGCAGTAGTTGTTGTTGATGCGCCGAGTAAGATGCTGACAAGCACCAGCGTTACGACCTCTTGAATCTGGCTCATTGTGACCTCCATGAAGATTTGACTCTTGTAAACCACACCATCCCAACAGTTCTATTGAATGTGACGAATGGTTTACCCGATGCTGTAGAGACGTTTCGGTAAAACGTCTTATCGATCGCGCCTTAACCCATAATCTGTCGCATTCATAAATCAAATCAGTGAAACACCAACCTGATTGATGAATGTGATGTCGTTCTTGATTGCAAAATCATGTCGAGAGACGTTCCGGTGGAACGTCTCTATGGGGCTATCGGTTGTTCTCAATGCTATGCGAACTGAATAACATCTCGGTTGAAGTTAACGCGATTCTCCCCGGTTGGGAACCCGGCTCTGCCATCGCCATCACCATCAATGTTGGTATGAATATTGGCATAGAGATCACCTGCTAAAAAGGCAGCTTGCTCGGCTGGAGATAGCTCAAACTCAGCCGAGATCTTGCCCGACTTCGCATCGGTTGGAGTGTTGGTTAAAAAGCGAACGATAGTGGCATCCGCAAAGTTTCCGCGCGCGTCACCAGACGTACTAAAGTGCAAGTGAGTGCCAGAAAGCAGATTGCCTTCCACATCTTTTGGAACTTTCAAAAAGTTGTTCACCAGTGATACTGGATCTGAACCATTGAGAATTTTAGCGTTGGGGTCAATGGTCGTTTCACCCTGACTAAAGAGCGGGAACGCATCAAAATCTTTATAGCTTCCGTTGATCTTGAGAACCCCATCCTTTAGTTCGGTATTCAATTCTGTGGTGCCGGGGCTGTCATTTTTAAAGGGAAATTCTGCTGGACCTGTTCCCTTTGCTGCGACTGTTTTAAAGCCGTCGTTGCCCACATAGAGAAAGTCGTCTCCGTCACCGCCGATTAGACGATCGTGCCCTTGAGTGCCCGTGAGTTTCCCATCGCCTCGCTGATTCTTAAAGCCCTCGTCTTTAAGGTTTGAGAGACTTTGGTTCGCCTCACGACTGTTGAGTGCAAAGTTGCGCTCAGAGAGGTCAGATGCTTTCACGAATGGCAACGATGCAAGAATGTGTTCTGTCTTTTTGTCAATAATCAGAGCATTGTTAACTGAATCAAGGGGCTGTTCTATCCCTCCTTTACCAGGATTTTTGCCTTGAGCAATGATGACATTTTTGGGGTTAAATCCCGACAGCACGAAGCGATCGTGGGCAGCATCAAAGTCAAGCACTCGGTTAGTCGTTTCGCGTCCTAAAATGACCGTGTCATCGCCCGTGCCAGTGGTGATAGTGTTAAAGCCGCGCCCTGTGCCGCGAATTACGTCACTGTCGCCCGACCCAATCACGACGTTGTTGCCGCCTTTGGGGTTTAGATAGTCGCCCTTAGCGCCGAGGTTGTCGCGAAATGAGTCTTCGCGAGACAGTTTGCTAACATCCAACCCTCTAGCAGACGCGACCTGGTCTAAAGGCACATGAAGCTGAAAACTGCCAACCGTTGGGTTATGGTCATGATTATCCGTTGCTGGAACAGCTTGCTGTTCATCGGGTGCCAGCGCTGAGTTGAGCGATTGTTCAAGAGCCGCATCTTGCCCAACAGCGCCTTTTGATTGGCTCGTCGATGAGCTAGAATTTGCAGCGTCAAGGGAAGGATCTGCAATTCCAGCCTCGTTTTGGCGGTTTAACTGGTTCTTGTTGTCAAAGGCTTCCATAGTGACTCCTGTGAATTTAAGAGAATAGAGAAAATGCAAGGATTGGACTATTTGCGCGGATGCTGATGTAGAGCTTTGCAATCAGTTATAGAAACAGCAAGTTGATGAACTCTAATCATTTGTCTAAATGCAGCTATAGACAACTGCACTTCACAGATTTGTTGTTAATTAAATGGCTGAAGACAATGTGTTAACTACACTCAACGATTCTTCAGACTTAAATTCACAACGCTGCTCAACCCTGGAATGACGACGATGAGCTTGAATGATAAAAGCCTTACTCTCTATCAAAGCCTAGTAGACCCGGATAATCGCTAGATGATTTGTCTGACTTGCTTTGAAGAACGATCGAGATGATCGATGTAGCTAAGACTTCTGTGGTAAATGCTGACGAGTTTGGAGAGCTAAAAAACTTGGGCAGAGGGGAATGTTTGAATTCTTCTAAGTTACATCGTCGCCCTACGCCTACTATAACAAACTCTAAGTGAATGGCAACCCTAATTCAAATAAATCTATTAATTAGAACTAATTTATTCAAGAGTTCCAATTGATAGAGCACCGCTGATAGTTGCTGTCCCTAGCTGGAGTCGTTGATTAATCGATGTTTACCGAACGATCGACCGTGTCTCTAGAGGTGGGCGCGATCTCTGGATTAAATACCAGCACTCCTGCCCCAACAAGGTAAACAAATATCCATAAAGTAGTTAGTACGGTCTTCATTGTCATTACCTGACTAGCGAATAGATTTAGCCCCATCAAATGCTTTCGTGATTTCTTCAGTGACGTAACTGATCGGAGCACGTTGACGAACTTTGATCAGACTGGTAATCGTCATGCCCGGTGTCAGTGAAAATCGTTGCGATCGCCGATCCAAAAACTGACGGTCGAGCCGCACTTCAACCGGAAACACCGTCGATCGTGGGGCTTGCTGACTGATTGGAACTGCCTCACTGCCGACTTTTGAGATTACCCCCTTAACAGAGCCAAACTCGGTAAAAGGATAGGCATCAATGCGGACATCGACAGGCATTCCAACCCGAATGTTGGCAATATCAGCATTGGCAACCTGAACTCGTGCCGTCAGCGATTCGTTAGGCACGACTTGCAGCAGCGTCTGCCCTGGCTGGGTGACCGCCCCCGGAAGTTTTGATGCCAACTCAAACACCACGCCATCGGCAGGCGATCGTAACCCCTGATTTTTGAGGTCGAGCCGAACTTGATTTAACTGCGAGTTAACCTCAATCATCTGACGCTGGTTATCTTTGATGATGGTATCAAACCTGGCATCTAGTTCTGCTAATTGCTTCTGCAAATCTTGTTGGGTTTCATTCAACAGTTTGCTATCTTCAACTCTGCCCTGAATCTGACCAATTTTTACCTGCTCTTTTTGCAGCCGACTTTGAATTAGTTGTTTTTGCAGATCGCTCACACTGACTTCACGCTGCAACAGAGTCACACGCGGAATCGCGCCTTGCTTCACGAGTGGGCGCAGTCTGTCCAACAGTTCTTGCTCTTGCTGAAGTTGGAACTGGGTTTGATTAATTTGGGCATCAGAGTCAGCAATTTTGGTTTGCAGACTCGATTTTTGAAGCTGACTGAGAGATCGCCGATCGCTCAATTGCTGTTGATATAAAACATATCGTTGCAGTTGATCTGGAGCAAGATTACTGGGGTTCTGGGTGAGTTGAGCCACTAGCAGTAAGCGTGTTTGCACTTGGCTCATCAGTTCGGGTGAGATTCCAAGGTTACTGGTTCCAATTGTGCGTAATGATTTTCCCTGTTGGGCAATTCGCAGCACTGCCGTTTCTTTGACGAGTCGCTGACGTTGCAGCAATAGTTCCTGCAATCGATTCAACAGGGCAGTCCGATCGAACTGCATTAACAGTTGTCCTTGTTTGACCGATTCGCCTTCGCGCACCAGTACCGCCGTGACGACTCCTCCTGCCCTCGCCTGAACCACTTGAGACTGTGATTGCGGCTCTAGTTTGCCGCTGGCGTTGACGACAACATCGACTCGCGCCAACACTGACCATCCCAACCCAACCGTGACTCCAAGCAAAATCACTAGGGTCAATGGTTTTGTCCAGTTTGGGTTGGTGGGCAAGCCTGTGGCTTTGGCTTCGATGTCATGCTCGACCTGATCTTGTAGAGTTTGATAGCGCTTTTGCAGTGCGGCTAGGGGGGAGAATAATCGAGGACGGCTCATAAGATTTCTCTGTGTGGATTACGGTTCGCGGGATTGTTGAGCGTAGAGGCAGTAATAAAGCTGGCGACGTGCCATTAAGTCTGAGTGCGTTCCTTGCTCGGCGATGATTCCAGACTGCATAAACAGAATCCAGTCTGAACGGGCGATCGTGTTGAGTCGATGGGTAATAAAAAAACAGGTGCGACCCTGAAATCGCTGCATGAGATTGTTGCAAACTCGACGTTCGGTTTCATAATCTAAGGCGCTGGTTGCCTCATCAAAAATCAGCAGACGCGGGTTGCGAATTACGACCCGCGCGATCGCAATTCGCTGGCGTTGTCCTCCCGATAGTGACGCACCGCGTTCGCCAATTTGCGTTCCATATCCATCGGGCAATTGCATGATAAAGTCGTGCGCGTCAGCCACCCGCGCTGCTTCCATCACAACTTCATCGGGCAGCGTTTCAAATAAAGCAATGTTGTCACGAACGCTTCCCTGAAATAAAACTGCATCTTGAGAAACAACGCCAACCTGCGATCGCAAAGAATGCAAATCGACTTTGCAAACATCATAATCATCAATGGTAATGCTGCCGCTCTGAGGTAAATATAAGCGCGGTAATAGCTTCATTAATGTACTTTTGCCAGAGCCGCTTTGACCCACAATTCCGACAAAGGTGCCCGGTGCAATATCTAACTGAATAGTTGATAATTGCAGTTGCCCTGGGTTAAACCCAAAACAAACCTCATGATATTGCACCCGTCCTTTGATAGGTGGAATCTGAAGCTGTTGCTCTTGAGATAGCTCTTCTTCTGCCGGAGCGTCTGCAATATCTGCCAACAGTTCCATTGAGAGTGAGGCTTCTTGAAATCGCTGCCAGAGTCGTGCCAAACGCAAAAGCGGACCCGTCACATATCCTGTTAAAATCCGAAAGGCAATCAGCCCGCCTAAGCTTAACTCACCGCCTACAACTAGCTCGGCACCGACCCACAGCACCAGTAAACTGCTAACAGTGTTGAGAAAATTGCTGTACGAATAGAAGACAGTATTAATATTTGAGGTCGTAAAGCCACTGCTGAGATATTGCACATAGCGATCGCGCCAGGTTGCTTCGACTAGAGACTCCATGTGTTGAGACTTGACCGATCCAATTCCGCTTAACACTTCGACCATATAAGACTGCACTTTTGCGCCTTGATCGGCTTTAAGACGAAGCAGTTTTTGCTGAATTTTAGACATCAGCAGCGTAGAAATAATCACGATCGGAATCGTCGCTAGAACGCACAGAGTTAACCGAGCGCTATAGAGAAACATTACGCCGATGTAAAACAGCGAAAACACGACATCCATCACCGTTGTGATTGCCGTTTCGGTCATGAATTGACGGATGTTTTCTAATTCCAGCAATCGCGATGCTAACTCTCCGACCGGACGCTGCTCAAAAAACTTCAGGGGCAAGTGCAGCAAATGGCGCACAATTTCAACACCCAGATGTAAATCCATCCGGTTTGTGGTGCTGATTAGCATTTGCGTTCGCAAAATCGTCAACACCCCTTCTAACAGCGCAAACACGATCATCAATGTGCCAAATGTAGACATCGCGCCTGCATTGGCATTGATGATCACGTTATCGATCACCTGCTGCACTAGTAGTGGATTGCCCAAACTCAAAAGCTGGATGACAACCGACGCAAGCAACACCTGCACCAAGACACCCCGCTGTTTGATCACCATCGGAATAAATCGATGAAAACCAAATCGCTTAGTCGGCGTAGTCAAAAATCGTTCTAGAACGATCGCTCGACAGGTCGCTATCTCGCGCGTTGAAGACGCATCGATCGTTAAACGAGCCGCCAGTTTGTCAGGAGTTAATCGCATTAAGCCCGTGCGCGGCGAACCCAGCACAACAGACTTCGGAGTCACATCATACAGCACGGCAAACACGTCACCAAATTGAATCAGCGCCGGAGTAGTCAGCCGATTAATGCCGCCACCTGTAGGTGTAAAGTGAATGACTTGAGCATCTAGCCCGATCGCGTGAGCAATTCGCAGATAGAGATCGACAGGTTCAAATTTGTCGATCGCCTGCTGTTTTAACGAACGACGGAGCGAATCTGGGCGATAGGGAACTCGTAAACGATCGCAGACCATGCCAAAACACGCCACAATGTCCTCGATCTTGTCTGGCGATCGCGACTTCCAGGCAGGATAGGTTTTGTCATCAGGCGGCGGAATGTCGGGTAAGGGAGGGACAAACGGTTCTAGAGGGACAACCTTAGAGCCAGGTTGTATCGGCAGCGTTGAGGTTAAGCAGCCGCGATCGATGCCCAACAAACGCACCGGAAAGCGAGAAGGACGAGATTGCTGTAGTTGTTTAACATCGGTGATGGCTGTCCCGATCGGAACATTGAGATCACCACTGCTCACCAGCCAGATGCGATCGTCTGATAATGCAAACGATGACGAATTTGATAGTGCTGGAGTCCAATGTTTTGCGATCGCAAACTGCTCTTGGTTGATATACTGCACGACTTCCGGCAGATTCAAGTCAGGAGCAGAATCAAGCAGATGTGATAGAGCGCGAGAAAGCGTATCAAACAGTTCTAGCAAGCTCACCTGTTGCGCGATAACAGGCATCAAATAGTTGAGGGCGATCACTTCAAACTCATCCGCCGAGAGTGCCAGAGTTAGGACTTGACGATCGGCAGATTGAGCCGTCATCGCAGCGCGAACAGAACCCGCGCCAGCTCGTCGCAGCAGGTTATCCCAACCTACAACAGATCCTTCACCCACGACTGCCAGCGTCGGGCTTTGCTGTGACTCAGAGCCGAGAATTCGCACACTGCCCTGCACAATAAAATGCACGGCTGAAGGCAATTCTGTCGGACGATAGATCACGTCTCCCGGTTGGAAGGAACACAGCCGCAGTTTGGGTGCGATCGCGCCTTGTAGTTCAATGGGCAACTCTTTAAACAGCCAAGCCGCAAAAAAATCGGTTAGAAACGATTGCATTCGTTCATCACTTTGCGTCATCATCGCGAATCCTCAAGTTGTGAACTCTAGTCATTAAAGAACGTGGATTTATTAAGGTGTAACTTCTCGTACTCAACTAGAGGGTATATAAGTTCGTTGATGGCTCCGTTTGAGTCGGCTTGTGCCCCCTAAATCCCCCACTCTGGAGCAGGGCTAGTTTATTGAAAAAAGAAAAATGCCTCTAATCCTAATTCTTTCGTTCAACGTGGGCGAACACTCGTCTAGATCTCAACGTAACAATGAGGGTTACAGATTTTTCTCTTCTGAATAAACTAGCCCTGCCACTCTGGAGGACTTTTAAACCGAGAATTTTGGCTCAAAGTCCCCTATTCATGGGGGATTTAGGAGGCGAAGATCTCAGCCATGACGAACCAAGAGATTTGATTACAAGATTGACAGGTTGTTTAATCCACGATCCTAAGCGTCTGACTGCACCGAGATCGCCCCCGGTGTATCAATCACGGTTTGAACTTGGGTTTGTAGCCACTGATCATAAAGACGATCGATGACTGTCATGCGAGTTTCCTCAGTCAATCGGGCAGCCATAAATCGCTCTAATCGCACCACCCAAAATCGCTGGTCGATCGAGACCGGAGCATAAACTATTCCAGTTTGTTGACTGCGAAACAAGCGAGCAATCTCGATCGGCAGTCCAGATAATGCCACCGGACCGACCCAGCCTCCTGCATGTCGTTCGCTTCCTAAAGAATAGTGTTGCGCGAGTTGTGCAAACTCCACGCCATCATCTCGAAGCTGAAAATAGATTTCCTGCGCTAGCGCCAAATCATCGAGTTGAATCAGTGAATATTCCACTCGATCGAGATCTGACTTGCTGCGAAGAAACTCTGACTCTACTTGGTCAGCAAATCGAAGTTGCTTAAATTTTTGCAGTTGCCACTCACGCATCATTACCGCTTTAAAGTAATCCAGCGTGATGTCTTTTTGTTGACACCATTGAGTCAGAAAGCTCTCAAAATCATCTGGTATCGGAGTATCGCTCACTCCCACCAGAGTATAAAACACCTCCTGTTTCAATAGTGGAACTTCTTTGAACACTTCATCTAATAAGAGATGCCCTACTAGCGGTTCTAGAAGCTTGTATTGCACTAAAGCAGTAATAATCTGGTCGCCATCTAACAGGCGACTGCCAATTTTTAAGCAGCTACTCATGGGAGTACTTCAACCCTTCAAACAAAAAATCTCTTCGATCGACTGATCTGTTTCATCCTAATTAACGCGGATCAGTAGAAAACCCCGATCGGCAAAGCACCTGATTCATACCCTGACAAGCTACAACACAATTTGCTATGTGTCTAGGCTAGTTAGAACCAGTTTCTAAAGTGGTTCTAATTAATTTGCAGCTATTATCAGTGTCATATCTTGACAGTTAGCTATACAGCCTCATTCGCGATGAACCGGACGTTATGCAGTATCTTATTTATCTCAAATAATTTAGTCTCCCTAGCTTCTTGACGCTTGATATAAAGTGAAGTTACGCTTTACAGTAAGTTCATGGGTGTCCCTATCAATTCACTCATTTCAACACCCATAGAGAACTCGTCAAAGCGTCGTTGGGCAAGCATTTCATTCAGTATCATCTCGTTAGCGTTAAGCGATCGTGCCCTTGTTAAGCAGATAGCGCAAGTCAGCTTGATTACGTCACGAATGTCTTGCTTACACAACACAGCTTTTTAATGAGTCAGCAGATTCGAGCAATGTTGAACGTCAACCAATCTTAAGGAAATCACCATGACTACGAATGCTCAGATTGGACTACAAACCGTTTTAGCGCTTCTCGGTGACATCAACTCAGTCACTCGTGGAGTAGAAGGAGTCACCTTCAACGGCATCGCTCAAACCAACGATCTGTTTATTGGAGATGCCGGACACAACACCGCCAGAGGCAAAGATGGCAACGACATACTACTGGGCAATGACGGCAACGATCACCTCTTTGGTGACGCAGGCAACGATGCCCTTTTTGGAGGCAACGGCGCAGACATCCTGAAGGGTGGCAGCGGAAACGACACGATCGTGGGGGACGCAGGCGATGATCTACTCGTTGGAGAGAGTGGAGTCGATCGCTTGACCGGCGGCGAAGGACGCGATCGATTTGCCTTCACAGGCGATGCCTTTGCAAACGGCATTCCTGCCCCGGCTGGGAAAACAGGTATCAATGTCTTAAACCAGCCTGATGTGATTTCAGACTTTACGATCGGAGAAGATCAATTTGCGCTCAACGGGTTTGATCTAGATATTAACGCCCTCACCTTTCAAAAAGGGCAGTCGTCTCAAATTGCTGGCGACGGCAACGTGATTGTGCTGACAGATCCGTTTCCGGCAGCAGGTGCGGCGGCTCGTGCGATCGCCAACAATGACAACATCAAAGCGGGTGCGGGAGCTTTTGTTTACTTCAACTCAACGCTTGGCTTGACTCGTTTGGCATACTCTCAAGATCTGGGCAATGGTGGAGATGTGAGTGTGCTTGCCAACCTCGAAAATCAACAGGGTGAGGCTGGATTAGCAAATGTAGCGAATTTCTCAGCCAAAGACTTCACGCTCGTTTAGTTCTATCGCAATCCGGCGTTGCTGAATATGAATTGCCCTCCTCACGAAGCAGGGTGGTTTCATACACCAGAGGGAAAATTCAAAAACCTGATTGCTTGGTTCATATGCTCACAGTTTTAGGAGAGCATCAACGAAAGAATCAGGAGTCCAAATAATTCTTTTCTTGTATGAAACCACCCTGCGAAGTGGGGCGAAGCCCTCGCCAACCCCTCTCCTGCGGGAGAGGGGCGCTAGAAATCTTGTTCCCTCTCCTGCGGACTACCGTGTACACACAAGTTCTCGTAGATTCGTTTGAGTCGGCTTATGCCCCCAAAATTGGCAGGGCTAATTTAAGGTCGAGAAAGAAAATCTATACCCTTTATCTTGCGTCGAGGCATTATTTGATGCTGAACGAAGACTCAAGCCTGTGGATTTTATCTGGTGACAACTAATCAGCCCTGCCAAAATTGGGGGATTTAGGGGCGAGGGTCTCAGCGATGACTGATCGAAAGACTTGTGTGTACACCGTAGCTCCATCGTGAGAGGGCTAGGGTGAGGGCGAACTCATTGGTTTATACCCGAATTCAGCAACGTCCGCAGTCTTAGACGACTTATGAGGACAGAGATCCCCGACTTCTTTAGAAGCGGGGATTTGAATCGTCATTGCGTCAGGCGTACTTCTGGCTATTGTTCATTGTGCAATCTCTTTCGTTATGACTCATCAGATACTAGAGAAAACAGATCGCCGATCGCCTTTTAACATTCAGGCTTCTAACTTGAGAATGGTTGCTAGCAGCAGCATGATTGTTTGTTCTGCAATGTTGATGGCTCATGGATCACAAGCCGCCGTATCAGAAGCCAATCAACCCTGCAAAAAGATCGCCACCGATTTCAAAGTAAAAAAACAGTGTTCGCAACTTGCACAACACTCCGTCACTGCATCTCCAGAACAACTTGACCATCACCAGTGGAGCGATCGCTCCATTGGGCACCTGCAAACTAATGAACAACTAGACAAATTGCCCGATAAAGTAGAGGCAATGTATGCCGATTTGTTAAACCAAGCGCAAGCTGCTGCAAGTCGCGACCAATTCCCCCAAGCCGTCAAAATAGTGGCTGGAATCCCTAAAAACAGTCAGCATTATGAACTGGTACAACAACTTCAAGAAGACTGGTCACGAGAGCTATTGCGCCAAGCTACCAACCACTGTCAGCAAGCGGAGGTTGCCACCGCGATCGCGCTCATAGACAGCATCCCCGATACTAGCCAATGGCACGATCGCGGAACGGAACTAAAGCTGAAATGGAGTCAACAAAATAAGTTGTTTGAGCAAGCGATGGCTGCAAAGTCTGCCCAGAATTGGCAAGGAACCATTGATGCCATCCAGTCCCTAGAGGGTACACCGCTTTACGACAGTCTTCCCGTACAGGAGTTGTTGCAGCAAGCAATGGTCAAACGCTATGAGCCAGATCCATCCCTCTTAAAAATCGCCACCGTAGACTCGTCGCTCTCGCCTCCCGTCGCTCTGCCAGAGAGAATCGCAGTGTTCTATAAATAGCAGTGTTGGAGCCAGTGCAGACCGCTCAAATTCTCGATTTTTTATAATCGGGAATTTTTTGTATTAGGATTATTGCGATGGTGGAGTTTTAGAAAATTCCACACCAAACAGTTTCTTCAAGGCAACGAGTGGGTCTGTTTGCAGAAGGCTCATCGGAAGTCTCATCTCGATAAACAATGAGTGAGCCAGTTTTAGCTGCACAGCACTATATTGCCTGTGACTTTGAGATTGAGAAACCGCTAAACTCAAATCATGAAACCATTTTATCAGCACAGGCAGCGAGTGTTCTAACCTCACAGAGCCTAAATCGGGCGAGAACTGGAGAATGCGTCGTTTAAACCGAGCATTCATCAACGTGTAACTGCCCACATCTTGAACAATTTCCCATTTTGACTGCGGCATAGCTTTCTCACTCCATGTCACCCACAAGCGCATCCGTTTGAGAATCGCCTCGGTGTCTCTGTGATCGCTCACATAAAAAATCAACAATTTGGGTTGCAGTTCTAATACTCGGCGTGGGGATTGTGTAGCGATCGACTCAGATAGTTCCAGGGGTGGAATATCGAATGCAGGCAACGCAGACGGGATAGAGTCGGTTTGAGGTAACGGCTCAACCACTGAGGTTTGTGGAATATACTCACGCGGCGACCCTGATGGTTCAGGAGAAAGCGTCACGGCCGTGACCTGCCAGCGATAGCGATCGAGTGTACCACTCTCATACATACACCTGGGAAACGAGTAAGTCTGCTTAGCGATCGGTTGATAGGTTTGTAGATCCAGATATTCTAGGTGTAGCTGGATTTCTGGCACGTCATTTTGCTGCTTGGCAAAGGTGTAATCGGGCGGCGGAGGCTCTAGGCAAATTAGACGTACAGCTTGAACAATTTCAGGATTTTTGCTGTCTCGGAGTTGAAACACATTGTGAGGCGGATTGAAGATCAGGCGTTCTTCAGCATCTAAAAAGTAGGACAGTGCACAGCCTTGAGGTACATGAAACAGCGTGCCGATGTATCGATCTAATTTAGGTTTCCGCCGTCTCAGATAAACGAAATATTGAGTCGGTTCATTCAAGCCGCGTGCTTGATAGCTGTAATCTTTTTTGAGCAATAAGCGAGTGTTGTGCTCTACTGAAGTGGATGCTGCTAACCCGTTGCGATGACGATCGCCAATCTCTCTTAGCCCAGATTCGACCACAGTTTGAATGTGGTCAGGCTCAAGTTGAGACATTAGCTTGCGAATTAATGCAACCTTGGCTTTAGGAGACAGTTGAATGGCGAGATCGAGGAGATTGCCCTGATGCTTAAGATCATCTTCAGGGGCTAAACCTAGCGGCTCAAGCGTTGTCTGAGGACGTTCCTCAGAGGCTAGAATCGTAGGCTGACTTAGCCGCTCACTACTGCCCACAGGAAAAACTTCACGACTCATAATTAGGGCAAAAAATTGTGGAACCTACACACCACGAAGCGATTTTGTCACACCAACTTGGACACTTATCAAACTGGTCTAGTCGATAGTGCCTATTCTATCCCAAAGCTTTCTCAAACTGATCAAAAGATCAGACCAAGAAGCGCAGAGATTTATAAAGAATCGATAGAGAGCTTCCTACGTTAATTAGTCGTATCGCAGTGGCTTAAAGGTTCCCCTTACTTAGAGTTATTAATCTCTATCAACACACCATCAAACCATACTAAATTACCGTGCTGGTCAAAGACACCTTGTTTGCACTCGGTCACCCAACGAATCTGACCATTTGCGTCGATAATTCGGTAGTCGATCGAGCAACGATGACAATTTAACGTCGCTTGAATTAGGGAGTCTTTGAGAATCGCAATGTCATCTGGGTAAACAATACTGAGATACGATCGAACTTGATTATTTGTAAATACTGACGCTGGATAGCCAGTGATGTCTTGAATTCCATCACTCATAAATTCCATCATGTAGCTAGAATCACAGTGAAATACTGCCCCCAAGCTATTGAAAACTAGCGATTTAAATTTCTCTTCATTTGCTCTCAGTTCGCTTTCTAAACATTTACGATCAGTAATATTGTGCCCGCTAATCATCAACCCATCAATTTTTAGCGCCGATGGAAAGCGTTGCCCTTGAATAGATAAAGCAACCCATCGATCAGACTTTGCTTTCCACCAGCATTCAACGGTCATCTGATTTGACCGAATGCCGCTACTCCATTGCTCTAGAGCAAGTTCCATCTCGTTGAGATTGCTAGGATGAACGAGTTCTTTAATTTGCCGACCGAGCAACTCTTCGGGTTGGTAGCCTAATAAATCACCCACTGCGGGACTCACATAGATTATTTGTCCGCTATTGCTGGTTTGAATAAATAAATAAGGGCTATTTAAGAAAAGTGTCTTCCATTTTTCTTCAGTTCTGACTAGAGTACTGTAGATTTTTTTACTTTCAGTAATGTCTTCCAGCAGCACCGCATAGTAATGATCATATCCATGATTATCTGATGAAAATTTGAGCGATGAGACGTTAACGTTTAGCCAAATAATCTTGTTACTTCTAGAAACCAATCTCTTCTCAATGGTGTAAGCAGGAATGCTGCCATTCTCCAAACGTTGCTTTGATAGGTGATCAATCAGTCGATCGTCGGGATGCACAAATTCTTCAAGACTAAGCAGGTCTTGATCGTGGGTTCCTAAAAGCTCGTGTAGCTTCTGATTGCACTGAATAATGTTCCCCGTCGAATCGATTAAGGCAGTCGCTAATGTGGAGTGAGCAGACCTCGAAATTGCTCGTTCATAGGCTTCGGCAAGGCTACAAATTTGGTCTGCTACACTAATTTTTTTAGGCTCAAAAAACATCAGTTTTGCATCGGCTTCAAACTGAAGGAAACATTCAAGGGTTTCTTTTGCGTCCCTAGTTTTAGTGAGAAATCGAATCGTTTCTCCTCGCAAAGCCCGACTCCAAAACTTCGTTAGGTCAGTACTAGCGATCGCAAGTGCTGAAAAACAATTAAAAAAATTGGATGGCATTCCAGAGACTTGCAGTAGCGCTAAAAAACTCTGGTTGGCATAAACCATGCCTCCTTGAGCATCGTAAACACAGATTGGCTTAAGCGATCGCTCTAAAAACTCTAGTGACTTGCGAGATTGAATCCCAGGAATATCCCAAAAAGTTGAAATCATCTTTGAATATATACCTGCATTTTGGGTGGAGCTATCTCAAAGCAGGGTTACACCTGCTCTCAAAGTTCGCAGTGATCTGCGTCAACTAATTTTTGAACACGTCAAGGCTAGTTCAAGATCTCGAATTGCACGAATTCGGCTCTGATTAACCAACCTCTGGTTGCTACACCCTGCCAACAGTTTAGCCTCTAGAATGCAATTTATATCTCTCTAAAATTAACTAGAACGGCTACATCAGACTCGGTTCTAATTAATTTCGCTCCTTTTTTGTTTATTTCTCGCAAAATAGGTAGTCAATAGCTGCACAAGTCGCTATACTTTGCATGAGCATCTAGCCAGTATTACAGCTAAATCGTCATTGAGTCAGGGTCGAGCTGAGTTGCATCTGTCGCTTTTGCGTTGATCTATGACAGCATTCACGCATTGATTGAAATTTCTGCTGTCTGAGTGGTGAGGCGGCGATCGTAGTCTCAACTGCGGTAAGTTTTGCTATCAGGTCACTCTATTGAAGAACATTGGGTGAACGATCGACGAATTCTTCGATGAATTTCGCGGACAACACTTGTTGAAACCGTTCGCGCGTAAAGGGCTATAAGCATGATTGGGCAACTGTTGGCTGGACGCTATCTAATTTTAGAGAAGCTGGGAGCAGGAGGATTTAGCAAAACATATCTAGCTCGCGACAAATATCTCCCTCGCTTCCCGCTGTGCGTGGTCAAATGCCTCAAACTGCCGTCCCATAACACAATTTCGCTAGAGACAGCGCACCGATTATTCGAGACAGAAGCTCACTTGTTAGAGCAATTTGGACAACATCATCCTCAAATTCCGACTCTCTTTGCCTATTGTCAGGAGCCTGATTCGACCTACTTGGTGCAGGAGTATATTGAGGGTGAAAAGTTAAGCAAATGGCTTAAAGGAAAACCCTTCACCTCGAAGGCAGCGATCGCGTTACTGCTAGATCTGCTGCCTATCTTAGAATATCTTCATTCACATCACGTCATTCATCGCGATATTACCCTTGGAAATCTGATTCGTCGTCGAAATGGCAAGGTCGTTTTAATCGATTTTGGGGCAGCCTATCAAATGTCTGAAACAAAGTCTGGTAGCCAATTTGCTGATTTACCTCTGCTTGAGATCGGCACTCCTGGCTATATGCCAGAGGAGCAATGCTTTGGACTGTCTCAACCTAATAGCGATGTGTATGCATTAGGAATTTTGGTGATTCACCTATTGACGAGAGTTGACCCGCGACAGTTTAAGCACGACTTGATTTCAGGAGAACTCGACTGGCAGCACTACTTACAACCATCGTCTGTCCCCTCAGAACTCATCACGATTCTTAACCGCATGGTGCGAAGGCAAGCCAGCGATCGTTACCAACACGCATCCGATGTTCTAGCAGATCTGCAAACGTTGCCCTTGACCCAGCATTCTCAGCCCAGAGGAACCAGTCGTTGGCACAGAGCGCTTCTGCCAGCCAGCGCGATGCTGCTGTTGACAGTTGTGGTTTTACAAAATGTGAGAGGAACGGTCTCAGGATGGCTTCCTGGGTATCGTCAACAGGTCAAATCTGCGCTCAATCAACTCGAGCAGAGATTTTTTGTACAGCCTGAGAGTCATTTAACTATGCTGCGAGAGATGTCGATTAAATCGGGTATCGATCGGGTATTGATTGTCCCCAACAATCGAGTCATGGTGACGACGGGAACCGATCACCTATTGCACTTGTGGTCATTGCCGACGGGAACTCGCATTAAGACAATGAGGGAATATAAGGCACCTGTCACCGCGTTAATGGTTAGCCAAAACAGCAAGTTTTTGGTGAGTGGTCGGGCAGATGGCACCATGCAACTTTGGGATGCTGCTTCAGGAAAAATTCTTCAAACCTTTAAGGGACATCAAACGTCCATAACCGCGATCGCAATTAGTCCGGATTTACAAACATTAGTCAGTAGTTCTAAAGATAGAACCCTCCGCCAGTGGAATCTGCAAACGGGCGCACTGCTGCAAACTCTCAATCTTCCTCAAGCAGATGTGACTGCAATGACTTACGGCGCGACTTCTGACAAACTGATCACTGCAAGTCAAGATCATCAGCTTCAAGTCTGGAATCTTCGCACTGGGCAGATTCGCCGAACGTTTTCAGGACATAGCAACACGATCGTTGCCTTGCAGTTGGTCAATGACCATACTCTAATCAGCTTTGGCAAAGACCGTGGGCTGATGTGGGATCTCAACCGCGAAGCTTTAGTTCAAGTGCTGCCGGAGGCATCTGCTGATTCCATCATGGTTTCTCGCTGCGATCGCAATATCATCACCGTTCACAGCAACGGCAGCATTCACACATGGGTTCCACAATTTGACAAGCTAGTGATGCGAGAAATCGGCACATTACAGCAACCGATGAATGTCACATTTAGTTCAAATCACGACTATTTAGTGAGTTGGAATTCAAATAAACGATTGCAATTTTGGCAAATCAATGATGGTGCTACTCGTTAAGCAATTCTTTAACCGCCGTGTTTTTTTGGTCATGGTTAGCTTATAAATTTTTGTCTAATTTCTGTGTTCATGGTCATGTCTTACTGAAGTGACACTGACTGTTTTTACAAGGAGTAACACTTATGCTTCATCAAGTTTCTGAGAAGACCATGCATCGTGTTCGCTGGGTACTAACTGTGGGATGGTTGCTGTTGATCGGATCACTTTTTTACGATCCGATTACGATCGCTTGGACACAGCCTAACAATTGGAGCAGCCCATTTCGGGTTAATCTCCGTCAGTGCATCAAAATTCGAGAGACTTGTCTGCCCCAGGCACCGTTTGCAATGGGCGCTTTGATCTGGTGGGCAATGGTGGTGCCTAGTGGAATCTTCATTCTTTTAGTGTTGGGACATGAGTTTTGGCGGCGGATTTGTCCCCTCTCGTTTATGTCACAGATTCCTCGTGCATTAGGCATCCAGCGACGACGTGGAGTGGTCGATCGAGTCACAGGTGAAATTCGACGCGAACTCGTGACGATCGGCGAAAACTCTTGGCTCGGACGCAATCACTTATATGTGCAGTTTGGGCTGTTTGTCTTGGGATTAGGACTTCGCATCGTGTATGTCAACTCCGATCGCGTCGCACTAGGAATTTTTCTGATTGCCACGATCGTTTGTGCCATGCTTGTTGGCTATCTATATGCTGGCAAAAGCTGGTGTCAATATTTTTGTCCGATGGCACCTGTGCAATTAGTGTATACAGGTCCTCGATCGCTGTTGGGTAGTCAAAATTATCAACAGCCCAAAGCCACGATTACTCAGTCAATGTGTCGCACGATCGAGGTACAAACGGGTCAAGAACAAAGTGCCTGTGTGGGCTGCAAAACCGCTTGTTTGGATATTGATGCCGAAAAAACCTACTGGACAGAGTTGACCAAACCGGGTCGGCGACTCGTTCAATATGGTTATCTCGGAATGGTGATCGCCTTTTATCTCTACTATTTTCTCTATGCGGGCAATTGGGATTATTATTTTACAGGCGCATGGACTCACGAACGAGATCAGGTTGCGAAGGCATTTGATTCAGGGTTTTATCTCTACAATCACGTTATTCCAATTCCTAAATTCTTGGCGGTTTTTATTACGTTTGCGGTGCTGATTGCAATCACGCTAGCGTTGGGTCTGATATTAGAAAAACTGTGCCGTCGAGTGGTTACCCAAAAAGGTCGATCGATTTCTCAAGAGCAAGCGCAGCACATTGTATTTACTCTGTTTACAGTGACATCGTTTTGGACATTTTTCTCATATGGTGCTCGTCCTTCTCTAAACCGATTGCCTGACTATCCGCTGTTTGCATTTAATGCCCTGATTGTGTTGGTGGGTTCTCTGTGGCTTTATCGCACTTTGCGCCGCACTCGCACTCGCTATGAGCGCGAAAACATGACGACTAGCCTGAGAAAGCAACTGCAAAAGCTGTCGATCGATTCAACGTTATTAGAAGGACGATCGCTCAATGATCTCACCCCCGATGAAATCTATACACTGGTAAAAGTCTTGCAGGGAGTCTCTCAACAGTTGCGGCTGCAAACCTATACAGGGGTGGTACTAGACTTATTGCGACAGCAAACCATCAGTGCCTCTGGCAGTTTTGAGTTTTGTCGGCAACTGCGCCAAGATTTGCAGTTGAGCGATGCCGATCACTTCTCGACGATCGAAGTGATCGCTACCCTGAATCCAGACCTTTTATCCTTCGCTAAACCAGTAGAAGAGCGTCACACCGCAGTCACCTTAGCACGAACGATCGCCAGACCCTCTAAAAAATCAAGCCTCGCAGACTGAGATGATTTGCCCTCACCCCAACCCCTCTCCCGTAGGAAAGGGGCGCTAGAAACCTTGTTCCCTCTCCTGCGGGAGAGGGCTAGGGTGAGGGCGAACTATCAGACAGCAACGCTAAAAAGACCATGCGAATGAAAGGAGGTTATGCACGATGTTGATCCTGAAGTCAGTCAACTTTGAACAACGAGAATTTCAAACTCATCAGCTTGAAGCCTTTCAGCCAGGACAAACAGAGTGGGTGATTGGACGACACACGACTTGTGATTTAGTGCTCATGAGTCCTGAAGTTAGTCGGGTGCATGGGCGGATTGTCTATTTAGACCATGCCTACCACTTTATCGATGTAGGAAGCGCATCTGGCTCACTGCTCAACGGCGAAAATCTTCTAGTAGACGAGCCTCATCAAATTCATCCGGGCGATTTGCTTCAGCTTGGGCAAACATTTTTACATATTGAAGAGTTAGCAAATCCTCCATCTGCACCGATTTCTATCGCTGAAGTCCCGGCGGTGCTGTCTACTCGACAGTGGGCAGGAGAAGATTTGCTCTGTCACTGCTGTCGCATTGTTGACGAAACTCCTGACGTGAAAACCTTCTGCTTTGTCGCAGATCCTCCGGTGCTGTTTAGCTATAAACCGGGGCAATTTGTCACGATCGAAGTCGTCATTGATGGTAAACCCGTCTTGCGCTCTTACTCGATTTCGTCGTCTCCGACTCGACCTTATCACTTGAGCGTAACGGTCAAACGAGTGCCTAGCTCTGCGCCAAACTTGCCTCCTGGTATAGTTTCTAATTGGCTGCACGATCGCTTTAAGGTAGGCGATCGGGTGAAGCTGATCGGTGGCGCGATCGGACAGTTCACCTGTGTGCCAAATTTGCCCACTAAGATGCTATTGATCTCAGCCGGAAGCGGCATTACGCCGATGATGTCGATGCTGCGGTGGGTTCAAGATACGTTAACGGACTGCGACATTATTTTTCTTCACAGTGCCGCCTCCCCCGACGATATTGTGTTTCGGGCAGAGTTAGAAACGATCGCGGCTCAAATGCCCAATTTGCGTCTTGCGATCACGACCACTCAACCGTCTCCCAAACACGCCTGGATGGGGTTAACTGGTCGCATTTCGTCATCAATGCTGCCTCTGATCGCCCCTGATTTTCTTGATCGCGCTGTCTATGTCTGCGGTTCAGAGCGGTTTATGCAAACGATGCGTTCGATGTTGGAAGACATGAGATTTCCCATGCAAAACTACCAGGAAGAAAGCTTTGGCGGAACGTCATTAAAGCCAGCCCATGCACCTTCTGAGATTCGACACTCCATTCGACCCATTCCGTCAGAGCCTTTAGTGAGCAGCAATGGTCAACGATCGCATTCAGGACAGTTGCCTTCTCAAGCTTCTCTGCAAGAGACGGCTTCTGTAGTTCATTTCACGAAGTCCGATCGACAGGTGTTAGTCGATGGCAGTGCAGCTATTTTGGAGGTGGCAGAGGAAGCAGGCATTCAGATGCGTCATGCGTGTCGAGTCGGGGCGTGTGGGGCGTGTAAGGTTGAAGTTCGCAGCGGAGAGGTTCGCTATCAGACTCCTCCAAGCGCGTTGACTAGTGCAGATCAGCAAGCGGGATATGCGTTGTCGTGTGTGGCTTACCCGGTGGGTTCGTTGCAGATCGAGGCTTAAAATCGTGATTTAACGTAAGTTCGATAAGTTTTTTGCTTCGTTGTTCAGCCCTTCAGCCCCCTAAATCCCCCATTCTGAGGGACTTTGAGTCCTAGCCTCAGTTCAAAGTCCCCTAAGTTTGGGGGATTTAGGGGGCTTCCCGAATCTTCAACCGCAGCGAGTCACTTCTGTCGAACTGAGGTTAACAACGGTTCAGCGGTGAGGCTAAACGATCGGACTTGGGTGATTTTGACAGGGACTAACTTGCCTCTCAATTCGTTGATGTCACCTGCAAAGAAGGTCAGGCGATTGCCGCGAGTGCGTCCCATCACTTGAGTCGAATCTTTGTGGTTTTGATCTTCAACGAGGATCTCTTCGACTCGATCGTGATATCGCTGCGATCGCTCGGATGCTTGAGTGCTGACCAAATGATTTAAGCGCTGAAGTCGGTCTTTCTTGACTTCTTCAGAAAGCTGATTGTCCCAAAGGGCGGCAGGAGTGCCGGGGCGAGGCGAATAAGCGGCAGTGTTTACCAAATCGAAGCCGATGTCTTCGATGAGTTTGAGGGTGTTCTCAAATTGAGCTTCGGTTTCGCCAGGGAAACCTGCGATCGCGTCTGCGCTAATCGACGCATCGGGCATATAGCTGCGAATGGTCTCAATAATGCGGCGATATTTTTCGTGGGTGTAGCCTCGCGCCATGGCTTTGAGCAGATCGTTATCCCCGGACTGAAAGGGAATGTGAAAGTGTTCGCAGACTTTGGGAAGCTCGGCACAGGCGCGAATCAGTCGCTCGGTAAAGTAGCGGGGATGACTGGTGGCGAACCGAATCCGATCGATGCCCGGTGTGTCGTGGACGAAGTAGAGCAAATCGGTCAACGTGTGTTTGTGTCGTCCTTCGGGGGTGGCTCCGGGCAAATCGCGACCGTAGGCATCAATATTTTGTCCTAGCAGGGTGATTTCTTTATAGCCTTGTCGTCCCAATTCTTCCATCTCGGCTCGAATTGCTTCGGGTGTACGCGATTGCTCGACTCCCCGCACACCGGGAACCACGCAATAAGTACAGCGCTCGTTGCAGCCATAGATCACGTTGACCCAAGCGCTGACTTGACTATCGCGGCGAGGTTTGGTGATGTCTTCGACGATGTGAATGGGTTCGGTGGCGACGACTTGGTTGCCGTTAAACACTTGTTCGAGAAGGTCTTCTAGGCGATTGGCGTGTTGCGGTCCCATCACGAGGTCGAGTTCGGGGACGCGACGCAGCAGGGTTTCGCCTTCTTGTTGGGCGACGCACCCGGCAACAATCAAGATGAGGTTAGGATTTTCTTGTTTTCGGGCTGCCTGTTTGCCGAGATGGGAGTAAACTTTTTGCTCGGCGCTGTCGCGAATCGAGCAGGTGTTGTAGAGAATTAAATCTGCCTCGAACGCGTCTTCTGTCCACTCATAGCCCATGACTTCTAGAATGCCAGCCATGCGTTCTGAGTCGGCTTTGTTCATCTGACAGCCGAAGGTGGTGATGTGATAGCGGCGAGAAGGGTCGAGCATGGGAGTGGTGAGAAATAACAGCCAGTTACCTATTCTAGAGTGTTTTTATGGGTCGTTGCGATCGGGCATTGAGTCCAACTCAAGGCGACGGACTTTGCGACTTTCTTTGATATACCAATGAGCGACGACTTGACTGGCGATCGTCATCGACAGAGCAAAACCAATTGGAGGAATCATATACGACTCCCATTTGTGTGGGAAGGTCACAACCATCAAGACTAAGAGACCGAAACCAGGCGTGAAGATTCCGACAATCCATCGGTAAAGCCAAGCGTTTTTGAGGGAAAAGAAAAAGCGATTGGATAGAGCAGCTACTAATAATCCATTCAAAAAGCCTAACCATGAACCTAATGCTCCTCCAAAGACGACATACATTATTGATAATATTAAAGAGTCAGATGTGGTGAGAGACGGTGATTGACTGAATAGAGCCAAACTTGCGAAGGAAAAGGCTCCTCCGATCGCTACAGTGCTACTACTGCGCCAAGCTGCATTCCAAAAGATTTTGTCTTTAGTGATTGTAGGGACGATTTTGCTTTCTTTGGTTGTTGACAGCGATCGAGGCTTTCCATCTTGTAAAACTTGCAGCGCTTCTTGAGCAGATTGTAAGCGACGGTCGATCGCGGGTTCTGTCATCCATTCCAACCAATCGGTCACCGCTTCGTTCAACGTTGCCTTGGATTTGAATTGAATTCGCAAATTTGCCTGCGGTAAGTCGGCAGGATGTCTGCCCGTTGCGAGACAAATCAACGTCGCACCCAAACTGTAGAGATCTGAGGCAGGAGTCGCCCGTCCGCCATATTGCTCAGGCGGCATATAGCCATAAGTGCCAACTACCGTAATGGTGCTGCCTTCGTGAGCGACCAGCGTTTGCACTGAGCCAAAATCGACGAGATAGACCTGTCCAACGGTGGTTCCGGAGCGATCGCCTAACAAAATATTGCTGGGCTTAATGTCGCGATGAACAACGGGCGGCGATTGACCGTGTAGATAAATCAGAATTTCTAACAGGGATTGCCCTAGCTGTTGCACATCTGTCTCGCTGAACGATCGACCCGATTTGAGGTGCTGATCTAACGATTTCGCGTCGATATAGCTTTGCACCAACGCCACCCCTTTATAAGTCGGCGACTCTAACTCAAAGTAGTCAAGATATTGAGGAATGGCAGGATGATTCAACGACTTTAAAGTCTCGGCTTCTCGTTCAAACAGCTTTAGATCGTCCCATTCAAACTCGTGATTGAAGGTCAGCAGCTTGACGACGACAAGTTTTTGAGTCTGCAAGTCTCGTGCTAGCAGGGTTTGTCGTCCGGCTTTTTTGCCGAGTGATTGCTCAACTTGATAGCGATCGTGCAGCAATTCCATAAAAACAAACCTGGGTAGAAGGGTCTAAATGTCTTAAGAGTGGCTCATACATTACGCGATGTGCAACTAATTTGCCCTCCTCTTCTGCGGGAGAGGAGCGCTAGAAATCTTGCTCCCTCTCCATCGGGAGAGGGCTAGGGTGAGAGTCTTTGCGGGTGTTTTAGGAAAGTCGCACATCACGCAAAATAATCTGGCGATTTGACCCCTGAAGACGATCGCTCAAGCTCAGAACTCGAAAGATGAGGCAAATTGCTCAACGCTTTGACTTCTGAGGTCGGAGTTTTGGGGTGAGAGGGCAACGCTTTGAGCAAAAAGGTCGGAAGATCAAGCTTAGAGGATGAAAGGTGAGGCTTGGAGGGCGATCACTGAAGTCTAAAGCGCGGAGTTTCGGGTTAAAACCTCGACAGTCGAGGGTTGGGGCTTGTAGGTTGTAGATATCGATCGGGCTACTGAGCCTGGGTTCCCCAAAGTTCGTTTCTCTGCCCTGTCTGTGATCACTGTCTTATTGCCTTATGTCCCCTACACCCGAAAGCCTCCAGAAATTTGTCCGCTATTGCCAGCAGCATCTCAAAGGGGATGAGAAAGGCGAGTCGCAGAACTTTCTCGATCGCTTCTTTCAGGCGTTTGGTCATGAAGGCGCGATCGAAGCAGGACAACGCTGTCGCAACTCTCCTTCTTAGAAATATGTCCGGAGCGTAAATCAGGACAATGTATAGTACATATAGACTATACAGGCTCAAATTATGTCACGGAATAATGGCTCAAAATCAACCTCAGAGGATAAACTCTGTGAAAAACTTGAAGATCTCGCATTGCAGAAGGAGAGAGCAGAGCAACATATTACTGAACTAGAACGCCAGATCCATGCGTTGGGGGACAAAGGCAAAAAGTAAGTTGTCGGACACATAAGCTCACTTTTGACACTCTTAAAAATCAGGAATTTGGTTGAAATATTTTATACCAACACTCCGGACAAAATTTGAGCAGATTTTAAGGCTCAAACCCGCATCCTGCCGTGGACAGGATCTTTTTTCCCAAGTCAGAGGCAGAGCTAACTTTGAAAAAATAGCTCGATCCTTGAATCATAAGCTCTGAAAGCCTTGTGGAACCGTTCAAAAAATGTCCGGAGTGTTTCGTAAAATGTTTTATAGCTCTCGGTTACCAGCATCTACTGCAATTTTCTTGTTTGTATTTTCATATAATTATGAATTTTATTAAGTTGTCAATATCTGTTTTGATAAACTCCTGAATTGACAAATGAGCCTAGATAGAAATGGAAGAACGTCCATCAAATCAGGCTTTAAAATCATTATGAATAACAGAGATAAAGTGGATGCTACACAAATAAAGAGAGAACAAGCAAAGAAAAGGCTTAATGATGCAATTCACCAGCTAGAAAGGCTTGGAATTAATGAAGAGACTGTAAAGAAATTAGATGAAAAATATAGACAAACTGGTTCGTGTTATGTCAAAGAATCGACAAGGGCGCTTGAAGAATACATCAACGCAAAAAATGAATCGAATCAGTTTCCGTAGTTTAAAAATTAAATCTCAACTCTAATTTTTATAGCAGATCGGAAAGTTTAATCAAGTGGTTTATATGTTCTCTTAGTAAAGGAGTAAAGTGAGGCTTTATCTCATAAATTTCATCTTTTATCTTTGTCAAAGCTTTTACGTAAATCTCCGAATCTATTCCTGATGTTTTTTCAAATTTCTCTTCTAAGATATTTTCTCTGGAGCTGATAAGAGATATATGTATTCTTTCTAGATAACTCTCTATGTCTGTAACGAAGTATCTAAACGTATTGCGATCTTCCATTGATCTTTGATTCTTCTGAAATTGTGGAAAATCACTGAGAGCAAATTCACATGCTTTTTTAACTAAGCCTTCCTTATGGTTTTGAATGAATTTCGCATCCTGCTCTACTGCTGGATCAAGTTTGACTTCTTGAATAATTATAGGTATTAGATCATTCATCTCACGTTCAAGAACTTGAATCTTCTTTCTCTCAAAATCTACTATTTTAAGAATTCTTTCCGCTTCTTCTTTAAATTCATCTGCTACTAAGTCAAACAAGTCTGCTCTAAGCTTTCTATTTTCTTGCTCGTTAGCAATAAGGTTACCAGTTAACCGATTTTCTCTAGACACCTTCTGTTTGCCTAATATTCCTTCCACTAGCTTTTCTATAGGATCAACATCCTCTTGGTAGAAATCAACCCAGTGATGAGCTTTAATACCTGAAAGTTTTCCCTTTAAATAAATCGATATATCGTCTGGACAACCTGGTAGTCTAACCAGACCCATGCGGTAATTCGGATATTCAGTCAATTTTTTAGTGAACAAATCTATTTCTTTTAATTGATACGAACCCCAGCCTGACTTTCCCAAAAAGATAGCGGCTGATCTCGCTTGTGAAATGGCTTCTTCTAGTTGCTTCTCAAAGTCTTGAAAAGATTCCAAACTGTGTTTGTCAATAAAACATGTAATTTTTCTACTTTGCAGAAGCTCCCTTATCTTATCTACAGCTCTTTTGTCTTTAGAGTTGTGGCATAAAAAAACGTCGTATTGAGGGGTACTCATGGTTACTTTCTCTTAAGAATTATTGCTCAACGCCTGCAATTCTTGCTAGCGCGATCGCATATTGCTCCAAATCGTTCCGCAATTCTGCTAACTCTTGGCGCATCTTGGCGGCTTCTGACCAATTCTGCTCATGCACCTTTTTGCTCAGATTATCAGGGCGCTGCACTTCCCACTCCTCCAGCACCGGGTGCCAGCGAGTCATAAATGGACGCAAGCCATTGTTCAAAACCGCAATCGCAATTCCGCCCACCGAGTGCCGCGATGCGCCCACCTTCGGACCCGATAGTTTCAAGACCTCGCGCGTTGTCCCAAACAGCGTATATAGGGAGTTAAGCGCTTCCCGTAGCAATCCTTGCTCTGTTGCCAAGGATTGCACTGCGATGCGAGTTACCAATTCCACATACAGTGACCATGCAGCATTTTGCTCAGTCGGGTCAGCTTGCCATTTGGCAGAGCCAATGCCAAACGGCAAACTAACCGATACTTCTTTCAAAACCGCAGGCGCTTGCTTCGACATTGAAATTTCCGACTCCTATAGCTGGGCAGATGTGAAACCTCAAATATATATTGAATTGGATTGGCAAGAGAATCATATCTATGTGACCGTGTTCGCCATTGTGAGATGGGTCACACCCCACTGTCTCATTTATCACTCTTGCGACTTTAGCTAGGCTTGGTCAACTGCCACGTTAATTTATAAAAGGTGCGATCTCTCCGCTAAAGGTTGAAAAAACAGTGGGGCATCACCAAGCTCTACAACGAATACTTCCACGAGCCGACCAGCCAACTCGTCAAACTCCACGCCAAACTCCACGCGATCGTCCTGCAAGCATACGGCTTCACCCCAGACGATGACCTGCTCGAAGAACTGCTGACGTTAAACTTAGAATTAGCAGAAAAAGAAAAGCAAGGAGAAGCGATCGTTGGTCCTTGGGCACCAAACAACGCTAATT
This sequence comes from Leptolyngbyales cyanobacterium, assembly GCA_038227635.1. GTDB lineage: Bacteria > Cyanobacteriota > Cyanobacteriia > Leptolyngbyales > Leptolyngbyaceae > Phormidesmis_A. Next base: position 19,717 of record JBBRPT010000004.1, on the reverse strand, counting down.
AGTAACCCTTCCCAATTTAGGAGAACACTACTATGACTGCTCGCGATCAACTACTGAAAGAACTTGACCAAACCCCCGACGTTCTCATCGAAGAAATCCTCGATTTCTGTCTCTTCCTGCGACAGCGCCAACAAGCAAAAGACCCTCAACCCTCTCCTGCCCAAATCCTAGACGCGATCGCTGACCTGCCCCTAGAAGGTAAAGATGATGCCTTCTCCGGTCAAGACCACGATCAAGTTCTTTATGGTCAAACGATTCAGATGAGCGATCGTAAATGATTTTTGTCGATACAGGCGCATGGTTCGCCGTTACCGTGCCGTCCGATCCAAACCACCCAAACGCCAAAGCTTGGTTGCGACAAAACCAAGCTTTCTTACTGACCACTGACTACGTTATTGATGAAACCCTAACACTCCTCCGAGCTAGAGGAGAATCTCAACGGGCAATCGCATTAGGGGAAGCCTTCTTTTCTGGTACGCTCACCCAAATCCACTATTTAACCCAAGCTGATGTTCAGGCAACCTGGCAAACCTTTCGGCAGTTTTCAGATAAGCAATGGAGTTTCACCGATTGCTCCAGCAAAATCATCCTTGAAAAATTTAACTGTAAAGAAGCCTTTGCGTTTGACCACCACTTTAGACAGTTTGGTTCTGTTATTGTAGTGCCAACAATTTAGATCTCAAGTTAAAGATTGAAAAAATAGTGGGGCGTCACCGAACTCTACAACGAATACTTTCACGAACCCACCAGCCAACTCTTCAAACTCCACGCCAAACTTGATCGACTCGTCCTGCAAGCCTACCGCTTCAAACCAGACGATGACTTACTCGAAAAACTGCTGACGTTAAACTTAGAATTAGCAGAAAAAGAAAAGCGGGGAGAGGCGGTTCCTTCGGAGTTGCGCTCTGCGCTAATCGTGGGTCCTTGGGCACCGCTTGAAACGTGAGTCATTGCCGATAGTTATCCTAAGGAGAAAACAGCATGAAATGGCGTATAGTGCTTGAACCTGATTCAGAAACGGACGATTGGGCGATTTGGTGCCCAGAGCTACCAGGTTGTGTTTCAGCCGGAGAAACAGCGGAAGACGCATTAAACAATATTCGTGAGGCGATCGCACCCTACCTTGAATCAGACTCATGTCAAAAGAGATAAATCAAATGTTTTTTATTAATAAGTCTCAATAGTCCGAACAAAGAACTTAAAGCAATCATTAACTGTTCTTTGAAGAAGTTCAAAATTGTGATTGAAAATCGTTTGTCGATCTAAGGGGAGGAGTTGCACACTCCAGCTCTAGGAAGTCAGGCTGTAGGAGAGCGGCAATTTCCCCTGTTTATTTAGATAGGGATGGGCATCGGCTTGATGTCGGTTAGAGGAGAAAGATCGCCACCCCTAGCTCGATCGCTAGACTTAAATCTTTCGTACTGCGAGATACAAAACTCCTAGATCTCTAGCCTTTAATCTTGCACTGGTATCTCTGCAGGAAATCACGCATGAAAACCCATTATCCAGTCGTTGTAGTAGGAGGAGGGCAAGCCGGACTCTCGATCAGCTATTGCTTAACGCAGCGCGACATTGATCACATCGTCTTTGAGAAACATCAGATCGGGCACTCGTGGCGATCGAGTCGTTGGGATTCGTTTTGTTTAGTCACCCCAAACTGGCAATGCACCCTGCCAGGGCATCCCTATCCAGGCGATGACCCCAATGGATTTATGCAAAAAGACGATATTGTGAACTACATCGAGACCTATGCTGCGTCGTTTAACCCTCCGATAAAAGAGGGCGTTGCAGTGCTGAGAGTTTCTCAGAATGACGATCGCGGTTTTTTTGACATGGCGACCTCGATCGGAGACTTCACCGCCGACCAAGTGGTCATTGCAGCCGGGAGTTATCACCGTCCTAAAGTGCCGCGCATGGCTGAACGACTTCCCTTTGACATTGTGCAATTGCATTCGTCTCACTATAAAAACCCGCAGTCTTTGCCCGATAAAAGCGTGTTGGTCGTCGGCACCGGACAGTCAGGCTGTCAGATTGCAGAAGATTTGCACCTCGCAGGCAAAAAAGTTCATCTCTGCGTCGGAGGTGCACCCCGATCGCCCCGTCGATATCGCGGTAAAGATGCAGTCGATTGGCTTGAGCAAATGGGCTACTACGATCTGTCGATTAATGAGCATCCTCAAAAAGAAAAGGTCAGAAGCAAAGCCAATCATTACCTCACAGGGCGCGATGGCGGACGCGAAATTGACCTACGCCGATTTGCGCTAGAAGGAATGCAGCTCCACGGTAGATTGAAAGATGTCAGCGATCGCGGACTCGATTTTTGGGGCGACCTCAAACAAAATCTCGACCAAGCAGATGCGGTTTCTGAAAGCATTAAAAAAACTATTGACGGATTCATTGCAAAAAATCAAATCCAAGCCCCCACAGAACCGCCCTATCAACCCGTTTGGGAGCCAGAAGACGACGTTCTCAGCGTAGACTATGAGCAGGCAAATATCGGCACAGTGATCTGGTCTACTGGCTATGAATCTGATTTTAGCTGGGTTGAGCTTCCGGTGTTTGATGGCAAGGGTTATCCGGGGCACGATCGCGGGGTGACTCAACTCGAAGGACTCTACTTTCTGGGGCTTCCCTGGCTTCATACGTGGGGTTCAGGACGGTTTTCAGGAGTCGCACGCGATGCCGCCTACATTGCTGATTACATTGTGTCGAGAAAGAAACCGTCGTCTTCTAACTCGTGGAGCATTGTGAATGAGTTTTTGATCGGCTCATAGAGTCTGGTGATTAAAAACCTATCGATTTAGATAGGTCGTTGATCAAGATTGCAGTTGATGTTTAGCATTGTCGTTGCTATCCCTAGTTTTATAACTAGACCTGCAATTTTCGTATTCACGACTACAAAACGTCTTCATAGACAGCCTTTACTCTGTCATCACACAAGTCCGTTAGAAATAAGGAGACAATCATGCCTGAAGTAACTGCTCCTGCTCATCAGGTTGGCGATTTCTTTGTTGATTATGAAGAGAAAGTCTTTCCTGATGTTAAAGCCGATCCCGGTGAGAAAGCGTTAGTCACTTTTCACACTGTGGCGTTTGAAGGCTCGATCGGGCTAGTCAATTTACTGCAAGCCACTCGCTTACTTCGCAAAGGATTTGAAACCTCGATTCTACTCTATGGTCCTGGCGTAACCTTGGGGATTCAGCGCGGCTTTCCTAAAATTGGCGACGAGCCATTTCCGGGTCAGCAGAATTTCAATAATCAACTCAGTAAATTTATGTCTGAGGGGGGCAAGGTCTATGCGTGTCGTTTTGCATTACAAGCGTTGTATGGACACGGTGAGCCTTCTTTGATTCCTGGCATTCGTCCGATCAGTCCTCTTGATGTTTTAGATATCATTTTAATGCACCGCAAAGATGGCGCATTTATCTTAGATACCTGGACGCTTTAGACAGTTCTAAATGAGGGCAGTTTTCAACGCTTTTCTAAGGAGGGCACTGTGGATCATTCGCGCATTGTGCGAGCGGCAGCCGTTCAAATCAGTCCAGTTTTGTTTAGTCGAGAGGGCACGATCGAGAAGGTGCTGTACGCGATCGAGAATGCCGCTAAAGAAGGTGCCCAACTCGTCGTGTTTCCAGAAACGTTCGTTCCCTACTATCCCTATTTTTCGTTTGTGCAGCCGCCTGTTCTGATGGGCAAAGAGCACATGCGACTATATGAGGAGGCAGTAGAGGTGCCCAGCCCAGCAACAGAGGCGGTGAGTCAGGCGGCACAATCGCACTCGATCGTGGTGGTGTTGGGCATCAATGAGCGCGATGGTGGCTCTCTCTACAACACTCAGCTAGTGTTTGATGCCGATGGCAGTCTGCTGCTTAAACGGCGCAAAATTACGCCAACTTATCATGAGCGTATGGTGTGGGGGCAGGGCGACGGTGCCGGACTGAAGGTCGTGGACAGCGCGATCGGAAAGTTGGGTGCTCTCGCGTGCTGGGAGCACTATAATCCGCTGGCTCGATTTGCGCTAATGGCACAGTCAGAACAGATTCATTGCGCTCAGTTTCCGGGTTCGCTGGTTGGTCAGATCTTCGCCGATCAAATTGAGGTGACGATTCGCCATCATGCTTTAGAGGCGGGTTGCTTTGTGGTGAATTCCACAGGTTGGCTATCGCCTGAGCAAATAGCGCAAATTACGCCCGATGAGTCGCTGCAACGAGCGCTGAAAGGGGGCTGCTTCACCGCAATTATTGGACCTGAAGGGACGCATCTTTGTCCACCGATTACAGACGGGGAAGGAATAGCGATCGCGGATCTCGACTTTTTGCTAATCACCAAACGCAAGCGGATGATGGATTCGATCGGGCATTATTCCCGTCCCGATCTACTGCAACTACAGCATAATTCTGGCTCATGGTCAGTGATGACGGAACCGTTGCAAAATTATTTAAATGGTGTTCATCTTGCCGAAGATAACAACGTTGTCTATTCAAATCCGATACCCAATTAGCCAATCCCGTAGAGACGTTTCGGTGAAACGTCTCATCGATCGTGCCATGACCAATAATTCATCGATAGAACGTTTCATCGATCGTGCCATGACCAATAATTCATCGCATTCAAACATTGAATTGGTTTTTGCTGTCTGACGTTATAAAAAATTGGGAGACGTTCCACCGAAACGTCTCTACGGCGTTGATGAATCGATTGTCTAATACATTAATTATGGAAACAAAACCGCCGCTACCACCGTTCACACTTGAGACGGCAATAGCCAAGGTGCAAGCCGCGGAAGATGCCTGGAACACCCGGAATCCCAATAAAGTAGCTTTGGCATATACCGAAGATTCTCAGTGGCGCAATCGCTCTGATTTTTTGAACGGGCGAGATGCAATCCGCGAGTTTCTCAAGCGCAAATGGGCAAAAGAATTAGACTACCGTCTGAAAAAAGAACTTTGGAGTTTTACAGACGATCGCATCTCTGTCCGCTTTGAATATGAGTGGCATGATGACGCAAATAACTGGTATCGCTCTTACGGAAATGAACAGTGGGAGTTTGCTGAAAACGGCTTGATGCAGCGACGCGAAGCCAGCATTAACGATGTCTCAATTCAAGAGTCTGAACGACTGTTTCGATGGGAGCGTGAACTCGGTCTATGAATAAACAAACATTGATTACAGAACTTCAGTCACAAGGGCTGAAGCTGATCGACGACGAGCAAGGCGCATCGGGACGCAAAGGCGGGGCAGGACCGTCTGATCACAAAGCGATGACCGTAGACGGAACCACGATAATGGTGCCAATCTACAACAGTTCGGCGGCTCGATCGCCCTACACTATCCGCAATCAGTCATCAGCATTGACCTTAGAACGGCACGGAGAGGCGATTTCGTCGATTAGCTTTCCGCACAAACCCCAGTTTTATGATCTAACAACCAGTGACGGCATTCCCTATTGGAAGATTGCTCTTCTGCACAGCCGCGACGTGTTAGCTACCACCGTTCTGCAAACCTGCATTCGCTATGGTGATACCACAACGTCGTGTCAATTTTGCGCGATCGGGCAATCTCTAGAGTCTGGCAAAACTATTGCTCGCAAGACTCCGACTCAACTTGCAGAAGTTGCAGAAGCCGCCGTTCGGCTCGATGGAGTCAAGCATTTGGTGATGACGAGCGGAACGCCCAACACCCAAGATCGGGGAGCCGCCTATCTGAGCGAGTGCGCTGCCGCTGTTAAAGCCAAGGTTAATCTTCCTATTCAAGCGCAGTGCGAGCCACCGGATGATTTCGTCTGGTTCGATCGTATGAAAGCGGCAGGCATTGACAGTTTAGGAATGCACTTAGAAGCGGCTGATCCGCAGGTTCGGGCAAAGATTATGCCTGGTAAAGCAACGGTTCCCGTCGAGTATTACTTTGAGGCGTTTGCTGCGGCTGTCAATGTGTTTGGCTGGGGACAAGTTAGCACGTATCTACTAGCCGGATTGGGGGACAGTTTAGACACCTTGATAGAGGTGAGCGATCGCTTAATTCAAGTCGGGGTGTATCCGTTTGTGGTGCCCTTTGTTCCGATTACCGGAACGCCGTTAGCCAACCATCCTGCACCAAAAAGCGAGTTTATGTTCACTCTATATGAGCGCATCGGTGCTCAACTCAAACAAGCCGGAATGTCATCAGCAGAGATGAAAGCAGGTTGTGCAAAGTGTGGTGCCTGTTCAGCTATTTCTAACTTTGAATCTTGAGTCATGTACCAATTCAAACTAGCCACCAGTTCCCAAGAGATTGACGATTATTTTGCGCTGCGTCGCTCGATTTTTGCCGAAGAACAGCAGATCTTTGAGGGCGACGATCGCGATCACATCGATCAAATTGCTTACCCGATCGTGGCAGTTGATTCTGACACTCAGCAGGTGATCGGCGTAGTGCGAATTTATGAGGTTGCCCCTGGTGTCTGGTATGGGGGCAGATTAGGAACCCACGCGGACTATCGCAAAGGATGGAAAATCGGCAAAGGATTGATCTATAAAGCCGTCACGACTGCTAACACTTGGGGATGTCACCAGTTTTTAGCCACTGTTCAGGTGCAGAATGTACGATTTTTTGGGCGGTTTCACTGGCGATCGCGGGAGGAGATGTTGATCTGCGATCGTCCTCATCATTTGATGGAAGCTGACCTCAATTTCTATCCTCCGGGCACCGAGATTCGTCCAATAGAGTCTTTGAGGGAAGCATCGTGATGCTATCGGCGCTTGCAGAGCGACTTCGACATTCGCTGAGTCTCGTGCAAAAGCAGGATATTCAAACCGCATCACAAGCGCTGTCGGTCAGTGCGGAATGGACATCTTCTAAGGTGCTGTTGGGTGATGATTGTGCTGCCATCCCCGATGGAGATGGATATTTACTATTAGCCGCCGAAGGGATGTTGCCCTCACTGGTCGAAACCGATCCCTGGTTTGCGGGGTGGTGTGCGGTGATGGTGAATGTGAGTGATATTTACGCAATGGGCGGACATCCGATCGCCCTAGTTGACGCATTGTGGAGCCAATCAACTCATCTCACCACCTCCATTTGGGACGGAATGAAGGCGGCGGCTGAGGCGTATCGAGTTCCGATCGTGGGAGGTCATACCAATTGTCACAGCCCTTACAATGCGCTGTCGGTGGCAATTTTGGGACGGGCAACGCAATTGATTACAAGCTTTAATGCTCGATCGGGCGACCGACTTCTTGTGGTGAGTGACTTTCACGGCAATCCTCACCCCACTTATCCCTTCTGGAATGCTGCAACCACTGCCAATCCTAGTCGCCTTCGTGAAAATCTGTCGCTTCTCCCACACTTAGCAAAAGCTGGGCTGTGCGATGCTGGCAAAGACATCAGCGCAGGTGGCATCATCGGAACGCTGCTGATGTTGCTCGAAACCTCTGACTGTGGAGCCACCTTGGATTTAGAGTTAATTCCCTATCCCAAAGCGCTATCGCTTGAGCAGTGGCTCGTCAGCTTTCCCAGCTATGGGTTTCTTCTCAGCGTTCGTCCCGATCGGGTATCGGCAATTCAATCCTGTTTTCATCAGCAAAGCTTAGTTTGTGAAGTCATTGGAGACGTGCAACTGGGTCAAGAATTGATACTACGCTCTCGCGAAGAATCTACTGTATTTTGGGACTTATCCCGCCAGAAACTCACAGGGTTTTCGCAGGGTTCGTTAAGCTAGTGCGCCTTGATTTAGCTGATAATACAACTAAGTCGCCCGAGGAGAACCGTGATGACAGCCCATATTCTGCTGGTTGAAGATGAAGTCAAACTTGCACGGTTTGTCGAATTAGAACTGAGCAGTGAAGGCTATCGCGTGAGTGTCGCCCACGATGGAATGTCAGGACTGGCGATCGCTCGAGAATCTGAACCAGATTTAGCTATTCTTGATTGGATGCTGCCAGGGTTAACGGGCGTGGAATTGTGTCGTCGTCTGCGAGCAACGGGAAGCAAAATTCCTGTAATCTTATTGACTGCGCGAGATGAGGTGAGCGATCGAGTCACCGGGTTAGATGCAGGAGCCGATGATTATGTCGTAAAGCCTTTCAGCATTGAAGAACTTTTAGCGAGAATTCGTGCCCATTTGCGCCGCATCCAAGAGCCAGATGCTGACCTGCTGACGTTTGAAGACTTGAGTTTAAATCGTCGCACTCGTGAAGTTTTTCGAGGGCAGCGATCGACCGCTTCATCATCTCTCGGACGAGTAATCGAGCTAACGGCAAAAGAGTTTGATTTGTTGGAGTATCTGCTGACGCATCCTCGTCAGGTGTTCACCCGTGATCAGATTCTTGAACACGTTTGGGGCTATGACTTTATGGGTGACTCCAATATCATTGAGGTCTATGTTCGCTATTTGCGATTGAAGCTGGAAGAAAAGGGCGAAAAACGATTGGTTCACACCGTTCGAGGCGTTGGGTACGCCTTACGAGAGTAGACGCATAGGAACTAATCATGAGAATCCATTCATTCTACCTTCTATAATTTGTCAGTTGATTCTCAACCTCCTCTCAAGATAGTTGCATCTGCTGTAAGCTTCCTGAAGAGATGTGCCTATAGTCATTTCTCAAGCGCATCCATCTTCTTGAATGAGAAAACCTGTGACTAACTTAGAGAACTCACCCTCACGCGACGAGATTCCAGCCAGACTATATCTTTGGCTGGCGATTTTGATCTTCGGTGCTTCTAGTGCTGTGACCCGCAAGCTAACCCAGATTGGTGCTGAGCATTTCATGGGTGGTCAAAATCCCATCTCTTTGTGCAACGTTCTGTTTGTAGGAAATCTTTGTGCCTTGATGGTGCTGATGGGAATCTATAGGAAGCAGTGGAACCAGGCAACTCTGATGAAGCTGTCTAAAAAAGAGTGGATCAGTTTAGTCATTGTCGCGATATTAGCGGGTGCGATCGCGCCTGGTCTTATTTTTCAAGCGCTCGCATCAACTGAGGTAAACAACGTTATATTAGTCGGACGATTAGAACCTCCGTTAACACTGGCGTTATCGATATGGTTATTAGGCGAACGAGTCAGTCTTTGGGAAATTTCAGGGGCGATCGTTGCCTTCGTTGGCGTTGCACTGACCATCTTTTTGCAACCCACGAATATAGGAATGTTTGGGATTGGCATTGGTGAATTATTGGCAGCTACAGGCGCGACCGCATTAGCCGTTTCGACAATTATTGGCAAAAAACGACTCGCTCAAGTCCCGTTAGGAATTTACAGCGTTGTTCGGACTGCGTTAGGAACGGTGATCTTCTTCATCACTGCATTAGTCCTCTATGGCAGTCACCACTTTATGGGGGTGTTCTCTCCCTTTCTATGGCAGTGGATGCTGGCGTATGGTGTCATTATTGTGGTGGTTGGGCAATCTTTTTGGATTAAAGGTTTGCGACAATCGACGGTTTCGATGGCTTCCCTCATTAGCTCATTTACACCGATCGTGGGTATCTTAGCTGCCTATTTTATTCTGGGCGAAGCACCAATCCAGGCACAATATGTGGGTGGCGGTGTGATTTTAGGGGGTATTTTTCTCAGTCAAGTTGGAATTCAGCGTCGGGCTGCTCACGTTGAGATGAAGGCGGCGAGTTCTCTACCAATGAAGCAAGCGATCGAAACTAACACAGGATTTAGAGGAACTTAAGGGAACGTGTGAGGAGGCGCAATCAACGTAAACAAGGTTGCCTGAGATCTTGCACCCACTCAATCAGCCTCGTTAGATCGAGTCGTTTTTGACTCAGACCCGCCCAGGATTGAAAATCACGGTCTAACGGTGCGAAGTCCACTGAAGGGACTGCAAGAGGGTTTGAGGTATTCAGTCCGTTTCAACGGACTTCGCAAGGCTAGCCCGGAATTCCATTCGCGGGCGGGACGAAACCGCAGCAAAAAGGCTGGTGCAAGATCTAAGCTACTGGACTATTGCTGTTCATATTCGATCCTAGTTCGGTATTTTGGTGGCACTCTGACGCAGTGAGGATCAAGAAAATCAATTAAGTCAATGAGCTTACTGTGAATGAGCACAAGTCTCTTTGCGTCAATCTTTGGTGCATTTGCCATCGTGTCAATGTCGTCTCTCAATTTTGCGAACCAATCTGCAAACTCTGGATCGCTCATCTTTTTCACAAACGCTGCATAGCCAATACAGTCATATCCAATTGCTTCACCATTAGAGCGAGGAATTGTCATAATTTCCCTGATCGCTCGCTGCTCGCCATTGTGAATTTGGAAAATGCCACCGGACTTATAATGTGCAAATGCTTGATTGATGTTGACTAAAAGTTCACTTAAGCGACGATTAAGTTCCAAATCACCTAAGTCCAAAAATTGAACTTCTCGGCGCAGAATTTCTACCCACCCAAGATACTCCGCAACAACGTACAGTGTATTGTAAATTGCATACTTCTGTGCCGATGGTGATCGATGATAAAAACGCTCTAAAAAACCGTTCTGATGAGTGTTATATAAGCGGCTTTGAAGATCAATGGCTGAACGCAATAAGGGATCTCGGTACTTAGACATCAAAGCATCTGTTTGAGCTTCACGTGATTCAGCTTCACGTTGCTTCGTGAGTCGGTCAGTTAATCGGGCAATGCGGGTTTGACCGTAAATACTGATGGTGGCACTTATAACCGCGACTATTGTAGCAATCAGCGCAGTAATAACTTCAGGCTTCATCGCAATCGGCTTACTTCTATAGTTACTCGCATCGTACTTGATCTTGAACGCAGAGAAACAGTTAGTTACCGCCACAATCTAGAATAAGAACGGGAGACTTTGTTTTGAGGCAGAAACTCTCAGCCTGAATTCTAGGGTAAAAAAGTTGAATCAAATTCCATCAGTTTGAGACCTTAACAGAAACAGTTAGGCTGTGAACCAGTGCCGATTTGCTTTGATGCAACATCGATCGAGCTACCTTTGCAAAGCGGATCGCTGGGACGGGTCTTAAAAGTCTTGCAATGGGTGCTTTCGTTTTAAAGCCCTCCATAAATGCCCCTTGCAGAAGGATTTTGAGGGGTTCGGTTCCCTTCTTTTTAAGGAGGGTTCGGGAAGATCAAAGGGTTTAAACCGCGCCCTAATCTCCTTAATTCTGGTATCGAACCTTCTTGAAAAATATCTCTGTATTTGATTTTGTGTAAAGACTACTTAATTGAAAAATCCTGTAGTTGATTTTATATAAAGATTGCTTAATCAGAAAATCCTCTATTTGATTTGGGTTGTCTTTCCCAACTTTCAGCCTCAATTGACTGACTTAGATGAAAAAATCCAAACGATCAGTAAAATTACTAAACTTTTAGGCTGCAAAACTCAAAAACCCGTAATTCAACAGGATTTTTATTGTCGAAGCAAATGCATCGGTGGGAACTCTGAACAAGTAAACCTATCTTCTTGGAGATCACAATGCCTCGTGTTAAGCGAAGCTCAATCATTATCGAGAAAGCTGACCAACGGCTTGCAAGTCTGCAATCGATCGATCCTAACCTCGATCTCACTAAAGGACTTACCATTCAGGCTTTTTCAGACTCGATCGAAACTGCTCGTCGCCGAGTTGCCGCCTACAATACTACGTTGTCTCACCTTGATGCCGATCGAGCCGCAATGGTTGAAGCCGAAAAAGCCGTCAGCGCATTTGCAGAAAAGATGCTGATTGGCGTTGCGTTTGAGTATGGCAAAGATAGCCGCGAATATGAAATGGCAGGCGGCACTCGCAAAAGCCAGCGCAAACGCCCTGCGAGAAAACCAAGTGAGCAAGTGTCTGCTTAAACGACGGAAACGATCAGCGATCGAACAAACTTCGCGTTGCCAACCCCCTTTAAAGCTTGAAAAAGGCTAGAGAACGATAGACCGAAACGGGAAGGCGAATCTTACCCGTTTCCCAGTTCTGTCTAATTGTCCTCAAGCCTTTCTCAAATAGGATTAGCTATGCAGCTTCACAAATAGCGTTGTGTCAGATGTTTGGGCACTAACCCCAGGAACAATGTCACCACGATAGTGTGTGCGATGGCGATCGCTCAGGCAGTACACCCACCGGGTACTGTTGCATTAGGCTGATTAAGAGAAGTTTATTGAGCTTTATAGGATCTAGGCATGACTCTAAATTACTGAGTAATATTTGAGAACAAAAATGGTATTAATAAAGACTCGTCAATCAATCCAGTGCGAAGAGATTAAGTATGATGAAAGCTGCTACACGGATGAATCTGTTTGGATTAGGGCTTATGTTGTCGTTAGACACTCAACGTCTCGGTCAACTTTCGTTTTTCTATGAGTTTACTTGGCTACTTTTCGCGGCAATCAATTTATTAAATCTCGTTTATCTACGGTTTAAGATTGCGGTCATCGTGCGAGACAAGCCTGAGTTAGAGCAGGAGTCTAAAGAGTTAATGAGATGGTTATTTATATTCGCGGTTTTACCGTTTCTAACCTTATATTTTTTCCAGTGGTTAGGTGGCTTTCACCATGCGTTTTATGTTTTCTCAAACGACTATCACAACCCTTATATTGTTTTAGGATGGTCTGTGTTTGTTTTGATCGATCTTGCGCTTCTTTATTCTATGCTTTTGGCTGGTGGGGCAAGCGCGATCGTCAAATTTCATAAGGCGTTTCCTCGAATGCCTGAGAATGAAGGGTTGATTAAAGTGACAACCGTTTTGTCTGTTATGGTCGGCTCCTTATCGTTGTTTATCTCGATCGCGACCAACACATTCGGTAAGATTCACGGCTAATAATGGCTTATTTTTGCTACGACGGGGTCTGTTTAGCTGACTTTAAGCCAGCAGACTGGATTCAAAGGTTGCAGTGCGCCCTAAAAAAAGTTTGTCAGCACCTTTAGGAATCGCTGTACCTGAATCTCCCAAGTCCAATTTTGCATAAACTGAGCGGCGGCAGCTCCTCGACGTTGAGCTTCTGAGCGATCGCGATACACCTGCTCTAACTGCTCGACCACTTCTTCAACATCCGATTCGCCCCAGCCCTCGGTGCTGCGATAATGGTCGTTGCCAACCACTTGACGCTGAGTGCCGAGAGGATAGCAATGATCAGACTGAATCAAATCTAGATGTCCTGTATTGGCTGAGAGAACGGTGGGAATGCCGCAAGCTAGGCTCTCCATTGCAACTAAATTAGTGCCACCCTCAGCGCGATTGGGAAATACTGCGACATCAGCTTCTCGAAGGATTTGAGGTGCGATCGAGTTCGCAATTATGCCCACATCTAATACTGCATCAGCGGGAATGCCGTTTTCGATCAGCCAGCGAGTGATTTGCAACCGTCCGTGAGCATCAACAGTGGGCAATCCTATAACGTGTTTGGTGCGATCGAGTCCTGTCATTGTGTGCAGCCAGTGATTGTGCCATGCCGTCAACAGCAGCGCTTCAGGGTGGCGTGACCGAAAAATGCGGAAGGCAGCCACCACAATATCTTGACCTTTGCGATGCTCTAGCTTGCCGCCCGAAAAAATGACGAAGCGATCGTGCAGCAGTCCCGATTTAGGTGCTGGGTGGAACAAAGAAGGATCAATTCCCTGCTGGACAATTTTGACGCGAGTTAGACCATAACTTCGCAAAATTTCTGCATTCCAATGCGACCCGGCAATGATGAGATCGTAGCGTTTAGCTTGCTCGATTTCGCGGGGCAAAAACTGCGTGTCTTCTGAGAAAATAACGCCAACATTATGAGTTCCCTGAATGCGATGATTGTCGTCACTCGTTGCAAAGTGATTTCCCAGAGCCTTGAGCACGAGAAGGTTTGTGTTCAGTATCTTGTCGGGATTTTGAGTCAAGAGCGTTTGAATTTGTTGGGGATAATGAAGCACTGAGTTGAGCCGCGATCGCAGCACCGGATTTAATTCTGATAGTGCAGAAACTTCTATCAACGGCACAGGCTCTAAATCAGAGTTTTTTAATAGCTGTAATGCTAGATTTAATCCATAAACTCCCCAGCCGAGACTTCCACCGATTGGAAATCCAATGCCGATTCGTTTAATTTTGGATGGTATACTAATAGTTAAATCACTACTTTGATCTAAACCAGAATCAAGTGATTGAGATAAATTATCAATCATTTCTGACAACTGATCCGCAACAGATCGAACAACGATAGCCCATTCTCCAAGACAACGCTGTCGAAAAAGCCGAGCCGTTGGATACCAGGGACTATCAGCACGATCGAGAAACCATCGCCAATCAGGAACAGCGCACAGCAAAATCCAAACCGATTTGCCCATTGCTCCAGCTAAATGTGCAACGGCTGTATCGACGCTGATCACTAAATCAAGCGGTGCGATCGCCGCTGCTGTGTCTGCAAAATCTTTAAGCTGCTCGTCTAAATCGATAATCTCGATCAAGGGGTGCCTTTCTCGAAACTGCTGCAACTCCTCAGATCTGTCTTTCTGCAAACTGTAGAATTCCACTCCGGTCAAGCTTAATAGAGGCAGCAGATCAGTGAGCGTGATAGAGCGATCGCGATCGTTCCCGTTCTGAGAATTTCCGCCCCACACTATACCGACTTTTAAACGTGCATTAAGGGTCGGAAGATGAGGAGCCGACAGATAGGGAACTGTAGCAGGAATTGTGTCCAACGTCGTGCCCAGTAAATAAGGCAAACTCAGCAACAGTGCATAACAATCAAAAGGCGGAAGCGGTTCACCTTCAAGAACAAGTTGCTCAATGCCAGGAGCCGTTTTAAGCAATCGCAGCAGCAGCGCCGAACACCCGACAATAACCCGTCCGCCCCGTTCTGCGACTAAAGGGGCATAACGAATAAATTGAATGGTGTCTCCAAAGCCTTGTTCGTGGCAGAGAAAAATCGTTTTGCCGTTGAGATTAGAGCCATCCCATTGAGGTTGGGGAAATGAAGGCGGTGTGAAAGATTGTCCTGCCCAACGTTGCTCATAATGTCGGAATCCAACGTTCAAATCACCGTTCAACAGTGATAAAAAACCATGATTGAGTTGAGCATTGGCATAGTCTGGGTCAAGCCTCAATGCATTCCGATAGCAATCGTCCGCCTCCTCAAACCGACCCCGATAGTAATAGGCAACTCCTAAGTTATTATGTGCCTCCGCGAAATCAGAATCAATCGCGATCGCCCGTTTAAGATGCTCGATCGCCTCCTCTACTCGCCCCAGTTTTCGCAAAATTTCGCCTAAGCTATTGTGCGCGATCGCGTGATCGGGTTTGAGCCCCAAAGCTTGCTGATAGGCGATTGCTGCCTCCTCAAACTGGTCTAAATTTTGTAGACACGCCCCTAAATTATGCAGCGATTGTCGATGGTCGGGCTTCAATTGCAACGCCTGACGATATGCCACGATTGCCTTCTCATTCTGATGTTGAGCGAGATAGGCATTTCCGAGATTGTAGTGACTTTGATAGAACGTTGGGTCAAGCGCGATCGCAACTTGATAATGCTTGATCGCGGCATCCATCTGCTCTAATTTTGAGAACGCCGTACCCAAATTGTAGTGAGCAGACGCTCGATCAGGTGAGAGAGTGAGAAAAGACTGATAGTGCTCGATCGCACGCTCAAATTTCCCGACTTGGCAATAGACCATGCCCAACAACTCCAACGCTTCGACCTGCTGCGAGTCTTGTTGGATGAGCTGCAGACAAATTTGTTCTGTGGTGTCCCAGTCCGCCGCTTGAAAAGCGTTTTTTGCTAAGGTCAACTCCTTAGAATCTTCTTTCATCACCATCGCAACCTGCACAAACTGTTGATCATTTTGCGTCAACCTACCCAATTTGCGTCAAAGACTTTAAGAGAACAGTCTAAAATGAGTTCGGTTATCTTAAATCGCAAGACCTATCTCACCCTCTAAAATAGTAGTTGGAACGTTAAAGATTTAGCCGGAGCACAATCAAGATGACAACTTCAACCAATGAGTTTGAAATCACAAAAACAGACGATGAATGGAAAAAACTGCTCACACCAGAACAGTTTCAAGTCCTGCGCAAGCACGGAACTGAACGCGCTCGCACCAGCCCACTCGACAAACAATATGACCCAGGCACTTACGAGTGTAGCGGGTGTGGATTGCCTCTATTCACTTCAGATACCAAATTTGATAGCGGCACCGGATGGCCTAGCTTTTTTGCACCGATCGAAGGCGCGATCGACACTACAACCGACAAGTCACTTTTCATGACCCGTGTTGAAGTCCACTGCCGTCGCTGTGGCGGACACTTAGGACACGTCTTTAACGATGGTCCTGCTCCTACTAGACAGCGCTATTGCATGAACGGAGTCTCCCTTAGTTTCGAGCCGAAATAGAGAGCAGGCAGGTGTCAGGAGTCAGATTGAACCTGATTTCCTGGCACCTAGTTTCAATTAATCGCACTTTTCTACAAAAGAAGGGAACCCTAAAGCAGGAACACTAACCTTTATGAGGTGGTTTGCATGGGAACTCAAGCTGGCGTAGGCATGAGCCATAACCGAAATCCAAGAAGTGCGGCAAAAGAGGCGGTAGAAATTGCGCTCAAAAAGGCAAATATTCAGCAACCCGATTTTGTCTTAATGTTCGCGTCGGTTGGCTATAACCAGGAAGCATTGCTCGGCGCAGTGAGAGAGATGACTCGACACGCGCCGCTCATTGGCTGCTCTGGGGAAGGTGTAATTACCCTGGGAGAAGCAGACGAGTCAAATTTCTCAGTTGCCGTCATGGTCATCCAATCCGATGAGATGAGATTTGGGCACGGCATCGCCACTGGTTTAAAAGACGATCCAACTCAGGTTGGCTGCACGATCGGAGCCGACATTCACCAGCAGATGCAGCCCGATGCAAAAGCCATCTTTTTGTTTGCCGACGGGTTGACCTTTAACTTCGATCGCTTCATAAGCGGTTTAAACAATCACCTCAAGTTCGATCGCCCTCTGCCCATCTTTGGCGGAGTTGCCGCCGATAACTTTGCTTTCAAACAAACCTATCAATATCACGACAACCAGGTGATTTCAGACGGAGCAGTCTGGGCATTATTATCTGGAGACATAAAGTTTGCCTGGGCAGTCAATCATGGCTGCGCTGCGATCGGCGGAAAGCGCCAAGTCACCCGGTCTAAAGGAAATATCATCTACGAAATTGACCATAAACCTATCTTAGACGTGTTGAAAGAATATTTGATTGAAGATGAAATTGATATTTGGGAGAAAGCAGTCTTAAGCCTTTGCCTCGGCTTTAAAGCACCAGGGCACCTGCACGACTATGACGAGTTTTTAATCCGGTTTGTCCCGTCTAAAGACGATCAAGCGGGCGCAGTGACTATTCAAACAGAAGTAGTTGAAGGGTGTGATATTTGGATGACCCGACGCGATCACGATAAGATCACATCGGGCATCGATCAGATGGCAGAAAGCATCCAAAATCAACTGGGTCAAGCGTTGCCAAAACTAGTCTTTCAATTTGACTGCTGTGGTCGCGGTAAATCTGTTTTTCGAGATCAAGAAAAGCTTAGTTTGCTCAAAACGCTGCAACAAAAAGTAGGGGCTGACGCTCCCTGGATTGGGCTATATACACTGGGAGAAATTGGTCCAGTTAGTGGTCATAATTGTTTTCACAATTACACCGCAGTCTTAGCGGCGATTTATTAAGTCAGCATTTAGCCATTGTGATGAGAGAGGTAGAAAATCCAGTGCCCGATCTTTACGATCGCTCGATATCGGTTGTCAGCGAACTCGAAATCCTCCAGCAAGAAAATCAGCGCTTGTCTGATCAAGTCAAACGACTCGTCAAAACTGAGAGTAAGCTTTATGCTTATCAAGAACAATTAGACGGTCAACTTCGAGTCTATCGCCAGCTTAACGAAGCGGGTAAAAAGTTTAATTGCACGTTTGATCTAACCGAAATTCTGCAACAGGTGATGCAGTTTGTGATCTATGAGTTGAACATTGAGCGATGCCTGATTTTGATGCCATCAGATCAAAGGTTTGAGGTCAAAGCCCTTGATGGTTATCATGACAAAGACTTACTCAAAGATTTAGCAGCCATCGATCTATCTCTGACAGACCTTGCTTTTCAACCCTTAGCGATCGGGGCGGATTGCATCATTTGTCAAGAAAATTGCTCTCAGCCTATGCTTCTCAACCTGCGCGCTGTTTTTAGAATGGATGAGTATGTCATCTCTCCGTTAGGGGTAAATGGGCTACTCGTCGCTGGCAACACAGCCAAAAACTTCCCCTATCAAAATCGCATTCAATCTGACAGTGAGTCAATGTTGGGACTCGCCAACTTAGTCAGCCACGCAACCACTACAATCCACAATGTCAACTTTCATCAAGCCCTGCAAAAAGAACAGCAGATTTTAGAAGAGAAGGTCAGCCTGAGAACACAAGAGCTAAATAATAAAAACGCCTTTTTAGAAAAAACATTACATGAATTGAAGCAAACGCAACTACAGCTTATACAAAGCGAAAAAATGTCATCTCTAGGGCAATTAGTTGCCGGAATCGCTCATGAGATTAACAATCCGGTAAACTTTATTCACGGCAATGTAATTCACGCTAACGAATATATTAAAGATTTACTTAAACTATTACAAGTCTATCAAGAATGCTATCAAGATCCGTGTCTTGAGGTTGAAGAAACGCTAGAAGATATCGACTTTGATTTTTTGGTAGAAGACTTTCCGCGATTGCTAGAATCAATGCAAATTGGAACCAATCGCATTCAAGAAATTGTGGCATCACTAAAAAACTTTTCACGGATGGATCAATCTGACATGAAAGCGGTTGACATTCACGAGGGTATTGAAAGCACGCTAGTAATTTTGCAACATCGACTAAAACCAAAACCTGATCATCCTGAAATTCAAATCACGCGAGACTATGGTCACCTACCCTTAATAGATTGCTATGCCGGACAGCTCAATCAGGTTTTTATTAATCTGGTTGCAAACGCGATCGATGCCCTAGATGAACGCGATGCCCAACGATCTCCCAGCGATCGGTTTAGCAATCCTAGTGCCCTTCATATTCGAACTGAGATGCAATCAAATCGGGTCAAAATCAGCATTGCAGATAATGGAACAGGCATTCCGATTGAGGTGCAACAACGGTTGTTTGACCCATTTTTTACGACTAAACCCATTGGCAAAGGAACAGGTTTAGGGCTTTCAATCAGCTATAAAATCGTTGTTGAGAGACATGGTGGCGATCTGCGCTGCATCTCTTCTTTGGGGCAGGGAACTGAGTTTGTGATTGAAATTCCAGCTAAGGGAATGCGGTAGCGATCGAGGTTTAACTGCCGTTGCGCTTCAAGCCATGGATTCACGGTTATGCTGAACATCAAAATTCCTAAATTTTACTGAGTTTAACCACTCTCTCCATTAAGTCTAAGGCACCTTAAGTTCACTCTATAAAACATGACGATCTCTGATGGCAAGACCCCGTATTGTTATAGAATCAGAGGCGTTTTTGCAGATAGCTCGACCACAGAGTAAGAAAATTTGGTGCTGCTGAATGCAGATATGAATCGTTGAGTCGTTGCACTCGTGAAAGCCCCCAACTCCTCATTCTGGGGGGCTTTGAAAGTCCGGAAGTCCCCCAGAATCGGCAGGGCTAATTTATTGTCATGAAGAAAAGTTGGGCTAGTGCTGATGTCTTAATTAACCGGAGATGACCGTCAACTTAATTGACACCCTGAAACAAGTCGAAGATTTCCGCAGTGCGCGAGGCAGACGCTATCCGCTCTGGGTCGTGCTGTTGCTGGTGATTCTAGGCATGGTC
>JBBRPT010000003.1:0-133951 GCA_038227635.1 Leptolyngbyales cyanobacterium | reverse complement strand
CAGAATGGGCAGGGCTAATTTAAGTTCGCCAGAGAAATCTTAGAAGCCTTTGGCTTTGTTCAGCCTTCAACAATATATAAACGAGGGATAAAGGTTACAAGTTTTCTTTTCTGACAATAAATCAGCCCTGCCAGAATGGGGGATTTAGGGGGCGAAAGATCTTAGCAATGACCGATCAACCGACTTGTGTGTACACAGTAGCCCCAAGGAGAGGGAACAAGACTCTAACTCCCTTCTCCTTGATTCTCCTTGAGGAGAAAGGTTGGCGAGGGCTTCGCCCCACTTCGTGAGGAGGGCAGAAGACGCTCACAAGTCTGACAGGTTATTTAGTTCACGATCCTTAGCACTGATTAGCTACTTGGCTACCGACATAAAGCGGGACAGACTGAACGAAGCTTTAAGCTTTGAGGGAGCTAATGTCCCGGCTTAAATTGGTAGCCGCTACTTAAACCAGATACAGAGAGAGTAATGTCCTACTCTACCTGCATTACTCTTTCAACTCTCATGATCTAGAGAAGCTGAGAGTTCCTCGTGAGTGAATCATCGTTGACTCGCTAATATTTCCAAGTTCTTCTTTACCTTCTACAGTAAGGTCGCAAATTCTCTTGTTTGATTAGTTTCACCGTTACGACTTTAAAAGAAGGCTTGTTATGAAAAAATCAGTTCTCGCGATAGGTTTGATTGGATTTCTCGTGTCGCTGATAGCATTGACAACTCCAACCCTATTGCAAAACACCCGAATCGGCTTGGAGTTTAAAGGCGGCTATGAAGTGCTATATGTGGCTGAGTCGCTGACATCAGGGCAGCCTGTCTCTAAAGCAGATTTGCTCAAAACAGCCGGATCCTTGAACAGTCGTGCGAATGCTTTAGGGGTAGCTGAACCCGATGTGATTGTAGAAGGAGATAACCTGATTCGGGTAAAGCTGGCTGGAGTTTCTAGTAATGAGCAAGTCAGAAACATCCTCAATCAGTCTGAAGCGTTGCCTGTCAAACTTATAGAGAAATATTCACAAACGGTTGGGGGCGTTTTGGGCGAAGCCGACTTACACGATACTCTTCGGGCAGGCGCGATCGCGTTCTCGTTAATTCTCCTATTCATGGGAGTGATTTATCGAATTCCAGGATTAGTTGCAGCGATCGCACTCATTACTTATCTCTGGTTGCTGCTGATTGTATTTAACGTGCTTCACGCAACCCTGTCTTTAGCAGCGATCGTCGCATTTGTCTTAGGAATGGGAATTGCATCCGATGCCAACATTCTCTCGTTTGAGCGAATCAAAGAAGAACTGCGTTCTGGTAAAGATGCCGCCTCTGCTTTTAGAGACGGTGAGCGTCACGCATTCCGCACGATTCTCGATTCTAATGCGACGGGTTTGATTGGCGCGATCGTGCTGTTTATCGTCGGCATCGGACCGATTCGTGGCTTTGCATTGACGACGATTCTCAGCATTCTGATCAGTGTGATCAGCAATGTCTTTCTCGCTCGATTTCTCCTGAATTTACTGGCTCCTAGTAGTGCGGTTAGAAGCCCTGCTTTCTTTGGCATCAAACACATTGAAAAACCAATTACCACAGGATTCAATTTCATCAAGATCGGTTTAATCGCGTCTGCATTTTCAGGATTGTTTGCAGTGTTCGGAGCCTTCACGCTCATGACATCACCGTTAAATCTTGATATTGACTTTAAGGCGGGAACTGCGTTGGATGTGACTGTTCCTCAAGCGATCGAACAGGAGAAAGCAACAGCAATCATGGAAGATGCAGGAATCAAGCCCGCAACGGTTGTAATTGGGGGTGATCAGAATAATCAAGTCGCTGCCAGATTCGACAACGTACTCGATGCAACTGAAGTCAACGAAATCGTAAACGCGTTTAAGAAAGAGTATGGAGCCAAGGTTGCTTTTCAGGAAAACACTGCCGATCCTGCCGTAGCTCAAGATTTAGTAATCAAGGCAATCTACGCCGTCTGCTTCGCGATCGTAGGCATCTTTATCTTTGTGAGAGTCCGATTTGGCTGGCAGTTTGCGATCGCGGCAACCATTGGCATTCTCAATTCAGCCTTTTTTGTGGTGTGTGTGTTTTCAATCTTTAAATATGAGATTGATGTCACATTCATCGCCGCGATTCTAACCGTGATCGGGTATTCGGTGAATGACACGATCGTGGTCTTCGATCGCATTCGAGAAAATTTACGGCTGTCTAAAGCAGAACCCACGTCTGAAAATCTAGCTGCATTAGTCAATCGTAGTATTTGGCAAACGTTGCGACGCTCAATCTACACAGTCTTAACGGTTGTTACAGGCGCACTTTGCCTTTATTATTTCGGTGCTGAGCCGCTCCATGCCTTCTCTCTAGCGATCTTTTTAGGGCTGATGTATGGAGCCTACTCGTCAATCTTTATTGCGGCTCCAGTCTGGTTTATTCTGAAACGTAAATTTTCACCGCACCCTGTCTTGGCATAAAGCTACCCTCACTCTAGTGAATTTAGGAAGCCACTCCTGTCATCGCCGTTAAGCGCACGGTGAAGCAACTACCAATCCCAATTTGGCTGCTAACGCTGATCGTTGCGCCGTGACTTTGGGCGATCGAGTGCGCGATCGCTAACCCCAATCCAGATCCACCCTCCCAATGGGTGCGAGACTGATCCGCTCGCCAAAATCGGTCAAACACTCGCGCCAAATTTTCTGGAGCAATGCCAATTCCGGTATCATGTACGTCAACCAAAAGAGTTTGCCCTGTTCGGCTTAACTTTATTTCGACTCTTCCTGTTAACGTGTAGTGCAACGCATTCGTGATTAGGTTTGTGAATAGTCTTGTAAGTTGTGCGGCATCGCCTAATACCCAAGAGGACTGGGCTAAGTGAGCGTGCAAGATAATCTGTTTTATGTGGGCTTGAGGCTGATATCGCTCGACTAATTGCTCCAAAATTGCTGTTAAGTTAACGGGCTGGAGATCGGGATTTGCCGCTTGATCAGTCCGCGCTAGCAGCAACAAATCTTCGGTGAGATCAGTCATTTGATGAGTTGCACTGGCGATCGCTTCAAACTTTTCGACATCAGTTGGGCGCATTCCGTCTGAATATTTCAGGGCAACGGATACATTGCTTTTAATCGCCATCAGCGGACTCCGCAACTCGTGGGAAGCATCCGCCGTGAACTGTTTCAACCGTTGAAAACTTTCCTCGATCGGGTGCATCGCCTGACGGGTCAGCCAAACGCCGCCAATGCCACTGAGAATCAATGCCATCACAATTCCGCCTCCTAAACCCCAATCCAGCTTTTGCAGATTTTCATCTAATTCTTCGAGCGACTGACTGGCTCTGACATACCCTAGTTTTCGTTGATCATCACCGCTCACAATAGGCAGGGTGACCGATTGAATCCGAGGCTGCGATAGCTGAATCTGCAATGTTTCACGGCTCGAAAACGGTAAGGTTGAAATGGCTTTTCCCTGTTGAGCGATCAGCTGTTTCTGAAGATCAAACCACTGCAATGCTTGACCTCGCGCAATGAGATCTTTCACAGGAATGTCCTTCCCGACTTCTAATTGACCGTGGTTGAATTCCGCACTGGTTACGGCTCCTTGTCCTAAGGTCGTCAATTTATCGGTGAGTTGTTGTTTGAGACTATAAGCATAGACAAAGCGAACAGCGATCGCAAACGTTCCTAAAATTGAGGCGAGAACGATCAGGTAAGAAACCAGCAACCGAGCTTGAATCTGCTTAAACACAATGTTTGAAATTAATGAAAATAAGTGACTCGTATCGCTCGATCGCTACAACCATTAAAACGGTTTCATTCACGGTAGAGAAACAAGGTCAAGAACTTGGAAAGATGGGTGTGCTCAATTAAATGGAATGGAGTCGATAACCCAAACCATAGACTGTTTCAATCAAATTTTCTGGGCTTCCGGCACCTTTTAGCTTGCGGCGCAGATTGGCAATATGGGTTTTAATCGTGTCTTCGCCAGAAGATTTATCAAACTCCCACAACCGATCTAAAAGCGCTGAACGGGTTAAAACTTGGTCGGGAGTCCGCAAAAAACACTCTAAAATCATGTACTCTCTGGGAGTCAATGCTAAGGACACGCTTGCATAGGTGACGTTGCAAGTGCTGGGGTCAAGCTCTAACTGACCATGAATCAGGGTGATTGATCTAGTTTCTGGACTTCTCCGTGATAGCGCTCTGATGCGCGCGGCTAATTCTTCCAGTTCAAAGGGTTTAACCAGATAGTCATCAGCGCCAGCGTCCAATCCCATGATCTTATCGCTGGTGGTATCTCGTGCAGTCAACATGAGAATCAGCGCTTGAGATTTTGCTGCCCGTAGACGTTTACACAGGCTGATGCCATCTAATTTAGGCAGCATCAAATCCAGCAAAATTAAATCATAAGCCACTCCCTGAGCGGATTCCCATCCCTCTAAACCATCTTTTGCAGTATCGACGACGTGATGCTGGTGTCTGAGATCTTCGGCTAGAGGCTTGGCAATTCGGATATCGTCTTCAATTAATAAAATTCTCATCGATCGTACAAGATAACTCAGGCTTCATTTCAGAGTACCTGATCAAATTTACGTTAAGAAAATTGAGGATTCAAGAAATCTGGTGAGTCGCGTATGGTAACGTTCATAGATCTAGAGATGGGAAAGTTCGGTGTGATTCCGACGCTGTGCCGCAACTGTCAAAGCCAGAATGCCGGGTCTAGACTAACCTTTGATTTCCTGCGTCGCACGGGGAGGAGACTGATCGATTGCTGTCTGAGTTGCCGACTTGTCCGGGTTTATTTTGTGGTTCGTCTGCCCAAGATGGAATGCTGGCTCGGATGCGAATTCCGGGGGGGATTCTCACTGCTCAACAGTGTGACGCGATCGCCGATCTTGCCGATAATTCTGGGGCGGGCTATGTGCAGGTGACAAATCGGGCAAATGTGCAGATTCGAGAAATTCACACTCCGATCGCGCCTGATGTTTTTCACCGATTACAAACATTAGAATTAGCGGCAAAAATCCCTAGTCTTGACCCAATTCGGAACATTATGGCGAGCCCGACGGCGGGTGTTGATTCGCAGATGTTAATTGACACTCGCCCGTTGGTGAGAGCCTTTGATGACTATCTGCAAACTCATCTGGAGTTGGCGGCTCTGTCAGCCAAGTTTAGCATTTGCTTTGACGGAGGAGAATCCGTTTCGGTGCGCGATCGCCGCAACGACATTACATTAGTTGCTCATCAATTACCATCTTCAGAGATTGGGTTTCGAGTCTGTTTGAATGTCGATGGACAGAATGCTGGAGACGTAGGTACTTTCATTTCAGAAGATCGATGTTTAGAGTTCATTACAGCATTGACTCAGGTATATCTTAGGTATACTCAAGAGCATTATTCTGGAACGGGTCGCAAACCTCGATTTCGTGATCTCTTATCGAATTGGAGCGTTGAACAGTGCTTAGAACGAGTGGGACAACTGTTAGGTTTTTCGTTGTGTCGAGAAACTTTTTTTCTGCCATTGTCGTCTCCGTCTTATCAACATCTCGGTATTCATTCCCAGCGTGAAGCAGATTTGTCCTATGTCGGAATTGCACTGCCGTTGGGTCGTCTAGAATCTTGGCAACTGCGAGAGTTAGCTCAGTTAACACATCTTGGCAGTGGTAGAGTTTGTCTGACTCCGTGGCAAACGATTTTGATTCCTGATGTTTCTGACGATCGCTTAAACGATTTAGAAAGGGCGATCGCTGACTTAGGACTTCACACCTCAGCAACCCGATTTGACAGTGCGCTAGTTGCTTGCTCGGGTCGAACTGGATGTGCGTCGGGATTGGCGGATACTCAAACGCACGCGTTGAGGTTAGTGGACTTAACTGCCTCGTTAGATCAGCCGTTAAATATTCACTTCAGTGGGTGTGAAAAATCTTGTGCTCAACAGACTCCTAGTGATATTGCGCTGGTTGGCATTGAGATAAAAGAGGGGAATTCGACGATCGAGGGATATGACGTTTATTTAGGCAGCAGCGAGTCACCGTTTGGTCGGCGAATTCGGTCTGTGAGTGCGTCAGGAGCCACGTCTTTAATAGAGCAGATGTTACAAATCTATCAACAGCAGCGAATGCTAGGTGAATCGTTTAAGATGTTTGTGGATCGACACTCAATTGATCAATTACAGCAATGGTTTAGTTCAAAGAATAATCGGTCTTTAGCATCGCATTCGATCACAGGTTGACGATTATGATTGACTACATTCAAGACGGAACCGAAATCTATCGTCAATCGTTTGCCACCATTCGATCGGAGGCAAATTTAGCAATCTTGCCAGCCGATTTAGAACGGGTTGCGGTGCGCCTGATTCATAGCTGCGGTATGACCGATATTGTATCTGATTTATCCGCCTCGCCCGGAGCCGCAACTGTTGGACGAAACGCCTTGATTGCAGGTGCCTCGATCCTCTGTGATGCGCGGATGGTAGCAGAAGGCGTGACTCGCAAACGACTTCCGGCTGAGAATGCAGTTATTTGCACACTTCAACATCCGGATACACCAAAGCTAGCAGAACAGATGGCAACCACGCGATCGGCAGCCGCCCTCGAACTGTGGCGCGACCATCTAGAAGGTGCGATCGTGGCGATCGGTAATGCGCCAACTGCTCTATTTCGACTGCTGGAACTATTGGATGAAGGTGTACCAAAACCTGCGCTAATTTTGGGGTTTCCGGTAGGGTTTATTGGTGCGGCAGAGTCAAAAGCAGCGCTAGCCGCCGACAGTCGGGGCGTGCCGTTCATCGCCTTGCAAGGGCGACGGGGCGGCAGTGCGATGGCATCTGCGGCAATTAATGCGTTAGCAAAAGAGGATGAATTATGACACACGAAATGGGTCGGTTATATGGGTTAGGAATCGGACCAGGCGACCCAGAATTGTTGACGCTCAAAGCCTATCGAATTCTCCGATCAGTGCCTGTGATTGCCTATCCCACTATGGAGAATGGCAAAGTGTTAGCACGGGCGATCGTGGCAGATTTTTTACGTCCCGAACAAATTGAAGTGCCGATGCCGTTGCCGTTTAGTCCGGTGCGATCGTCCCAGCCTGCCTATGATGTCGCCGCCGAAAAATTGACAGAGCATTTAAGCGCTGGACGAGATGTTGCCGTGTTATGTGAGGGAGAACCCTTTTTGTATGGGTCGTTTATGTATCTGTTCAATCGGCTGTCTGCCAAATTTGAAACCGAAGTAGTTCCAGGAATCTCATCAACGATGGCGAGTGCGTCTGCATTAGGAGTGCCGCTCACTTATCGTAACGATGTGTTATCGATTATGCCAGCCACTCTCGATGCGGATATCTTGCGCGATCGCCTTGCCGTTGCAGATTCCGCAGTAATTATTAAATTAGGCAGACATTTCAGCAAAGTTCGAGACGTTTTATCTGAGTTGGGGTTGCTGTCCCGATCGCTCTACATCGAGCGGGCGACGATGCCCAATCAGCGCATTGTCCCGATCGAGACAGTTGATGCGGCTGAGGTTCCGTATTGGGCGTTGATTGTGGTTCCGAGTCTGCAAACGTCGGTTAATTAGATGAGCGTGAATGAAGAATCCTGCTGTGATTGTGTTGGGGCAGACGAGCGTTGCGGTGGCTCGACGGTTGATGCAGGCGTTGCCCAACGCGACGCTGTATGGATTGGCGAATCGCACGATCGAGGTGGATGTCTCGTTTACTGATTTCGGAACAACTTTGCGGGAACTGTTTGCCGACGGAACGCCGATCGTCGGACTGTGTGCGGCGGGAATTTTGATTCGCACGATCGCGCCTCTCCTCTCGGACAAACGCTATGAACCGCCCGTTTTAGCCGTTGCGGAGGACGGTAGCGCCGTAGTGCCGCTTTTAGGTGGATTGCACGGTGTGAATGATTTAGCGCGGCAAATTGCAGCTGTTCTAGACGTTCAGCCTGCGATTACAACGACGGGCGATATTCGGTTTCGGACGACGCTGCTTAATCCGCCATCGGGCTATTGGTTGGCAAATCCAGATGATGCGAAATCGTTTATCTCAGATTTGCTGGCAGGGTCAACAGTTCGGCTCGAAGGCAATGCGCCTTGGCTGAGTGAAAGCAAACTGCCGATCGTAGACGACGCACCTCTCACCCTTCAAATTACTGAACGTAGAGGATTTCCAGCACCCGATCGCTTGGTCTATCACTCTGCAACCTTGGCGATCGCCGTGAGCAATGTATCGGAATCAGTGGTTGAATTCGTTCATAAAATTCTTGAGGAATCGGAGCTAGCGATCGCGTCCGTCGCAGGAATTTTCGCTTCAGTCGATGAAATGGGACATCCCGCACTTTCATCTCTTTCTCAAGCGTTGCAGGTGCCGATCCGATTTCTCAATTTGTCCAGTGTTGAGGAAATCGCACTCGCTGCGGTAGGGAAATCGGGTCAACTACTCGTCTCTCAGAAAACATCGGACGTGAGATGTGCAATCGCTCTCGCAGATCAACCTATCGATGTAGAGGTGATCGGAAAGCCTCGCGGACAGTTGACGATCGTCGGTACTGGACCTGGCGGCGACAAATGGATGTCTCCCGAAGTCAAAGACGTGCTGCGATCGGCGACTGATTGGGTTGGCTATAAATTATATCTCGACTTGGCGGGATCTCTGCGCGAAGGGCAACAGCGCCATGACTCCGACAATCGCGAAGAACTCGATCGGGCGCGATTTGCCTTAGATCTCGCCGCTACTGGGAAATCGGTAGCTGTCGTTTCGTCGGGCGATCCAGGCATTTTTGCGATGGCTGCTGCTGTGTTTGAAGTGCTAGACCACGATCCTAAACTCGAATGGCTTCGGCTAGACATCCAAGTGGCTCCAGGCATTTCAGCCATGCAAGCCGCTGCCGCTCAGATTGGGGCACCGTTAGGACATGATTTTTGTGCGCTGTCTCTATCAGATATTCTCAAACCCTGGTCGGTGATTGAGCAACGCATCGCTGCCGCCGCCCAAGCCGATTTGGTGATGGCGTTCTACAATCCGATTTCTAAGCAGCGCACCTGGCAACTGGGGAAAGCGCGGGAGATTTTATTGCAGTGGCGATCGCCCAACACTCCGATCGTATTAGCGCGAAATTTGGGCAGACCGGGACAATCGATTCGCGTCTGCACGCTTGAGCAGTTCTTACCCGAAGACGTAGATATGCGAACGGTGGTATTGGTGGGGTCAAGTCAGACTCGATCTATTCCCCGTCCATACGGAGGCGTTTGGGTCTACACACCACGACGCTATGAGTAGCTGATAGTATCATGCCGCATAGTTATACACAGGAACCTCAGCAACGCGATCGGGTTCTTGTCCAGTCAAAATGATTTGCTGCAAATGTTCTACAGTTGACGGAGAAAAAAACTGTTCTCCTGTCTCTTCATTCACACGAGCAGGTACATTCTCAATTACAAACAATTGTCCATTGAGTTGGAGTGTATAAGTGACGTGTTTCTCGACCAGTGTTTCTGGCTCATTGTTCATCATTGCGGCTTCTCCTGTTTGTAAAGTCATCATTCCATCTCTGGGATCAGGCTCGTATACGGTAATAATTTTGAGTAGAGGACGAGAGGAATAACTACAGTGAATATGAATCACTCGCTGAGTTTGAGTTAGACCGCTGATCAGGCAACTTGCACCATATTTATCATTAGGATAGCTCTCAATCACCTGTCCGTTCGCGATCGCCTCCCTGACTTCTTGAACCCGAATCTGCCGTAAGATCGATTGGTCAACCGCGTGCTTGGAAAATTCAAACCGCTCATCAGCGACCTTTTGGCGAATTTCGTTGATCAATTGGGTTCTCCATTGTCGTTGTAAGTAGCACCTGTTGAAGTTCTCTTAGGTTCCAGCGTCGCGATCGCGACTGATCAATCATCGAGCACTTTGCGAATGACTTGGTAAATGGATTCGAGTTCGCTATCGGTAATGCAATACGGCGGCATCAAGTATAGTGTGTTGCCAAGCGGACGAATGAAGAATCCTAATTCTAGGAATCGTTCGCGCAATTCAGCCCCGATCGTGTTGAAATAGCCCGATGTTTGATCGGTGGTGATTTCCGTCGCAACGATCGTGCCACACACCCGAACCGATTCAATTCTAGAATGTCCGATCAGCCACGTTTCTAAATAGCGACGATGCAACGCTTCTAAATCGCGAAATCTTGGCGTTTGTTGCAACAAGTCCAGTGAGGTTAATCCAGTCGCACACGCTAACGGATTGCCCGTATACGAGTGACCGTGAAAAAACATTTTACTCGCGTCGTCGCTGTAGAACGTCTGATAAATCGCTTCCGTTGCGAGAGTGACGGCTAACGGCAAACAGCCACCTGACAGCCCTTTCGACAAACAGAGAATATCGGGTGCCGTGTCCGCTTTTAGACAAGCAAATAATTCTCCGGTGCGTCCGAATCCGGTCATCACTTCGTCGTAGATGATTAGCACATCGAATTGTCGAGCGATCGTATGCAGCGATCGCAGAAATTCGGGGCGACACATCCGCATTCCTCCGGCTCCTTGAATCAACGGCTCAATAAAAATTCCGGCATAGGTGCCTTGTTTTAAGAGACGTTCAATCTGTTCGAGTGCCTGTGATTCTTTAAGTTCGACGTTTGGATCGTGATCAAATGTCGCAGGAAACGGCACCGTATCCATCTCAATCAACAACGGTCGAAACGGCTCCCACCATGAGCAGCCGATTCCGAGTGACATGGCTCCGATCGTGTCTCCGTGATAGCCCTTCTCAAACACGAGAAATCGAGTGCGATTTGGTTCTCCCTGATTGAGCCAATGTTGATACGCCATTTTCAAGGCAGCTTCGATCGCCGTTGACCCGTTATCGGTGAAAAAAACTCGCGTCAAAGAGTCGGGCACATGGGTGAGCAATCTACGCGCTAACTGTTCGGCAGGATCATGGGTAAAGTTGGTAAAAATTACCTGTTCGAGTTGCTGTGCCTGATGATAAAGTGCCTCGGCTAAAGCGGGATGCCCGTGTCCATGAATAGTCACCCACCAGCTTGAGATGCAGTCTAAAATTCGCCGCCCGTCTTCGAGTTCTAGCCAAACGCCATCGCCCTTGACCACTTTGAGCGGTGGCGGAGTCGTTTTCATCTGCGTATAAGGTCGCCAAATCGGGGAATCTGTAGGTTTCATTGTATAAATGCAACGTGACCAGACATGAATGTGCGAACGGTGTCATCGGGGAGACGTAATCGGAGACAACCTTGATCGTCGATCCCGATCGCTTCACCTGAAATCTGCTCTTGTGATGTCTCGATCGTGATGAATTTACCCAAAAGAGCATCTCGCTCTTCCACCACAGATAATAGATCAGAAGACCGAGATGAATGAATCGACGACTGTATTAATCCAGCTAATTGTAATAGATAAGAACGCAATTTTTCAATCAAAAAATACTCATTTGGAAGAACTGAAACGACTTCGTGAAGACTAATCGGATTTTTAACAGTCTGACTATCTAGATGAGAAAAATCAGCCTGATAGTTGAAACCAATTCCAACCACCAGTTTAGTGCCATTATTCATACCACTCGTAACGCCTTCACATAAAATTCCAGCTAACTTACGATCGCTCAGCCACACATCATTCGTCCACTTTAAACGTAACTGATTCTGCAAACTGGGAATCAAATCTTCAATAGCATAAATAACCGCTAATCCTGCGATCAAACTAAATTGAGGTAACTGGGCGGCAGGGAGTTGATCGAGCACCACGCTCAACGTCAACACGCCTGGAGGCGAGTGCCAAATGCGTCCCTGTTGTCCCCGTCCGTGGGTTTGGTGCCGAGTAAACACAACGGTGCCGTGATCGAGATCGGAGAGATGCTCGATCGCCCAAGCGTTGGTACTCGAACACTCTTCTAGATGCTTTAACCACGGGGGCAAAGGATTGGAGGTAGAATCGCTCATAATGCCCAAGTCTTGAACCTGATAAAGAATAGCATCTGGAATTGAGAATGGAGGAATGTATCTCTCGATACGGTTTCTTTTGGCGGTTTAAGACGTATACTGGTTTGAAATCTTTTAGATTTTGGGTCAATAACGATCGCGACACAAACAGAATTCGCTTCTAGGGTTCCGGTTTAGCAAAGTTAAACGTCTGGTCCAAGAGAAGCAGCCGTTCTTAACTAAGACGGTCACACGGCGGGAAAAAAGCCCGGGAGAGCCAGAGAGCAGTCGATGACTGTCGGAGGCTTCCTGGGCTTTTGCCATTTATTGTCAAGGAGTTAGTTATGTCTACAGCATCTACAACCGAGCATTCTTTAGCGATCGATCCCGCGCTGATTTTGTGGGATGAAGTCATTCCGGGCGGGGCTTATTGGTCGCGAGTCATTCAGCGCGGCACCACTCTGCGAATTATTGATTTAGAGGGGTCGAGAGGGGTTTCGATGCTGTGCTATAACGCCGATAACGTGGTCGAACGGTATAACGCTGCCGATACCGCAAAAATTCAGTTCAATGCGTTCTTAAAAAAGGGAATGGTTCTCTATTCCGATATGGGGCGCGTGTTGTTCTCGTTAACTGAAGATACATGTGGACATCACGACACCCTGGGAGGATGCAGTAATATCGCTACCAATGCCGCAAAATATGGCGATGATGGTCGCAACTCTCGCGATAATTTTCTACTTGCCTTGACAAAGCGAAATATGGGCAAAAAAGACATTATGCCAAACCTGAATCTATTCTCTCAAATAGCCGTTGAGCCAGGTGGATCAATGACTTGGGTGGAAGGTGCTTCTCAAGCAGGCTGTTTTGTCGATTTGCGTGCCGAGATGAATGTCTTAGCGATTCTCTCAAACTGTCCTCATGTGCTCGATCCAGTTTCAACTTATGACCCTAAACCCATTCGCGCTGTCGTTTGGAAATCACCTGTCCCGGGGGCTGATGATCTCTGCCGGACGGCAAATCCTGAAGCGATTCGCGGATTTCAAAATACCGATGCTTTGTTTATATAGTTTATTGCGATCGAGAGGAGTACATAATGGTTTCCACCACACAAGCCGAATTAGATCCTAAGTTAGCCGTCTATGATCAAGTTCTCGCTGCTCGCAAGCCGTGGGCACAGGTGATCAAAAAGGGTCAAACTCTGCGAATTGTTGATTTGGGAGGCAATCAAGCGGTCGATTTTTTGGTCTACAACGCCGATGATCCCAGTGAGCGATATAGCGCACCTGACACGATTCGGATGCAGAACAACATCTTTATCACAACGGGAACGAAACTTTATTCTAACGATGGAAATATGCTGATGACCGTGGTTAAAGACACTTGCGGAAAGCATGACACATCAGGCGGAGCGTGCAGTTGCGAAAGTAATTCAGTGCGGTTTGGATTAGATAAAAAATGGCAGCACGCCTGTGTCGAAAATTTTCTCTATGCTCTCAAAGATTATGGGATGGGCAAACGAGATATGACCAGCAACATCAACTTTTTTATGAATGTGCCTGTCAGCAAAGACGGCACGCTAGAAATTGTCGATGGCATTTCTGATTCCGGTAGCATTGTCGATTTACGCGCTGAGATGAATTCGCTGGTAGTAATTTCTAATTGCCCGCAGATGAACAACCCGTGTAACGCCTACAATCCAACTCCAATTCAATTACTGATTTGGGATGCGCCTTAGCTACTGTTCTTCTTACCATTCACCATGTTTGATAAAGTTTTAGTTGCCAATCGGGGCGAGATTGCCTGTCGCATTATCCGCACCCTCGATCGTCTCAACATCGCGTCGGTCGCGGTTTACTCTGAAGCGGATGCAAATGCCCGTCATGTGGCAATGGCGGGTGAAGCCGTGGCTATCGGAACCGCGATCGCTGCCGATAGCTATTTGCGCTGGGAGCGAATTTTGGAGGCAGCACAACAGACAGGGGCGCAGGCAATTCATCCGGGGTATGGGTTTTTGAGTGAGAACGCTGAGTTTGCGGAAGCCTGTGCTGCTGCGAGTATCGTGTTTATCGGTCCGACTCCTGACCAGATGCGACGATTTGGGCTGAAACACACGGCGAGAGAGTTAGCGTCTCAGCATCAAGTGCCGCTACTGCCAGGGAGTTCGCTTTTGGGAAGCTTGGAAGAGGCGCAGATTGCAGCGAGTACGATCGGGTATCCCGTCATGCTCAAAAGCACCGCAGGGGGTGGCGGAATTGGGCTACAGCTTTGCCGCACCGAAGAGGCATTGCCAGAATTATTTCAGACCGTTCAACGACTGAGTCAGAATAATTTTGGTCAAAGTGGAGTGTATTTAGAGAAGTATGTCGATCGTGCCCGACATCTAGAAGTGCAAATTTTTGGTGACGGCAAAGGAACCGTGATCGCCCTCGGTGAGCGAGATTGCTCGATTCAACGTCGTAATCAAAAAGTGATTGAAGAAACCCCAGCACCGGGAATCAGCGATCGCCTGCGTCACGATTTGGCAGAAGCGGCAGTGAGACTGGGTAAGGCGATCAATTATCAGTCAGCAGGCACCGTTGAGTTTGTGTTGGATGCGACTACAAACAAGTTTTATTTTTTAGAAGTCAACACTCGCTTACAGGTTGAGCATGGCATCACCGAAGAAGTGACCGGAGTTGATTTGGTCGAGTGGATGGTGCGATTGGCGGCGGATGATTTATTTCCACTAGAGGAGTATCAACATCAACCTAAAGGACATTCGATTCAAGTCAGAATTTACGCCGAAGATCCGGGTAAAAACTTTCAGCCAAGCTCTGGACTGTTGACAGAGGTGGTGTTTCCCGATTCTGTTCGATGCGATACGTGGGTCGATCGAGGCACAGAAATTACGCCCTTTTATGATCCACTAATTGCGAAGGTGATCGTGAAGAGGACTAATCGTGAAACCACGATCGAGCAACTAAAATCAGCGCTAGATAACTGTCAGATTGCAGGACTGGAATGTAATCTAGATTATCTACGACAAATTCTTGACAATGAGACTTATAATACTGGTGACATCACAACGCGATTTCTAGACTCATTCCACTATGCGGCGAGTACGATCGACGTTTTAGATCCTGGAACTTTCAGCACGATTCAAGATTATCCAGGACGCACGGGATATTGGAATGTCGGAGTTCCGCCATCAGGAGCGATGGATCAGTTGGCGTTTCGGTTAGCAAATCGATTGGTAGGCAATGAAGCGAATGCCGCAGGGCTAGAGTTTACGGTGTCGGGTCCGACCTTGCGCTTTAACACCGACGCGGTGATTTGCCTAACTGGGGCGGCGATGAGTGCCACGATCGATGATCATCCCATTTCTTTTTGGACAGCCATTTCGATTGCTGCGGACAGTGTTTTAAAGCTCAAATCCATCCAAGGAGACGGCTGTAGAACCTATCTTGCAGTGCAAAACGGATTCAAAATTCCCGATTATTTGGGCAGCAAAGCAACCTTTACGTTAGGGCAATTTGGCGGACACTGCGGACGTACTCTTCGTACTGGAGACGTGCTGAAATTACATCGTGCTGGAGAGAGTCAGGATCTACGATCGCTGCCCTCAGATTTAATTCCGCACTATACCAATACTTGGAATATTGACGTTCTTTACGGTCCGCACGGTGCGCCAGATTTCTTTACAGACGCGGACATTGAGACTTTTTTTGCAACCGATTGGGACGTTCATTACAATTCTTCTCGGACGGGAGTTCGGTTAATTGGTCCAAAGCCGCAGTGGGCGCGGACGGACGGCGGCGAGGCGGGGCTACATCCCTCCAACATTCACGATAATGCGTATGCGATCGGAACCATCGATTTCACGGGAGATATGCCTGTGATTTTGGGTCCTGATGGTCCGAGCTTAGGCGGCTTTGTCTGCCCTGCTACGATCGTGCAGGCTGATCTCTGGAAAGTGGGACAACTTAAGCCAGGAGACACAATTCGATTCCATCGGTTAACCTTCGCGGATGCGCTACAAAGAGAATTAATCCAAGATCAAGAGATTGAGACGTTACAAAAGAATTTACAGTCTCAAGATATCAGTCCTCAAGAATCTACAACACTAAAACAATCAGATCGAGCAACGTTACACGAAATCTCTGAAACGCCGGATCAAATCGCAGTGACTTATCGCCAATCAGGAGATAAATATCTTTTAATTGAGTATGGTGAATTGGTACTGGATTTGAATCTGAGATTCCGAGTTCACGCGTTGATGAATTGGCTGCAAACCAATTCGCTACCGGGAATTTTAGAATTAACACCAGGAATACGATCGCTACAGGTTCACTATGATAGTCGCATTTTGCCGTTAGCAGAACTACTAGAAACGCTGATTGCGGCTGAAGGAGAGCTACCTGCGATCGAGGAGTTGGAAGTGCCGACGCGAATCATTCATCTGCCGCTTTCGTGGGAAGACGAATCGACGTTATTGGCGATCCAAAAATATATGCAGTCGGTGCGGAATGATGCCCCGTGGTGTCCGAGTAATCTAGAGTTTATTCGTCGAATCAACGGTTTAGAAAGTGTCGAACAGGTCAAAGAAATCGTCTTTAACGCCAGCTATCTTGTGATGGGATTGGGCGATGTCTATTTGGGAGCACCTGTCGCGACTCCGATCGATCCGCGTCATCGATTGGTGACGACAAAATATAATCCTGCTCGCACCTGGACACCCGAAAATGCGGTCGGGATTGGCGGCGCTTATCTCTGTGTCTACGGCATGGAAGGTCCCGGTGGCTATCAGTTTGTTGGGCGCACTGTGCAAATGTGGAATCGCTACAAGCAAACGGCTGATTTTCAGGCAGGGAAACCGTGGCTGCTGCGCTTTTTTGATCAAATTCGGTTCTATCCCATGTCTGCCCCCGATCTGCTGAAATATCGCGATGCGTTTATTCAGGGCAAGGTGAAATTAGAGGTTCAGGAAGAAACTTTTAGTCTGAGACGCTACAACGAGTTTTTACGATCGATATCCGCTGAGACAACTGCTTTCAAAACGAAACAACAAGCTGCGTTTGAAGCAGAGCGCGATCGCTGGGCAGAACTCGATCTTCAGATTGAGGTGGCGATCGAGCCTCCCGCAGCTATTCTAGAAAGTGAGTTAGCGTTACCACCCAACAGCGAGGTCGTGAGGGCACATATCCCTGCTAATGTCTGGCAGATTGTGGTCGAGACAGGCGACGTGGTTGAGGCGGGGGATAAGCTCGTTGTGTTGGAGGCAATGAAAATGGAGATCGCGATCGTCGCTCCGGTTTCGGGTACGATTTTCGACGTGCGTTGCGCTCAGGGGCAATTAGTTTCAGTTGATCAGGTTCTATTTGTGATTCAGACTGGGGTTTAGTAGGTGAGCAGCGATCGGCAGCTGGGACGCAGACAACCAGGACTGAAGCTCATTGATTACATGACTTCCTCAGCCGAAAGTTGACCTTTGACCCGTTCGTATTCATCCTCAAGGAGCCAGTCTTGAGCGGCTTGATAGTTGGAGTGAGCGACGACAAGCTGATAGCCAGACGCAGGGTTAAAAATACGACAACTGCCGTCTTGATCGCCAACTAGCATGAGAATCTTGGGTGGGAACAGAACTGGATCAACCCAGAGTTCTAGAAATTTCCAGGTTTTAGCTTGTTCTACGAGGGCTGGTGCGTGGGATTGCATGATATTCACCAGTTGGACGATCACATCATCTTCTAGACGTTGGCAACTGCTATTTGTGCGGCTGGATTAATTGGATGCCAAGTTTGTTAGAGATTTCTAAAACGTTGTTGCTGAAGTCTGTTGAGGCGGCTACCATACCAGCGATGGTAAGCAAAGCAGCCAGAGTTGCTTTGATGCGGCGAGGGGTACTATCGTTGGGTGGTTGCTTGAGATCGTCTTCTAAATCTTTTAAATGCCCCTGAGCGTCTTGGCGTTCTTTCTCTGGAAAACTTTGTGCGGATTCACAGAGAGAGTTGATGAGTTTGGTGATATCGTCGCGGTTTTGATTAATGTTTTGGGTGAAGTGGGAAATATCACCGCTTCCAGTGTGCATAACTCCAACAGTTTGAGTGTGGATAGTCGTTTGATTTGTGGGTTGATTCTCTTTCTCAGCCATTGTTTTAACAATCCCTGTCATATCTTTTTTGTCTTGACGTTCAGCCTTCAACCATTCTTGGCATACCGTAATTTGCCCGTCTTTGGCTTGCAGCTCTCCTCGGTAGCGTTCCTCCAAAAGTTGCAGCTTCATTTCATACAGTTCTTTCGCCCGACTCTCGAGCGCTCCCTTGCCTGCTTCTGGTGGAACTTCTAAGCAAATAACAAAGGCTCCACCACTTTTCTTCTCGATCGCTTGTATGGAAAGGTTACTGTCGCCAAACTCGGCTTGTAGTTCCTGGAATGAGGCGAAAAAGGCTTTCCAGTCAATCCCATCAGCAAAGATGAGGTCAACGGTTTCAAGAGCTTTCTGAATCAGGAGGATGAACTCTCCAGATCTGAAACTACCACTACTAGGGCGACGTTCTTTCTCGTTCTGCTTCCAATAAAAATACGCGCAATTTACATCATCTAGTTTAGCGTCACTGTTAATACTCCAGTCTTCTAGACAAGCTCCGGTAAAGCTTGCACCTGTAAAGTTAGTTGCCCGTACTTGAGTTGCAACAAGGCTTGCACCGTTGAGGTCAGCATGACTAAGGTTGGCATAACTAAGGTCAGCATGGTCTAGGTTGGCATGACTAAGGTCAGCATGGTCGAGGTTGGCATAGTTAAGGTTGACATGATTGAGGTTAGCGTAGCTAAGGTTGACATGATTGAGGTCTCTGCCTACTCCACCTTCGTTAACTAATTCCAGGACTAGCCTCCACTTAGCATCAATCTTTATATGATCACCATCAATAAGAGTACTATTGAGGTCAGCGCCGTTAAGATTAGCACCACTGAAGTCAGCAGAGGTGAGGTCAGCATGGCTGAGGTTGGCATGGCTGAGGTCAGCACACTGGAGGTTAGTCGCGACGAGGTCAACATAGCTGAGGTCAGCATGGCTGAGATTGGCATGGCTGAGATCAACCTCATTAAGTACAGCACCGTCGAGGATGGCATAACTGAGGTCGGTGCGGTGAAGATTGGTCTCGCTGAGATTAGCGCTACTGAGATTGGCACCACTGAGATTAGCCTGATAAAGGTTGATACCTTCGAGGGCGGCATTGCTAAGATCAACACCACTGAGGTCAACATTTACTTTAGGTTTCTCAGCTTTCCACTGATTCCAATCTTCCACTCCCCGTTTCAGTAAAGCTAGCTGCTCTTGACTTCCCACTGTCTTTCTCTCAACTTCGTGAATTCCCACTATTCCTTTAACCTGATCGCACCTACTTTCGGCAAACTCAAGGTAAGGTTAATTACTATATGTTGACCAGATTATCGAGCAGCCAACCGATCGCGCCTTCAACATCTGCCACTTGCTCAACGGGTGGAGTCGGAGATCGCTGTACCATGACGATCGGAATCTCTAATTCTCGCGCAGCAACAATTTTGGCGTAAGTTGCCTTTCCACCACTATTTTTGCTGACGATCGTATCAATGGCGTGATCGAGAATCAGTTTTTTTTCCTGCTCGATCGTAAAAGGCGCACGATCGAGGACTGTGATTCCGTTGGGAATGGCAATATCGGGTGAGGGCGGATCAATCGATCGCATCAAAAACCAAATAGATTGCAATCGAGCAAATGGGGCGAGTTGTTGCCGCCCGATCGTCAGAAACACACGTTTGGCAGACTGTTCGAGGGCAAGTGCTGCCGCTTCAATGCTCTCAACCTCGATCCAGCGATCGTGGGGCATCTTTTCCCAAGCGGGTCGGACGAGCATCAGGTGAGGAATGCCTACATCACGAGTCGCGATCGCGGCGTTGTG
The DNA here is from genome assembly GCA_038227635.1 of Leptolyngbyales cyanobacterium. Classification (GTDB taxonomy): domain Bacteria; phylum Cyanobacteriota; class Cyanobacteriia; order Leptolyngbyales; family Leptolyngbyaceae; genus Phormidesmis_A. Next base: position 114,116 of record JBBRPT010000003.1, on the reverse strand, counting down.
AGAAATTTGAGCCGCGAAGGGATGAGTCGCGTCGATCAGGTAGTCGATGTGTTGGTCGCGCAAATAATCACTCAGTCCTGCTGCGCCGCCAAAGCCGCCGACTCGAACTGAACCCGCGATCGCGGTTGGCGATTGAGTGCGTCCTGCTAGGGATGTGAGGATTTCAACGTTGGGAATCTTAGATGCTTTTGCTGCGAGTGCGATCGCGTCACCTGTTCCGCCCAGAATCAAGACTCGTTTCATAGCTGGTTTTCAATAATTTCTTCTGCCTCAAGTGATAAATTTTGCAATCGGTCTAGCGTCTTTTGAGAAACATCTTCCCACAGACCGCGCTGATGAGCTTCTAATAATCGCTCTGACATATCTCGCAATGCCCAGGGATTATTTTCTTGAATAAATTCTTGTACTGAAGAATCGAATAAGTAAGTTTCCGCAATGCCTTGATACATAAAATCTTGGACGCAGTTTGTCGTCGCATCATAGGCAAATAGATAATCGATCGTAGCCGCCATCTCAAATGCACCTTTATAACCGTGACGCATGGCACCCGCGATCCATTTAGGGTTAACGACTCTCGATCGATACACACGACTAATTTCTTCGGATAGTTGACGAACTTTCGGCTGATCGGGGCATGAATTATCACCGAAATAAATCTCAGGTTGTTTGCCCGAAATCGACTTAACCGCCGCCGTTAATCCACCCTGAAACTGATAATAATCATCAGAGTCGAGTAAATCATGTTCTCGATTGTCCTGATTTTGCAAAACGATTTGCATCGTGTTGAGGCGTTGATTAAAGGCTTCGGGGGCTGACGTGCCATTTGATTTGCGAGTATAGGCATAGGCACTCCAGTTGATGTACGCCTGTGCTAAATCGGTTTCGTCTGTCCAGTTTTGTGATTCGATCACTCCCTGCAATCCGGCTCCATAGGCGCTGGGTTTTGAGCCAAAAATGCGATAGAGCGATCGTTCTTTTGCGTCTTCTGAGGTCAATCCTTGTGATTCCCAGTGCGTTTGTTCTTGCATTGCTTGCGCTGATAACGGATTTTCATCATCCGATTCGTCTAGCTGTGCGACGGCTGTGACGGCGCTATCAAATAAATCAATTAGATTGGGAAAGGCATCTCGGAAAAATCCAGAGATTCGGAGGGTGACATCGACGCGGGGACGACCGATCGCCGAGAGGGGCAAAATCTCAAAATCGACGACTCGACGAGATACGCCATCCCACACGGGTTTGACTCCGAGCAGGGCAAGCGCTTCTGCAATGTCGTCGCCGCCCGTTCGCATGGTGGAGGTGCCCCACACCGATAAGCCTAGCGTTTTGGGATAGTCGCCGTTTTCCTGGGTGTATCGCTCGACGAGGGCTTCTGCGGCTTTTCTGCCAATCTCCCAAGCCGTCTCAGTTGGGATGGCGCGAATGTCAACCGAGTAGAAATTGCGTCCGGTGGGCAGCACTTCGGGTCTGCCGCGAGTCGGTGCGCCGGATGCACCACTAGGCACATACTGTCCGTTGAGTCCCTTGAGAAGATTGAGAATCTCTTGATCAGTTTTTTGCAACGCTGGAAGTAAGCGATCGTGAATCCAGTCGAGTTCTTGAATGGTCGCCTTTCCAACTTCTGAAAATTCCTCACCTTGCATCAGTTGAGTGATTAGATCTGCGGCAAATTCTTCAATGACTTCTACAACACCACCATTAATTCGACAGTGATGGATTTTTGGATGAGATTTTTCGTGAATTAATTCACCTAAATCAGACGTGAGCGGATCTAATTCAAGGTGCCAATCTTGAGCAATAGCGCGGGTTAACCCCAATCGATTTGCACTGGGATTGCGCGCGATCGCCACGATCAAATCTCGCAATTGTCGATCTTGAGGACACTGCCCCAAAATATGCAGCCCGTCTCGAATTTGAGATTCTTTTAGCTCACAGAGATAACCATCGGCAGTCTTGAGAAAACTTGCTAAACTCGACTCATCTAGACCTGCACTATCAATGCCCAAATCTTGATGAAGATTTTCTTGAATGATCAGTTGAGAAAGCCGATCGCTAATCGGTTTCAATCGCGATGGATCTAAGGTTTGCGCCTCATAATATTCGTCGATTAATCCTTCGACTTGGTGAAGATTGCCATATAGCTCGGCGCGCGTCATCGGGGGCGTTAAGTGGTCGATAATCACGGCTTGAGTGCGGCGTTTTGCCTGCGATCCCTCACCTGGATCGTTGACGATAAACGGATACAGATGCGGCATTGCCCCAAATACCGCTTCGGGATAGCAAGCTTCAGAGAGTGCCACGCTTTTTCCAGGAAGCCATTCTAAGTTGCCGTGCTTGCCGACATGCACGATCGCGTTTGCCCCGAACTGAGATCGAATCCACTGATAAAAGGCGAGATAGTTGTGCGGCGGCTCTAAATCGGGGGCGTGATAGTTGAGAGAAGGGTCACGATCGTAGCCACGCGCAGGCTGCACACCCACAAACACATTACCTAATTGAATTCCTGGAATCGGAAATGCAGCTTCTTCGGGCGATCCCCATCGGGATTGAATGCCCGTTTGAACGGCGATCGGCAACTGATTAAACTGAGTTTGATAATCTTCCAACTTAAGAGATTGCCGAACATTTCTCAACGTCCAACCTTCGGGATCGTTAGTGACTCCAGTGGTTAGCAATTGAATCAATTCTTTGTCACTTTCTGGAATATTTTCGACGTGATATCCAGCGAGTTTTAAGGCTTTAAGAATCTCGATGCAGCTTGCTGGAGTGTCTAGTCCAACTCCATTGGCTAATCGCCCATCGCGAGTCGGATAGTTGGCTAAAATTAGCGCAATCTTACGATCGTTTGGTTGAGTTTGACGCAGCTTGATCCAATTAGCAGCTAGCTCTGACACAAACTCGATGCGAGACAAAACAGGCTCATAGCCAACGACATCGGTTTGCAATAACGGATTCTGAGTTTGCACCGCTTTAAACGAAACAGCTCTTGTAATGATTCGTCCATCGACTTCTGGTAGAGCGACATTCATCGCCATATCTTTCGGTGATAACCCCTGAAAGCCAGTTGCCCATTGCTCTTGGGTTCCGCCGCTAAAAATCACCTGAAAGACAGGGACATTGAGCTTTTCCCACAGTTCGACTTGAGGTGTTTCTGACTCTAATCGAGCTAGCGAAAAGCTGGTCGTGTTGAAGAGTAACTCAATGCCGCGATCGCAGTAGTTCAACAGTTCTTTTTGCACGTCAGGCTCTTTGAGAGACGACACAAAAATCGGAACGGGCGTTAGATTGCGTCTGATTAACGCGTCGCACATCGCATCAATGACTGCCGTATTTCCAGACAGATAATGGGCACGATAAAATAAGATGCCAACTCCAGAATGAACCGTTGATTCCGCTATTTTTTGCTGTCCCCCATAGATGCCAATTCGCGGGACGGGTTGCGGTAAATTAAAGGCGTAAGTTTGATTTAAGAAGTAGGTTGAAACGAATTTAAGAAGATTGCAATAGTTATCAACGCCGCCTTCTAAAAAGTATTTCCAAACTTGATTAACTTCGGTTAACGAAACCGTTGAATGACTCATTAAATTAGGATCAGGTCGCTCATCTCCCGGCAAAATAATTAGTTTTGCGCCTGTTTCTCTTGCCGTTTCTTCAACGACTTCTAATCCGTAACTCCAATACGATCGTCCTCCAATCACCCGGACAATAATTACCTTTGCCTGACTCAACACATCTTCAGCGTAAGTGTCGATCGTGAGTTGTTGTTGCAGTTGCAGCAGATTGACAACTCTCAGCGCTGCAAACCCGTCGGGAAGTTGACTTGCCGCCGCTCCCAGGGTTTGAATGTCGGTGTCAGCCGCCGTAATCACTACGATCGGAGCAGGTTGCTGTTCGACAAAAATCACGCCTTCTGCGGCGGGGTTCCATCCTCCAGGAATCGTTGTGAGACGGTGCATAAGCGTTGAGAATTGCGTTTATAGTGAGGAAGTGCGATCGCCCGAAGGCTTTTCCATCTTACAGGTAGTCACGATTGATGTATGGCACTGATCATTGCAGGAGAACGAAGCGGAGTTGGCAAAACCACAGTCACGTTAGCGTTGTTAGCCGCGTTGCAGCGTCGCAGTCAAGCAGTGCAGTCGTTTAAAGTCGGTCCCGATTACATCGATCCGATGTTTCATCGCCATGTGACGAAACGGGCTTGTCGCAATCTCGATCCGGTTCTAACTTCAGAAGATTATGTGCAGCAGTGTTTTGCTCAACATAGCCAAAACGCAGACTATGCCTTGATTGAAGGGGTGATGGGATTGTTTGATGGAGCCAGTGGATCTGATGATTTTGGCAGCACGGCCCACATTGCTCGACTGTTAAATCTGCCCGTTTTGCTGATTCTAAATTGCAGCAGTTTAGCACGATCGATTGCCGCGATCGCCCATGGTTATCGCAGTTTTGATCCGCGCGTGCAAGTTGCGGGAGTGGTTTTAAATCGAGTCGGCAGCGATCGTCATTTAGAACTTCTAACTGCCGCTTTAGAACCGCTTAATCTGCCCATTTTAGGCGCTTTGCGTCGTCAAGATGATATTACAATTCCCGACCGACACTTAGGGTTAGTCCCGACTGCGGAACTTGGAAATCTGACCCCATTGCTCGATCGGCTTGCAGATCTGGGCGAAACTTGCTTCGATTGGTCGCAGTTGCTGCCGTTGTTAAAAGGTCAGCCTGTAGAAAAGAAAGAACCTAATGAGAAGAAATCGTTCACTGCATTCGCCCGCCCTGAACTGAAGTTCGGGCTAACTGAGGAAAGTCCCCCTCACGGGACTCAGAAGCAGGTTAAGGCTCTTCAGTCCGTTTTAACGGACTTGCCCCTAGTTAGCCCGAACTTCAGTTCAGGGCGGGGCAGCATCGCAGCGAAGAAGACATCCTCTAGAGTTCGAGTCGCGATCGCCTATGATTCTGCGTTTAATTTTTACTACGCTGACAATTTAGATCTGTTAGAGAAACTTGGTGCAGAACTCGTTTACTGGAGTCCTTTAAAGGATGCTCAATTACCGGAAGGGACACAGGGCTTGTACTTCGGGGGTGGTTTCCCAGAAGTGTTTGCGATCGAACTGGCGAACAATCAATCAGCGCGTCATGCCGTTAAAGCTGCCATTCAATCCAATCTGCCAACCTATGCAGAGTGCGGCGGATTGATGTATTTGTGTGACCACATTATTGACTTTGCAGGACAGTCTCACGAGATGGTCGGCATCTTACCCACGACGGCAACAATGGGGAAAAAATTAACGCTAGGCTATCGACAAGCCACTGTGATGCAAAATAGTCCGATGATGAACATCGGCGATCGAGCATGGGGTCACGAATTTCACCGATCGACCTTAACCCACGAATCCGATCAGCCACTCTTTCAACTTCATGGCTATCACTCCAGCATTCCGCTGCGATCGGAGGGCTGGCAATGCTATCAAGTTCACGCCTCTTATACGCACCTGCACTTTGGCACACAGGCGCAATTTCTATCGCGATTTCTACACCATTGCTCACAAGTTGAGTGTCTGTCTCTCAGTTCTTAACTATGGCTCAGACTGGCTACACGTTACCCGTTTTTGCGGTTGCCTCTGCAAAGGCTGCATTGCTCCATCTGTTGAATAGGCAAGATTGCTGCACCACGATCGGACTTGATCTTCTTCCCGGAACGGCTGACATCGCCATTCAACAAATCGCTGCATTAGATGAGAGTAGCGCCTTAGCTGTCACCCTCAGCGACCCCGGCGACAATCTTGATCTGACCCGCAATACACCGATTTGGGCATGGGTCAAACTTTCAGGGCGACAGTCACAGCCATTAATCTTAGAAGCAGGGGAAGGACTCGGACGCACCCTCACAGGCGAAGCCGCAATTTATCGCTACGCTCAACAATTATTTGATGTCAATCTTTTGCCTCTGATTCCCGTTGATAAAACCGTCACAGTGCGAATTATTTTGCCCGAAGGTCGTCAACTGGCTCAACGCACCTCAAACGAAGCATTTGGCATTCTAGAAGGCTTATCTCTATTGGGGACGAGCGGCATTTCTAAACCGCTATCAGCCGCCGATCACTTAGAAGAATTTCGAGCCATTTTGCAGCAAAAAGTTCGTGAGTCGTCCGATCTCGTGTTTTGCATTGGCAGCAATGGGCAGCAGGTTGCTCAACGTTTAAACATTCCCGAAGCTGCGATCGTACCTACCGGAAATTGGCTCGGTGCTCTACTGGTCGAAGCCGGATTGCATCATGCGCGATCAGTGTTGCTGTTGGGCTATCAAGGTAAATTAATTAAACTAGCAGGCGGAATTTTTAACACGTCGAGTCACCTGGCAGACGCAAAGCTAGAAATTATTAGCGCGGCTATCATTCGATCAGGCGGCAGTTTAGAAGCCGCCAATCGCGTTTTGAATGCGAAGACCGCCGATGATGCCCATCAGCAGCTTATTCAACTTGAATTAGCAGATCAGGTGTTTTCTGATTTAGCAGAATTAATCAGTCAAAAAGCGACGAATTATGTCAAAAAATATGCAAATGCGTCTCTAAAAGTGGGCACATTTTTGTTCGATCGCAAGGGGCAACCCGTTAGTCAGGACTCGATCGCTCAAGAGATAATCAGTACGATCGCGCTATGACATCCACTATAGATAAACAAACTCATTTAGAAATCTATACTGTCCTGACTTCCGTTTTCTCACCTCCGAGAGACGAGGAAATTCTTACTTTCGACTAACATACCGGATGTGCTGGAATCAGGATGGTTATCACCCATAACGTCTCCTCGATCGCGTTCGTCTGACTGTAGACGAATCGATTAACGATTGTGAGTTCAACAGCACACTATCTGAAATAAATTTAAGGAGATTTCACATGAGTCAAATCACAAACTGGCTACGCACTGCTGGCTTACGCGCAATAGTTGCCGTTGCTCTAGTCGCGTTAACCGTTCTTTCACTTCCTGCGGTCTCTTTAGCCGCCTCAATGACAAGCCAGACCTCTTCTGATAAAGCCATGATTCAGAAAATCCAGAAGGATGCTGAGGACTTAGGAGATAGCCCCGATCGCCCGATCGGAAAAACAGGGCTGAAAAATATCAAAAATTTGGGAGAAAATATCAAGGAAACCGTTGATCTCAACGTTCGGCAAAAGGCTGCCATCTACAACCCTAAAGAGTCAGACAAGGTAGGCGCGCTCGAAAAAGCACAAGAAAAGGCTGAAAAAGCAGCGAAGTAATCAATCAGAGCTTGAGAGCCAGGTTTTAGGGATCAGAAACTGCTTTGAATTCGTAAAACCTGGTTTTGACTCTGTAGATATAAAAAGATCGTGAATTTGTCAAAAAATGCTAAGATTCCCTGTGATTTAGCTCTATGATTCATGACTTTTCTTACAAACTGCGGGTTGAGTAGGTCTACTCCTTGAGTATTTGGTTGTGAGAGGGTAGAGTCTCAGTCACCGTCTAAAAAGGTAGCCCGATCGCAGTCTCTCCTGCTCTTATTGACAGTCTCTATAAACAACCGCACATGAATCCACCTGTTGCTAACTCTGACCCGCCTGTTGTGTTGATTGTGGATGACGATCGAGTCATGCGATGTCAGCTCAAAGAACTGTTAGAACAAGAACACTATCGCGTTGTAGAAGTTCAAAACGGTCAGGAGTGCCTTGATCTCTATCTACAGCTTAAGCCAGATCTGGTGCTCTTAGATGCCATCATGCCCGTCATGGATGGCTTTACCTGCTGTGCTGAGTTGAATGCACTAGCAGATACTCATGCTGCTCCTATTTTGATGATGACGGGGCTAGAAGACGCGGCATCCGTCGATCGAGCCTTTAGATCTGGAGCGACTGACTATGTGACCAAGCCGATTAATTGGGCAGTGTTTCTTCAGCGTTTGCGCCGTTTGATCTATCAGTTTCAACTTCAGCAGCAGCAGACGTTGTTATGTCAGCAGTTACAGTCTGCCAATCAGGTTTTAAAGCATCTCGTTAGGTTTGATGATTTGACTCAGATTGCGAATCGACGGTGGTTTAACGAATATCTAAACCAAGAATGGCAGCGCCTAAAGCGTGAGCAAATGCCATTGTCTTTAATTTTGTGTGATATTGATTTTTTTAAACGGTTTAACGACACCTACGGGCATCAGGCAGGAGATCGCTGCTTGCGTCGAGTTGCACAGGCGATTCAATTAGTGGCAAAGCGCCCGTCGGATTTGGTCGCTCGATATGGTGGAGAAGAGTTTGCGATCGTGTTACCTAATACAACCGTCATAGGTGCTGAAGAAGTTGCAGCTAGAACTCGCACAACCGTCAAAGCGTTGCAAATTCCCCACTCCAATTCTTTGGTTAACACGTCAGTGACCCTAAGTTTAGGGGTGGCAAGTGTGATCCCTAATCCTGCTGTTTCCTTGCAGCATCTGGTGACGTTAGCCGATAAAGCACTTTATCAAGCCAAACGAAGTGGACGCGATCGCGTCGTTGTTTCAAAAGCAATGGCAGTTAATCTAAACTAAAGAACGATTACTACAAAAAATAAAGTGAGACGGAGAGGCGAATCCTACACACAGCACTTCTAGGTCATACTCGATCATCTTCTAGCCTCTCCTAAGGAATGTGAATTTGTTAAGGTGCAACGTCTCACCCTCATCCTAGCCCTCTCCCTAAGGAGAGAGAGCAAAACTCTAGCTTCCTTCTCCGTGGGGAGAAGGGTTGGCAAGGGCTTCGCTTCACTTCGTGAGGAGGGCAGAAGACGCTCACAAGTTTTACAGGTTAGTTGATTCACGATCCTTAAGAAATAAAACCTATCCCAGTCGATGGATGAGACGATAAAATTCTTTATATTTACGCGATGTTCAACTAATTTGCCCTCATCCCAACCCTTCTCCCCAAGGAGAAAGACTTTCGGACGTTTCTATTCCCTCTCCTGCTGGGAGAGGGCTAGGGTGAGGGCAGTCTTAGCGGGTGTTTCAAGAAAGTCGCACATCGCGCTATATTTCGATATCTGCATAACTTCAGTTAACTAGCACTGACCATAGTTCAAATATCCTTCTTAAAATGCTAATACCCTCAGTGAATAAATTGCTGCAATTGCTGAAATCGCCAGAAGCAGCCTGCTGATCTGGATAGGTGTGCAAGAATAACGATTTAATTATGGGGAAACCAATCGAACAAAGCCACTCCCTCTAGCACTGTAACGAATGCAAGTGCTGCTAGATGAACTGCCTGATTCTCAGATTAAGCGCATTGAGTTAGTGCTTAGGTCGTGCCGTATTATTTATTTCTAAATGAGCAGCAGCAGGGGAAAACGTCAGAGACTCACTCATGAATGCAGTGGTAGAAAAACAGATTGCGATCGACTATGAAGAACATGACTCAGAACGACAGCACCTTAAATTTACAGGTCTCTACAACCTGGGATGTGGGCATCGTGCTGCAACTGGCAGACGGCACGATCGCAGCGTGTAATGCAGCCGCGCAAAAAATATTAGGCATGACGATCAATCAACTGCAAGATGCGTCTTCAGTCAATTATCTGTGGCAAACGGTTCAGCGCGATGGTGCACCGTTTCCAAGCGAGATACATCCAGCGAGGGTGGCATTGACCACAGGAGAGCCGTGCACCCAGGTAGAGATGGGGTTTTATAAATCAGATGGAGAGCTGGTATGGGTGGGTTTGGATGCTCAACCTTTATTTCAGAGTGAAGAAACAAGCCCTTATGCCGTGACAGTCACCCTCACCCCCTTGCCCTCAGATTCTTCAATGCTCGTTCTGCAAGACGCTCAACCGATCGCTGCAAAGCAGCCAGAATTTTTGGCAGTTTTAGAGGCAAGCTCTGATTTTGTTGGTCAAGCTAGCCTCGATGGGCAAGCCCATTTTGTCAACCGAGCAGGACGTGAATTAGTCGGGCTTACCGAAGAACAGGTCACGCAAACGGCAATCATTGACTACTTCTTACCCGAAGACCAAGCTTATATGCAAAATCACATCCTTCCTATTCTACTGACCGAGGGCTACTGGAAAGGTAATTTTCGCTTTCGTCACTTTAAAACGGGCGCAGTGGTTCCAGTTGACTATCATGCATTTCTAATCAAAGATCCTGAAACTCAAGACCCTACAGGCATTGCAACCATTAGCCGACCTATTGGCGATCGCTTAGAGCTTGAAGCCGAACATCAATGGGCTGTGAGTGATTTAGCCGAAACCAATCTTGATCTAGAGCATCGCAATGCTGAGTTAAACACCCTTAATAAGGAGTTACAGATTGCCTTAGAGGAAGTGCGGGTTGCAGAAGAAGAGTTGCACGAGCAAAATCTAGAAATCAGACGAACTCAAGCATCGCTTGATGATGCGTTAAACCGATTGACCTTTCACGTTGAAAATTCGCCGTTAGCCGTGATTGAGTGGGATCACAATTTTCGCGTGTCGCGTTGGTCAACCGAAGCTGAACGCATCTTTGGCTGGTGCGCCACAGACGTGATTGGACGAGAGTTTGGGGAGTGGCAGTTTGTCTATGAAGCCGATTTAGCGCGAGTGAGAGAGGCTGCCTTGGCACTACAAGATGGAACTGAGCAACGCAATGTTAGCCATAACCGAAACTACACAAAGTCTGGTGAGGTGGTGCACTGCGAGTGGTATAACTCAACGCTAACCCATGATGGCGATTTAATCTCAGTGCTGTCACTGGCACTGGATGTCAGCGATCGTGTCAAAATCCAAGCCGATTTGCGCGAGAGTGAAGCCCGCTATCGAGTCCTTTCAGAATCGATTCCTCAACTTGTGTGGGTAACCACGGCTGACGGAAAAAACGAATATGTGAACCAACAATTCTGTGAGTTTGTTGGGTTCAGTGAATCAGAATTATTAAATTTAGATTGGCTGCTGATTATTCATCCCGACGATCGTGATCGCACGCGCGATCGCTGGCTGGCATCGGTGAACAGCGGCGACTTTTATGAAATCGAGTATCGTTTTCGACGCTTTGATGGTACCTATCGCTGGTTTTTAGGACAAGGAGTGCCGTTAAAAAATGAACAGGGTCAGCCTGTGAAATGGATGGGCACTTGCACCGACATTGATTCTCAAAAACAGCTTGAAGTCGATCGACTGCGGTTAATTGAGCAAGAGCGGGCAGCACGAACTGCTGCAGAACAAGCCAACCGAGTCAAAGATGAGTTTTTAGCGGTGGTTTCTCACGAACTAAGAACGCCGCTCAATCCCATTCTTGGCTGGTCGAAGCTGTTGCGAAGCGGCAGACTCTCACCCGAACGAGCAGCAGAAGCACTGGGGACGATCGAGCGCAATGCCCAGCAGCAAGCGCAATTAATCGATGATTTGCTGGATGTCTCTCGAATTTTGCGAAACAAGCTGACGTTAACGATTGCACCTGTCGATCTGATTATAACCGTGACAGATGCCTTAGAAACGGTGCGACTTGCGGCGGAAGCAAAATCGATTCAGCTGCAAGCAGCACTGACGACCGATATAGGCATGATTATGGGTGATGTAGGACGATTGCAGCAAATCATTTGGAATTTGCTTTCAAATGCAGTGAAATTTACCCCGAATGGAGGACGCATTGAAGTGCGGTTAGATCGGGTAGATTCCTTAGTTCAATTGCAAGTTGTGGATACTGGCAAAGGCATTCAGCCCGATTTCTTGCCTTATCTATTTGAGGCATTTCGGCAAGAAGATAATACAACGACTCGCCAGTTTGGCGGACTCGGACTCGGGTTATCGATCGTGCGTCAATTGGTCGAACTTCACGGGGGCACTGTCTGGGCTGAGAGTCAGGGCGAAGGACAGGGATCTACTTTCACAGTGCGATTCCCGCTACCTGCGGCAGAAAAGCAACTCACACGGCGACCCTCTAGGCTCTCTTCGGCAGACAACCGAGATTTTGATTTAAGTGATATTCGGGTTCTTGTAGTGGACGATGTTACCGATTCGCGTGAGCTTGTCGGGTTTGTTCTCGAACAATCGGGCGCGATCGTGACTCCTGCAAAGTCGGCTCAAGCAGCGTTAGAGTGGCTAGCCAAAGAAAACTTTGACGTGATCATTAGCGATATTGGAATGCCTGATGTTAATGGTTACGAACTGTTACAGCAGATTCGCGCCGACTTTCCCCAGTTAGAAGCAATACCTGCGATCGCCCTGACAGCGTATGCCACCGAGTCTGATCAGCAGCAAGCGTTAGACTCTGGATTTCAGCGCCATTTGGCAAAACCGATTGATCCAAATGCTTTGATCAAAATGGTAGCCGCGCTGATTCATCCTGCTTAACGTCTCATTCAGCGATCTCTGGTTCGACAAATTAACCTTGGCTTTGGCATAACACTCCTAATTGTTACAGCTCAATGCGGTGATTTCTGGTCGAAATATTCTCAAACCAACGGCAACAAGCGATCGGTTAGTGAGAGCCATCGAGTGATTAATATGCGATGTGCAACTAATTTGCCCTCATCCCAACCCTTCTCCCCAAGGAGAAGGACTTTCGGACGTTTCTATTCCCTCTCCCGCTGGGAGAGGGCTAGGGTGAGGGCAGTCTTAGCGGGTGTTTCAAGAAAGTCGCACATCGAGTGATTAATAGACCTCCTGCGTAAATCTGGACAGCCCTCCTCACGGAAGTGGGGCGAAGTATTCGTGCAGGGGGTCTATTACATGGAGACGAAGTAATTAGGCTTTCGAGATTCCTCTCGCGACAATGAAACCACCCTGCCAAATTGGGGATTGGGAGGCAAACCCGACGAATCACACGTTAATTAATCCTTATTCTTTAGGGTGACTAACGACTCATGTGCTCTTGCATCAATTGCTGTGCCCTGGGCTTATAGAGCAAGTAAAACAGCGATTCGATATATCTCAATATATCTTCCCGGTTTTCTTGAGAGGTGTAGTTCCAAAAGCCGTAAATTTTGGCAAGAGACAGCAGTCGAGTCGTGTGAATCTTCCAGGTATAAGTGCTATAAACTCGATCGATTCCCCGGTGTGAAATCTCGTTCCAATAATTGGGATTACGATCGCACCTGTCTAAAAATTCCACAATCACACTGGCACTCTCTGCTTGCTCCGTCGGATTGATATAGAACCCGTTCACCGCGTTTTGAATGATTTCTAACGGACCTCCAAAGCGAGTCGCAAAGGTTGGCAGCCCGGTAACCATCGATTCTAAGATCGTCAGACCAAAAGCTTCAAAGAGAGCAGGCTGCACAAAAATGCCTTGACGATCGGCAATCACCCGATACACTTCGCCTGTGTCACCCTTCGATAAGCGCGTCCCCAACCAGCGAATCTTGCCGTACAGTTGGTATTGGTCAATCAACTGATAAAGCGTTTGAATTTGATCAATTTCTTCGCTATCTGTAGAGTCTTCGGTGCGAAGTTTTCCGGCAATCAAAATCAGGTTACAGCGCTCTTGCAGGTTTTTGCTTTTGCCATATAGCTCGACTAAACCTGTTAGATTCTTGATGCGATCTAGCCGCGCCATTGAGAATAACGGGCGTTTGTTAGGGTCGTCGAGTTTGCCATAAATTTGAGTCGGCTCGTCTTTCGTAAAGAGCATCTCCTCTAGACGGTCACGATCGCCCAACAGTCGATCGTCTTGACGGGTGTAAGGGAAAAATACGCTCTCGTTAACTCCGGGTGGCACCACATTAAACTTAGGACTAAATAGCTCAACACCGCTCACCACATGATAGAGATCTGGCATCGTGAACGACTTATAAGACTCGTATTGCCCAACACTTTCGGGGGTGCCGACAATTTCTTGATAGGTACTGCTGATGATAAAATTCGCGGCGTTCATCGCAATTAAATCAGCCGTAAACTGAAGCGAGAAATGATAGGAACTTTCTAAATCTTGCCAATAGAGGTTACTAAACAAATATTTTGATTTTTCGAGGGCGTGAGCGATGTTGCATTGAGTCACTTTCAAGCGTCTTGCTAACAGAAACGCCACTAAGTTTCCATCGGAATAGTTGCCGATGATCAAATCAGGAACGCCTTGAAGTTCCGCTCGAAGTTCTGTTTCAGCATCAAGTGCAAACGTTTCTAAATAAGGCCAAATCTCAAATCGAGAGATCCAGTTTTGGGTCAATTTAGAGTTAAACTCGCGGAATGGAACGCGCAGAATCCAGGCATCTTTTGTGCCATAGATTTTTTCTAATCGCTGATTGCAAAGAGTTCCGTCACTATGGGGTATGAGGCGGGTCAATACCATCACTTTAGGATGAACATCTAAGACTTCTAACCCTGCTAGGTCAAGATCTTCTTGGAGCTGCTGTTCGAGACTTTTTACTTGATCAAGAATGTAGACGACCTGCCCGCCTGTATCAGGTCTACCGAGCACACCTTCCTGCCCAAACCATCCGTGAGGTGATACCAACACCACCTTGAAGATCATCGGAATGCGCGAGATGAATTCTTCGAGCGCCTGATAATCAGGAGAGTCAATCAAGCGATCGAGCAACTCTAGCGTCTCTTGAACGCGATGAGCGGTGTTGCCCCACCCTGGCTCAAACCCAAGATTTTGCAACTCAAATCGAAAGCGTTGATAGGGAGAATCGGCGGGCTGCTCGCTGACTAAACTTAATGCTTGTTTGACTTGATCGGATAATTGCTGTCGTGACTGAATTCGTTCGTTAATCATCAATTGAGAGCCACCATAGCGATGCAATCTCAAAAAATTAAAGACCGAATTTTCCCACTGACCAGATTCTTGAGACAGCTTGCTCGACAGATATCGGTTGAGAAAATCGACTCCTTTACCAATATTTTTGGGGTCACGAATGGTTGGTGAATAGTCATAAAACGGCTGAAAATCAATTTCAAAGATATTGCCATCTTGAGGATGATAGTGATTGACAAAACGATCGCGCAAATCTAACAATTCTTGAGGAGTGATTGGTTCGATCGTCAGATCTTCTAACAGCCGATATGCCTCTTGTCGGGCAATTCGAGGGCGAATAATCATGCACAGTATTTCATTTACTATGATGATTTCTTGAACATAATAAATCAGCTTACTGAGCCGCGACGACGTGCGGAATTGCTCTGATTTTTGATAATTTTGACAGTATTCGCTGAATGCGTGCAGGATTTCGTTTCGCAATAAATATTTTTTGTCAGACGATCGCAAGAGACTCGTAAACTGACGTAGATCTGTTTTTTCTTCGGTGTTGAGAACCGCTTGAATGAGGTCTGACATAGCAGCTTTTTAAAAGGGGTCGGAGTTTGGGGTTAGCATCCAGTTTTGCTCTCTGACAAACGTTTTGACACTTACCCACTAACCCGCGCTAATGCTAGTTCTAATGTCATCCATGATGTATCAGCCATAAGGCTGGAAAAGTTCGGGGAGCGCAGCCTTTTAATCTATGCAGATTTAAATACGGGATCGGGTTGAGACGAGACTGTTTGCAAAATCTTAGAGTCCTAAGTTCTTGCTCTACAATCAGAGAAGTCTGCTCAACTCAGAATTGGATTATGTCTCACTTCACGACAGTTAAAGTTCAAATCAAAAATGGCGAAGTGCTACACCAGGTTTTGAGTGAACTGGGCTATAAAGTAGAGTGCGATCGCACCGTGCGCGGCTACCAAGGCAACACGACACAAGCTGACTATGTGATTCGACAGTCAAACGGTTATGACCTGGGGTTTAGATGCAGTGGTGAAACTTACGATCTGATTGCTGATTTTTGGGGCGCAAAGATCAACCAGCAAGAATTTGTGAATGCTATCAGTCAAAAATATGCTCACAAAACTTTAATGAAAACCGCTCAAGCCCAAGGGTTTAACGTTGAGGAAGAAGAAGTTTTGAGCGACGGAACGGTGCGGGTAGTCGTGGGTCGATGGGTTTAGCAGTCAGGAATATTCTTTAAGGCGGGGCATGACTCCTAGAAGGGCAAGGAGCGCGATCGCGATGACGGCGATCGTGCTTTTAACTTCAAATCCTTCTAGATCCTGGGTGCCTTGATTAATCGCGGCGTTGAACGCTTTATCATTCACATCGTAGGTTGCCTGGTTCGTTTTTCTAAATTGATTAAATGCCCAATTCGATTCACCTGGATTATTGCCGAGACAAAGCGCGATCGCCTCGCGATATTTTCCGCTTTGCTGAAGTTGACGAATTTGTCCGTCGATCTGAAGGTATTGAGACAACGCAGAAAGGCTCTCGATTACGGCTTGTCGCTCACCCGTAAAGGTAATATTGCTCAATTCTTCTCCTAGAAACCCAGTCAGCCCCGTCAATTTAGTGTCTTGTTGTGCAAGTAGGGTGATTTGCTCAAGCGTCTGTCCACTCGGAGGCGCTGCAATCTTGTTCAGCTTGTCAGAGAATGCTTGTTGGTGAGTGGCTGCATGTTTAACATCCAACAAATAGCGGCTCTCATCGGCATTGGCACCATAAGCCAAGGCGCGGGCTTGACGCAGAGAGTGCATTGAGTCGAAGGCATCTTCTTTAGCGACTTTGAGATGATTTGAAGCCGACAGGAGTGACCCGATCGTGTGCACCAAAAAGAGAAAAGCAATCACCGTTGCAGACAGCAAAAAAGGGTTTAAGGCGCGGCGAGTGCGCTGGCTGAGAAATAGCTGAAGCATCACCAAAATTCCGGTTAACCCTAGCATCACGATCGTGATCCCAAATAGCGATCGGGCGGATGCGAATCGTTGCTCATCGTAAGTGCTAGCGAGAACCTTAAGATTTGCTTGATCTAAGCGATCGGCAGCAGGCAAAAGGGTTTTGTCTAAAATCTCAGCCGCCGACAAATAAGCAGCTAACGTTGCGGCTTGATCTCGACGGGCGTGAGCATCTCGCGCTTGCTGAATCTTTGCAACATACTCACCGATTCCTAACTGCATGGTTTGGATCGGTTCGCGCTCTTCATCATAGGTGATGTTATTAGCAGCAGCAATTAATCGCTCTGTCACCGATCGGTAGCGTTCGTTATAGGTTTGAATCGTCGTTCCATCCGCATCTTTCTGAATAGGTTCTAGAAATGAATTCTGCGTGTTGCTAGATGGTTCTAAAAACTCACTGGCAGCAAAAGCATCCATTCCAGCCATACCATCTTTTAAGCGTTGGGCTGTGATGATGCTAGGCACGGCATCTTTCCCAACGGTTTTAATTGCATTACGTTGTCCTTGTATTCCCATAATAGTGATTGTTAGTGATAACAATCCTGTTCCCCATACGATGTATAAGCCACTTCTAATCAGTTGGGGAGTGGTTAGTTTTTTGATTACTTGAGTAGATATCTTCGCGAAAGTCGTCATGGGTTTAGAGAATGATTTTAGTTAGTGAGTAACTTCTCGAATGATGATTTTTGTCCAATGTCCGATCGTGATTGCATCATCACTTCTGAGCGGCATATCAACCATCGGTTTGAGTTCAACTCCGTTAAGCTGTGTGCCATTTGACGACCCGATATCGCGCAGAGTCAACGTGCCATCTGAGTGACGATCGAGAAGCGCGTGACGATGAGAAACTGCGTCATCTAAATCCAGCGCGATCTCTGGGTAGACGGCTCTGGCTTGGCTAGTGCGTCCGATCAAATGAGTTGATTGATTGAGGCGAATCGTGATCGGAGTTGCGTCTGCTGGCGGCTCAGGACTGTCAGGCTGCCGTAGTGATGGATCGATCGTTACGACGGCTTCCCATTCATGAGTGGCTGATTCTTGTTTGGTCGTAGTGGTCTCAAGAGGAGTCACGACTTCGGACGCAATGGGCTGAATGATGGGCAGCTCTCCGTGGGCTTTTGTCACGAAGTTATAGCCGCAAATCTCGCAGAAGTTGCCGCTGTGAAGTTCGTGCGGGGCGCTGCAATCAGGACAACATTGAGCAGCGTTCTCAAGCACAAGCGGTGCAGAGACAGAGGAGGCGGAAGGGTTACCAATTTTCGCGCCACACTCTGAGCAGTAATCAGACTCGCTAGATTCGTGACCTTTGGGGCAGAGATAGGTAGACATAGAGGGTGGTTTATGACTTAGGAATGCGCGTGGTTTTGGTCGATCGGGTTTCCAATGCCATTTCATCTTCTTTGGCGATCGCTTTTTTCAACCGCACGGTTCCGGTGGGTGCGTCTTCAATCTCCACCACGGTTCGCAAAAGTTTGGCGGTGGCTTCGTTGCCCGATTCGTGAGCGATTTTAACGGCTCGTCCCAGTTTGGCTGTCGCGACTTCGACGTTGCCTTGATTGCGAGCGTCTAATCCGTCTTGAATGGTTTGAGCGAGTTCAGCTTGCCCCGTGTAGTGAGCGACGCGGCGATCGATCTTAGTGGATTTAGCATCGTCATCTGTCCAAACCGCCAAAATTCGGGCTTCGGCAATTTTGGTTTCGGTGCCGTCGATCGCGCAAATCAGACTTGCTCGCCCTGCCAGCATTTCGTCGCCTACATTACCCGAATTGACCTCAATGCAGAAGTGATAATCTCGCGATTCGCGTTTGCCCCAAGCCCCAGTCGGATAGTCAACTACCTGCGGCTTGACGGATTTCGCGCGATCGGTGAGATCGACAATATCGGGGCTGACTTGTTTGCAGAAGAGAATTTTGGCTCCTTGAGGAGTCCACAACCGCATCGAGACATCGCTAACATTTTTGCCCATTGCTTTCTGCAAAATCGTCTGAAAGTCAGCTTCAATCAGGAAGGCATCAGCGATGATGTCAGTGGTGCCGAGAAGCCTGCTAGAAATGCGTTTGAGTTGGGCAACGCGCCAATCAGTACCCACACCTCGACAGTCACATTGAAAAACACCCTCACAGGCTTGAAGCGCCTGGTCAAAGGCTTTTTCATCTGACTCATCATTTTGTCCGTCAGTCAACAACAATGCTTGACGAATGGCGCTGGGCATGTGCTGAAATTGTTTGAGCGCAGCATTGAGCCACGTTGAAATCAGCGTTCCGCCCCCGGCTTCGATCGCGCGAATATTGACGATCGCTCGCTGCTTGTTTTCAGGAGTTGCTTGCGTCAGAGGAACGACTAATCGAGCTTGGCTTGACCCAGCGACAATGAAAAAATCAGCGTCTTCTGGAAGCAAATTGACGACCTTGATCATGGCATCTTTTGCCGATCGAATTTTTTGTCCCCCCATTGATCCCGATACGTCACAGATGATTCCAAACAGCCGCGCTCCCGATACGCTGCTTGCGATTTCTGTGTTCTCGCCAGCATTCACAGTCATAATTGCATGGACTTCTCTCGATCCTTGCGGCAAGAATTGATTTTGAAAAACTTCGGCAGTGAATTGAGTAACCATAGATTTAGTTCAATAAAGAGTGACTGAATAGTGCAACTGTGATGTTATCGTGTCCACCTTGCGATCGGGCAAACTCCACTAGCGATCTCGAAATCGTAACCGCATCCGTTCCCAAACTTTTTTGCACCAATTCCTGAATCTGTTGAGGCTCGGGTGCGTAATTCCATAATCCGTCGCTACAGAGCAGAAGGTAGCCCAATCCCGGAAGTGAGAAACGGACGATCGAGGGGTCAGCGTCGTCTTGGGCATCGGCTCCTAGCCAGCGAGTGATGGCGTGGGCTTGAGAGGAGCGATTTGCCTCGGCTGCGGTCATTTTGCCGGATGCGATCGCGTCATTGACCCAGGAGTGATCGTGCGTTAACTGGCGAGACCCGCTATCAGAAATCCAGTAAGCGCGGCTGTCGCCTAACCATCCGATCGTGGCGATTCCATCTTGCACAACGGCTGCAACTAGGGTGGTAGACGGTGGCTCGGTGTCAGTCTGAGACAGACGACAAACGTCTAAGAGTGCAGTCTTGACAGCCAATTGAATGGCAGACTCTGGCGAAGCCCCGGTTTGCAGGGCGGACGTGATGGTCAAACAGGCAGTCTCAGACGCTTTTTGAGCCGCAAGTTCGGGATGATGAGAACTAGATACGCCATCACAAACGATGAGGATTTTGGCATTTCCAACCGTTTGTAGTGCTAGAAAATCTTCGTTTTGATGATGTCGGAGTCCTCGATCGCTGACTCCTGCCAAGTTGGGGTTGAGAATTATTTCAATGCGATCACCCTCTCTTGCCTCTTGACGAAACCCACACTGACCACAAAACCCGTCTGCGTCGATCAGGTCAGGCGACGCACCACATTTCTCACACCCTGTAGACGCGGATTTTTCCTCTATTAAAGCAGTGCCACATTCCTCACAAAACTGATCAGTTGGTAAAACGGGTGCATTACACGTTGGGCATTGAGTCGTTGGCATCATGATTAAAATAGACTCCTCGGTCTGACTCGATTAGCTTCATCGACGAGACGGATTTTTTCATCTCCGGTTGTCAGGTGTGCCATAGCCCGCAAGGCTTTTTCGAGTCCTTTTCTAATTTTGGGTTCCTCTAAAGGTTGACCGAGAATCGCGATCGCTGAGGTGGACG
This sequence comes from Leptolyngbyales cyanobacterium, assembly GCA_038227635.1. Lineage (GTDB taxonomy): Bacteria > Cyanobacteriota > Cyanobacteriia > Leptolyngbyales > Leptolyngbyaceae > Phormidesmis_A. Next base: position 93,722 of record JBBRPT010000003.1, on the reverse strand, counting down.
GAATGGCTTTCGTCGTGACCAAATGCAGAGCCGTTTCAAGCACTTGTTGGGTGAGGCAATGCCGCTCCATGCCATCGAGCGTTAAGGCTTCGATCGCCACCGAAGCTGCTCTTAACTCTTGGGCACCGGGGGCACTGCGATCGCGATTGATCAGTGTCCGGGCAACTTCGACCCGCGATTGCGTAAATAAACTTGACGATTGCGGCACTCGCTCTAACGCAGCAACTGCCTCTTTACGATCTCCCCTAGCGCGCAGACATCGCGCTAACCCAAAAGCAGCCGAGACATAACTGGGGTCGGTGCGAGACACCAAATCATACATCTTGATCGCTAAAGGATAATTTTTGGCTTGCTCAGCGGACAAGGCTAACGCGAGTTTTGGCGCTAACTCACCGGGTAAGTCAAAATAAACCTGGTCAAAAGTTGCCTGAGCCTCTTTGAATTTGCCTTGCGCCATCAGCGATCGCCCTCGATACCACAGCACTCGCCAGTCCCACGGGTCTTTGGCTTCGACTTCGGTTAAATAGTCTTCAACTTGAGCATAGTTGACTCCGATCAGGCTATTGGCTAATCGTAAAAGCGCTTCTGTTGACTTAGGAAACTGTTTGACCGCTTGTGATAAATTCTCAATTTGGTGGGTGCTGTCTGAAATCGCGATGGCATTCATTACCGCGTTAAATCCTACGTCAGTCCCATCTAACGAAGGCGTTGGTAACTGATGATAACTCGCGCTAATCGACGCAGAGTCACTGCTACTGATCAGCGCCAACCGATCGCCGCCAAATAAATTGCTCGACGTAGGGCGAGGAACATTTGTCTCTAATGCCACTATTTCTCGCAGCACACCCAATAGCTGATCTGCCATCTCGTCGGCAGTCTGCAAGCGATCGTCAGGGTTGTCAGCCGTTGCTTTGATTAGAAATCGATAAAGTGACTCATGCTGGGCAAAAATCGGATCTTCATCCGCACTCGGCAAGGTGAAAAGATGCTCTTTACTAAAGCCCTTGATGTTGGTGATTAACACCACCAAGGTGCGGGCAACAGTAAACAAATCCGAGACGATCGTCGGACCTTCTCCGGCTTCGGGCGCACTATAGCCAACCGTGCCGTAGATATCGCCATTGGGATCATCAATGCGCCGCACCCCGCCCAAATCAATTAGTTTGACATCGCCACCTTCTAACATCACGTTGTCGGGCTTAAAGTCACAATAGACCAACCCCAACTGATGTAAATAAGCAAACGCACTCAGAATGCGATGAATATAGGCGATCGCTTCAGTGATGGGCAACACGCCACGCTGTTTGCGAAGGTCTTTGAGGGTTTGCCCCCCGACATACTCCATGATGATGAAGCCTTCGGTGCCGTGATTGACAAAGTTATAGATGCCCACAATATTCGGGTGTTTGACCACCGCAAGAAACTGGCGTTCGGCAACCGCAACAGCAGCGCTGGCAGCATCTTCGCTGTTGAGCAACCCTTTGAGAACGACATAGCGAGACAGCGTTTTGTCAAAGCCCAGATAAATCCAGCCCAAACCGCCGTAAGCGATCGCGCCTTTGACTTCATATTGACCTGCGATCACATCTCCCGGTTGCAGGGTGGCGATGAACGAATATTTCTGTCCACACTTGCTGCAAAAGCCTTTTTCTCGTTTGAGAGGGTTGTTGCAGTTGCCGCAAGCCCGTTTGTTCTCAGGCACTTTAGCTTCGATTAGAATCGCCTTTTCTGGCTCTGTAGAAGGCAACTCAGGAATCGAAATTAAGCCTGCGCCCAGTTGTCTGCGAGTGCTGCGCGCCGAAGTGGAGTGAGTGCGCCGCGACCCTTTAGACGCTCGGTTTGTCAGGGGAGATGATCCCGTTCCAGTCGTGACGGGGGCGCTTCTTGCTGTAACTTTTGCACTCGGTTGAGGACGAGTGCTGGATGTCGCAATCGCTGCCAGCCCGCAGACATTGCAGTAACCATCTTCGATCGTGCCTATGCACTGATTTCGAGTGCAGCGCACAACTTCCTTGCCCCGGAGGGGTTCGCCGTTCATTCAAAAACTCCTGTGAGTAGAAAGCTAATGACCATTGAGATGTTTTTCATAGTGAGATACTACTGCGATCGCGGCATCTAAGGGCGTGGGACGAGTGTAGAGAATCTGCTTGGCTTGAGCGGCAAGCTCGACCAAAGTGGCATCTTCAGAAAACCCTCGTGCAAGAGCTTTGGCTTTAAGAGCATCCAATCGCCCACGTAACTCACGGCGAGTTTCGAGGGGTTTAACATTGGCTGAGTATGCCCGTTTTTCGGATGCTAAAAACTCGCGTGTTTGGGTCATCCAATTTTCTAAACCAATTAACACGGGGTTGATGAGTCCTTCGATTGATTTGGCTTCGAGGCGAGTCAGCCACTGGTTGAGAGCCACAAGACGCTCTGACGCGAGCGGCTCCTGTAGCAAAGAGTGATCCACGACTTTTTCCTGGCTTTCCGTAAAGACAGCCAAGTTTTGTTGGTGGAGTGCTTGCAGTTGGTTGAATAAAGTGTGGGCGATCGCCAGCCTCTCTCGTACCTGTCCTTGCTGCCGAACTCCCTGCTGAACAGCAGTTCTCGCTTGTGCAATCAACGGCTGAATGGTCTGCTCAAACTCGGCTCTCACTCCTAACGGATCGGATTGAATACGATCGTACAAGGCGGCGATCGCATGATGCACTTGCACCAATTCTCTTAAAGAACCCTGATCGATCAAATCGGCAGACTGCTGAAGCGATCGCATTTCTGTCTCAGCATCGATCAGCGTCGAGTTTAGCGCCAGCCACGCGGCATCGACCGCTAAGACCATATCTCTCGCGGCTTGAAACCTCTTCGTCATTATGGACAGCAATTGAGCAGGCGCGATCGTGGTCGTGGTTTCGGCGGCAGTTAGTAAATCTCGGTGGGCGAAGGGCGTTTGCACCACAGATAGCTGAATCGAAGCGCCCGTCAGCAGCGTCTCAATCTCTTGCAGCGCTTTTTCTGACCCCAAAAATCGAGACACCTGTTTGCGAAGCTGATTAGCGTGCTCGATCGGTTTAATCAACAAATCAAACTGCTGAAATAATTCATTAATCGCCTCTAATGCTGGCGTGACTTGCGTTGCAGTGACTCCGGTTAAATGAATTTTTGGGACCCCAGGCACACCTGCTAATTGTTGATAGGTGGGCAAATCTTGGAGGTCAATCAGGTTTTGACTCACCAGATTGACTTTCTGCTTCCAGTCATTGAGAAGTTGGTCAACGTGCTCGATCGTAATCATTGATGCATCGACAATTGGACAGTCAACATGGTTAGAGAAACCGCAATCGCACAAAGTTTATGAAGCTCGCGACCGTCGTTAAAATTTGCTGCAAATTAGGAGCGTTTGCGAGCCGCGATCGCAGCTGCTGCATTTGTTTCACATCGTCTGAGGTACAAATAATATTGTGTTTGAGAATGGCTAGTTTTGTTTTAGAAAAATTACTCATTGCTTGATCGAGCTGGTCTTTAAGCTGCACCTGATCATCAAACTCTGCCTCCATATAGTGGACGTTGAGATCATTCATTAAATCAGACGCTTGTTGCAGAAATTGGTGATTAGAGTCAGCCATAGAGCAGTGAGGTAATTTTATCGATTACGGCTAGTAGGCGGGAGTGCAGGCAAGTTAACCTGTATCTGAGCGCGACTAGCAGTAGCGGCGTTAGCGCGATCGAGCAGTGTTTTGGTCACGCCACTCCATAAAGGATCAGACTGAATTTGAGACACTAGATTTGTCGCCTTGCCTCTGACCGCGCTGTAATCGCGACCCGTAAACGCAGCAGCCGTCGTGAGAATTCTAGGAATCAGGGCATTGAGTTGGCTGATCTCTAAATCGTCGTAATGATTGGCGACTTCGACGACTTCTTTGCCGATCGTGGCAGCTTTCGTACACTGAGCGACCGTCGTTTCGAGTAGTTTTTGCTCCTCTTGTTTGATCTGCTGCCATTCATTCATCAGTTCTCCGGCTTGGTTTTCGAGATCTGATTTTCGTTGGTTCATCTGTTGGAGCGTTTCACTCCCGTCTGAGATTCCGGCTTCTCTAGCTTTGAGGCGAGTTAGCAGCGTTTGATAATCTTGTCGAATTTTTTTGAGTTTGACGATCGCTCTCGATCGATATTGACCCAGAATCGGCGGATTTTTAGTAATCGCATCCGCCAGCAGTGCCATTTGCACGGTGAGCGTTCTCGCATATTCGGCAGACTGTTTGGCTTCAGCTTGGCTGATTAAGGTGCCGCTATCTAGCTTGTCAAAAATTGAGGCAAAGCCGTCATATTGGCTCCGCAAATCGACGATAAAATCATCCCACTCGGCAACGTTGGGCGGCTTAAACGGGTCGATCGCCAAATCAACCACGGCACTATTGAGATCGACTTTAGAGTTGAGCAGCCGCGAGATAAATCCTTGACGAATCTCAGCTTGCGATCGCGGAGGCGCTTCCAACTCGCGCTGTCGCATCTGATCAATGGCATCGATCGCCGCCAGAGATTCGGTTCTAAACTGCACGGCGGCTCCTTGCAGTGCCCGTGCTTTTTCAAGGCTGCAACCACCGAGGCTGAGACTGGCAGCTAAGACAACCCAGATGATTTTAGACGTTGATCGGATCTTGGATGAGGATGATAGCTGAGACACGCTTGCCTTATTCTCCGGTGATATGCACCACCAATTCGCGGTGATGACTGTGTTGCCGATGTTCCCAGACATAGATGCCCTGCCAAGTGCCTAACAGCAACCGACCTTGAGCGATCGGAATCTGCTCAGACGTGTGAGTGAGAACGGTGCGAATGTGGGCAGGCATATCGTCGGCACCTTCAGCACTGTGAATATAAGATTCCCATTCTGGAACCAGTTTAGAGAAAAAGCTCTCTAAGTCTTTCAACACGTCGGGGTCAGCGTTTTCCTGAATGATCAGACTGGCGGAGGTGTGACGTAGAAATAAATGACAGATGCCTGTTTTAATGCCTGACTCAGCCACGATCGCCTGAATTTTTTGAGTAATTCTCAGCAGAGCCTTGCCTGATGTGGGGATAGTGAGAATTTTTTGATGTTGAGTCATAGAAGCGATTTGAGCATCAATTCACGTTCGACTCTATGCTAATCACCGAACTGCAAGGTCTGACAACTCTTCGGTTTCTCTCAAGGTGACGGCAATGATTTTTAATGATTTGGCATCAGATAATCGATCGCGTCTTGGGCGATCGTGTGATTGCCGTCCTTAGGCAATGACGTAGACAGCCGAGGTGCATGGAGCGGTTGCTGTAAAAACTCCCAATTTCCCTGAAAGAACTCAGCAGGAGAAAGAATTTGGTGATGGGCGTAGTTTTGAATGCCTTCGAGCAACACGGGAGCCTCGGCAAAGCCTTCGCGGGTGAGGGAGACAATCGGTAAATCCAGCCGACACGCTTCAGAAAACGTGCTGTATCCGGGTTTAGAAATTAGACGACCGCAGAGGGGCATAAAATCTACGGGGCGGTAGAAGCGATCGTCCACTCGCAGTAAGTTTGGCAACTCAGGCGCACTTAAATCAAAGCAAATAAACGTCCAGTCGGGAAACTTCTGCATGGTTTCGTAGGGAATCCGATCAAGTCCCAACCCGCCAAAGGTCATGAGCGCAATTTTATCTTTAGGAGTCTCGGTGAGGTTAAATTTTGCCTTGAGTTCTGCCAAATCAAATCGAGGATTCACCCCCGTTAACCCCGTCTCAAAGATCGTCGGAAACGCCCCCATCGGCTCATGAAAGGGTAAGCGAAATAAGCGATCGCACTGACTAAAACACTCACCGATCCAGTCTGACACTTCGGTGAACTCCTCACCCCAAGCTCGATAGATGAAATCCCAGCCAAAGTTGCCCATCATCCAACCCGGAACTCCTGCGGCTTTCGCGATCGGAGCCGCTAATGGCGGAATATCTGCCAACACTAAGCCGACGCGATTTTGTCTGATGAAGTTGACTTCAGAGGCAATCAGCGATCGTTGATTGGCTTTAATGTCTTTTAGTTTCTCCAACGTGGCAGCCTTGTCCATCGTCAGACTATCAGACTGCACTACACCCACATCAAACCCACGAGGACGGTGAATAAAATCACCGGGAATGTATGCCTCTAGCAGCGATCGGGGCGAAGTAGTTGCCAAGATCAGCAAAATGTCTGGACACAGTTCTTGAATTTTGGCAGCAACCGAAGCAGCGCGGGTCGCATGACCAAACCCGTGATTAGTGATCGCGATGTAGAGAATGGGTTGAGGCATGGGAAAGAATGAAGGGTTACATTAAAGCTCGAATTATTGCATAGAGACATGGTAAGGGGCTTATCTCAATTCTTTTCAAAACTCTTTAATCGCTTCTACCAATCGATTGATCTCAGCTTCGGTAGTGAAATAGTGAACGCAAGCGCGAACACAATTGGGATCGAGAATAGTACGCACAAAAATATCGTTGCTTTCCAATGTCTGAACAAGTGAGTTATGGTTGCCGCTCTCTAGCTGAAATGAGACTAGTCCCGCTTCTGGAGCAGTCGATCGAAGACATTTCACCGTCGGCACATCTCTCAAACGCTGCCATAGATCAGTGCTACGATCGCACACTTGCTGATAGCGTTCCGCAATAGTGCCATAGGTTGCTTGAAGTGCGATCGCGTCTCTTAATCCAGCATAAAGGGGCACGGCTGACGTAGCAATCTCATAGCGTCGTCCGTCGGGTTGCCATCCGGTCGGCGTACCAGCCGAATTAGTCGTGATGCTGCGCCAACCGATAAAGGTCGGAGACAAGCTTTCTCGCGCGTCTGGACGCACATAAAGTCCGCCGACTCCTGCCGGACCGCACCACCATTTATGACCTGTAAAGGCGTAGAAGTCGGCTCCCAAGTCGGTGAGATTGAGGGGCAACACGCCGACCGATTGAGCGGCATCAACCAAAATTCTAACGGGCTGGTGACTGGGATAGGTATGACAGGCAGACACGATCGCCGCTAATGGCAAAACTTGTCCTGTGTTCCAAAGAATGTGGCTGAGGACGACGAGACGAGTCTGAGGACGCAAATGCTTGATGATCACCGCTACAGGATCGCCCTCATTCAGAGTCGCCTTTAACGGGCACATCGACACCTCGATCTTGAATCGACGCTGAATTTCTTGTGCTGCTGCCACAATGCCGGGATGCTCACAGTCAGTTAGCAGGAGGTGATCTCCAGCTTTCCAGTCAATGCCCCAGAGGGCAATATTGCAACCAACTGAGACATCCTCAGTCAGAGTGATCGTCTCGACTGGAGCGTTTAATTCTGCGGCGATCGCCGCTCTTGTCTGTTTCGCTTCCTCTCCCATCCAGGCGTTGACCGCACTCGAAAACGGACCCATTTTTTGCAACGATTCTTGAGCGTGGTGGATGGCATCCATCGCCGATCGAGCCATAGGTCCTTGCCCACCATAGTTAAAGTAAGCGACATTTTCTAAATAAGGAAAGTGCTGCCGATACTGATCTAATTGAGTGGTTTTCGTAGAAGTACTGAGCATAGTCCAACCTAAATCTAAATTAGTCGTTATTGTGAGCTACGTGAGGAAGGCTAACCAGTAAATCTCTCTTGACAGATGACAAATAATGGTTATGCAGTTGATCCAATTTCTTGTTAGCGTATAGCTATGTTGCTGACTGCCGACCTTCTCCTTAATTATCAACGGTGTAGCCGTCGAGCGTTTCTCGATTTGTATGGGGATCTCAATCAACGAGATGCTCCTAATGACTATTTGCTGAAATTAATTCAAGACAGCATCGCCAATCATCAGCAGATTTTGACGGGCGAAACCTATCAAAAACCGAGCTATCGATCGGGAGATTGGACATCTGGGGCAGCCGCGACACAAGAACTGATGCGCCAGGGAGTCGATCAGATCTATCAGCCTGTTTTACTCTCTGAGCAGGATGGTGTGACGTTGATCAGCGTTCCTGATCTGTTAACCAAACAGCCTGGAGAATCGGTATTTGGCGACTGGATTTATGTGCCGACTGAGATCAAGTTGAGCAAACGCCCTAAGCAAGAATATCAAATTATTGTTGCCTACCACGTCAAAGTGCTAGCAGCCGTGCAAGGGGCTTGGGGCGAATCGGCGTGGCTGCTGCTGCGCGGCAAAGGCTATTATGAGGTCGATTTGTGGGAGGCGATTCCTCGGATGGAGGCAATTTTGGACGAGTGTCTCGCCACCTTAAAAAGTGACCAGGAGCCAGAGGTGTTTATCTCTCGCAGTCGCTGTAGTTTATGTCACTGGTATGGTCAGTGTTATGAGATCGCCAAAGCTGACCAGCATCTTTCCCTACTTCCCGGTGTCACGCCTAGCCGCTATCTTCAACTCCAAGCGCTAAATTTAACGACGTTGGAATCGCTGGCAGATCTGCACCCAAAACAGCTAGAACCCCTATCAGGATTTGGCAGTGAGGCGGCTCGAAAACTGGTGCGTCAGGCTCAATCCACCATTCAAAACCGCGCTTTGTTAGGAGAAAGTTACGCTGCGTTGCCTGACTCAGAGCCGCAAAATGGACATAAACCGATTCCTCGCAGTCAGGGTTCCTTTATTCCTACAGCCCCGATCGAGCTTTACTTCGACATCGAAGCTGAGCCGTCGCTGAATCTGATTTATCTACATGGAGTGCTAGTCGTCGATCGCCAGAAAAAAACCGAAGTCTTCCATCCACTGCTGGCAGATAAACCTGAAGACGAGTCAAAGATCTGGCAAGAATTTCTTGACCTTGTGTGGGCGTATCCAGATGCGCCCATTTTTCATTTTTGCCTCTTTGAAGTGCAAACCGTCGGACAACTTGCCGAACTGTATGGCACTCCCAGAGAACGCATTACGCCTCTGTTAGCGCGTTTTGTCGATTTGCATGAGCGAGTTACAAAATCGGTAACGTTGCCCGTCGAGAGCTATGCGCTCAAGCATATCGCGCGATGGTTAGGGTTCAACTGGCGAGACTCTAGCGCCAACGGTGCCCAATCGATTTATTGGTATGCTCAATGGCTGGCAACGGGCGATCGGGCATTTTTGGACTCGATCGTGGTTTATAACGAAGATGACTGTCGCGCAACTTATCACATAAAAGAGTGGCTAACGGGATTTTTTGAGAGTCAAGACAGTCATTAACTCCATCTCAGAAACCCTGTAAACAATTGCATCAGCATCACGCCTTTAAAGACCTCGACATCAACTCTGGCAGACCGTCATCAATAGGAGTCACAGACGATGGAACTGACGCTTCCTTTACTGGTAGATATGCAAGACGTTCATCTGACCGATGAGCAATTTTATCAACTCTGCATCCACAATCCTGAATTGAATATTGAACGAAACGCAAAAGGAGTGTTGATTGTTATGTCACCCGTGGGAGGAGATAGCGGCAGCCGAGAAATGGATTTGGGGGGAGAGTTATATGTGTGGAACAAGCAGACCCAACTAGGAAAAGTGTTTAGCTCTTCGACTCTGTTTAAGCTACCGGGTGGAAGTGATCGCTCTCCAGATGCAGCGTGGGTAGAACTCTCTCGATGGCAGGCACTGACTCCTGAACAACGTAAAAGATTTCCGCCGATCGCGCCTGATTTTGTGATTGAACTGCGATCGCGCACGGATGATCTTGCGACTCTACAAGCAAAGATGCAGGAATATCTCGATAGTGGCGTGCGGCTGGGCTGGCTGTTTAATCCTCAAGATCAACAGGTCGAAGTGTATCGTCAAAGACAGGACAAAGAAGTGAAGTCGCTGCCTGTTCAACTGTCTGGAGAAGCTGTTTTACCTGGATTCATCTTGCAGGTAGATCCATTCACCGATGAATAAGTGAGCCGTGTCGCGCTTTGAGTCGGAACAAGCACTCTACAAGACAAAACGATCGCACTTAATCTGAGAAGCGTGTCGTTTTTTATTGGAATGATGAAAGTTTGCGGAACCGACTAGTGGTCTGTCAGCTTTGATTTTGTGAATGGACTGCTTCTGAAATTCTGGTTGGAAAGAGATTGTAAAACTTGGCTGCACAATTTCGAGCTTGACAATCTACTAGCTTAAGCAAGAACGCTTCTATTTGAAGGTAAGAGAAGCACAAATTTTTCTGATCCTGCGATCGTGGGTGAAAGCTGATATCTTGAGTGTCAAGCAAAGATCTTCAGTAGCCGATGTCAAACTTAGCAAGTCTGCAAATCACTCCAGCCGTCTCTCTAGAAGAGGTCTATAGAACCTTAAAGCCAGAGCCGCTTGACACACCAGAGCAGTTAAAGGCGTTTTATCGAGAAGAGATCAATCAAGTTCGGGGTGGCAATAAGATGCAACGCATTCAACTGCGGCTCAATCGTGCCTACAACGATCGAATTCCTTACAAAGCCTGTGTGATGGGTCATAGCGGCGTGGGCAAAACGACAGAACTTTCTCGTCTGATTCAAGCGGTCAAGCAACAGTTTTGCACGATTCGGTTTAGCGCTGTGTCGTCGCTCGATCCAGGAAGCTTTAAGTCGTTGGATGTGTTGCTGTTGATGATGGCAGAAATTGCAGAGCGCACTGCCCAGCCGATCAACCAGGGAGGAACCGGAAAACGCCCATCCGATCGTCGGCTTCAAGAGATTTGGGACTGGTTTGCGACTGAAAAAGCAACTCGTGAGCAGGCACAGACTTCAACCATTACGGCTGAAGCAGGAGCAGGGGTCAAAGAAGAGTCGCTGTGGTCAAAAGTTTTGGGGCTGTTTGCCACACTAAAAGGAGAAATTAAGTTTGCGGCGACTCGAAAGCAAGAAGTGGTGGAATATCGGCTGAATCGGATGAGTTCGCTGATTGAAGTTGCCAATCGCCTGCTGGATGAATGCAATAAATCTTTGCGAGCTGTGCAGGGTCAGCAGTGGTTATTTGTGGCGGAGGACTTTGATCGGGCAGGCATTCCGAGTGCGCGGATTGAGGAGTTGTTCATTACCTACGCCAATATCTTTCAAGACCTGCGGGTACACATGATTTTTACACTGCCGATTAGTTTGTACTATTCTACGAGTGCAGCGCGGTTGCCCTTTGCAAGTGATTGTAGCTTTGTGATTCCTGATACACCGATGTATCACCCAGATCACACCCCCAACAAGCCAGGACGAGCGGCAGTCAGAGAGGTTTTGGCAGCCCGTATGGATTTAGAATTGTTTGAGCCAGATCAACTGCTGCGGGTGATTGTGACATCGGGAGGAAATCTGCGAGATTTGTTTGCGCTGGTCAATCATGCGGCAGATAGTGCCTTGCTGCGGGGAGGGAAGCAGATCAATGCAGAAGATGTGCAGGGTGCAGTTGTGACGCTTCGGAGTGACTACGAAAGACGACTGGGACAAAGCCCCTACGATCGCGAAGAAGTCTCCTACTCAGACAAGGTGAATTTGATGCAGCGTATCTACAATGGCGAGAAGGAGGCGCAGATTACTAACCCGGCTCTCTATTCGTTGCTAAATGCGCGATCGGTGCAGGAGTTTAATGGGCAGCGCTGGTTTGGAGTGCATCCATTAGTGGTTGATATCTTAGGGGCACAGGGACACCTGACTCCTGATGCGTCGGGGGTGGTGTTAGGTGGCAGCATTTGAGTATGAGACGGGCAGCATTTCTGATATTAGCCGACGGTTGATTTTGTGGGGGCAACGATCAGACCGGGGCATGGCGCGGGTGGAGTATAGTTCTGAGTTTGCGCGGCAGCAAGTGACACAGCAGTTGCAGGCTGCGCTATCTGAGGTGGGAATTGCTTATCGTGAGATCTCTTTGACAAGTCAGCCGAGTGCTGATCGCGTGGTTGCCGATTTGCTCGATCGACTCATGCAGTCGCCTACGGGAGTGGTGTCGATCGTGGGGTTTGGGGCGGCGTTTGCTAATCAAAGCACGTTGGCAGATGACCTGCGAGTGCTAAATTTTAATCGAGAGCGGTTCTTGGCGTTTCCGGGTCGGCAGATTTGGTGGGTGACACCCGTTTTCTTGCAGAGAGTGATTCATGCCATTCCTGATCTCAATAGTTATTTTAGTCCGCGACTGTGCTTGAGTGAGGTGACTTTTGCCGACTCTGCAAGGGACAGCACCTTGTTAACGACGGGTTCTACGGTCAATATTGAGGATGCTCGACAGCGATCGCAGCAGTTGATCCGTCAGTTTGAGGCGGCGCGTAGGGGTGGGGCAAAAGATGACACGTTGCTAACAACCTATCTGCTGCCTGCTTTAGGGGCGTTGGCGGAGGTGGGTGCCCAGCAGGAATTACGTGATTTGACGCAGCAATTTGAGGGATTGTTGGGTTCACTGAAGCGGACAGATTCGCCGGATATGGCAACCAGTCTGGGAAGACTTGCAAGCCTCTACCATGACCAGGGACGCTACAGCGAAGCTAAACCGCTCTATCTTCAGGCACTCGAAATCTGGCAACGTCAGTTAGGAGAAGACCATCCCTTTGTGGCAACCAGCCTCAACAATTTGGCAGGGCTATGTGAATCACAAGGTCGCTACAGTGAAGCCGAATCGCTCTATCTTCAGGCACTCGAAATCTGGCAACGTCAGTTAGGAGAAGACCATCCCGATGTGGTAACCAGCCTCAACAATTTGGCAGGATTATATAAATTGCAAGGACGCTACAGCGAAGCCGAGCCGCTCTGTCTCCAGACACTTGCAATCAGGCAACGTCAGTTAGGAGACGACCATCCCGATGTGGCAACCAGCCTCAACAACTTGGCAGGGCTATATGAATCGCAAGGTCGCTACAGTGAAGCCGAACCGCTCTATCTCCAGACACTTGCAATTTTTCAACGCCAGTTAGGAGAGAACCATCCCAATGTAGCGACTAGCCTCAACAATTTGGCACACCTGTATAACTCGCAAGGACGCTACAACGAAGCCGAACCGCTCTATCTCCAGGCACTCGCAACCAGGCAATGCCAATTAGGAGACGACCATCCCGATGTGGCAACCAGCCTCAACAACTTGGCAGAACTATATGACTCGCAAGAACGCTACAGCGAAGCGGAACCGCTCTACCTCCAGGCGCTCGACATCTGTCAACGCCAGTTAGGAGACGACCATCCCGATGTGGCAACCAGCCTCAACAATTTGGCACACCTGTATAAATCGCAAGGACGCTACAACGAAGCGGAACCGCTCTATCTACGAGCGGTGCCCATCTTGTTTAAAAAACTCGGAGCCGACCACCCTAATACAAAAACAGGTTTGCAAAACTTCCTGATGTTTCTGCAAAAAGCTCTTCAAGAAAACCGGATTGCAGAACTCTCAGATGATCCGATGACTCGATCGCTCCTCCAACAACTACAAGACGCATCAGATTGAGGCACGATCGTGGTTTCCCTTATATTTGCTTCCTCACAGTCTTAGCAGAGATAGACTAAAGCTGTATAGATTGGAAAGAACTTGCAATCGGAGATAGTCTTGTGGAAGCAAATCAACTCAAACAACTCATTAAAGACAGCCTGCGGGAAGTGCTTCGAGAAGAACGCCTGAAACTGTGTCAAGTTCTGATTCCCTATGTCAGCGATAAAGAAATGCAAGAGATCCAAGCAAAGTTGGGTTCACCCGCCGACCACAAAGATACAGAATTTATCAACATGACTGACTGGGTAAAGCATGGAACTCGCCCTCAGTAGAGCATCTCTCAAACTTTTAGAGAAACTGCCTCCAAAAGAAACCGAGAAACTCCAGAACAGGCTCGTCTATCTCATCTAATCGATCGAAACAGAGGGGATTATTCCCTTTAACGAATTAGATATCAAAAGCCTCAAAGGAGATTGGAAAGGATTCTTCAGAATGCGAGTGGGGAAAGTCAGAGTAGTTTTCACAATCAACTTAGAAGCAGATGAATTGCAGGTCTACGACATTGACTTTAGAGGCAATATCTATAAACCTTTGCCTCTTGACTCAACCAGGCTAAGCATAAAAGCTTAAATCCTCGCCAAAAAGTTCCTCAAGCGTCTCGATCGAACGAACTTTCAGATGATCCGATGACGCGCAAGCTCCGCTACACGAAGTGTTCGCTCCTCCAACAACTACAAGACGCATCAGATTGAAGCACGATCGGGGTCAACCGTCCAACGATCGAGCTTTTTGCACGGACGATCGAGCTTTTTGCACGGACGGTCGAGGTTTTTGCATGAACGATCGAGCTTTTTGCACGAACAGTCAAGCTTTTTGCACGGACGGTCGAGGTTTTTACACGAACAGTCATGCTTTTTACACGAGCGATCGAGCTTTTTACACGGGCGATCGAGCTTTTTACACGGGCGATCGAGCTTTTTGCACGGGCGATCGAGCTTTTTGCACGGGCGATCGAGCTTTTTGCACGAACAGTCATGGTTTTTATAGGAACGATCGAGAATGTGGGGTCGATCGAGGTGGCTGGCTGCGATTCCATCCCGCCCGTGAATGGAATTCCGGGCTAGCCTTGCGAAGTCCACTGAAGGGACTAAAAGCCAGTCAGTACCCCGTCTTCAGTCCGTTTCAACGGACTTCGCACCGTTAGCCCCGACTTCAGTCCGGGGCGGATTAGCAACGATAGTGAAGAGGCTTTCTATACTTCTCAAACGCCCTCTCGGAGCAACGATCGAGCTTTTTACACCAACGATGCACATGAGGCATTGATAATTTAGGGCTTGATCGGCACGATCGAGAATGTGGGGTCGATCGAGGTGGCTGGCTGCGATTCCATCCCGCCCGTGAATGGAATTCCGGGCTAGCCTTGCGAAGTCCACTGAGGGGGACTGGGAGAACTGGAGTGCTGAATCGGAGCAGGTGGGGTCTCGATCGCACCGTCGTTGCATCTGATGCCATTTGGGTCATTCTAAACAGAAGATTTTCTACTTCAGATTGCATCATGCCGCTTTGGAACCTCTACTATCATTTCGTTTGGGCAACCCATGAGCGACAACCCCTGATTACCCCTATTCGAGAAGCCCCGCTTTATCAATTCATCGACCACAAAACAACTGAATTAGGCGGATCGCTCCACGCGATCGGCGGCATTGCCGATCATATTCATGTGATTGTGTCTAGCCCTCCCAGTCTTGCCCTGTCTAAATACGTCAAAGCCATCAAAGGCAGCAGTTCTCGCTATCTCAACGCCAACTATCCCAGTCCCTTCGCCAAGTTCAAATGGCAACAAGAGTATGGGGTCTTCTCCATCAGCCCTAAAAACCTCGACCTGGCGATCGCTTACGCCCAAACCCAAAAACACCACCACGCCCAAGGCACAACCTTCCCTCGCTTAGAACCCGAAGCCATCTTCACCTCAACCTCTCCCTAGTCCGTTTCAACGGACTTCGCAAGGCTAGCCCCAAATTCCATTCCGGGGCGGGTCATCGGACAAACCAACACGACCCGAATCTCCTGATCGGACATGATCGCTCACTAAACCTCAACAATGGGCACTACCTCAATCAGTGCTCGAGGATTTTGCAGCAACCGTCCTGTTTTTTGTAGATACAATTGCAGTTTTTGTAGAAGCAATCATGTTTTTCATAGGTGCGATTGCAGTTCAAATCTCTGAAGACATCGGCAATCGCAAATTAGTGATCCCGTAGTCGCTTAAATCAAACCAGTTCTAAACTCGTCTGCCGAGAATCACTAAATCTTGGTCTCCTCTATCGAACTTGGCGACTCTGGGCAAATACCCCCACTGCTCAAAGTCAAACTGTTGAAATAACTTGAGGCTTGGGTGATTGTCGGCAAAAATGAACCCCAATAACGTGGCTAATTTGAGAGCCGGAGCCGTCTCGATCGCTTGCCCTAAAAGTTTCCGCCCGATCCCCATTCGCTGACAGTCAGGGTGAACGTAAAGACTCAACTCAGCCGTGCTTTGGTAGGCAGGTCTGCCATAAAACGGTTGGAATCCTAGCCATCCGGCGACAGTGCCGTTGATGTCGATCACCCAAAGCGGATGATGACTTGAGGTGTGAGCCTCAAACCAGGCAAGACGACTCTCGATCGTCACAGGCGTAAAATCTGCGGTGACCATTTGGCAGGGAATCGCCGCATTATAAATAGTGACGATCGAGGGCAAATCAGCTTTAACAGCGTCGCGAATCATGATGATTTTGGATGATCGATGCGAATCAGCTTAATCCAAAATTGCAGCTCTCAAGGTTATTCCTGGACTTGACTAGAAATCCACTGCAAGTAGGGCTGCGACCCGGCGACGATCGGCAATGCGATAATCTCTGGCACGTCATAAGAATGGAGTTCTCGAATTTTGGCTTCTAGTGCGTCAAACCTCGATCGTTCAGATTTGATCAACAGTTGCCATTCTTCATCTCGATGAATCGTTCCTTGCCAGGTGTAAATTGACGACACGGGCAGCAGCGTCACACAAGCCGCGAGTTTTGCTTCAATCAGGGACTCTGCGATCGTGTCTGCCTCTTGCCGTGAACCTGTTGTTACCAGCACAATTCCATAGCGCCCCGTCTCTTTAGTCATAGGACTTAAACTATAATCACTCTCTATTATTTTCGAGCCTCATGTTCAAAAAGATCGCCCTCACCCTGATCTGGGTCGGATTCGTTAGCTACGCTTTTTTGCTTGCGCCGCCTGACAGCCCCGACACGATCGACCTAATTAAAAATCTGTCTACTGGGCAGATTCAAGGTGTTAACCCTTTAATCGTGGCACTGTTTAACATTATGGGCGTGTTTCCCCTGATTTACAGTTGCGTGATGTATCTCGATGGCAAAGGGCAAAAACTTCCCGCGTGGCTATTTTCGGCGGCTTCGTTTGCAGTCGGTGCATTCGCGATCTTGCCCTATTTGATTTTTCGCAAGTCTAATCCTACATTTCCAGGGCAAAAGAACTGGTTTCTCAAGATATTAGACTCTCGTTGGACTGGAGCGGTTATTGCATTAGGAGCGATCGGGTTAGTCTTCTATGGCGTGTCTCAAGGTGATTGGAATGACTTTGTGCAGCAGTGGCAAACCAGCCGATTTATTCACGTCATGAGTTTAGATTTTTGTCTGTTGTGTGTCCTATTTCCAACTTTATTGAGTGATGATATGGCGCGAAGAGGGTTGACCGACAAACGGATTTTTTGGGCAGTTTCTTTAGTGCCGTTGTTTGGTGCGATCGCATATCTCACCCTACGTCCTCTTGTGATTGAGCAGTCTAAATCAGAAGCCATTCGTCAACAACCTGCCTCGGTTTAAATATGAAAAATCAAGGCGATTGGCTGCATCCTCCATCGGATGTGACACTGCAAAACGATGAAGTTCATGTATGGCGATCGACCCTTGATTTGCCGATTGAATCGATTGATTTTTTTGCAAAACTTCTGTCGTCTGATGAGCAGAGCAGAGCCGATCGCTTTCGATTTGCTCAACATCGTCAACGATTTATTGTCGGACGGGGCATTCTGCGATCGCTCCTCGGTCGCTATTTGCCAATCGAACCGGATCAGCTGCAGTTTACCTACAGCGAAAAAGGAAAACCCTTCCTCAAACATCAACGATTGCAGTTCAACGTCGCCCACTCGCAAGGGTTAGCACTCTATGCAGTTGCGCTTAACCATCCAGTCGGCGTTGACTTAGAACAGATTAGAGCGATCGCCGATTTAGCCGCCTTGACTCATCGCTTCTTTACACCAAACGAACACGCGGCGATCGTAGCTCTCCCTACAAGTCAACAGCCCAATGCCTTTTTTCGTCACTGGGTCTGCAAAGAAGCCTATCTCAAAGCAACAGGCGACGGACTTGCAAAACTTCAAGAATTAGAAATTTATTTAGACTCAAACCAAGCTTATTTGAAGAAAATTCCTCAAGGGAACCTTGAAAACTGGCACCTTCGAGAATTAGATCTTGAGTCGAATTTTGTGGGCGCGATCGTATCGTCTAGTCAACATCACAACCTCACTTGCTGGCAACTCTAACCAAAGGTCTACCTCTCAAGAGATAGACCACAAAAGCCTGAAAGGAAACTATCCCACGAGAGCAAGATGTGCTCTTCAAAACTTTCATTAGACAATATATTTACTTCGCTCTGAGCGTAGTTAAATCTTCACTCTTAGGAGTTATATGACAAGTCCTATCGAGTTCAATTTATTTGCCCCTTATAACAAGGCAGTCTCATTAATTGGCTCTTTTTCTGATTGGAAAGAGATCTCCATGAAGAAAGGAGAAGATGGTTATTTTAGAGTCAACATTGACCTAAAAGATGGGACTTATCAATATAAGTTTCGAGTGCAGTCAAAAAGCTGGTTTTTTGAGCCAGATCAATGGGTTGATGTCACCGATCCTTACGCAACCGATGTCGATGGTAAGAGCGCATCTGAGAACGCGATCGCGCACATCAAAGATGGAGAACGAATCGTTGATACTTACGTTTGGAAACACGATGACAAGCCACTTCCCGCCGATCACGAGCTAGTGATTTATGAACTGCACATCGCTGATTTCTCAGGCGGCGAAGGCGAAGGCAACCCTACTGGGCGCGGCACCTATAGAGACGCGATCGCTAAGCTCGATTATCTCAGCGATTTAGGAGTGAACGCGATCGAGCTAATGCCCGTTAAAGAATATCCCGGTGACTATAGCTGGGGCTACAATCCCCGTCACTTTTTTGCTACCGAGTCGAGCTACGGCGAAACTGCAGAACTCAAGCAACTGATCGACGAGTGTCACGGTCGCGGAATGCGCGTGATCATGGACGGAATTTTTAACCACTCCGAAGCGTCTGCCCCATTGACTCAAGTCGATCACGACTATTGGTATCACCATCAGCCCCGCGACCCTGACAATAACTGGGGTCCAGAGTTCAACTACGAAAAATACGACGAAAATCTGCAAACCTATCCCGCTCGTCGTTTTGTGGGCGAAGTGGTGCGCTATTGGGTGAGCGAATTTCACATCGATGGCATTCGATATGATGCAGCGCGGCAAATTGCCAACTACGACTTTATGCACTGGATCGTGCAAGAAGCGAAAGCAACGGCTGGGGCAAAACCGTTTTACAACGTTGCCGAACATATTCCTGAAACCACAAGCATCACAAATGTTGATGGTCCAATGGATGGCTGCTGGCATGACAGTTTTTATCACTGCATCTTAGAACACATCACAGGCGACACCTTTGATCTGGAGCGACTAAAAGACGCGATCGACTGCAAGCGCCAAGGCTTTATGGGCGCAACTAACGTGGTCAACTATTTGACCAATCACGATCACAATCACGTAATGGCAGAATTGGGCGATCGGGGCATTCTCGATGAAGAAGCCTTTCGTCGAGTCAAACTCGGGGTCTCACTGTTAATGACGGCTGTAGGTATCCCGATGCTGTGGATGGGCGAAGAATTTGGCGAATATCACTACAAAACTCAAGATCAGGTGAAAATCGACTGGACGCTGCTAATCGGCGAGTTGAACCAAGATCTGCGTGGCTATTACAAGGGGTTGATTGCTCTACGTGAGCAAAATCACGCGCTTTACACCGAGAAAATTGAATTCTTCTATGAAAACCCTGAATCAAAGGTGTTGGCATACACCCGTTGGAATGGTGAAGGATCTCGTGTCGTCGTTGTTGCCAATTTCTCAGACCAGTTTCTAGGGGGCTATAGTGTTCCTGATTTCCCTGAAGATGGCACCTGGCACGAATGGACGGGTAACTATGACGTGCAAGTGGGCGATCGTCACCTAATAACCGATTTAGGACCCTACGAAGCCAAAGTTTTTGTGTGGCAATAGAGATTCAACCCAACCCATATTCACCGTTGTTTAATCACAGCAAGCAGCTATGACAAGTCCGATCGAGTTCAAACTTTTTGCTCCTAATAATCAAGCAGTCTCTCTAATTGGCTCTTTTTCTGACTGGAAAGAGGTGTCGATGCAGAAAGGAGAAGATGGCTATTTTCGCACGCAGGTTGATCTTGACGATGGCAGTTATCACTATAAGTTTCGAGTCCAATCGAATAGTCCTGCGCTCAAAGATCAGTGGGTCGATATCAACGATCCTTACATGACTGAAATGGATCGCAACACTGAAAACGGCATTGTTCGAGTCAAGTCAGGAGAACGGCTCGTCGATACCTATGTTTGGCAACATGATGATCACCCGCTTCCTGCTAATCGGGATTTGGTGATCTATGAACTGCACATCACTGATTTTTGCGGCAACAGCAATCTGAACGAACCGGACAAGTTTAAGAGGGCGATCGCTAAACTTGACTACTTAATGGAGTTGGGTGTGAATACGATCGCCCTGATGCCAATCACCGAATATGCCGGAAGCTACCGCTGGGGCTACATGGTGCGCTACTATTTCGCTCCTGAATCGAGCTATGGCAAACCCGAAGATCTCAAGCAGTTAATTGATGAATGTCATGCACGAGGGATTCGTGTCATTTTGGATGGCATTTACAATCATACCGATGATCAAAATCCGTTATTAATGCTCGATCGTGACTATTGGTATTATCACGATCGTCACTATCCTGATGATGATGCAAATTATTGGGGTCCTGAATTCGATTACACTCACTACGACGACAGATTAGACATTCGCCCCGCGTGGAGTTTTGCAGGGGATGTTGTGAGATTTTGGATTCAGGAATATCATATCGATGGCATTCGTTATGATGCAGTTCGACAATTAGCAAACTATGAGTTTTGCGGTTGGTT
Organism: Leptolyngbyales cyanobacterium; assembly: GCA_038227635.1. GTDB lineage: Bacteria > Cyanobacteriota > Cyanobacteriia > Leptolyngbyales > Leptolyngbyaceae > Phormidesmis_A. The sequence goes on along the minus strand of JBBRPT010000003.1, from coordinate 73,070 downwards.
GATGAATCAGGCTAAACAAGTCGCAGGTGATAAGCCGTTTTATAACATCGCAGAACATATTCCCGACACAAGCGAAATTGTCAAGCCCAAAGGCGTATTTGACGGCTGCTGGCATGAAAGTTTCCGCTACTTTCTCAAAGACATCATCACGGGTGGAGATTCCAGTCTTGAAGAACTAAAATCTGCGATCGATGCCCGTCAACAGGGCTACTCGTTCACAACCAATGTGGTGAATTATTTAGCGAGTCACGATCGAGAACATATGCTCGTCGAATTAGATGACGTTGGCGTTACTGGAGAAGCCGCCTTTCAGCGAGTCAAACTTGCCGCCGTGTTGCAGTTCACCGCTCCCGGCATTCCGATGCTGTGGATGGGAGATGAGTTTGGGCAATCCACTCACAAAGCTGAGGTGACATCAACACCTAACCCTCTCGATTGGTCACTGCTTGAACGAGATGCAAATCATGATTTGTTCGCGTTCTACAAGCGTTTGATCGCTCTGCGACACAACAATCCTGCTTTGCGAACCGAGAACATTGAGTTCTTTTACACTGATGCTGATAACAAAGTGTTAGCGTTTGTGCGCTGGACTGAAACGGGCGATCGGGTGGTCGTCATTCTCAATTTCTCAGAGCAATCTTATGAGGATTACACGATTTCTTCGTTTCCGGCAGATGGACACTGGAGATCGTGGACAGGTGAAAAATTTGAAGCAAAAGACAATCAGTTAGCGATCGACCTTCCTAGTTTTGGAGCGGTAATTTTGATACATGATTAGGTGGCAGGCACGCCTCAATCAGACGGCTCAGGAACTATGTTAAGTTGCTGACTGATTCTTGCCGCTTCTAGCTTTCGCCAAATCGCTGCTTGAACTTTCTCATCGAAAACAGGATCGTTAGGACTCGCAATAATCCTATGTGGACGCTGATTAACTCTATCTAAATAGGCTTGAAAAGCTGCTTGATCCTCACGAGGCTTAAGAAAATATTGCTTCAACTCAGCGTCAGACATGGCATCATACTGGGTCTGGTTCATCAGATAAACTCTCTGCTGCTGATTTTAGCAATTGTTTCTCATTAACCCTGTGATCGAGAGTCTATCAGGGCAAGTTCCCTGCCAACTTCTTTTGATACGATCGCCAGTTTTGGAACGTTAATTTCGATTTACGATTGGTCAGTGATCGATGGACTAGCCTCTTCATCTAATAGTTAACATCGAATGTTTCGATGTGGTACACAGATGCCCTTTAGCATTAAAAAACCAACCACGAGAGCAACTAAACCTAGTAGAAAAGTTATTGAGCCTAATAGTAAGAATGGAGCGGGCTTATACAAATGAGATCTCTTCTTGCTAACCAACAATCTACGGAACTCAGGAGAAAGCATAATTAAGAAAGATAACAAGCTTGTGGACAGGAGGAACGCACCTACCATTAGTTGATGTTGTGTTTTGTTTGCAGACGGAACCAGGCGCTCTAAGACAGGAGGGGCAAGTAGCCAACCGCCAGAAACCCAGAGTTTAAGAGAAAGAAACCCTTCGCTAGAAACTTTACCCATGGTAGCTACAACGCCATTAAATTTGATCTATCTAAGTTTGAGTACAACATCTTCAAGTCTGCCCTTACCAATAATTAAATCCGCATAGCTATCGTGAGGGTGAACGTTTTTGTCATTATTCTGAGAATCCGTCCGCGAGGTTCATCACATTTTCTAGATTTAGTTTGGCTGCCAGCGATCGCCCAACCAAGGATAAATGTATTGCTCGATCGAGAGCCGATCTTTCTGTCGCTTGACTACGTGTTTCACGCTAAGCATTCTGGTATAACGAAGCTAGCGAGTCATCTTAAAGGACAGAAATGCCCAAAGTCCTAAATCCTGAAGCCAGCTATACGTTTCATTCTTACTTTGAGATGCGGCATAACATTGCCGATATCCTCGCTGATTTAGGATTTCGCTACGATCGCCGCCGTCTTGATTTACCTGCCAGCGATCGAGTCTTCAGCGTTGCCCGAATTGAGGAAACTTTGGAACGTAATCTTCGATATGCAGATCCCTCCAGCGAAGCTGCAAGACGAGAGATGCTGATTGCTCCGGTCTTAATCGAGCTATGCGAACTGATTGATGCACGGCTCGACATTGAGTATCCGATTACGGTGTCTAACTGGTTGAAGGGCGCGATCGACTATCGGGTGGTGACGAAAAACTCAATGACGATCGTGGAGGCAAAACAAGCTGACTTGACGCATGGGTTTGTCCAGCTTTCAGCAGAGTTAATTGCGCTAGATAAATGGATCGACTCTGACGCTCCTAGTCTTTATGGGGCTGTGACAACTGGGGAAGATTGGCGCTTTGGAGTGTTAGATCGGGCTTCTAAGTTGGTGACGCAGGACATTATGCTCTATCGTGTTCCTGAAAACGTGGCGCAGTTATTGCGGGTTTTGATTGCGGTTTGTCAGTCTGACTAATTTTCTTTTTGTTGTATGGCTCCCGTGGTGAGCGACAATAGAACGTCGATCGCTACGAATCATTTCCTATGTCCTTAGATGCTGTTTTCACTGCTCAACTTCGGCAATCGTCCGATCGCTTATTTCACCTGATGGATCAGTTTTCTCAAGCAAAGATCCTAATTGTGGGCGATCTGACGTTAGACGAATTCATGACGGGACAGGTTGAGCGGGTATCTCGTGAGGCTCCGGTGTTGATTTTGCGGCATGAAACGACGCGGCAAGTTCCGGGAGGTGGGGCAAATGCGGTCTATAACTTTGCTCGACTGGGAGCCAAGGTGAAAGCCGTTGGTCTGTTGGGCAAAGATCAGCAGGGGCAAGCCATTCAGCAGATCTTTCTTGATGCCGGGATTGACACACAAGGCATTTTTCTTGACCCCGATCGTCCCACCATTACCAAAACTCGCATCTCTGGACACGCCCGTCAGTCAGTCACTCAGCAAATTGTGAGAATCGATCGTAAGTCTGATGAGCTGCCCTCGATCGAACTTCAGCAGCAGCTTGCAGATTATATTCATCAGCACGTTGGCACCGTGGATGCGATCGTCTGTTCTGACTATGGTGATGGCACGCTCACTCAGCCTGTGATTGATGCCGTGCTTGCTCATCCTCGCGCCATTGTTGATGCTCAAATTGGACTCGATCGCTATCAAAAAGCGACGCTCTTCACACCCAATCTGCCAGAAGCAGAACTCGCTGTTGGCTACAAAATTACCAATGCGGCGACGCTATCTCAAGCGGGACGAGATTTGTTGGATCTGACGCAAGCACAGCAATTTTTGATTACGCGAGGCGAACAGGGGATGACGTTGTTCGATCGTGATGCCACCGAGCAACACATTCCTGCGTTTAACCGGACTGATGTGTTTGATGTCACAGGTGCAGGCGATACGGTCGTGGCGGCTCTCACCCTCGGTCTTGCTGCTGGAGCAACCTTTTGGGAAGCCGCCGTTTTAGGTAATCTTGCCGCCAGCATTGTCGTCCGTCAATTTGGCACGACAACCACCAATCCTAATGAGATGAAAGCCGCTTTAGAAGCGCTGCTTGATGAATGGTCTGAGGGTTAACTTTTTCACTGGGCTTATAATTTTGAAATGCGATCGATTTCACTCATCGGCAACAGCAGTGTGTCTTCAATTTCTTGCCGCACGTCTCGACTAACATAACAATCGCTATTCAGACAATCCATCAGCAGCTTATTGGCATCGTAATACTGCTGTAACAGTTGCTTTTGTTCATCGCTGAATTGCCAGTCGTGACCGATGTTGCGATGCTCGATTATTGCAGTTCTCAATTGGTTACTTAAAACTTTACGATTCGTCTTCCACCATATCTGCCAATTTTCTTTGTCATCTAGTAGTTCGCTAGGGATTTGGTTATTAAGACCTTGTATCGCCCACTTTAGCTCAGGAGCAAGTTCGAGATTATATTCAAGGGCACGTAGAAGATTATCAGATCTAGGAAAGTGAAGAGCAGTAATAAGAATACTGTCAAGAGCGAGGTCTTTACTATCGAGAGTCAACTCTTTATTGCCTACTCTACAATCAATTCTGTAATCTATGTTCATTTCTTTTTCAAGAGCATTGAACATAGTGTATTCAAATATTATACTAAGCGCAATATTTAGCGCATAATCGTCGTCGTTAGTGGAATAATAATAACAATCGAAATAGAAAGCCCGTACAGTAGAGGATTTATAGGGTGCTTTTACAGAGCCAGCTTTCCTATCAATCCAAGTAAGGAGTTGTTGTAGTTCTTCACTAGCATCTACTATTGCATCAATTTTTTGTTTCATTAACATCAACAAACCATCTGCGTTCCTCATCATATTCGTGGTCAGCAAAAATACCTCATGCCAACGTTTCTCCGTGAGATGTTGTACTAAATCTTGGTAAGCAGAATTCTTTGTAATCTCTCTAGCTGCAAAGTATTTTTGAAAGGTCAAATGAGAAAACGAGTAGATGTCTTTTGCGCGTTCTACGAAGAGTCCATGTTGAGCTTCAATCGATTTCAAAACTGCTTCACCATCCATCTGAAAAATCTCTGGATCTGAATTAACCTGCGGTAAATTGCAAATGAAGTCAGAAACATAGTTCTCTAAAGTTTTTCGTTTAAAGAAGTATTCTTCTTGTTCAAAAGCTTTCAAAGCAATTTGGCTCAATAGATCTTCTTTTCCCTTCTTCGATAGATTCTTGTAAAGCTGCTCTCGTTGAATATTACGTTTCGCATCCCACTTTTTTAGCAGGATATCTAAGCCCTCTTTGTAAAGCTCAGAACGATTTGCTGGAAAGTCTGCATTTTCTCCAAACACAAGACAGAGCATCGTCAAGAGCAGTGGATTACTGGCTAATTCTTGAATTGGTTTGTTTTCTTTCAACTTTTGGATAAAATTCTCCGCTAAATTGCCCCATGGAAACCAGTTTCGAGCAAAGATAGCGATTTGATCTTTGTCAAAATCTGCTAGTTCAACTTCGGTAAATCGCTCAAACGTATATTCTTCTGCTGCAATTCGACACGTTATCACAAACTGATTGCGATAAAACTGGTCAGAAAACTCTAAAATTTGCTTCAAAATCCATTTAGTGTGTTCTTCTCGAACTTCATCTAATCCGTCTAATAACACCAACATCTGACCCTGCTGCAAAATCTTTTGCAATAAATCCGGCGACAACTCAGTTGATTGACTAATGTATGTAAATAAACCAGGAGTTCCTTCGAGTTCGGCAAAATCTTTGAGCGTGATGAAAACTGGAATGCAGTTTGCTTGAAAGTTTCCCTTAACACAATGCATTGCCAAATATTTTAGAAGGGTAGTTTTTCCTGCGCCCGGTTTACCCAACACCAGCAGCTTTGAATAATACTCTAGCGCTTCTAATTCCGGCACTCGTTCTTCGTCTATAGTCAATCGATTCAACCCACAGGGATTAAACCGTTCTACCCAACAGTTCCAATATCCTGCAATCTCAATTCGTTTCCGTCCTACCACTCGCTCCAAAAGATTGACATTGGTGTAAATTCCGCGTTCTCCAGTTAGCTCGATCGGTTGTGTCATATCTAACACGCGCATCGTGCCGCATTTTTGATGAATGATCGGCTTAATCTGTTCACGAATTGCTTGGACGATCGTATTAATCTCAGCGTTGTCTAATTCTGTTTCTGCTGGTCGCTCGATAATGTCTTCCCAGTTCAAATCTAAGACAGTACAAAGCTCAACGAAATTGTTGCGATCGATAGCCCTGCCAGCAACAAAGGAGCTAACGGTGCTTCGAGACACGCCAGCAGTCTCAGCTAAACCTTCTTGCGTCAAGCCAGCAGTATTGCACTTTTGTCGGATTTCTTTAAGTCCATTCTGAGACGCACGACACGATCGCTTTGCCATTACCAAGAGCCTAAATTTGAGTGCTTGTGAGCGATCTTACACAACTCACGCAAGTCACGCACAAATCAAACACATACTCAATCAAGAACTCAAAGAGCGGATTGAGAGATTGGATATATCGAGTTAACCAATCCCCGCTATGCTTCAACATCAGAAATCCAATAAGAAAAAGTGGCTGAAAGTAATCGAATTCGCGATCGTCGGGTTTGCGCTTTGGCTCAATCCTAGTGCTAGTTTTCTAATCTTTCTGCTGAAACTCTGCTTTCAACTTCTGCACGCCATTCAAAAAGACGAAGAGAAGTAGCGATCGAAGAGATACTTTGCTCGATCGCAGTCCTTTACCTGTCTCAACCACTCCATGCAAAAAAGCGGCTCCACATCAAGTAGAGCCGCCTTCAACATGACGATATTTTCTAACGAGCAACGCCTTGAGCAACAGCAGAGTTAATCGGCTTCATCAAATACAAGCGCAGAAGTTGCCACGCATTAGATACATAGAGAGGAAGCTTCTGGAAGATTTGCAGCACTTTAGGAGTTTTAGAGGTGGCGATCGCTGCCAACTCGCGGTTGTTCTGCACACAGACATCCAATCGTTGATAAAACTCTGGGCTGTCTACATTCAACATCACCGGAAACACTCGCCCTGCGGTTTCATTGGTCTTTTGAATCACGTAGGTCTCATATTCACGAGCGTCAATTCCTAGCACTTCATAGAAGCCAGGTTCCTGGGTGTCTCGGATATACATCGTACCAAAGACCGCCAGCAAAAAGAACCGACACCAAAGCCGCGCTTTCCAGGTGTTGAGATACTGCGGCTGCGCCTTCATGATCGCGTCGAAAAAGTCGCCGTGACGATTTTCGTCCTGACACCAGTTTTCAAAGAACCGGAAAATCGGGTAGATCCGCTTATCAGGGTTGGCTTGAAGATGACGATAAATTCTGATGTAGCGCCAGTAGCCAATTTTCTCAGAGAGATAGGTCGCGTAGAAGATAAACTCTGGCTTAAAGAAGGTGTATTTGCGGCTCTTGGTCAAAAAGCCCAAATCGAGTGACAGATTGAAGTCTGACATCGCTTTGTTCAGAAAACCAGCATGACGGGCTTCATCACGAGCCATCAGCGCAAAGCATTCTGCCAGCAAGGGGCTTTTGTCTTTTAGCTTGCGGCTGAGTTCTTTATAAAGCAAAAAACCAGAAAACTCAGAGGTGCAAGACCGTTCTAAAAACTCGACGAACTGCTTTCGAGTGTCCCAATCCATGTTGTCCCACGATTGGTCAAACTCGGCATCGCGCACAAAGTGATGGCGGTTATAGTCAGCCCGAAACTCTTCGAGAATGGCTCTTAGCTCATCTTCATTCGGCGAGATATCCATCTTCGCCATTGCATCAAAGTCGGTGGTGTAGAACTTTGGCGAAAGGATGGTCTCCTTGGCTGGGACTTTAATTCCAGGGCGGAGTTCTTCAAAGCCAGGTCTCTTAAGGGAATCTACCATGATGATAATTGCTCTTGGTCTAACTTCTGCGGCTACAAGGTGGGCGTTGATGCAACATCTCAATACGCCGATCGCGTCACACGGATACAGGAATGCAGTTTGAATATGCTTCCTAGTCTACCAAGCTAGGAGGTGAGCAAAAAAGCGCTTTTTGTTAAGAGTTGCAACAGGGGCAGGGTTGAGGCAAGTCTCGATCGCCAGACGCTGACAAATTTGTCTCGATCGCTGTCACATTCAGGGCAAAGTTTCTATGATGAGGAACAAGAGCCTCCTGAGTAGATACGTGAATATATGAACAAAGTTGGCACCGCTTATGTTCTCTGGCTAGGCATGTTACTTGGTCTGGCGGGGCTTCATCGCCTCTACAACGGCAAAATCTGGACAGGTTTTCTTTGGTTAGCAAGTGGCTGGATATGGATTGCCTTATTGGTATCGGGAGTTTTAGGAAATTCTGTTGCTTCTTTGACTTGGCTGTTGCCGTTTGGCGTTTTTGGATTGGGTCAATTAGTTGATTTGCTGTTAATTCCCAGGATGGTTGAGGCGCACAACGTTAAGCTTTCTAATCGTCTGAATGCTCCAGCCGGGATAACGCACGAGATCGGAATTCATCGCGTAGTTGAGCCATTGCGCTTACAGGCTTCTCGAAATCAAGCGATCGTTGACCTGTTAAAAGCCGCAGAAGCAAGAGGCGGCAAACTTTCGGTAACGCAAGGCGTGATTGCGACAGGTCTAAGTTTCTTCCAGGTTGAGGAAATGCTGCAAGAAATGCTGAGAACTGGCTACGTGGAGATTGGCAACGATCCAGAAACGGGCGTTGTCGTTTATGACTTCAAAGAAATGTAGATTTGGGAAGGACATTTCACAGAACGTCCCTTCCCATCATCCGAATAAGATGACTCAGTTTCTTGCTAGCCACTTTTGACCATTCAGACGTTGGACAGCACCAAATACTAAAAGATCCAGGTTTACTTTACGCTCATCGATCAAAAAAGATTCCATCGTGCTAGGTCTGCCAGCGCTTTCAGCACACGAGAACCCTTTTAAACCATTAATGTTCTCATCAAAGAAATAAATATTGAACTGTCGCGGCTGTTTAGACGTTTTCCACTGACCAACGATTTGCCACGACTCGTTCGACTCATATCCCTTGAGAGGAATTTTTTTCTTCTCAAAGGTGAGGTCAATATCGGGCACGCCTAACTTTGCAAGTCCTTGCTTGAGCGCAGGCAAATAGTCTTGCTGAACAAACTCAGCGAAAGGCTTATCTTCGAGGGCAGGCGCTTTTTCTTTTTTGGCTTTGGCTGGCTTGACTGCTTCCTCACTCGGAGTCGTCTCTTTCTGAGTTCCTGCCTTTGGCTTCACCGCATTTGGGTTGTCTTCGGCATTAACGCTAGCAGGATCAGGGGCGTTGGCAGTCGGAATGCTAGTCGTTTCAGGAGACGAGGTGCTAGGCGCATTATCTTCTGCCACATCGGGAGCTTGCTTTTCAACCGTGCTGGGGGTTACTTCACCAGCATCGTTGTGGTTGGTTGGGTCTGCCATAGCTCAAGTGACTCCTTTGGTTAGTAGGGCGATCGTGGCTGAGACTGAGGTGCAATCTCTAGAGTTCATAATAAACGATGAATACCAGGCAGACTATGGCATTTGGCATAAATCGTGCAGCAAAATTGAGAGTAGACGACCATCAGCGCTTTGAGGCAAGTCAACATGGATCAGCGATCGCCAGCCATAACACTCAATGTTCTGGTTGAAGGAAATGGATTCCCGATTTTGTGTCTGCATGGGCATCCCGGAGCAGGACGCAGTATGTCGGTGTTTACGCGCCACTTGTCTAAGCGATTTCAGACGATCGCCCCTGACTTACGCGGATATGGGAACAGCCAAACACAACAGGATTTCTTGATGAGTGATCACCTGTCTGATCTGGAAGCAGTGCTCGATCGCTACGATATCTCTCGCTGTCTCGTTCTAGGGTGGTCTCTAGGCGGAATTCTAGCGATCGAGCTAGCGCTGAAATTTCCAGAACGGGTGAGCGGATTAATCTTAGTGGCGACTTCGGCGCGTCCTTGGGGAGATCATCCGCCTATTAGTTTGCAGGACAACATTTATACCGGAATTGCCGCGATCCTAAATCGGTTGCAGCCAGGATGGCAGTGGAACATTGATACCTTTGGGAAACGATCGCTGTTTCGCCATTTAGTGCAAACTCACACGCCTGCGACTTACAAATATTTAGCAAATGAAGCAATGGTTGCCTATCTAAAGACATCGGGATTTGCGACCCGATCTCTAAGCGTTGCCCTTCAGCAAAGCTATAATCGCCTGCCTGAACTTGAAAAAATTCAGTGCCCTTCTCTGGTGCTAGCTGGAGAAAAGGATCGGCATATCACACCTGCGTCGAGTCGAGAAATGGTGCGATCGCTGCAAAACTGTGAATTCCATTGCTACCCCGACACGGCTCATTTACTGCCGTGGGAGATTCCTGATCAGATTTTGGGAGATATCGATCGCTGGTTAGCCGCCCATCCTGAAGCCGTTCAGAATCCGTAACAAGGGAGAGGGACAAATTTGGTTAACTTACCCCTCCTTAACTTTAAAACTGACCGCTCAGAATCCCTGAGATTTGAGTTTTGCTGACACCTTGACCTGCTTCTTCGTCATAAATGGTTAAGTCCGTAGGCTTACAGCGCTTTACCTTGACCACAATGTTTTGTGCGCCTTCGGTCTTTAGATCTTCCACATAACCCCATTGCTTAGCTTTGGCTTCTTTAGGACTTAAAAAGGGACCAAAGTAATAGAGGCAACGGGGACTATCAGTCGTAATTTCAACCCACCAGGCAAGTCCAAGAGCGCTTAAAAGATCTGTCAACAACTCATTCATAGGCTTCATCGATTTGTTCAAATGTGCTGGAGAGTGCCCTACGCTCCAAAGTTCAGAATCAAATGTCCATATTTCTTTATACTTGTTTACATCCCATTTTTCAATCACATCAACTTCTTTGCAGAACTCATGTGAATCGTGCTTGCCCAACGCTGCCGATAAATCTCGTAGAGTGCCATTCCGGCTGCGACCGAAGCGTTTAGACTGGGCGTATTGCCTTGAAGAGGAATAGACACCAAAACATCGCAGCTTTTTTGCATGGTCAAGCTGAGTCCTTCGCCTTCTGCCCCGATCACCAAAACAGATGCCTTCGCAAAATCAACGGTGTGAATAGGTTGGCTAGACTCAGCCGCCGTGCCATAGATCCAGAAGCCTGCTTCTTTTAGCTCTTCCAAGGCGCGAGTCAAGTTAATCACCCGTGCCACAGCGAAGTTCTCGATCGCTCCTGCCGCCACTTTCATCACAGTAGACGTGACTCCAACAGCTCGGCGCTGAGGAATCACTAGCCCCTGTGCGCCAAGGGCTTCAGCAGTGCGAATGATGGCTCCCAGGTTATGAGGATCGGTGATGCTATCTGCAACCACAATCACAGGATGATCAGAGGCAGCTTTTGCCTTTTCAATCAGTTCACCCATTTCGACATACTCATAGGGCGCAGTTTGAGCAGCAACGCCTTGGTGGTTGCCCCGACTGGTGATTTGGTCGAGGCGATTGGGTTCGACTTCATCAATGACAGTGCCATTGGCTTTTGCCTCAGTCAGCAGCGTGTGAAAACGGGGATCGTAGCGTAAACGAGGCGTAATCCAAATGCGGTTGAGAGAACGATCGCCCTGAAGCGCTGCCAGAACGGTGTGCCGTCCATAAATCAGATCAGTACTGTCTTCTTCATCAGCAGGAACTTGGGGATCAAACTGATCGGCTCCGTAAAACGATCGCTTGACTTCTCCACCATAAGAGGCTGGTTTTGCCGCTCCGTAGGAAGACCATTTCGCAGGTCTATCTGAGGATCTGTCGTCGGGTCTGGAGTCCGATCGTTTTGGCTCACGAGACTTATAGCTGGAAGGTCGAGAGTCATTCGATCGAGCATCTGCCCGTCTAGGTTCGCGAGACTTGAAGTCTGGTCTGGAGTCACGAGACTTAAAGTCTGGTCTAGAATCGCCCGATCGCGCGTCTGATCGTCTGGGCTCGCGAGGTTTAAAGTCTGGTCTGGAATCATGAGATTGAAAGTCTGGTCTAGATTCGCGAGGTTTGAAGCCGGAGCGTCTCGGCTCACCCGATCGCAGCTTTGGTTTTGCAGAATTGCTTTCGCGAGGCTTATAGCCGCCTTCTGAGCGAGTATCGGGACGATCAAAGCTTTTGTCTGAATTGAATTCGCGAGGTTTGTAGCCGCCTTCAGAGCGGCTATTTTCACTGCGAGACGGTCGTTCGGGTTTGAATTTTCCGTTTCGCTCAAATTTCTTGGCTGGGCGATCGCTTCCCCGATCCTGATCTGAGTCAGGCTTCGTGTAGGCGCGACCTTTCCGTCCGACAATGATGCGCTTGCTTTTGAGCTTGGGCTTATCCGCAGAGTCTCGGCTGGATCGATCCTGATTGTCAGAACCGCGTTTATTAATAGACATAGATTTAAATTCCTGACAAATTTTAGGGATCGATCGAGCAGTTATTCAAGCGCGGGGAGCACTATTTGGGGCTTCTGGGGATGCGGCAAATTCTAGAAGACTAAACAGTTCCAATAGACGGAGTGAGTCAGTCAGATAAAGATAGCCGATGAGCGTTTCTAAACTGGTGGCTTGCTGGTAAATTCCGGGATCAACGCGCTTGTGACGGTTAGATGCCGCGTTACGACCCCGCTTGAGAATGGCTTGTTCATCGCCGGTTAGGTAGGGTTCGAGCGATCGTAAATGGTTCGCTTGACTTTCTGCCCGCACCTGGGCAACAACTTGCTGGTGATAGGTCTCTAAACGCATGGGTGGAAATAGGTAGCAGCGCCGAACGTGAAGCTCGTAAACTGCATCTCCTATGTAAGCTAACGCTGCCGGAGAAAGACGTTGAACCTGAGCGAATGAGAGGGGTTCAGACCGATCTACGTTAAACTTTAAGTCAGCTAGACTGCTCTTTAAAGTGTCTGAAACTCCTGGCTCATTTGGGATCACTGCGCCTGTCTCGCCTTGCCAACGGCACTTTTTTGATCGGTGACATCGACTCTGAATTGATCCTAGCAAATCGATGAAGAATCTATCATGACACAAAAAGATCGCTATCCAGCACCTCTGGATAGCGGATAATGAATAGATCGCTCCTTCAAGCTGCCTTAAGGTTTTCGATCGCCACATCAACAGATGTTTGCAGCGCCAAGAATTTCTCTAGGCGGACTAGCTTAACCGTTTGAGTCACACGAGGATTGGTCACAATCTGTAACGTGCCAGCGGCAGTCTGGGCTTTTTTGGCAACTTGCACCAGAGCACCTAGACCTGAACTGTCAATAAAGTCGATCGTCGAGAGATCTAAAATAACGTTTTTAGGTCCATCCTCAACACATTTTGTAAGCACCTTACGGAAGGTTGGCTCTGAAAATGCATCTAGCAGACCCGTGAGGCGAAATAGCTGATAATTATCCCTAACTTCGCGAGTGCCTCTCAAGCTTACAGTTAGGTTCAGTGGCTCAGGAATAGAACCCTCCTAGCTCCAAAATCCAAGAATTTGAGGTTTCAGTATACACTCTTCTGAGAAACATTTACCACTCTTTTTCAGGATGTGATCCCTCATCTTTGCCGATGCTCTCTCATCACAGTCACAAACTGCTCAAATAGATAATCTGCGTCGTGAGGTCCGGGGCTGGCTTCAGGGTGATATTGCACCGAAAACATGGGTAGGGTTTTGTGCCGCAATCCAGCAATGGTACGATCGTTCAAATTTAAGTGAGTCACCTCGACTGTAGAGTCAGGCAGTGAATCAGCAGAGAGCGCAAAGCCGTGATTTTGGCTGGTGATTTCAATGCGATCGGTCAATCCTGCGGGCTGGTTCAACCCCCGATGCCCAAATTTGAGCTTGAAGGTTTCTGCCCCGAGCGAGAGTCCTAGAATTTGGTGCCCCATACAAATGCCAAATACAGGCTTTTGCGAGGCTAATAGGGCTTTTGTGGTTTCAATGCCATCAAGGTTAGCGGCAGGGTCGCCTGGTCCATTTGAGAGAAAAATTCCGTCTGGGTTGTGTTTGAGAATCTCGTCAGGGGATGTGTCAGATGGGACGACGACGACTCGACATCCGTAGCTAGCAAGTCGTCGCAGAATGTTGCGCTTGATGCCAAAGTCGATCGCAACCACCGTAAAGACATCTTTGCCTGGTTGGGCAGTCGGGCTAAACTCCCAGTCAGCCGCCGTGACCTCAGACCATTCGTAAGTATCGGTCGTCGTGACTTCTTTAACGAGGTTTAATCCTGCCATGCTAGGAGCGTCTTGCACCTGCTCTAGCAACTCATTAGAGTCAAGAATTTCGGTTGAGATTGCGCCATTCATGGCTCCGGTCGATCGAATCTTGCGAGTCAGAGAACGGGTATCAATGCCATAGATGCCAATGACATTATGCTGCTTTAAATAGTCTGACAATGATTGGGTAGAGCGCCAGTTACTAGGACGATCGCAGATATTTCGAGCGATCACGCCGCGCACATGAGGCGCTGCCGATTCGTCGTCATCTGGGTTGACTCCAGTGTTGCCGAGTTCGGGATAGGTGAAGGTGACAATCTGTCCTCGATAGCTGGGATCAGTTAGGACTTCTTGATAGCCCGTCATGCCTGTGTTGAAGACGACTTCTCCGATCGTGGTTCCAGACGCACCAAACGAAAAACCTTGATAAACCGTGCCATCTGCTAGCACGAGCAGAGCGGGTTGCGCAACGGAGAGAGACATAGGGGAGAGGGTGCAAAAATGATCTTCGGCATTATCGCACAAGTCTTTTGGGTTGTGCTGTTCTTAACTCACTTTTGCCAGCTTCTCTGAGATCGGAGATAGTGGAGGAATTACCCCTTCGCCAGGGAATGCTAAGTCTGGGGTATCAGTTACGACCTTACTCATTATTTTTTGCCGAATTCATGCTGAAATTATCCCGGTCTGGCATTTCCTTGTGGTTGTTTGCAGCGGTGTTGTCTCTCAATAGCTCGGCGTGTAGTCGCTCTGACGGTCTGAGCCAAAGTCCTTCAACGCCACCCAAGTCTTCTCCTGTAGCTTCTTCTAGTCCTGCTGCAAAACCGATGAAAGCACCAGAGAGCGAAGCGTATCAGTTAGCAATCGACAAAGCCCAGAGTGCGAAAAGCATGAGTCAATCCGTCCAATCAGCAGACGATTGGAACCTCGTCGTTAGTCGGTGGCAACAAGCGATCGGGCTGCTTAAACAAGTTCCTAAAACAGACTCTAATAAAAAGCTTGCCAACCAAAAACTTGCTGAATACCAGCGCAGTCTTGCCTTAGCGCAAAGTCGAGCAGCCCGGACTGGAACCGATCGCAGTGAAACGCTGGAGTCTAAAATCGTGGTCGATACGCCTATTGCAGACGTGATGGCAGAGGCAACCTCCGGTTCGGGAAGCAGCAGTTATCGCGCCCGCATTAAATATCGTCAGAGCCGCATTCCAGTGATTGACGTATTGTTTAATGGCAGTCGTCAGTTTGAGATGATGGTAGACACGGGAGCATCTGGCACGATGATCACCCCCGACATGGCAGAGGCATTAGGCGCAAAGATCATTGGCACCGCTACGGCAATGACCCCTGCCGGAGAGACAGAAGTTGCTGTAGGGATGCTGCAATCCATCCGGGTCGGCACTCGAGTTATTCGCAACGTGCCCGTCACGATCGGACCTGTCAGACTCTTGGGTCACGATTTTTTTGGAAGTTGTGATCTCTCTATTAAGCAAGAAACGATCGAGTTTCAACAATGTTCAGGCTAAAAAAATCTCTAGCGCAGAAATTTCACCAATCGCTCCAGCGTATTCCACGCTGCACCTGAAGTCAGGACTTCCTTCGCTAGCGCAACTCCGGCTGCGTGATCAGAGGTCATCTCCCCGACTTGCAGTGCGAGAGCTGCATTTAATGCAACGACATCTCGCTGTGCTTGGGTTCCTTTGCCTTGCAGCACAGCTTTTAGAATTTCAGCATTGGTCTGCACATCGCCACCGCACAGAGCTTCGATTGGGGCAGGGGTGAGTCCGAGCGCTTGGGGATCGATCGTCGCTACCTGAACCTGCTGATCGGACAGAATAGCTAAGTCAGTCAGGTCGCCTAACCCAGCTTCGTCTAACCGTTCTCGACCGTGAAGGACGATCGCGCGTTTAGTGCCCAGAGCGTTAAGTGCCTGAGCGATCGGTTCTAGCAAACTCGAATCAAACACGCCGATCACTTGCCCACTCGGTCGGAGTGGATTCACCAACGGACCTAACAAATTAAACACCGTCCGCACTTTGAGCAACTGTCGCATCGGTGCCACGGCTTTTAGGGCAGGATGCCAGCCTGGAGCAAACAGGAACGTAATGCCCACGGCTTCGACCGCCGATCGGATTTTCTCAGCCGGGGCACCTAAATTAATTCCCAGCGCTTCTAGCACATCGGCAGACCCGACTCGACTGGATGCAGAACGATTGCCATGTTTTGCCACCAGAACTCCCGCCGCCGCCGCAACAAAGGCAACTGCGGTCGAAATATTAAAAGTGGATGCCCCATCTCCCCCGGTGCCACAGGTGTCAATCAACGGCGTAGCAGAAATCGCAGATGGAGACGCTTGCTGCTGTAAGACTCGTGCCATGCCTGCCAATTCCGCCGCAGACACACTTTTTGCTTGTAGAGCGACCAGCAGCGCACCCGACAACACTGGAGGAATGGCATCGACCAACCAGCCCTGCATGAGAGCCGCTGCTTGCTCTTGAGAGAGCGACTGACGATCTAATAGCTGCTGTAGTAGACTCGACCAGAAGCCGCTAGTGTCTTTAAGCTCTTTACCAGCAGCGTCTGCACTCGATATCACGCGAGTTGAAGAAGATTGAGTCATAGCCTCACCTATTAGAGATTGAATTCAGATAGGCGTTGTCTTAGAAACAAACCTATTCTGTTTATGGATGACAAATTAGGCATTGCTGAGTTAATTTATGAAACACAGATTTTGCCCTCACCCTAGCCCTCTCCCGCGGGAGAGGGAACAAGATTTCTAGCGCCCCTCGCCCACGGGCGAGGGGTTGGCGAGGGCTTCGCCCCACTTCGTGAGGAGGGCAGTTCATATCTGCATTCAGCAACGCCACAAATTATACCTGACCTGATTTCTTGACAACGGTTGCCGGATTACGAGCAGTTGCTAGAAGCTTGCTGAATCCATCGTCCCATCTCGTAGGATAATTCAAAGAGTCTCTACGATCGCCATCACCATGCAGCTTGAGTTTGTCCCAGTTGAAGAATTTTATTTTGCGTTGACGCTGGCGGTGCGAACTCTAGAAGATCTGGCGACTCCTGAACTGGTGGAGCAAGTAAAGGCAAAGCTGACCGAGAAGTTTGGGCAACCTTCGACAGTGGCAGCAGCGAATCAAAACAGCTTTAACTACGTCTTTCGCGTTGAGGACTATGATAACTCTCCGGCTCCTCAGCTAATTGTCTCGATCGCAGATTGGCAGGGTAGTTTGCGCCTCAGCAGCGACTATGGTTGGATGTTGGATGAAGATCGTAAACCCGTGAGAACTGATCGCTTTGAGCATCGAGCAAAATTTTCTCAAGAGATGCGATCGTATCTCGGAGATTGGTTAGACGTGCCGCTATTAAAAAGTGATTTATAGGGCTGACATCACACCGGATAAAATGACCGCCATCGCATCGACACTATAGAGTTCGACGCAGCGTTTTCTGGCTTGAAGTCCTCGATCGCTGGCTTCTTCAAGGTTATTAAAAATCCATTTAATTTTGTCTGCCAACTGTTCAGGTGAGTTTGGCGCAACTAAATAACCTGTGTGATTGAGAATGTCTGGGATGTCACCGACATAAGTGGATAGAATCGGCTTTGCCATTGCCATGCCGTCAGTAAGCTTAAGCGGAAACTGAGCCTGAGCCGTGAGCGTATCTCGCTGCGGAACGACGACCACATGAGCCGCAGAGACGATTTCTGGCATCGTCTCAACAGGTTGTTTGGGGAGCTTGATGATCCAGCGTCCCCAACGCTCGATCAGCGTGTCGTCATAATTGTCATAAGGGCTACCGCCAATGATTACCAGCCGCAAACTCAGATCATTTAATTGATCTAATGCAACTAAAACATCTTCAACGCCTTTATGGGGTCGAGGTGCTCCCGGAAACATCAGCATCTTATAGTCTGACAAGCCATACTTTTTACGAACGGTTTCAGGATCGTAAGGATCAGGGTGGAATAAATCCGTGTCTTTGCCATTGGGAAGATAAACGCCCCCGAATCGGTTTTTGAGAAATTGAGTGTCGATCGTCACGGCATCTGCCCGATCGACGATTTGCTCAGTCCATTTCACATAAAGCGCGTGATCAGGGTGTCTTAACTGACCATTTTGCTTAAAGAGGTCTCGATAAAGTTGCTTAAGAGAAGGACGATAATTCCAATCGTCTCCTCCGTGCCAACTGAGTTCCCAATCGTCCATATCGAGCAGGAGAGGGCGATGAGTTTGCAGCTTTTTGAGCAGCGATAATCCAAAGCTGGTTGGTTTGGGTTTAACGGCGTAGATGATATCCCCATCGATTTTTTTGAGGAGTTTCGAGGCAGCTTTCAAGACGTGCGGATAATTGCCTCCTGGAACTGAATGAACGGCGATTCCATCCGGAGGAGCGGCATACATTTCTTGCCCAAACTGGAACCCTAAAACTTCGACTTGATACTTCAGCTTTTTTAAGACTTGTGCTAAGAGAAATGCTCGAACTGCTCCACCACCCGACAAGTCACTGACGACCAATGAGACTTTTGTCATCAATTCCCTGCCTTTGATGACAGTAATTGACCGAAAGGCTTTGATAGAATACCCAAGATTTTTTGAGGCAAGTTATCGGTTTTCTCGTACAGCAGAGTAGTCGGAATGATCTGCCGAATCCTGAATGCTAACTTGAGCCTCGATCGACCTTGAATTTTAATTTTTCCATCCAACAAATAAATTGGAAATTGAACAAGTTTTGCAAACTGCTCGAATTGCGTTTGATTTTTTCCTTTAATAGAATCATCGATAAAAAATGTCAAGCTACGTTGGCAAAATTGCATAAGACTGGGATGCTGATCTGCCACTCTTTGATAAAAATCAGCGTAGGACTTCACTAAATAAGTCCAATCATTAGTCATATTCGACTGATGCTTCGTGTAAAACGCTCCAACTAGTGGAGTATAGATAAAATTGACATTTTCAGACGCGATCTCCAAGGCAAAGTAACGATCGACCATTGCCTTTAGTCCTTCTTGAAGAGGGTGCTTTAAGCAGAGGCTTTTTCGCATCAATGTGGCTTGCTGAAGGGCAGGGTGGGGAGAACTCGACAAAAAATCAGGAGTCAAAAGACGCTCAACAAATTCTTCTTTGGTTAAATGACCAATAATATGAGACTGATGATCAATAATTGTCTCATTAGGAGAAATCAACACCCGATCGTAGTCACAATAAAAGACAACTTCTTGGTCTTCGTATCCGGTTAAATGCTCTAGCTGAAACCTAGTTTTATCTTCGTGAATCCAATCATCAGCATCGAGACATTGAATCCATTCTCCCTTGGCTTTAGACACCCCAAAGTTACGAGCAGAGGCTAACCCTTCATTCTCTTGAAAATGATAGCTGACTCGTGAATCTAGAGCCATCAAAGCTTCTGAAACTTGACGAGTATGGTCAGTAGAACCATCGTCAATAATGATGCACTCTAAATCAATCAGTGTTTGTGAAAGAACACTCTTGACAGAACGATCGAGATAATGACCCTGGTTATAGCAATTGACAATAATTGAAACAAGCGGTGTCATTAACATCACTCCCATTAGACTGGAAAACTGCTCTTGTGGATGAGGCTAGTCAATGACTTTAATGGTACCTTTTTTAACTGAGTCAAAAATGCGGTTTACCATCCGTCGCTCTTGAAGCGTGATCTTATAATTAGAGAGGAGAAATGAAGTCATTTGAGCATAATCTTGGCGGTTTAATTGCCCTACACTCAAAATCTGATCGGTTGTTTTCTTAAAGGATGTAATAGTTCTGATTTGACTGACTCGTACCATCGATCGTGACCACTATTCAGTGTTTTTAAGGGTGTTCTCTTTAGTGTTGACCAAAAACTCTTGCATAAAACAAAGGTTAAATGAAAAACCATGAAGAGTTCATCAAGCCGCTTCTTTTAATTTTTATATCGCTAGTTAGCGTCTTTTGTACTCAGAGAAAACACGGTTTTACTCGTAATATCACTTATGAATGTCTACAGAATTTCTGCGCTTTCAGACAACTACATTTTCTTGCTGCATGATCCTAGTGCTCAAATAGCTGCCGTGGTCGATCCGGCTGAGCCGCAGCCCGTCTTGCAAAAGCTTCAAGAACTGGGTGCACAATTGGTTGCGATCTTTAACACTCATCATCACGGCGATCATGTGGGTGGCAATCGAGATTTACTCCATCACTTCCCAAAGGCGATCGTCTATGGCGGCGAAAACGATCGAGGCAGAATTCCTGGGCAGACGGTTTTTTTGAAGGATGGAGATCGAGTCAAATTTGGCGACCGCTCCGCCGAGGTCTTGTTTGTCCCCGGTCATACTCGCGCTCACATCGCTTATTACTTTCCGCCGATCACAATTGACGACCCAGGAGAACTCTTTTGCGGTGACACATTATTTTCAGGAGGCTGCGGCAGGTTGTTTGAAGGAACGCCCACTCAAATGGTGACTTCCCTCAGCAAACTTCGCGCCTTGCCAGATGATACAAGGGTTTGGTGCGCTCATGAGTACACGCTGAATAATTTAAAGTTTGCGGTGACGATCGAGCCAGACAATGCTGACTTGCGATCGCGCTTTTCAGACGTTCAAATAGCTCGGAGCCATCACAAATCAACCATTCCTACCTGGTTGGGTGTCGAGAAACGCACGAACCCGTTTTTGCGATGGGATCAGCCAGAGGTGAAGCGGGCAATGGGCGATCGGGACTCAGTGGCGACGTTTGCATCTCTGCGAAAACAAAAAGATGTTTTTTGAGAATATGGATTGGTAACATCGATAATTGCAGAGCCTCGCCCCCTCTCCCCCAACCCCTCTCCCGCAGGAGAAGGGCTAGAAATCTTGTTTCCTCTCCTACGGGAGAGGGCTAGGGTGAGGGCGAATTCAGCAGGCATCCAGCAGTACCTAAACTTTTAACCGATAGGCGATCGCAAGCCATTCATGCGATCTCACCTGATCGATTTCTTCAAATCCCTCTTCTGTAAAGGCTTTTGTTAATTCTTCTGCATAGTCGATCGTGAACCCAGACGCGATCACCAATCCTGATTGATTTTGACGGAGAGCTTGACGAAAATCCTGTACGAGGGCAATGTGGACTCGTGCAAAGATGTTGGCAACGACTAGGTCAAATGTGGCAGTCGGCTCGATCGTGGGCACAGTCTCCGCCGTGGTGCCGCCCATCCAATGTCCCAACGTGCTGCCTTGTCCGAGGCTACCTTCCATCACAGTGACGTGTGACTCGACTCCGTTTTGCTGGATGGCGGTCTGAGTGGACTGGACTGCGATTTTGTCGTTGTCTAAGGCTAAAACGGTGGCTCCGAGTTTGGCGATCGCTACACTCAAAATTCCTGAGCCGCATCCGAGATCCAGGACATTCATCGTCGGGCGAACGTGGCGCTCAAGTAACTCAAGACTGAGCATCGTTGCAGGATGAGAGCCGCTGCCAAAACTCAAGCTTGTCTCTATTTTTAAGAGGATGTCGTCTGGCTGCGACCGATAAGAAGTATCTGGTGAAATCACTACAAATCGCCGTCCAATCCGATGGCTGCGAGAATCAAGAATTTTTGTAGGTTTTTCTGCGATCGTCGCGATTTCAAGAGCGGTCGTGAGTCCGGTGCGATGTAAGGGAGAAAGTAGAGCTGCGATTTTGTCGATCTGAGCGATCGAGCCGATCTCGTTTGAGAGATATAAACAGATGGTAAATGCCCAATCCTTCTGATTTGGGTGATTTGCGATCTGGATTTCACCCGTGTAGTCAACCTCAGCTAGCAATGTACAGACCCAATCAACTGCCTCATGAGTGGTGTTAAGGCTCAACTCTGTCCACGACATTTTCTTATCCTTTAGTTGAACCTGATCTGCAACAGACTCTTATCATATTGGACATCAAGAGGAACTTGAATCGTAGTTGTCTTTCAGTCATCGCGAAATCGATGAGACGTTCCACCAAAACATGAGACGTTCCACCGAAACATGAGACGTTCCACCAAAACATGAGAGACGTTCCACCGAAACGTCTCTACAGCGTTGGGTGAATTTGTTGTTGATCGTATTGATGAGTCGATTTGGTACTAATCTTCTAATCTGATAGATTGCGTGAACGCACTATTATTTTCTTTTTCGTTGATGGATGTCATTTCACCTTGGCACTGGCGATCGCTGCCGCTTAATCACAAAACTGGCTCCGATATCTTTGCAGCGTTGTTTCAGTCAGACGAATTAGCGATCGCGACTCTTTTAGAAAGTCCTGATTTCGACTCGACTGGCGGATCATTAGCGAGCTATTCGATCTGTGCGGGTGCTCCTCGTGTGGTTGCCGGACAGTCGCAACTTTGGACTCCGGAGATCGGGGAAATTTTGCCGTTTCTGCAACAGTTGCTCGATCGCCCAAAACCTGCTGCCGAGGGTGTTGAATCGCTGCCTTTCACAGGTGGTTGGCTGGGCTGGCTGGGCTATGATTTGGCGTGGGAAATTGAGCGACTGCCCTACCTTAAATCTGATGCGTTGCCGTTTCCGATCGCGTTTTGGTATGAGCCTGATTGCTTTGCAGTTCTAGATCATCGACAACAAATTCTGTGGTTAGCCGCAACAAAATTCGAGCAGCTTGATGAGATGCAGAAGGAATTGACTGCAGATAAAAAATTGCGGGTTTCGACTCAACATTCTCCTGCAAAATCGGCTGCGTTTCATCTGTCGCAAACTGATTATGAAGCTGCTATTCTGCAAGCCAAAAAACACATTCAAGCCGGAGATATCTTTCAAGCAAATCTATCGCTCAGATTTGAGACTCAAACAACCGCCGATAGCTGGTCAATTTATCAAGCGTTGCAATCGATTAACCCGTCCCCGTTTTCTAGCTATTGGCAAACTCCTTGGGGAGCGGTAATCAGTTGTTCTCCTGAAAGACTGGTGCAATTGCAGGGGCGACACGCTCAGACTCGCCCGATCGCCGGAACCCGCCCTAGAGGCATCACACTGGATCAAGATAATCAATTTGCTCAAGAGCTGCTTGACAACGCCAAAGAACAAGCCGAACACATCATGTTAGTGGATTTAGAACGCAATGATTTAGGACGAGTTTGTGAATGGGGATCAGTAATCGTCGATGAACTGCTGACGATCGAGCGATACAGTCACGTCATGCACTTAGTGAGCAATGTCGTCGGAACGCTAAAACCTCAATACAACGCAGTCGATTTGATTCGAGCAGTCTTTCCGGGCGGCACGATTACAGGGTGTCCCAAAGTGCGCTGTCTAGAGATCATTGAGACGTTAGAACCCGATCGTCGCAATTTGTTCTATGGGTCGTGCGGCTATTTGGATCTGCGCGGAAATTTGGACTTAAACATCCTGATTCGGACGTTACTTTATGCGCCTCAAACTGACGGAACCAATCTTGTCTGGGGACAAGTGGGTGCGGGCATCGTGGCAGACAGCGACCCAGAGCGAGAATGGCACGAATCGCTGCACAAAGCCCAAGCCCAACTCGCTGCACTGAAATTGGCAACTTTGAGCGAAAATAGGGGGTAGACGGTTACTTTCCATCTGTTCAGCGGTTGCAAATGACTGAGTTATGTCACCCAATCGATATTCTGATTCTCTCCAATGGTCCTGGAGAACTCGCAACCTGGGTTAAGCCTGTGGTGCGATCGCTGCGACAAATTTTGGGCGACGATCGTGCCCCAGTTCGCATTTCTGTGGTGCTTTCGCCTTGCCCCAATGCCAGTGGACAAGAAGCTGATATCGCTTTGAGCTATCCAGAAGTCGATCGCGTTCAAGCTGCAGACGGGTTTTACTCGTTTTTACTTCAAGGTAAAACGGCTGAAAATTGGGACTGGCACGATCGGGGCATCGTTCTATTTCTAGGCGGTGATCAATTTTTCACGGTAGTTCTTGGTAGACGGTTGGGCTACCGAACGGTGATCTATGCCGAGTGGGAAGCTCGTTGGCATCGCTGGATCGATCGCTTTGGGGTGATGCGTCCCGAAATCGTCGATCGTGCCCCAAAACCACAGGCGCATAAATTAACGATCGTGGGGGATCTGATGGCAGAAGTCGCAACACTGGCAAATGATCAAGAATTATCCCATCCCGGTTCTTCTGATCTGATCGGCATTTTGCCTGGATCAAAGCCTGCCAAACTCGCTCAAGGAGTCCCGTTTATGTTGGCGATCGCCGAACAAATTTGGCGCGATCGTCCCCAGACTCGATTCGTGATTCCGGTTGCACCGACGCTCGATTTGCAGACCCTTGCTCGATTTGGAGATCCACAACAGAATCCAATTTTGCCTCTGGTAGAAGGGATCAGCGCTCAATTGGTGTTGCCTACTTCTGATAGAGAACGTCCCTATCTAGAGACACAAAACGGCTTGCGGGTTGAGCTTTGGCAAAATCAAACCGAACGAATTCCGGTGTATTCGCTGCTGGCTCAATGCAACTTGTGTTTGACCACGATCGGAGCCAACACCGCCGAGTTGGGAGCGCTAGCAGTGCCGATGATTGTCGTTATGCCGACTCAGCAGCTCGATGCAATGCGCGCTTGGGATGGTATTCCTGGATTGCTTGCCAATTTGCCCGGTGTGGGGTCAAGCGTGGCGAAACTGATCAACTGGCTCTATCTACAGCGAATCGGATTATTGGCATGGCCCAACAAGTGGGCAAACGAAGAAATCGTCCCTGAGTTGGTAGGTCGGCTTCAGCCCAAAGTCGTTGCAGCCCTTGCCCTCGACCTTCTCAATCACCCTGAGAAACTCCAAGAAATGCGCGTCAAACTCCGCAGGGTGCGTGGAGAACCAGGAGCCGCGAAAAAATTAGCTCAAATTGTGCGCGAAGAGATCGAGACATTTTCCTAATAACGAACAAAAAAGGGCAGGTAGTTCACCCACCCCACATATCATTCAGGAAATTCGATCGAGCTTATTCTTCAACAAACTCCTCGTCATCTTCATCGCTTGGATCAGCCGCTCCGACAGAATTGGCAGACACGACGGCTCCCATTTCGAGCTTCTCGCGCACTAGTTTCTCAACTTCCTTCGCAAAGTCAGGCTTCTCTTCCATGTATTTGACGGCGTTATCGCGACCCTGACTGATATTGTCGCCGTTATAGCTATACCAGGCACCCTTTCTGACAATCACGCCCGTCTCTTCTGCCAGGTCAACTAGACACCCGATCGTCGAGATGCCCTTACCAAAGATGATGTCAAATTCCGCGATCCGGAATGGAGGCGCAACCTTGTTTTTGGCGACTTTCACTTTGGCGCGGTTGCCGTATTCTTCGTTGCCCCGCTTCAAGGTTTGAATCCGACGAATGTCGAGACGCACGGACGCATAATATTTCAGCGCTTGTCCGCCTGTGGTCGTTTCAGGGCTGCCGTAGGTGACCCCAATTTTTTGACGTAACTGGTTGATAAAGACAACCGTGCAGCCAGATTTACCAATGTTTCCAGTAATCTTGCGAAGAGCTTGACTCATCAGACGAGCTTGCAGACCCATGTGAGAATCGCCCATCTCACCCTCGATTTCAGCACGAGGAACCAGAGCGGCTACCGAGTCAATCACTACAATATCGACGGCGGTCGATCGCACCAACTGATCCACGATTTCTAGGGCAGCTTCCCCCGTGTCAGGTTGAGAAATCAGCAAATTGGCGATGTCAACCCCCAGCGCAGCGGCATATTTGGGATCGAGCGCGTGTTCAGCATCGATATAGGCAGCCGTCCCGCCCGTTTTTTGAACTTCGGCAACCGCGTGCAGCGCCACCGTCGTCTTACCCGAACTTTCGGGACCATAAATCTCAATGACTCGACCCTTTGGCAAGCCACCACCCAGCGCAAGATCCAGCGTCAGAGCGCCACTGGGAATGGTTTCAACCTTCATCCGGGTGGCATCACCCAGACGCATAATGCTGCCTTTCCCAAAGTTGCGCTCGATCTGGGTGAGCACCATCGTTAGGGCTTTTTGCTTATCGGAACTTTCGGTTGTCTTACTGCTAGCCATTAGCGCCTCAAAATAGAAAAGTTGTAGAGAGGAAGAGATTGGGATTTGGAGTCTGTCACGGCTACTCGTGATTAACCTTGTAGCATGAGAGTTAGAAATTGTGGCGGAGATCAGTCCATAGTTTGATGCTTCTTTCTCCAGGTTACATGCGATGTCGTTTAATGTGCCTAGCTCGATCGTGCCAGATTCTGCCCTATCAGTGGGTGGGTTAACCGCATATATCCAACTGCTGCTTGAGCAAGATGACCAACTCCGTCAAGTTTGGGTGACGGGGGAAGTCTCTAGCGCGTCGAAATATCGCAGTGGGTTGTTTTTTACCCTACAAGACCCCGATGCCAAAGCCGCCATTAGCTGTGTGGTCTGGAATAGCCAACTCGACAAATTGGCGACCCTGCCAGAGCCAGGAGAACAGTTGATTTTGCTAGGTCGGATTAGCCTTCACCCTCAGCGAGGCAGCTACCAGTTGATTGTCTGGCAGGCACTCCCAGCAGGAGAAGGGCTACTGGCTCTGCGCGATCGACAGCTACGAAATCGCTTAGAGCGAGAAGGACTCTTTGCCCCAGAGAGAAAGCGCCCGTTACCCGCCCATCCTCAAACCGTTGCGGTAGTGACATCGCCTCAAGCGGCTGCTTGGGGAGACATCCAACGGACTCTTAAACGTCGCTATCCAGGGTTGCGGGTGCTATTTTCTCCAGCATTGGTGCAAGGAGAGCAGGCTCCCGCTTCGATCGTGGCAGCGATCGCGCGAGTCGAACGAGATCTTAGAGCGGATGTACTAATTCTATCACGCGGCGGCGGTGCGATCGAAGATATGGCGTGTTTTAATGACGAGTTTGTGGTTCGAGCCGTAGCAAATTGCTCGATTCCAGTCATTGCAGGAATTGGGCACCAGCGCGATGAATCACTGGTAGACCTCGCGGCTGATGTTTACGCCCATACCCCAACTGCTGCGGCTGAGCAAGCCATTCCTTCTTTGGCAGACCTGAACGCCGACCATCAAGATCGAGTTCAGGCACTCAATTCTGCCGTGATGCACTATTTGAAGGTCGAACACGATCGCCTACACGATTTGCGCGATCGTTGCAAACGGCTGAAGCTCGATCGTCAACTCAAACAAGAAGCTCAGGTCGTGACTTGGCTACGACAGCGCCTCACTCAGTCTGCTCAGCGACCATTTCAAGAAGCGGCTCAACGTCATCAACTTTTGCAAGAAAAGTTAGCAACGCTTGACCCCCAAGCGGTTCTCCAACGAGGGTATGCTGTGGTGAGACAGATGAATGGCAGTATTGCTCGATCGACATCAGACCTCACGCCAGGTCAGAATTTATCGATTCAATTAGGGCAGGGGCACCTGACTGTCAAAATCACTCAAGTAGCTGAGTCATCACCCACTTTTGACGAATAGGGACTATAAATAAAGAAATTAGATGGTACCTTCACGTCGGGGCGCTATATGAATATTTCCCCTGGCTCCAATGCAGGTTCCTCAAAGCAAATCGAAGCAGATGAAGACTCGACGATCGAGATCCGCCCATCTGAGCAATCATTTCAAACCGATTGGAACTATGAAGCTACGGTCGCTCAAGTTGAGTCAATTTTGTCGCGCATTGAGTCGGGCGAGTTAGACCTTGCCGATGTGTTTGAGCAATTTTCAGCGGCTGTCAGATACTTGAGACAGTGTGAAACGTTTTTAGCTCAACGTCAAAGCCAAGTTGATTTATTGATCGAGACGCTGACCGACGAAGAATTTTAAATCATCAATCTTGAGGAAGTTGAAAGCGTTTAGTCTTTAGATTTAATCGTTGTTGACGAAACGATCAAGACTTATTTGTCATATCCCGATCTCTGTTTGTGTAAAGCTTCAGCATTTTTATTGATTGTTTTTAGCTTTGTCATGCCTGAATTTGATAGGTCGATGTGCTTGCTCTAACTCAAGAGTGCAGACGTTAAAACTCATAGGTTCGATAGTGTTAAGATGCTGAATGTTATGGTTATCACGATAACGTTAAGCTGACCACATCATTGCTCGCAGCACAGTCGGTATGCTGAATTCTGCATAAACAATTGATTAAACTCTGAATAATTTGTGAGGTAGTAGCTACGAACGGCTGCTACTTGGATCTTGTATAAACAGAGTTTAAAGGCTTTATTTAGCCCGTTGAAATTTGACCTATCGTTCTACAACTAACGTATGAAATCTGTTGATACTCAGACGCTCATTCCTCAAGCAAGCTATGCAAAATTCTTGCGTCCTCTTCTTCCGCCTGAAGCGTTTGACCCTGATCCCAGTAAGCTGTTGATTTTGGGAATTAATCTGGCGATTTTGATGCTTGGATGGGCGATCGCTGCCAAGTTAGATCAGTGGAACCCATTTTTTTTGTGGCTTTATTTGCCTCTAGCGATCGTGATGGGCAACAGTGTGACCGTGCTGCTGTTTAGCTCCCACGATCTGATGCACGGGGGCGTTATGAGAAATCCTCGCGTGAACTATTTCATTGGTTTGATTGGATTAGCTGCATGGTGGATGCCACCGACGCTCTGGAAGGCAATTCACAATCGCGAACATCATTCAAAAACAAATTCGTTGAGTGACCCCGATCGCAGCTATCTCGATCAGCAGCCCAACACTTGGGGAAAATGGATTCAAAATCAATTCATTCCCTCATCTGAAGTTCATCCTTTAGGGCTAGTGCTGGGAATGGCGATGGCGTGGGGAGTACATGGCTTCCGCAATTTCACATCTGTCCTGTTCTTCAATCACCGATCGGTCAATTACGTTCCGGCTAGTTTTGCGGTAAGCGTTAAAGAGCGCTGGGCAATTGCGAAAGAATTCGCAATCGTGTTTGCACTTCACTTCAGCGTGATTGCCTATTTAGGATTTAGCCCGATTCAAGTTGTGCTTGGCTACTTTCTTCCAATCTCGATTGGCTATGCGATGGCGATGTCATATATTTTCACAAATCATATGCTTTGTGAGATGACTGACGTTAACGATCCTTTAATTAATAGTGTTTCTCTTCGAGTTCCTAAGTTATTTGATCTGCTGCATCTAAATTTTTCTTACCATACAGAGCATCACATTTTCCCTGGGATGAATTCTGACTACTATCCAATGCTTCAAGAGTTGCTAAAAACTCATTATCCTGAGCGATTTAACTTAGTCAATGGAGATCAGGCTTGGCAGTTGCTAATGCAAACTCCTCGACATTATCAGAGTGATCGCGTTTTGACCGACTGGTCAGGAGAAAAATCGGTGGCGTGTCCTCTCATTCAGTCTTCTAAGCGGCATTAACTGAGTTGAAGATTGTTCGGCTATTGGCAACAGATCTGAAAACGCTGGGAAAAGTAATCGCGCTGCTTTGCAGATACCGCAAGGGTCGCTCTCTCAAAATCAATCCCTCTGACATTCTTCAACGATCGTGCAAATCATACTGGTTTTGATCAATCGAGGACAACCATTTAAGAGAGCGCTCAAGCGCCAAGCGCCGACTAATGAATGTGCAGTAATCTCTTAAACTGCATAATCGAGCATAAAATGGATGAGTTAGAGTTCGGGCTGACGAGGATTGCTCATGGTCAAATACGTTCCCCCAATCAGGATCGCTCAACGTGCGATGAATGACAATCCATCCTGGAGTCAGCGATTATGTCAGTTTTTGCCCAGCAATCTGCTAGTGGGAATAGCAGCACTAACGGTCAGTTTGCCTGTGTTGCCAGGGCAGGCAGCCACTTTGATGGCAGGGTTCTTTGGTCTACCGATTCCAAGTCTGCCGATTCCTGGTGGCTCGATCGGAGATGTGTTGAAAGGAGCAGTCTCAGACCAACTCATCAAAACCCTGGGTGGCACTTTAACCAAAGAGTCGCCGATCGCATCAAGTAGTGAGGCGCTTTTTCCAACGGTGAGCCAGTTGCCGGGGCGGGCGTTTAATCCTCAACCGATGCCGCCCACGTTGATGTCACAAATTCGCCGATCCGCCGATGGTTCGGTCACGCTCTCGCCAGGAGACTATCGGATTCCGGTCAATGTCTTCTGCATGAAAGTGTCGGCGCACAGCCCAGCCGGACACCGTTATCTTTTAGCGCCCCTAAAAGGGAAATCGGCTGACATCATCACAGCGCTGAATGCGCGATCGGCGGGGACATCCATTCCTCACAGTCAACTGCAAGTATTGTCGTGGAACTTGCAAGCTGGCATGAAATATGAAGAACTGACACCAGAACTGCGGACGATCGTCGATCAATTGCTGCCTGACTATAAGTCACGGCTGTCGCAGAGTTTCTATGAGCGGATTGAATCAACCTGGAGTAATCTTTCTGGCACAATTCCGGGATTGCCCTCAATGAATTCGGCAGTGGGACGATTAGGGAAAGTCGGACAGACGATCGTCACCCTGCGCCAAACTCGTGAAACCCTCATGCGTTACGGCAATAGTTTTGAGTCTCTGTCTCGGACATTCGTCCTGCCTGGACAGGCAAACACTCCTGGTAGCTCAGTTAATACGCCGTGGAGTCAAATTAGTCCACAAGTGTATGCTCGGTTAGTGACTCAAGGCACCTATGCCGATCCGGGTGAACTGCAAGTGCGGGTAGTTAATGCTGGATCAATAGGGTTGCAGCTTGGGCAACGGGTTGCGAGCACCAGTCTGGCAGGCACTTTAAACCTCGCTGCCGTTCCTATAAAAGTGCCTCTTGCTGGGCTGGTTGGCGATCCGCAAGATACCAGTGTCCAACCGCTATCGATGTCTCCTAAGCCAGACGATAAAAATGAGGACGAATCGGGTTCTGGCTCGTTGCAGATTGAAGAAAGAGGCTTTTCGGGACCGCAACGCAGTGCCCCCCTCAATCAGGTTTAGGGAAAAACAGCCCCTTGATTGGCACCATGATGGGTCGCTGCATCGTAGTCTTTATGTTTCTGCTTAAAGGCGGCTTTGACCGCATCCCGTTTTTGCGCGGCTGCCTTTTGCAATGTGTCGCAGGATGAAGCCGACGGCATGGCTTTCAACTGGCTGAGAAAGTCATTTCCAGCATCAATTCCTAACTGTTTGTGCCCATCTTCATGAGTTTGCAATGCCGCCAGATGTTTCTTCCAGCGATCGGTTAGCGCCTGAGGAGTGCCACTAGGGGGTGTCCAATCAGGCAAGATGAAGGTCGTTTTAACCGTAACCGTGGTGGTTTTGAATTTACAGCTAACGCCTTTCTTGCCGCCAAACGTGAATTGAGCATTCAGATCCCAAATCGTGGAGGCATCAAACCGTTTCCCTTCATCTTGGTTGAGAGGTCCGAGTTGATTCATTTGAGATCGCAACTCAGCCGCCGTTTTTCCTTGAATCTTGTAGGGCGACGGGGTGGGTGTTGCCACAATTAAATCTGGATCGGCTGCCGAAGATACGAGGGCGTAGCCTACAATGCAACCACTAATCAAGCCTGCTAACCATTGAGTGTGCATCGATTTCCAGAGAATGAGGGGTTGTCTAGATGATTGCTTCATGGGGCTAATAGACGCGATTTAGAATGAATTCAACGTTCGTTTTTGTGAGGGTGACGGCACAGACATTCGCCTCAATGGCAGCTAAACACAGGGCACTGTCAGAGATCACTCATCGCCGCAACCACTTGCTGAGAGACCAATGGAAGAATGGCTTCATTGGTGCTATGCGGCTTGCCTTCAGTAAACACGACTAATAGATAAGGCTGGAGATTGGGCAACTCAACATAAGCGGCATCATGACGGACGTGACTGGTTAATCCTGCTTTTGACCAGAGGTGAGCAGTTTGGGGTAACCCTTCGCCTAAGAAGCCTATCACCTGGTTTTCTAAGTCTGCTTTGAGATCGATCGGGTTAAGCGATCGCCGCATTAAGTTCATCATGGTTTGCGATCGGGCAGCAGACACCGCGACTCCGCCAATGATGCTGTGTAGCAGTCGAGCCGAGGCATCGGTCGTCAGCATATTACGATTCTCGAAGGTGTCTCCCACAAATGCCCGTTCTCGACCATATGCCCCATCACACCAGGTTTTTTGATTCAGATTCACCGTCGCCAACTCTGACCAGCCCAGCCCTTGAAAATAGCGATTGACAATGTTGCGTTGCTGTTTCCACGTTTCAAACGGGGCGGCAGGAAGTTCAGGTCCGCTGGTGGTGCCTGTCAAAATATCCATCACGAGGCTCGTCGCGTCATTGCTTGAATCGACGATCATGTCGCGCATCGCCCGCTCAAACTCGTTGGAGGTTTGAATCATGCCTTTCTCTAGCCACTCATGAGCCGCGACTAGGTAAAACAGCTTGACCACACTCGCAGGATAAATGCGCTCGACTCCGCGATAGCTAAAGCCGCGCACCGACTGCTTCCAAAACTCATTGGGACTGATCGCTCCTCCAGTGTTGACAAAAACGGGAGGGTCATAAACTAGCCAGGTTAAGGCAATCTGGTTTTGTGCCAAGCTGGGAAACTCTGACCAGGTGGCTGCAAGGATACGATCGCCCAATGTTTGCAGTTTTTCGTCTTTGCGGAAGAAAGTCATAATCAATTTTTGAGGCGTAAGCCGTTAATAATCAACTTGGTCTATTCATCGCTCAGTGTATGCAGTATCTCACTAAAGCTAACCTCAATCTCTATACCTCTGCGGAACTCAACAGCTTAGCAACGCAAGCTGCGATCGGGCGTTTTCTAAACATTCTGTCGGCTGCCGAAAATTCTCCGTTACAAGTCCGGCTTTGCGAAGATGATTATCCGGGCTGGTTGGCAGTTGGGGATCGGCAATTTTTAGCAGAATCCACCACGGTTTATCACGCGCCTGCGTGGTCAGAGGCAGAGATTCAACGGCGAATTCCAGACGTGATTGCGTTTACCCAAGCGGCGATCGCAGTTCCTAATCACTACCTCTGGGGCGGAACAGTTGCCCCAAATTATGACTGCTCTGGGTTAATGCAGGCAGCGTTTGCGTCAGTAGGTATTCGACTACCTAGAGATGCTTATCAGCAAGAAGAATTTGTGCAGAAAATCGCACTGTCCGATTTGATGTCAGGCGACCTCGTGTTTTTTGGCACGCCTATTAAAACGACGCATGTCGGGCTTTATTTGGATCACGATCGCTATATTCACAGTTCTGGTAAAGATCAGGGGCGCAACGGCATTGGCATCGATCGACTATCCGATCAGGGAGATGCCGTGAGCTGTGCTTACTACGCGCAAGTGAGAGGAGCGGGACGAGTTGTAGAGAGCTATCAGCCTAAAGGAGCGTAGTATACTCATGCAGATTGTCTACTTACATACAAAGTGAGAATGAGCAACAAAATTTGCGCCATAGTTGGAGTCGGAGTCGGATTAGGACTCGCAATCGCCAAAAAGTTTGGGCAAGAAGGCTATCGCGTCGCGATGTTAGCTCGTCGCCTCGAAGCATTAGAAGAGTATCAAACCTCGCTGGCAGGGATCGGAGTGATTGCCCAGGGGTTTAGCGCTGATGCCTCCGACAGTATCTCCTTAACCAACGCCTTTGAGCAGATTCGGCAAACGTTGGGAGCGCCTGATGTTCTAGTTTACAATGCGGCGGCACTGAAGCAAAAAGATGCTATGAGCGTCACTGCCGATGAGTTTGTGCAAGACTTCAAACTCAATGTTGCAGGGGCATTGACAGCATCTCAGCAGGTGGTTCCTGGAATGCGTGAGCAGGGAGGCGGGACAATTTTGCTGACGGGAGGAGGATTGGCATTTGAGCCATATCCAGAATTGATGTCACTAGCGATCGGCAAATCTGCCATCCGCAGTCTCGCCTTTTCACTTAATAAAGAACTCGCTGACGATAATATTCACGCAGCAACCGTCACCATTTGCGGCACCATCGCGCCAGGTACTCAATTCGATCCTGATCAAATTGCCGATGTCTATTGGCAGCTTCACGGCCAAGACAAGTCAGGTTGGGAGCGTGAACGGGTCTATCAATAAAATGAGATTCGCAATTCTCGTTTAGGTGAGTTGAAAATCTCTATCCCAATTTAGACCTCAAGTTCTCCTTAATTTTTGCCCATCTCTCTTCGTTTCAGCGCTGCTTCTACTGCTTGCTGCTGATCTCGACGAGAGATCCACTGATGATAGGTGCGGGTATGAACTGCCACCGAGTGTCCCATCATTCGGGCTGCAACCGTATCGGATAGCCCGAAGTGGATCGTTCTCACTGCCCAGGCGTGACGCAAATCATAGGGTGAAAACGGCACTCCATAGCGACGAAACTGAGCCGTTACGCGCTGTCCTACAGTTTGTAGTGTGGTTTTCGTGAGGTCAGTCTCGATCGTAGGCAAACAAACCGTTTCTAACTCAAACTCTTCAATCCATTCCGGGTAGAATGCCCAGACCTCATGGCTTCCCGTCTTAGTCGTCGGCAATACCTGAATCATAGTTCGATCGCGACTCAACCCAGAGTAGTCGCAAAAAAAGACTTCATGATTTCTCAAGCCATAGGTCGCCATGACTCCATAGACAAATCGCCACGCCGGATTGGGAATTTTCTGCCAAACTGCTACGATCTCTTCATCAGTCGGAAGTTGTCTGGCTTTGGTTTGATGGGTGCCATACCCACCCCAAAGTGTCTTTAACTCAGTCGGCAGTTTGAGATTGAGAAAGTCTGCTAACGCATCTAATGCCGTGCAGCACACTTGGCGACTGCGAGAATTGATGTCAGTCGAATGGATCGTCTGATAGATTGCTTCAACCACGGTGAGTTGAGAATGAGAGGTCGCGATCGCTGCCAGTTTCTTAATATAAGGAGCATACGCCGAGTTCCAAGTCGTCTTGGCTGACGCAGGATTGCGCTGACGATCGGGCTGTGCCAAAAAATCTTGCTCAAACGACTGAAGCTGCTCTAAAAGGTTCATCTGACTCAAACGCTTGCCGCCAAACGTGAGATAGTTTTGCCAGTCAAAACTGTTTTGAATCAGGTGAGCCGCAATGATTTTTGCCTCTTGTTCAGCTTGTTTAAGCCCTGCAGTGGTCGCTGGCAACCCTAAACTCAGACGCTGCTGATAAGGTCGCAACCGCACACTGTCGGGGCGAGGAGGCAACGTCGCCCTCAGGTTGAGCTTGATGCCTCGTCGCTCGATTTGCACACCCATTTGGGCAATTTTTAAGCGCTGGTTGAGTTGACCAATGCGTGCATCGATCGCCTCATAAGCGTTTGCAGAAAACGCGTCTTTCTCTGCCATGATCTACTAATCTGAATACAAGACTTACTTTAGTCGAATGTCAAGAATGCTGAACTTCTGAGCCAGACTAAATTTAGAGCTATCGAATTGAATCCGAGGGATCAATTTATAGACTTTCTTCAGACTCAAGAAGATTTTATTGTTAAAATCAGTAACTAAAGCTGAGAACTCTAAGGAACCTTTAGTAGCCATGGGTCGAGTAGGCGTTTTATTACTTAACTTGGGCGGACCCGATCGATTAGAAGATGTTCGTCCCTTTCTCTATAATCTATTTTCTGACCCAGAAATTATCCGGCTTCCGTTTCCCTGGCTACAGAGTCCTTTGGCGTGGCTGATTTCAACGTCGCGAGCAAAAAAATCCCAGGCAAACTATCAGCAGATCGGTGGCGGTTCTCCCCTGCGGCGCATTACCGAAGAGCAAGCTCAGGCGCTTCAACAAGAGTTGCAGCAACACGGGCAAGATACCAACGTCTACATTGGGATGCGCTACTGGCACCCCTTTACTGAAGAAGCTGTCGCTCAAATTAAACACGATGGAGTCGATCGCTTAGTCGTCCTGCCCCTCTATCCTCACTTTTCGATTAGCACCAGTGGCTCCAGCTTCCGCTTGCTAGAAGATCTGTGGAAGAAAGACGTAGCGCTGCAGCAGATCAAATACACCGTCATTCCGTCTTGGTATAGCAGCCCGGGCTACCTAGAGGCAATGGCAGATCTGATCGCTCAACAGATTGATCAGTTACCTCACCCAGAGCAGGCTCACGTCTTCTTCAGCGCTCATGGCGTTCCGGTGAGCTATGTTGAAGAAGTGGGCGACCCCTATCAGCGCGAGATCGAAGAATGTGCGCGGCTGATTATGAAGCAACTTGACCGACCCAATGACTACACGCTGGCATACCAGAGCCGAGTGGGTCCGGTTGAGTGGCTCAAACCTTACACCGAAGATGCCATCAAAGACCTTGCCGAGAAAGGCGTTCGAGATCTGGTCGTCGTGCCCCTTAGCTTTGTCTCAGAACACATTGAGACGCTGCAAGAAATCGATATGGAATATCGAGAGGTCGCCGAAGAAGCTGGGATTGAGCGGTTCAGTCGGGTTCCCGCATTAAACACTCATCCGGTGTTTATTAACGATTTAGCAACGCTGGTTGTTAATGCGTTAAACGCGCCAGAAGTAAAGTTTGCGGATGTTGTGCATCCTGGAAAAAACGTCAAGATGTATCCTCAAGAAAGCTGGCAATGGGGTCTCACCACGTCTGCCGAGGTGTGGAATGGTCGAGTCGCGATGATTGGCTTAATTGCCCTAATTGTTGAGATGCTAATGGGACGTGGACCTTTACACGCGTTTGGGATTCTGTAAAAGTTGAGGGCTGAATAACTTTTTCGGGTGGGGATTCTAGAAGTAGAGTCCCCACTTTTTGCGTTTAGTCACGATCGTGCACCTGACCAGATATTTCATTCGTTAATGAGCCTCGCGGCAGTGGCTTGACTGATCGAACGTCTTGCTTTTGCCACTTCTGCCACGCTTGCGCACTGCGAATAGACAACCACAACAGCAATAGAGCAATGATTCCTCCCTCTTTGGGGGCATCAAACGCAAAGAGAACCAGACAAACACACAAAGCATCTTGAACAAAAACGATCCACAGGGGTAACCCCTGCAATCGATAAAACCATCCCACTTGCACGAGTTGCAACACAAATGCCAACAGTCCGCCCACGCCTCCTAAAATGCCAATTAGCCAGGGTGAAACCTCGGTTGCTTGCGCGATCGCCATCCCGATCAATACCCCAACCACCGGGCTGAGCGCCAGTTGCACGATTTGCAAGACTCGCTGCCCGAGGCGATTTTTTGAGGCAAAGACTTCTATCAGCGACCAACTAACCAAAATGCCCATGACGATCGGAGGCGACATCCGATTTAGCAGGGGAACGTGCACCCACGTATTATTTCCCGATAGCAACCCGATCACCAGCAGCGGGAGAGCAATTCTCATTCCCGCTGCCGCCGACCCAGAAAGCACTGCCAGGAGAAGTTCTAACATGGGCACCTTGATACTGTGAACCCGAATTGTGGGCAATCATAAATTTCTGAGACGGCATTAGAAATAAGGTCAACTTCAGACGGAAAATGAGGAAGTTGGATTTTTGATTTGCTCAGAAAGTTACTTTTATTTCTTCCAAACTTTTTAAAGTTGAAGGCAGTTTAAACCCCCTATGGCTGATTCTCTCCTATCTGACGCAGCTCAACCGCTAGAAAGAGCACTAAAACACACCTCAATTTCTGAAGATGCGATCGAATCTCTCAGGTTCCCCAAAGCTAGCTTAACGGTTTCTATCCCCGTGCGGATGGATGACGGGTCGCTGAAAGTGTTTCAGGGTTATCGAGTTCGTTATGATGACACACGTGGACCCGGAAAGGGTGGGGTGCGTTACCATCCCAACGTGTCGCTGGACGAAGTGCAATCATTAGCATTTTGGATGACTTTTAAATGTGCAGCCTTGAATCTGCCGTTTGGCGGCGCAAAAGGCGGCATTACGGTCAATCCAAAAGCGCTTTCTCGACTTGAACTAGAGCGGTTAAGTCGCGGCTATATTGACGCGATCGCGGACTTTATCGGACCCGATGTCGATATTTTGGCTCCTGATGTCTACACCAACTCAATGGTCATGGGCTGGATGATGGATCAATACAGCACCATCAGGCGACAGATCTGCCCCGGTGTAGTGACTGGAAAGCCAATTTCGATGGGCGGCAGTTTGGGGCGAGACGCAGCGACGGCATTGGGAGCCTTTTTTGTGATCGAGGCAATGATGCCAAAGTTCGATCGCCTTCCTCAAACCACCACGATCGCCGTTCAAGGATTTGGCAATGCAGGGGCAACGCTAGCAGAATTTCTGTATAGAGCGGGCTACAAAGTGGTTGCCGTCAGCGACTCTCAAGGCGGAATCTATTCCAAGAACGGACTAGATATTCCAAGCATTCGACAGGTCAAAGATGCGACGCGAGGCATTAAAGCTGTTTATTGTGACAGCAGTGTTTGCAGCATCGTTGACCACCAGGTTCTCACTAACGAAGAATTGTTAACGCTCAATGTCGATGTGCTGATCCCGGCTGCATTGGAGAAGCAAATCACAGAAGCCAACGCAAAAGACATTAATGCAAAATTAATTTTTGAAGTAGCAAATGGTCCAATTACATCAACGGCTGATCAGATATTAGAGCAACGCGGAATTTATGTGTTCCCAGACATTTTAACCAACGCTGGAGGGGTCACCGTTAGCTATTTTGAGTGGGTACAAAACCGCAACGGTATGTATTGGACATTAAGCGATGTTAATCAACGTCTTCAACACAAAATGATCGAAGAAGCTGAACAAGTGTGGTCGATCGCCCACAGGTTATCTGTCTCAATCCGAACGGCGGCTTATATCCATGCCTTAAATCGGTTAGGAGAGGCGATCGATGCCAAAGGCACAAGAGCTTATTACAACAATCACTGGAGCGTACTTTGATCGTTTTTTGCCAATCTCGATCTGCCTTCACCACTCCTAGAAGAGTAGAGTGGCTTTTTTCAAGCGTTTCGTTTAACGTAGAAGACTTGAGAATATTATGGGATGGCTACAATTGCTACACGGCAATTGCAAAATTGTACGAGCAAAAATCTTGAAGAGAATCAAAATGTAGGCTTACTCAAGCCCACTTAATTTGTGAGATTCAGATGAAACTCGCACCACAGGAACTTTTTCATGGTTGATTTAATCAGGGGTCTCTTCAGTTCTGGGACATTTATTCCTCACGGGCACTGCTATTTGTGGAAGCCTACGTTGGTTTGGCTACATATCCTCTCTGACTCGACGATCGCCCTCGCTTATTACTCTATTCCTGTTACGCTGTTTGAGTTTGTCAAAAGGCGAAAGGATTTGCCCTTTAACTGGGTATTTATTCTATTCGCAGCGTTTATTACTGCCTGTGGCACCTCTCATTTGATGTCAATCTGGACGCTGTGGTATCCAACCTATTGGCTCTCTGGCAGCGTCAAAGCAATCACAGCATTAGTATCGTTGGGCACCGCGATCGCGCTTTGGGTATTGATGCCAGCGGCACTTGCTATTCCCAGTTCAGCTCAGCTTGAGGCGGCTAATGGGGCGCTACAGCAGGAAATTGCTTGGCGCAAGCGGGTCGAAAAAGAGCTGACGCGCAACCAAGATTTACGGGAAGCCGTTTTTCATGAATCGACAGACGCTTTGTTTCTGGTTGATCCACAAACAATTCTTACCATTGACTGCAATCGACGAGCCGTCGAACTCTTTCAAGCCGATGACCCAACAGACCTGATTGGCATCCAAGGAAATACCCTGCAACGCTACCAATTTTCTCAAGAAGATCTGGGTGCGATCAATTCTGAAATACAGTCGCAGGGATTTTGGAGTCGGGAAATTGAATATGTGACCCATCAAGATAATTTCTTTTGGGGCAATATTGCAGCCAAGCCTATTACGGTTGCTGGACGTAATTTAAATTTGATCCGAGTGACTGATATCAGCGATCGCAAGCGCATCGAAGCCGAACGCGAGCAAGTTGAGCAAGCCTTAAAAATCAGCGAAGCCCGCTACCGTGGAATTGTGGAAGACCAAACGGAGTTGATTTCTCGGTTTGCGCCCGATAGCACCATCTTGTTTGTCAATGGAGCCTTCTGCCGCTACTTTGACATACAGCCAGAGGAGATTATTGGCAAGAGCTATATGCCTGTGGTTTTTGAAGATGACCAAGAAGTCATTGCTCAATCGATCCACTCTATGAGTGCTGACAACCCTACTGTAACGGTCGAAACTCGGGTCGTTATCAGAGGTGAAGTGCGCTGGACTCAGTGGATCAGCCGGATGCTATTTGATGAGCAAGGGCAGTTTTTAGAGTTCCAGTCGGTCGGACGCGACATCTCCGATCGCAAACGCATTGAGATCGCCCTGCGAGAAAGTGAACGCCGTTATGCAACCTTAGCCGAGACCTCTCCGGTGGCTATCTGTCGATTTGATATCGATGGCAACTGCATCTATGTTAATAACCGCTGGGAAGAAATGATGGGGCAACCCATCCAATCAGCGTTAGGCTGTGGTTGGAGTGAACCAGTGCACCCGCAAGACCGCGATCGCGTCTTGTCGGAATGGTCTCAAGTGATAAAGGCAGGCAGACCCAATCAGGGAGAAACTAGAATTATGCGCCCTGATGAGAGCATTGCATGGGTCTACTACCAGACAATTCCTGAAACTGATCTGAGTAGCACTCCGATCGGCTATGTTGGCACGGTCACAAACATTACCGCGCGCAAACAGGTAGAAGAGAAACTGCAGGCATCATTGCGAGAAAAGGAGGTGCTCCTTAAAGAAATTCATCATCGGGTCAAAAATAATTTGCAGATTGTTTATAGTCTGCTGCGGTTGCAGCGCCGCCAGCTTAGAGATCAACAAGCAGCCAATGCCTTATTAGAGAGCCAGAGTCGAATTGAGTCGATCGCTCTGATCCACGAAAAGCTTTATCAGTCTGAAGACTTAGCACGAATCAACTTAGCCGAATATATTCCCAGTTTAGTCGCTAACCTTTTTAGCACCTACAACATCAATCAAACCCAAATCGCCATGACGATCGAGGTCGCACCCATCTTTTTAGACCTCGATAAGGCACTGCGCTACGGACTGATCATCAACGAATTGTTGAGTAACTCTCTGAAATATGCGTTTCCTAACCTGGATCAGGGAGATCCACGTATTTATATCAAGCTTTTCCCAACAATAGAAGACTCTACAATCACATTAATCGTTGGTGATACTGGAGTAGGCTTTCCAAGCCACATTGACCTTTCTCAGATCGAAACCCTGGGTCTACAGCTTGTTCAAGGCTTTGTTGGGCAGTTGAAGGGAACCCTGCAAGCACACTGCCAAAGTGGGGCAGAGTTTCAGATTGTCTTCCCAGGTGAGGAACTATGACGAGTGATGCAACTGTGATTGCCTCAAACCCAGCACGAGTGTTAATCGTTGAAGATGAATGGGTTGTCGCCATTGACGTGAGAGAGTGCCTGAAAGAATTGGGCTATCAAGTCGTTGCGATCGTCGCCTCTGGAGAACAAGCCATCGTCAAAGCTAGAGACCTGCATCCAGATGTCGTATTGATGGACATTCGTCTAGAAGGAGAGATGGATGGCATTCAAGCCGCTCATCAGATCTGGAATGAACTGCAAATTCCCGTCATCTATGCCACGGGCTATTCTGATCAAGCCACGGTCGATCGCGCCACCAATGATGAGCTATTTGGCTATGTGATCAAACCGATCAAAGAGCGAGACCTTTACATCGCGATTAAAACTGCCCTTCAGCGCTATGGTCGAGAAACCCGACTTAGAGAGCAGCACCAGTGGACATCCACGATCTTAAGGGCGATCGGCGACGGCGTGATTGTCACCAATGCTCAGGGTCAAATTAAATTTTTTAATTTTGTTGCAGAGGCGTTAACAGGTTGGAAGATTCAAGACGTAATCGATCAAGTGCTTTGGGAAATCTTTCCCCTGATTCATAGCCAGACAAAGGCTCCGGTTGAAAATCCGGTGATGGAAGTGCTGCGAACGGGAACCACTGCCTATTTAGTGAATCCAGTTTTGCTAGTCACCAAAGACAACCGACAAATCGCGATCGCGGATAGTGCCGCTCCTCTCAAAGACGATAAGGGAAACCTGACCGGGGTGGTGATGGTTTTTCAGGATGTATCCCAGCGACAATCGGCTCAAGAACAATCCTTTTCGCTGCTGCAAGCACAGATGCTAGAGCAACAAATGCAAGAACTTCAGCGCTTGGATCAACTCAAAGACGACTTTCTCAGCACCGCTTCGCATGAGCTGCGAGCACCGCTAGCCAACATTAAGATGTCCATCCACATGTTGGAGTTAAACCTCGATCGACGGCGTTTGTCTTCTCTAGAATCAGAAACCGACTCACATCCAGAACAAGTGTCGCGCTATCTGAGAATTTTGCGTGAAGAGTGTGATCACGAACTCGATTTGGTTAATGACTTGCTAGAACTGCAGCGGTTAGATGCTGCGGCAACGCCTATTGAGCCAACCTCGATCGACTTATTAGACTGGATTCCTCAAATCGCGGAGGCATATCAGGAGCGTGCTCAAGAACGGCAGCAACGTCTGCAAGTGCTGCTGCCGTCTGCGTTGCCACTCCTAACATCAGACAACTTGATTTTGACTCGCAGCTTCAGTGAGTTACTAGCCAATGCCTGCAAATACACACCTCCCGGAGAAGTCATTACCGTGAATGCTCAACCTGTGGGACACCATTTGCAACTAATCGTCAGC
This sequence comes from Leptolyngbyales cyanobacterium, assembly GCA_038227635.1. Classification (GTDB taxonomy): domain Bacteria; phylum Cyanobacteriota; class Cyanobacteriia; order Leptolyngbyales; family Leptolyngbyaceae; genus Phormidesmis_A. Next base: position 30,840 of record JBBRPT010000003.1, on the reverse strand, counting down.
AATTCTGGGGTTCAGATTCTAGATGAGGAATTGTCTCGGGTGTTTGACAAATTTCATCGCATTGTAGGTGGCGATCGCTGGAACCAAGGCGGAACAGGATTAGGACTGGCACTCGTCAAAAAGCAGATCGCCTATTTAGGTGGCTCAATTTGGGCTGAAAGTGATGCAAATGAGGTGCGCTTTATCATTGAGTTGCCTTTTGGGGCTAATTGAGGCACCTCTAAACTCCTGCAATCATTCCGGCTAATAAAACAAAGCCGACTAGGACATCTAGCCTGAGGGCAGGTGAGGGAGGTAAGCCACCCCTAGAAAGGTTGTAATATTGCCATCCCCACGCCATCGCTGCCACTCCCAACGCAATCCAAAATGACCAGTGAAGCTGCATCACTTCACCCAATTTGGCGAGCAGCACGATCGTGCCTGTATAAAACACGGCGATCGCTTGGGGAGCAAATTTACCAAAAAATAGCGCGCTGGAGTTGACTCCGATGCGACGATCGTCGTCTCGATCGGGAATCGCATACACCGTATCAAACGCCAATGTCCACAGCACGGTTGCGCCCCACAACAGCCAAGTTTCTCGCCCCAGGCACCCAGTCGCCGCCGAAATTGCCGAACAACTGACTGCACTCCAGCTAATTAAAACCGCAAATCCCCAGGCGATCGACAGCACTAACTGCGGCACTGGAAAGACTCGTTTGGCACCGGGGTATAACACAATAATTGGGACAGCAGCCACGCACAGCCAGAACGTTAGCGGATTCAGATAAGCTGCCAGACCATAAGCACAGGCAAACCCCACCAGAGCAACGACTAGCCCAACTCTGACCGAGAGCGCACGAGATGCCAACGGACGACTGCGAGTGCGCTGCACCTGTGGATCGATGTCGCGATCCCACAGATCGTTGATCACACAGCCCGCCGCACTCGTCGCCAGCGTGCCTAAAATGAGGATGCCAACCAGCGTTACGGGTGGCGTTCCCCGGGAAGCTAAAAAGACTGCCCACAGAGCCGGAATCATCAGAATCAACCGTCCTTCAGGCTTATCCCATCGCAACAAACGCACGATCGAGCGCCCCGTAGAGAGAGGCGATAAATTCTGTTCAGAGTCGGGCAGCATGGACATTTTTAAGGATGTTGGGCGGTCAATAGCGTGAAATAAAATCGGCTTCCTTCGCCGTGGACAGACTCAAAGCCAATCTGTCCGCCCTGGTTTTCTACCAGTAGTTTACACAGAGATAGCCCCAACCCGGTGCCCGAAATGTTGGCTCGATCGTGATGACGCACCCGATAAAACCGTTCAAAAAGACGAGCTTGAGCGTCAACTGGGATGCCTAGTCCGCGATCGTGCACCCAGACTTCGACAAAATTCTCAGATTTAAGGGTTGCTCCAATCTCGATCGCGTCATTAGCAGGCGAATATTTAATTGCATTTGATAGAAGGTTGACCAAAATTTGAGACACTTGCCAGCGATCGCCCCAGACATTCGGTAGGTCGGTTTGATTGTCGTAGATTAGTGCAGAACCGTGGAATTTGCTCATCACTTCTTCGACCAAACTGCTGAGACAGAAGGCGATCGGACGCGCTTCTAACATTCCAGCTTCTAAATCTTGGAGAGCCACCAGACTTTGCAGCAACTCTTGAAGGTGATCGACTTGCTGCTGAACTAGGTCTAAAAATTCACGACGGTGATCTGGGCTTAACGAGTCTTCACCCAACAGATGCACTGAACCCTGAAGAGATGTAAGCGGAGTCGCAAGCTGATGCAACAGCAGATGAATAAACTGGGTTTGATCGTCAACCTGTTGCTGAAGCAGTTTCTTGTCGTCTAAAAGTGTTTGGGTTAAGGTCACATCAACATTGGTATGGGTGAGAAACGCTCTTTCATCAGGCATTGCAGGAACATCAGACATCTCGACTCAATCCATCCGGTTTGTACCCGATCAGACTTGACTAATCACGTCTCTTAGCAGGGTTAGATCGTAAGCTGGCATCTAACTATTTACATTATGTTACAAAGCTGGGCTATCCACGACTTTTTCTATTTAATCCGCATCTGCTCAGATTTCAACAGGTGAGGTCGCTCAAAAATTGGTGTAAAAACTAACTCCCCGAACCTTTAAGATCAGCGTGTCATCCCTTCACAAATTGGGGAACTGGTCTAGGGTTTCCTCGTTCTCTAACTCTGGATGCCTTCTCGATTTTGTCAAAGACTTGCTTCTAACATTGGTTCCCCTAATCGCCCATCATGCCTAACCCAACCGCCAAATTTAAGGAAACGCTGGTCAATACTCCTACGCTGCCAGCCGATCAAGAGCGTATTCTTGCCGCGATCGATGTTGGAACCAACTCGATTCACATGGTTGTGACTCGCATTCAACCCTTGTTGCCTGCATTTACAGTGATTGCACGAGATAAGACCACAGTGCGTTTGGGCGATCGCTGCAAGCAAACGGGGCGGCTGACACCAGAGGCAATGCAGCGAGCGATCGTGGCACTTAAACGCTGTCAAGACATTGCTAAAAGCTTGAATGCTGAACAGATCATTGCCGTTGCCACCAGCGCCGTGCGAGAAGCGCCCAATGGGCAAGAGTTTTTGCAGCAAGTTGAAGATGAACTGGGTCTGTGGGTCAATCTGATTTCGGGCACCGAAGAAGCTCGGAGAATTTATCTCGGTGTCTTATCGGGGATGAGTCTCAACAATCAGCCCCACATTCTGATCGATATTGGCGGCGGCTCGACCGAGCTGATCTTGGGTGATGGACACGAGCCTCGCACCCTCAGCAGCACCAAGATCGGAGCCGTGCGCCTTAGTTCGCAATTAATTACCACTGACCCAATCAGCAATGCCGAACTTCAAAATCTTCAGGCATATATTCGGGGGATGTGGGAGCGTCCGATCGATGAGGTGAAATCGCAGCTTAAACCGGGTGAACGTCCACGAATGGTGGGCACGTCTGGCACGATTGAAACCCTAGCAATTCTGCACTCGCGCGATAAATTTGGGGCGGTGCCGACTCCCTTAAATGGCTATCAGTTCACTCTCAAAGATCTGCGCGAATGGGTCAACCGTTTGCAAAAACTCAGCTACGCCGATCGTCTTCTGATTCCGGGTATGAACGATCGACGGGCAGAAATTATTTTAGCTGGGGCGCTGATTTTGCAAGAAGCGATGACCTTGCTGGGCACCGACTCGATCGTGATCTGTGAGCGATCGCTGAGAGAAGGCGTAATTGTTGATTGGATGCTTGCCCACGGACTGATTGAAGATCGGTTGCGCTATCAAAGCTCAGTGCGGCAGCGCAGCGTGTTAAAGACGGCTCAAAAATATCAGGTGAATTTAGACCACAGTCAGCGAGTCGCCGAGTTTGCGCTGAGTTTGTTTGATCAGACTCAAGGCATCTTGCACACCTGGGGCAGCGAAGAACGAGAGTTGCTCTGGGCGGCGGCGATTTTGCACAACTGTGGGCATCACGTCGGGCATTCGTCTCACCACAAACACTCTTATTATTTAATTCGTCACGCTGAGTTGCTGGGCTACAACGAGATTGAGATTGAAACGATCGCCAATCTTGCCCGCTATCATCGCAAAAACAATCCTAAAAAACGTCACGAATCCTATCGCAATCTGACGAGCAAAAAACATCGCAAGATTGTTGAGCAACTCAGTTCTTTGTTGAGGTTAGCGGTGGCGCTTGATCGCCGACAAATCGGAGCCATTCGCTCTGTGGAGTGTCAATATCAACCAGACCTGCAAGAGCTGCGTCTCTTAATCGACAGCAGCCAGCCCATAGATGACTGTGCCTTAGAGCTGTGGAGCCTGGACTATAAAAAGGGCAGTTTTGAAACTGAATATGGGACTAAGCTGGTGCCTGTTCTACGATCGTCCCTTACGTCTTGATAGCGAAAAAACTGCTCAGGACGGTGCAGTTGTGCGGTTGCCAGCAACCTTTGCATCCAAATTAAGATCTCAGATCAGCCCGCTCCAACCAGTTTTTTATGTCGTGTAGGTTCAAGGAATTTTAAATGGATTGACAATTCTCGAGCCTCGTGACTCTTGACTTCCGTAAACTCCGCTATTCGGGAAGTCAACCGCTGTTTCGTAGACCTCAACAATAGTTTTGTACATCTCAACAATAGTTTCGTAGATTTCAACAATAGTTTTGTAGACATCAACAATGGTTTTGTAGACATCAACAATAGTTTTGTAAGCCTCAACAATAGTTTTGTAAGCCTCAACAATAGTTTTGTAAGCCTCAACAATAGTTTTGTAAACCCCAAGAATTCTTTCTACAAAAAAGCTATCGATCTATTAAGGTGCAGTTCAGAATAAACAAACACCAGATCGATAGCTCTATGGAAATTTACAAAGTTTGAGAGAGAAAACCTCTTGTGCTTAAGATCTCAGCGCATCTAGCATGGCTTGATGGATGTGACTTTGATCGATCGCATTGGAAACACCCGGAATTTTATATCGCTTCGTCGTTCCACCCGGAGGGCTGTCTACATAATCAACATCGCGACCAACATAATCCGCCAGCTTCAGCGCACCGCCCTGGAAATAGACGGGCACCATGCGGTTACTGTGGTTGCCCCACCCATATTTAATGGCGGGGTCAGATCCCCAGAAGTGACCTGCGGTAGCGGGCGTGTGTTTGTTATAAGTCAGGTCTTCTGCCCCATTTGACTGCACGAGCTGCGCGTAGTTCTCGTTTAAGGTCAAATAGTGGTCGTGATCGGCAGTGACGATCAGCACATTCTTCTTCCAGCCGCCATTTTTCTCGACCCAGTTGATGACTTCTGAGACAGCAGTGTCAAACGATCGTACTGTTCCCACCAGGTTGTCGAGGTTGTTGTCATGGGCTGCCCAATCGACATCGCCTCCTTCAATCATCAGCCAAAACCCGTCTTTGTCTTTGCCGAGCACTTCTAGCGCGGCGCGGCTCATTTGAGCCAACGTTGGGTTCGCTTTGACTTCTTTAGCAATGAACTGGCTGTCGGTCTCACCCGGAGCTAGGGGACGAACGACATCTGGCTTAGGAATTTGAGGACCATTGTTAACCAAAGGGGCTGTGGCAGTCGAGGCAGAAGCCGTGGCGTAGAAGGTGAAGTTATCTAACCCTGTAAAGCGATAGTTGCCCGATGCTCCTTGAGTCGGAATGTTGCCGTTTTGACCACGAGCACCATATAGCCCCAACAGCCGTTCGCCTTTGTTGGGATCAATTTTCTGAGCAGTTTGGAGTAGAGTTTTTCCACCATCGACGATTTTTCCTAAATCATTCGTCGTCGTGACGTTGGTATCGCGTTCTAAAAACGTGTAGCCGTATCGGTTGGTTTTGGGCTTCGCTCTCAGTTCTTCATAAGTAGACTGCCTAATATAAGTAAATGCAACCTGCTTCCTATTCGGATCTGTGGGCGTGGGGTCGGGGATATCCTTCGGAACAATGGTGCTTTCAGCCTTCTTATTTTCATAATCGAGCGGATGCCCACCCCCAATCATCACCGTGGGCAAAAAGCCTTGGTCTTCTCGAATTGCCTCTTGCAAAATGTTGTCAAGCGCCGGAAAGTCGCTGTCATATTTGTTGCGACGATTGACGCTTGATGCTGCCGCCCCTGGAGTCGCGTGAGTGATGGGCACTGAGGTGACCAATCCCGTTGATTTGCCCAGCGCGTTAGCCTCTTGCAGAATGGTTTTCACATTAGTCCGCTCGTAGATATCTACTGCCATCGCGCTGTTATAGCTCTTGACCCCGGTGTAAAGAGTCGATGCCGTATTCGCCGAGTCGGGATAGCTGCACTTGATATATTCAGGGTCAGCGCTGCCAGGAGCCGCAGGAGTCAGTGGTGTCCAAGGGTTTGCTCCCCCTTTAGCAGGCTCAAATCCCACAATGTTCCCACCAGAGGCAGATCCCCCATTGCGGCAGGGTTGGTTAGCGGTAGCCGTCACTATCATGCTACGGTCTGGTGTACCAGGGTTAAGAGCCGGATTGAACTGAAAGCCAGCCCGAAGAGGAGCCGCAGCCGTGACTCCGCAGTCAATGCCTGTTGGATTGGTCGTGGATTTGCAGACCGATGCTTTGTCATCTAGAGCGCTGTTGCTCGATGAGCCAGCGATCGTCGTTCCATAAGTCGTGGCATAGGTGTAGCCCGTCAACTTCTGAAAGTTCAATCCCCGTCCTTTTCCAGCTTTGTAGAACGGTGCGCCGTCTGCCACTGCTGCTGCACGAGCCATATTCCAGCCCATGCCATCGCCGATCATCAAGATGACATTGACCCCGTTGCCCTTACGATCAGCCAAGGCAGACGGTGTGTTGAAAGGAACCAGGTTTAAGGAAATGATGCTGAAGAGGCACGCCATGAAAATGGACAGATGCCGAGTCATAGTTTGAAGAACGTTCGTCATTACGATTCCTTTGGCGGTGAGCTTCGGGTTGATGAGTAGACAAAAAAATCTGTGAAGTTCGCCCATAGCAAACTTCGGCAATTTCAAGAATTTTATGAAGGAAAGAACCAATCAGAGATAGCTCGATCGAGCTATTGATAGTAGTTGGGTGCCCGATGGGAGGCAGCCGTTTCTAAGGCAAACTCGCTAATCGGCGGTTGAACCTGCGGCTCATTCACGACTTGAGCGCTTTGCACAGGGGCAATCTGAGGGGCAGAAAACGACGCGATCGCCAGCATCAATGCCCCACAAAAGCCGATGAGAAAATAAATGCACGTGCGTAGCGGTTGAGAAAAATTAAAGATCATCATGTGAGGTACCCTAAGTTGAAAAACAGTCTGTCTGAGCAGTTACTTGAAACTTTTGTTGAGCCGCCGACCTTTTGCAGCAAGCAGGGTTCCAGTCACGGCGAGCAGTCCAAACACGACACCCGGTTCAGGAACCTTTTTGGCGACGAGTTTTGCGGTTCCTAACTTGGCACCTGTTAAACTGAGGTCAGTTCCGGCGGTTGTGGCAGCGCTAAGAGAGTCATTAAACTGCTGAGCAACTTTCACATCAAACCCAGGGACAGTGAGAACGCCCTCTGACAGCGTGGGATTACCTGTGGGGACTAAGTCAAATAGCCGTAAGCCTGTGGTCAAGGTATCTCTGAGAAAGAAGCCTTTATCGAAGCCGATCGAGAAATCCCCAACCTCTAGCGATGACGGATAGCTGAGTTTAGCTTCGTCAACCGCGAACTTGATACCACCAGAATGCTCGATCGTGCCGCCCAGAGGCACAAATGCCTGAGTTGTCGCATCATAGCTGAACGTAAAATCAGTGTCAGGATTGATGGCAAACCCGAGCCCAAACCCTGTCGCTGGGGGAACACTGCCAAAAGCGCTGTCAAACTTCAGTCCTAACGATGCGAGGGCATCGAGAGCTGCCTTATCTAACTGAAGGCTAGTCGTTCCTGAGCCGACTTGATAGGTTGAAGGAGCCGCTTGAGCGGGAGCCACCGCGACGATCGCGACCGTTGCTAGCCCAAGTAAAGCACTGAGAGAATTAAGACGCATAAGTAACTTGAATAAATGGCTAAAAGTCTAGACACCCTAATACTTAGAGTAGTACCTAGTTCGCTAAACTCCGTGTTATCCCCAATACATGAGAGGTTAAGCTTTGGTTGAAAAACGGGTGTATTTTGGGTTTTTCAAGTGGTTGCTCACTGACCATTTGAAGCGTCGTCTCTTGAATTAAAAACGTCTGAGATAAATGAGCTTTGACTTGTTCTAAAAGACAATCACGATCGTGAGCTTCTAGAGATTCCGAGACATGGAGATGAGCGTTGATAGCAACATAACCAGATGTAATACTCCAGATTCTCAGGTTTGTGACTTGAGTGATTGGCTCAAACGTTAGCAGCGATATCTCAACTTCTGTTGGATTGATCGATCTGGGCGCATATTCCAGCAGAACTTCCAAACTTTCTCTAATAAGCGGTAAAGCACTAACGGTGGTCAAACCCGCTACTAAAAGACTTGCGGTTGCATCCATCCACATCCAATGCCAAAAATAGATTGCTAGACTTGCGACAATCATCCCGATCGAGCTAGCAGTATCTGCCATGACGTGCAAAAAGGCGGCTCTCAGGTTTAAGTCAGTTTGACTGCGCTGGTGCAGCAATCCTAAATTGAGGCTATTGACTCCTAACCCAGCAACTGCCCCCATTAACATTGGCAACCCCAAAACCGTCTGTGGCGTGTGAAATCGATCGATGCTTTCCCAAATCACAAACGCCGCGATCGCCAATAAACTCAATCCATTCAGTAATGCGACTAGAATTTCGGCTCGCTGATGCCCAAACGTCGATCGCCCCGCAGCAGGGCGTTGAGCAATCCAAGCAGCGATCAGCGTCATGCCTAAGGCTGCAATATCTGCACATAGATGTCCTGCGTCGGCGAGCAGCGAGAGACTATGGCTCAACGCTCCGATGACTAACTCAGCGGCAAAAAGGCTGCTCAGTAGAACGAGTGCGATGCTTATCATCTGCACTTTTTGATCCGAATTTTCTGAATGCAGATAGCCACAATAGCAGGGGCGAAAAGCAGATGTCTTTGGGGGAGTGGGTGCGACGGTTCGGATCATGCGGCGGAACTCAAGACAATAGATTGAGAGATAAGACAACAGCCTAACCCTCGTCTATGAACAGACTATCAGATTTGTCTTTAACAGGTGGGTAAGCAAACATTAACCTTACGTAAACGAGAGTTAGAAACAGCGATCGAGAGGTTCCATAAGGCAAAAACCAGGGTGATCACACCTACATCTCCAATGAATTAATCGATAAACCCTAGAAATTATTAAAGTTTGACGAGATAAAATATGTCTTATCACCTAGTTAAAGCTTAATGGCAGTGAGCGGCACTGACTCGATATCTGTTGTTAGATAGATTCGTTTACTTAGCGCTTAGTGAACAATTGTTACGGCTGTCTCTAGGTGAATAAATTCATGTCTTTTGACTCGCTGGTCTCTGTGATCATTCCTGCTTATAATGCTGAAGCATTTATTCATCTCACCTTGGATTCAGTCTTAGCGCAAACGTATCAGAACTTTGAAGTTATTGTCGTTGACGATGGCTCGACCGATCAAACCGCCGAGATTGTTGAATCATTTGTTCAACGCGATCCTCGAATTCACCTGCTCAGGCAGAAGAACGCAGGAGTCGCAGCCGCTAGAAATTTAGCGATTCAAGCATCAAATGGGGTTTATCTCTCTCCGATCGATGCAGATGATATTTGGTATCCTCAGAAACTAGAGAAGCAAGTTCGCTGTATTGAAGACGCAGATGAGTCTGTTGGCTTAGTCTATGCGTGGTCTGTTTATCTCAACGAAGCGGGTGATATCACAGGTTGGTATGTGACTGATCACAGCTACACATTTGCTGAAGGGAGTGTATTTAAGGGGTTGCTTTGCTTTAATTTCTTAGATAACGCCAGTACTGCGTTGTTTCGTCGTAGTTGTATCGATCGGGTAGGCGGTTATAACTGCAGCTTAAAAGCTCAAGATGCTCAGGGATGTGAAGACTGGGATATTTATCTTCGCATTGCTGAACACTATTCGTTTCGTGTGGTTCCAGAGTATTTGATTGGGTATCGGCTATATCTTGGCAGCATGGCAACCAATTGTCCCGTTATGGCGAGATCCTATGAGCTGATGATCACAGAGGTGAAACAGCGATACCCAGACATTCCCGGTCATATTTGGCGGTGGTCAAGCAGCACATTTTACAATTACTTAATCGGCAAGAGCTATGTATGTGGTGATTATCGAACAATGTTCATCTGGCTCTATCGCTGTTTAAGCGTAGATTATGTGCTGATGCTACGCCCGGGGCTTTATAAGGTAGTCGTTCTAGCGGCTTTGAGTCTTGCGATTCAACCTCTAACCTCACTGGTTTCGAGAGACCGTCGTGCCTTGGTCAAACTTTTGAGTCGCTTGAGACCTTCACGCAAATTACCCACGATCGATGAAGTCAGTCACTTAGCTCAGCAAAAGTCTGTCGTTTGGCGACCTTATGATCTGGTTCTGCTTCGGCGATGGCGGCAGATTATGAAGATGACCCAGCAAACTGGCAAACCCCATTCAATGTCGTCTATTGCAGGCTAACTCGCTGTCTGCTGCGTTTTCTACTGTCTTTACGAGATAGGACTGCCAACCAGCTCCCCACCCGTTGCGACAAGTTTAGACTTATACTTCTCAGGACTACGCTAACACCTTCGATCGTGATGTTTATCCTGTGAGTTTGACATCAAAATCCAAAGTATCTCGAAAGTGGAGTGTCCGCCCTCGGTTACTCCTATCTATTGGTGCAGCTGGACTCATCGCAGTCTTGCTGCCGCCCTGGTTTCATTGGGCAACGCGCCTACTCTGCATCTGGGATACAGGCATGATCTGCTTTCTCGGTTTGACTTGGGCGTTAATGACAAATGCTACACCTGACTCAATGCGCCGTCATGCTCAACAGCAAGACCCTGGACGCTTAGCTATTTTGGGGTTAGTGACAGCCGCCGCCTGTTCAAGTCTGTTTGCAATCGGCTTTATTTTGCACGATAAAGGCTTACAGAATCGGTTGCTAGTATTGCACTTAGCACTCTCGATCGTGACGATCGTCGGGTCGTGGCTGTTGGTACACACAATCTTTGCCTCCCACTACGCGCACACCTATTATCGAGACGGGAAATCACTGCATGAGTGTAAAGAAGACGGCTTAGATTTTCCGAGTGACATCGAGCCAGATTATTGGGATTTTCTCTACTTCTCGTTTGTGATTGGCATGACGAGTCAAACGTCAGATGTAGAGGTGACATCTCGTGATATTCGACGACTAGCGCTGATGCATGGAGTGCTGGCATTTTTCTTTAACACGACGATCGTCGCGATGAGCATCAACATCATTGCAGGGCTGATCTAAGCTGAGGCAAAGAGCAAAGAATCGTTGATCTCCGCCTGTATGCAGATTTCGGCATTGATCGCCACCTCGTAGTATGGTTGTTGAAGTTTTGTAACAAGATTGCTTACATCCACCGTAGATTGCAGTCTAACCTTCTGAAACCCTTTACGCGTTGCTCAGTCGTCATGCCAATCGCTCAGTTTTCCAAGTCGATTCCGAAGTTTAAACCTGTCTGGAGTCAGCTTTTGATCGCTGGCTTGATGCTGATGCTCTCATCAAGCTGTGGCGGCTCTCCTAAAGCAGATGCCGAGTCTTCAAAACGACCTTCAGGCGCACAGCAGGGCAACCCCGCTGTTGATGTGGCGATCGCCCGGACTGATTCTCTTCAAAAACAGCTTGAATATACAGGAACCACTCAGCCTTTCCGTGAAGTGTCTGTTCGCGCTCAAATTGAGGGGCGATTACTCAACTTAAATGTCGATGTGGGCGATCAGGTGCAGCAGGGTCAAGTTTTAGGGCAGCTTGATGACGCGATTCCCGTCGCTGCTGTGACCAAGGCAGAAGCCGACGTTGCCGCACAGCAGTCAGAAGTCGCCCAGGCAGAAGCAGAACTCGGCAACAACCGCACCCAGGTAGAGCGCACTCGATTAGAGCTTCAGCAAGCCCGATCGGACTCAGCGCGCAATCAGCAACTCTTTCGAGAAGGTGCCATCTCAGCCCAGCAAGCCGAAGCCTCCCGCACCGCTGCCCGCACCGCCGAACAAGCCTTTCGTTCAGCCCAAGCACAAATTAGAACGCAACAGCAAGCCGTCACCGCCGCTCAAAAACGAGTCGCTTCTCAGCAGGCGATCGTTAACCAAGAAGCAGAGCGGCAATCCTACACCGTTCTCACGTCTCCTGTCACGGGAGCTGTGTTGCAGCGCCTCACCGAACCGGGAAATTTAGCTCAAGCAGGCAGTGAAATTCTTAAGATAGGAGACTTTAGCCGCGCCAAAATTGCGGTTCAAATTTCAGAATTAGAGTTAGGAACTATTCGAGTCGGACAGCCTGTGCAGGTGCGTCTAGATGCCTTTCCCAATCAGCAGTTTGAAGGACAAGTGACCCGCATCTCTCCGGCGGCTGACCCCACGGCGCGACTGGTGCCTGTTGAAGTCACTCTTCCCAACCCAGAACGGCGGATTCGGAGTGGATTGCTGGCGCGGGTAAACTTTGCAGGAACAGTCGCTAAACGAGTCGTCGTGCCCGAAGCCGCCATCCAAACCCCTGAAGGTCAAGACAAATCAAACACCGGAACGCTTTTTGCCATCAATGGAACCGGAGATCAAGCAAAAGTGGTGGCTCGATCGGTGAAACTCGGTCAGCGATCGGACGGCAAAGTCGAGATCCTGTCAGGACTCAAGCCCGGAGAATCATTTGTGGCTCGCGGCAGTCGCAATCTTAAAGACGGTGACTCCGTTCGTCTGAGCTTTCTCTCAGAAAAGCCTCAGCAGTCGTCTCAATAGCTCCCAATGACTCATTAGCCCTTCACCTGATAAAACGGCTCATGTCGCAAAATTCAAAACCATCTGGTTTTAGCATTAGCAGCCTTGCAATCCGGCAACACATCGGCACATTGATGCTGACTTTAGCAGTGATTGCGATCGGCATCTTTTTTATCTTCAATCTTCAGGTCGATCTGCTGCCTTCCATTACCTACCCTCGCATCGGCGTGCGGGTCAATATTCCTGGCATCTCCCCCGAAGTGGCGATCGATGAAGTCACTAGACCTCTCGAAGAAGCCCTTTCGGCAACTGAAGGGGTTGTGCAGGTCTACTCTCAGACACGAGAGGGGCAGGTGAATATCGACTTATATTTTGAGCCGGGGGGCAACATTGACCAAGCGCTGAACGATGCCACGGCTGCCTTTAACCGAGCACAAGCAAATCTGCCCGATGTCGTCGAAGCACCGCGTCTGTTTAAAGTAGATCCGTCGCAGCTTCCCGTTTATGAGATGGCGATCGCGTCTCCATTATTAAAAGACGTTGACTTGCGGGTGTTTGCTGACGAAGAGCTATCGCGTGAACTCGGAGTTGTCCCGGGGGTTGCGTCTGTAGACATTGCCGGTGGAGTTCCTGAAGAAGTGCGAGTCGTTTTAGACCTCAACCGTCTTCAATCTCTGGGGATTGGCATCAACGACGTTCTTACTGAGCTAGAGGAAACGAATCAAGATGTTTCCGGAGGACGAATTCTCGGTGATCTGTCTGAGCCGCTGACGCGAGTCATCGGACGGTTTCAGAATGCCGAGGAGATTCGCAACCTCTCTTTTAGACTTGCAAACGCTGCGCCAGCGACCGCAGACGCTGAGTTAAATAGTCCCGTTTCCGCTGCTCGTCGAGTCTATCTGCGCGACTTTGCTCAGGTTGCAGATGGGACGGAAGATCAGCGCATTTTTGTCTCGCTAAACAAGCAGCCTGCGGTCAAACTCAGCATTCAAAAACAGCCGGATGCAAACACGATCGCAGTCGTAGAAGCGGTGAAACGGCGCGTCGAAGAGTTGCGACAAGCGGGAGCCATTCCAAAAGACACGGAGCTAATACCAACTCTAGATGAGTCAGTATTTATCCAAGAATCGCTGGATAGTGTGACGGATGCCGCGCTTTCTGGGGCTGTTCTCGCTGCTCTTGCTGTGCTGCTGTTTTTAGGTTCTCTGCGGCAAACGCTGATCATTAGTTTGACGATTCCCCTCTGCACACTGGCAGCCGCGATCGCCATGAAGCTCTGCGGGTTTTCGCTCAACGTCTTTACGTTGGCAGGGCTGGCAATCAGCGTCGGGCAGGCGGTAGACACCTCAGTTGTGGTTCTAGAAAACATCAATAAGCGATCGGTCGCATTGGGAGAATCTTCTCATGACAGCGATGGACATCGCCAAGCTGCGATCGGCTTAGTAGAAGAAAGCAGTCGAGAGGTAGAATCTTCGCTGGTCGCGGCAACCGGAGGCAATTTGGTATCAGTGCTGCCATTTTTGCTGATTGGCGGGTTTATCTCCCTACTCTTTAATGAATTGATTCTGACGATTTGTTTTGCCGTTGCGGCATCGCTGCTGGTTGCCGTTACGGTGGTGCCGATGCTCTCGTCTCTGTTGATTACGATTCGCTGGTCGAGTCGAATCGATCGGTTTTGGCTATTACGAGAATTTAATCAGCGGTTTGAGGGTGTAACTCGTCAGTATGCCAGCGTATTGAGACTGGTCGTAGGGCATCGATTTCTAGTTTTGGCAATCACCTTTGTGGTGTTTGGCGGCAGCAGCCTAGTCATGATGGGTCAGATTCCTCAAGAAATTCTCCCGCGCATTAGTACGGGACAAGCACAACTCAGTGCTCAGTTTCCTCCAGGGACACCCCTAGAGATTAGTCGTAAGGTCATGACTGCTGCTGACGATGTTCTCCTGGCACAGCCTGAAACGCAGTATGTCTTTTCTACGGTGGGCGGTTCTTTGTTTGGCAGCAGCACCAGCGAAAACCCGCTTAGGGCTTCTAGCACCATCACCCTTAAACCGGGAACGGATGTCGAGCGTTATGTGTCAAAAGTGACTCAAGCGCTTAATAAGCTAAATCTAGTCGATATTCGCCTGCGGCTGAGTCCGGGCGCAGTGCGAGGCTTAATTTTGAGCAACTCTCCTGTGAGATCAGACATCGACGTGATCCTGCAAGGCGAGGATGCAAGAGAACTAGAGCAGACAGGGCAACAGGTGTTGAGAACCTTAGAACAGCAGGCAACGTTATCTGCTTTCCGACCGGATGCCGACAGCCGACAACCCGAAATTCAAATTCGGCTCGATCGAGAACGAGCGGCTGACTTAGACCTCAACATTCAAGATGTCGGAAATGTTCTGACAACCGCCATTGAGGGCACAGTTCCGACTCAGCTTCAGCGAGGCAACCGACTCGTCGATGTGCGAGTGCAATTTGACCAAGATTCCATTCGTCGCCCATCCCAGCTAGAAGCATTGCCGCTGTTTACCTCAGACAAGCGGTTAGTTCGCTTGGGAGATATCGCTCAAATCGAAGCGGGACAGGCTTCTGGTCAAATTCAGCGGATCAATCAGCGGCAGGTATTTCTGATTGCCGGAACGCTGAGTGAAGGAGCTAGTTTGGGAGGCGCTTTAGCTGAAGTCGATCGCATCTTGACAGGGGTTAAACTACCTCAAGGCATCAGCCGTCTTCCGAGTGCAGCGGCTCAAAGCAATCAAGCCATTCAATCTGCTCTACCGCTGCTAGGTGGGTTGGCAGCATTCTTAGTGTTTGTGGTTATGGCAGTGCAATATAATTCGCTGGTCGATCCTCTGGTGATTATGTTGACCCTGCCGCTAGCACTGGCAGGTGGCATTTGGGGGCTGTTTTTTACACAAACCGCGATCGGAGCGACGGTGATTGTCGGAGCGGTGCTACTGGTTGGGATTGTGGTCAACAATGCCATCATTATGGTCGAGACTGCGAACCAGATTCGTGAAGAGGAGGAAGTTGATCGTCGAACTGCCATCTTGCAAGCGGCTCCCCAAAGACTTCGCCCCATTTTGATGACGACTGTCACAACCGTTTTAGGCATATTCCCTCTCGCCCTGGGTCTGGGGCAAGGTGGAGAGTTTTTACAACCGTTAGGAATAGTGGTCTTTTCGGGGTTATCGTTAGCAACTTTGTTAACGTTATTTATTATTCCCTGTTCTTATCTACTGCTGCATGATCTATTTGGTTGGCGACACGGGAGAAACCTATTAGCGATCGAGTCTTCTGTCTCATCAGACAAAGATTCTGCCGACTCAGTTTCCCTCCGAAAATAAATTCCCTCACACAGATCTCCGAATAGGGTAAACGATCGTTTTCCAAACCTCTGCAAGCACCGACAAAAATCGTCCCAAGTTCTAGCACTAGAACTTGGGACGACAATTAGGTAGCGATCGCAGCTCTAATCGCTATTTAGCGGCATCAAGATCAAACCCAAGAATCCGTCTGACCGGATTTTTTACACTCGGCTCTGGAAAGGTGTTTGCAGCATAAGAATTGATACCGTAGTTATTGACTGATAGCGTTTTGCCATCGTCACTGATGTTCAGGGTGACGTAGTTAAATGTGTCAGGTGAGTAGAAATCTACCGGACTACGCTGGGTGTCAGCATTGGGATCAAATTCTCGGTAGACATTGTGCACACGAGAATCGGTGGGGTCGAGACCAAGCGGATCAAATCCCCTCGCCAGCTCCTTGGCGACAACCACATTGGTCAGCGCTTGGATATTGGTGAAGCTGTGATCGGTCACGGCATCTGGTCCCCCAGCCCCGATTGGACCTCCTACGATCGTCAGAGCGTTGGGAAGACGCGTCCGAGTGGTTGGGTCACTGATGTTGGTGAAGTAGGTGAGTTCGTTAATCCGATTTTGGTGGTCGTCAGCACTGAGGAACACTACATTATCGATGTTGTTGTCGTCAATAAACTTCAGCAGCTCGTTGCGCTCTGCCCGGTAGCCGCCAGCCCAAGACTTGCTGCTGTCTTCACCGCCTTCGTCGATCGGAGATGATACCGTGACAATCTTCCAGGTTGTGCTGCTTTGTTGAGCATTTAACAGGGTTTGCTCCAGCCATGCCAACTGGGTTTTGCCCAACATGGTGCGATCAGGGTTATCTGCCCGCACTCCAGTATCGTCCGTCCCATCGGCATTCTTTAAGCGAATGTCGCGGTAAGAGCGATCGTCTACGTTGATGAAGATGCTGTTTGCACCCCACTGCTGCGAGTAATACTGCTTTTGTGTCCCATCAGTCCGAGGATCGGTGGGAGCCGAGATTGTGGTTTCACGAATTGGCTGGTAGTCATCGTAGGCTTGCAGCAGTGCCTTGAATCCATCGGTTTTGTTGAGGTAAGTACCCGTGGTGTTTACGTCATAAATGGGATTAATGCCATCTATGCCCTTTCCTAGTGGCGTTCCAGCAGGTGCGCCACCGTTGATGAACTGCTTGTTGCCGAGTTCGTGGTTGTCCAGCAATGTGTAGACTCCCTGTGACTCATAAATTGCTTGCACCCCGTCAAACCCACCCGGATTCGTGGCAACCAGGTCTTCCTGATATTTGCGACGATAATCTGCAAGCGCCTGGGCTGGGTCAGTCAGCGGATCAGCCGCGGCTGTCGATCGTGCCGTCACCGTTTCATAAATCGTGTCGCCCAAGAAGATGAAGTAGTCCAAATTCTGGTCGTTGAGATTTGCCAACGAGCTATAGGGTCGCCATTTGCCATCAGCGTCGGCGCTAAAGCCAAAGTTGACCGCCACTTTGTCCGTTGGGTCAGGAGCCGTCTTGAAGGTGCCCACATTGCTGACATCTCCATCTGCCGTGGTGAAGCGGTAGTAATAAGTCGTGCCGCTTTCTAGCCCAGTTGCATCCAGTTTGACCACATAGTCTCGACTAGCTTGGGTATCCCCCTCGAAGGTCGTAACGTTAGAGGCAAAGGTACGATCGGTAGAGACTTGGGCAGTCAGGTGCGAAACAGTGCCCTGCTTAGTGATCTGGTTCGTGGTGCGCGTCCACAAAACTGCGCTGTTGCTGGTGGGTTCGCCCGCAGCCACGCCTTCTGTAAACGCGGTGTGCAGGTCTAACGGCTTGCTCAACTTGATCTCGATGAACTCGTTGGCATCAGCTTTACCCGCCGTGCGACCGACGCTAAACGGATAGTTGTTGTCGTTGACCACCAGCAGAGTTTGCTTGTCGATCGGCAGAATGTCTTCAATGGTGACAAAGGGGAAGGTGAACACGCCGTTCTTGGTGCCGTTGCCGCCCAGGTTATTCGGGTCAGCAATGTTTAACAAGTCTGCTACTAATTCCTTCTGAACAAAGCCATCGCTGCCGATGTTGTTGAGGTCAATCTTGTAGACTTTCTTAGAGAGTGCCGGATTGGTAAAGGCTGGATCACCTGCATTGCCCGTGCCATTGTCTCGCTCGATCACCAGAAATTCGTGATCGTTAATAGCGGTCATATCCCCGATCGCTCGACCTGCTACATTCAGCTTGTAGGCGTAGACCTTGCCCGTGTATTTCTCGGTTTTCAGGTCAAACTCGTTAATCAGCAGTCGGTTTTGCTGAGTATCACTCGTCAGAGATCCTTCTAACAGCGTATAGAGCTTGGTGCCATCTGCGCTCAGTGCCATGCCTTCAAAGCCTTTCGATCGCGGCAAGTTTGCTGCCTTAATCTTGCCAGCTTCAGAGAGACTCGCCAAAGTCGGATTATCGGGCGATTTGACAAACGGCTGAGTTTCGTAGGTCTTGGCAGCTTTCCCGGTTCCAGCGAAGTCGGTGAAGAAGCCATCCACCCCTAGCTCAATAAATTGCCGAATCTCTTTCTCTGGATCACCTTTGTAATCGCTTGCTAGATACTGCGTCTCATTGCGGAAGGTGTAGGGATGCACCAGTAGCCCAGCACTATGGGCATCGATGATCAGGCTGGTGGTAGGCGTGAGAGTCTTGTCGGCATCGTTGACTGCGCCATCGCCGTTGACATCATCAGCAATCCCGTCTCCATTGGCATCAACTCCTTTAACGGAGACAATCATTCGCTTCCAGGGTCCAATGCCATCGGCGTATGTTGCCACCTCAGCCAGACCTTGCGCCGATCGAATGTCTGCATACGTGCGGGTATCGCCACTGACCACGAAATCATAGGGCTTGATTTCGATCAGGGAGCCATCCAACCGCACATCGTCGGCATCCAGCAGTTGAATCAGGGGAATATGGATGCCAGCCGTGGGCATGATGGTGTCATGTAGTTGCTTCAGGTTGCCAACTTCAAACGACTGGATATAGACGCGGCTGGGATCAGTGAAGTTATCTCTCACCAAGTTGTTCACCAACAGCTGACTGGTGTCATAGCCTTTTTCGGCAAAGTAGGTGGGGTGTTTGGTTTCGGGATAGATGCCAATCTTTCTGCCCGTCGCGGCTTCGTTCTGGTTGACCAGAGCAATGATTTCATCCAGGGTGGGAACTTCAAACTGACCATCATAAGAATGATCGCGGAACGCCAGACGCTCTTTTGCTCGCAGAGTCTTAATTTCCGCGAGGGTGAAGTCTTCCGCAAACCAGCCTGTTACTGCCGCGCCGTCCAGCATTTTGGTGGTCTTGCGATCGGCAAACTCAGGGTGATTAGCGACATCCGTCGTCCCGGTGATGTCTGGCTCATGGCGAGCGATCAGCACTCCGTCTTTGGTGACCACGAGATCAGGCTCGATGAAATCTGCACCGATGTCGATCGCTCGTTGGTAGCCCGCTAACGTATGTTCTGGTCTTTCACCTGCATTTCCGCGATGCCCGATGACGATCGGTGCTTTTCCGTCTAAGGTGTTCAGGGGCAAGAGATTGGGTATAGAGATCGGCGCTTCGAGCAAGGTGCCATCTGAGCCAACGTGAAGTAAGAACGGACCAAATTCTTCCCCAAACCAGTAGGTGCCATCTGCCACACGACGGAAGGATTCCAGGTCAAAATCTGCACCTGTCAATAAGCGTCCTGCTTTAATCGTGGGGTCTACCGGGGTGCCACCCGCCTTAAGTTTATCGCTGCCGGGATAAATATCCTGATCAGCCACGATCGTTTGGAAGCCCTTAAGCTTGCCGTTTTTGTCGTTAAGTTGGAAGAAACTCTTATCGCTGAAGCTATCTAGCCGCTTGCCCGTTTGCAGGTCAGCCGGGTAAACCTTGCTGGTAGCAAAGTCGGTTTCAACAGAATAGAAGCGCAGTAAGGAATCGGCAGAGTTTGCCTTAGTGCCGTAGCCGTTATCGACCATGATCAGGTAGGTGCCTGCTTTAGAACCGGGCAACACTGCTGAGAATCCTTGCACAGGCTGTCCATTGGGAGCTAAAAAGGGCACCGTTTCGCCGTTGGCACTTAAGGTGCCGATCGTTCCGTCGTTATTGAGCGTGAGGAATTGACCAGAAGTAGGCCCAGCGGCAAAGGTAGCGGCCGGTAGCACTGCGCGCCCAATTAGCTGCGTCACCCCTTGAGGAATCATCTGATAGTCGCTGCTATCAACCTCAAACACGGTGTCGTCAACGGTGTTGGCTTTAATGTTTTGCAAAATTGCTAGCACTTCGCCTGTGTGCGTTACCTTCACCAATGTATCGTTGGCGTTGGCTCCGGTGCCCTGCGCGATCGTGAGTTGCTCGAACGTGAGGCTACCCAACAGCGCAATGCGATCGCCCTCTTTGGCATTAAAACCGATGATGGTGTCTGTGCTTTCGCCCGCTGCCAGCACAAAGCGATCGCTGCCTAAGCCACCGACTAGCGTATCGTTGCCCAACCCGCCGCGTAGTAGGTCATTGCCCAACCCGCCGCGTAGTAGGTCACTGCCGCTTAATCCTTCGATTAGGTCATTGCCATCAGTGCCGTTGATCACATCGTCAGAGTTGTCTAACCCTTTGACTGAGTTGTTTAAGTTATTCAGGAACGTAACCGAATTACGGTTCCAAATGAAGCTTTGCGTTGAGTCGGCGTTCAACACATCAAAGCTGTCTTGAGCGTTAGTTTGCCCATTAAATAGAATGTTAGCAAAGTTTACGCTGGCTCCAGTTGCCCGACTCAGGTTGTCCAGATTCTCTAGCTTGAAGTTTTTGAGCGTAACTTGAGTAGAAGAGTCTCCAGCAAAGGAAATCACCAGGTCACTACCCTGCTGCGCCAACAGCAGGTTTTTTGCAACCAGGTCTTGCCCGTCAAACTTGAGCGTATCGGCATTTGCCAACACCTGTACGGATGGGTCAACGCCAGTGCCGATGCCACCAAAGTTTGTGATCGCGATCGCGTCACCCTTCTGAATGGCAAAGGCTTTTTGTCCCCCATTGCCATCCAGCAAGCCCGTTGCTAGACCCACCGTGCGACCCGCATAACCTGCCGTATCAAAGTACTTGGTGCTGCCAACCTGCTGGTAGTTTAAGTAAGTGACATTGCCATTAGCATCAGGTGCTGATTGCAGCAGCCCGGTGGTGGTAGCCGCACTGCTTGGTCCGCCAGTCAGCGCTTCGCTGATAACACGTCCGATCAAGTCGCCGTTCTGGGTGATCTGCAAGCCCAAAATGCTGGCTAGTGTTACCGCAACGTCAGCGTTGCTGACAGGGGCTAGGTCTTGGTAGCCTCGCTTAAAGTCAGGACCGATCGCCGCCATGTTGTTAAAGGTGTCGCCCTTACCAAACGTGCCGTGCATTCCCTGCCCTTGCTGCAAGCCTGTATCCGCAATTTCTACTTGAGTTTGTGCAGGGTTGCTCAAATCAGTAGAGAAGGTCTTGAAGTTGAGAACGATCGCAGGTGTAGGAGTCTGAGATGAACCTTTGAGATTGATGGAGCTGATCGGCAAGGTGCCAGCGATCAAACCGAAGGAATCATCTACAAATAAACCGCTGGTATAGCTCTGCTTGCTCAGACTATCCACCAGTTTTTGCACCGTTGCCAGATCGTGATCCGGCACGTAAATTAAGTCAGAACCGCCATTGGCGGCGATCACCACTTTCGCCGGAGGAGCCGTTATTGCGTCGGGGGTACTCAAGGTGCTGCTAGCAGCTAACAGCCCGTTGCCATTGTTGGGGCGCTGCCCTTGAGTGGGGTCTAACCGCTTATAAGAATAAGTGCCATCAGCGGCTTTGGTTGCCTGGTCAGGGTCGAATAGATTCAGTCCCAAATCGTGCGCCAGGTCGATCGCCACAAAACCAGGCGGTAGGAAGCCAGCATTGACTCCGGTATAGGTCAGCGATGAGGCATAGTCACTCACTTTGGTGCCCTGAGCATCTACAACCGATTTACTAATCGTCGAGAAACCGTGGTCAGCCGTGATGAAAATGTCGGTGTTATCGTACAACCCTTGGTCTTTGAGTCCTTGAATAATCTGTGCCAAGTTAGCATCAGCATTCATAACAGCGGCTCTTGAAGTCAAGCCATTGATTCCAGGAGTCAAGCTGTTGAGGCTATCACCATTATTGTGCTGAGTGCCATCCGGGTCACGAGACCAGTAGACCAACGCGAAGGGGTCGCCCTTTGCGGCAAACGTCGGCAAAATCGCTTTGGTGGTTGCATCAGCAAAATACTGCTGCTGCGCTACGTTAGCAGAGAGTGTTCCGGGAGTTGTGTTGGTGCCCGATGGCTGCACGCGGAGCGTCGAGATTGCAGCGCTGGTCTGAAGTCCTGCATTTTTTAGCGCCGATAGAACTGCCTCACTAACGGGTACACCAGCCGCAGAGAACGTAGAGTCGTCAAGGATAATTGTGCCGGGAATGGGTACTTTGCCATCGGCTCCCCGGTTGCCTTGAGTCACATCCTGAATCAGGGTAGGTCCAAGTTTGCCGATAGCAGCGGTGCTGTAGCCCACTTCGCGTGCCAGTTGCAGCAGGGTTTCTTCATTGAGGAAGTTATAGAAGCTAAAGGTATCGGGGTCAGCCGCATCAAAATTGCCCTTAAAGCGCGCGTTGAGGTCTGCTAAAACAGGGTTATTTTCGATAAATGGGGTCGGGTTGCCGTTGGCTGAGGGAGAGGGGAAGCCAGCATAAATTGTATTGCTGAAGTCGCCCGTGTCGCCCAGATAGTGCCCAGTGGCAATAGCAGAGGCATTCGGCGTGGTGAAGGTTGGGAACAAGGCGTGGCTGTTGCTGAAATCTACACCCTGCTGCCGGATAGCGTATAAGGTCGGCGCATCTTCAGCCGTGATTGAGCCAGGTCGTAGCCCATCGGCAACAAAAATCAGAACGTTACGCCCCGTTGAACTGCGCCCCAGGGTTGTCTGTGACTCATTAGTCTGGAGCGGAGAGAGGCGTTGAGACGATTTAAGGTCAGTAGTCAAACCGCCGTTCAGAGGCGTGACGGAGGTTCCACTTAGAAGGGTATTTGTCATAAAAACTCAGAGAAATTGGTAAAAAAGCAGCTAACTCATTAATTCAGATGAGTTAAAGACTCAAGAAACACCCTTACCGCAACAAAGTTAAGCAATGTGAGGATCAAACAATGACAATCAATACTGAGTTGGGTCGCTGCAATCCTGATTAACGGACCAGCGCAAGTATAAATGAATACTCAAGTTCGCCTTTCTACAACAACAGCCAGATTGAATAATAGTTTCTAGAGTTAATGGGTTGAATAATAGAGGGTTAAGACTTGAATAAAATTCAATATGAACGGAATTGTCTCTCTGCCTAGAGGGTGTTATGCACTTTTCGTTAAACTGCAGGCATGAGTAGAAAGCCATACCCCACGGATGTGAGCGACGACAAATGGGCATTTGTCGTGCCGTACTTAACGTTTTAATTCACAATCCTTAGCGAAATTTGTATGTCCGTCAAGAGTTATCGACCCAGCCCGATCGAGGCATTAGAATAAAGAGAATCAACCTCGGTTCAACAGCCTTCATCGTCTACTCAAAAAGCCTCATTCTTTGTTATGGTCTCAACCTTCGCGAATCCGTCCACGATCGATTCCTCTCGGATTCGTCCAGAGATTCAAGCATTGCACGCTCAGTTAGTCGAGTGGCGTAGACGGTTGCATCAATATCCTGAACTGGGCTTTTGTGAGCAGTTGACTTCAGAGTTCGTTGCCCAAAAACTTCAAGAATGGGGCATTGATCATCAGACTCAAATCGCAAAAACTGGAGTTGTGGCAATCATTCAAGGCAATCGTCCTGGTAAGGTTTTGGCGATTCGGGCAGATATGGATGCGTTGCCGATTCAGGAAGCAAATGAGGTGCCCTACAAATCACAGCACGATGGACTGATGCACGCCTGTGGTCATGATGGGCACATCACGATCGCCCTCGGCACTGCTCACTATTTATCACACCATCGTAACTTTGCAGGAACCGTCAAAATTATTTTTCAACCTGCCGAAGAAGGTCCGGGGGGTGCTCAGCCAATGCTAGAGGCAGGCGTGCTCAAAACTCCTGATGTCGATGCTATTGTCGGGCTGCATCTGTGGAACCAACTGCCCTTAGGAACAGCAGGCGTAAGATCGGGGGCGTTAATGGCAGCCGTTGAGACGTTCCGCTGTACGATTTTTGGCAAAGGTGGGCATGGAGCAATTCCGCAACAAACGATTGATTCGATCGTGGTGGCTTCTCAAGTGGTGACTGCGCTACAAACGATCGTGGCACGAAACATTGACCCGATCGAGTCGGCTGTGGTGACCGTGGGAGAACTTCATGCCGGAACAGCGTGTAACGTAATCGCTGACACGGCGCGGATGAGTGGCACCGTGCGTTATTTCAACCCAGCCTATGGTGATTATTTCGCTCAACGCCTTGAGCAAGTGATTGCTGGAATCTGTCAGAGCCACGGCGCAAGATATGAGTTGGATTATCAAAAACTTTATCCGCCTGTGGTGAATGATGGCGTGATCGCAGATCTCGTGCGATCGGTGGCTGAAACGGTGATCGAGTCGCCATTAGGAATCGTTCCCAACTGTCAAACGATGGGCGGTGAGGATATGTCATTTTTTCTGCAAGCAGTTCCGGGCTGTTATTTCTTTTTGGGGTCTGCCAACGCTGACAAAGGATTAGATTTTCCTCATCATCATCCTCGCTTTGATTTTGATGAGACCGCCCTCAGCATGGGAGTCGAAATCTTTGTGCGGTGTGTTGAAAAATTCTGCAATGTTTAATCTATAACCTGAACGCAAACCGCAAATTCCTACTGTTGTCGCCCGGTCGAGATCTGCATAAGCATCACTCTCTATTTGCGGTGTTGAACCAGATGCCGACCTGCAAAGCCGTACTTGAAGACATTTACACAACCGTACAGAATAACGTTGGAGGTCATCTCAATCACAGAGTAGTTGAGCAAATCATAAAGCCCAATGACGGTGAAGAGCTGACGGGCGACTTACTTTAGATGTTCGATCGCACCTTCGGCACCTTTGACACATTTAAACGCAGCTTAATGATGCAGGTGTAAAGCGCTTCGGTAGGAGTTGGGGTTGGCTAATGAAAAACAACCAAGGAAACCTGCAAATCATAAGCACCGATGCCTAAGACAGTCCTTGACTCCAAGGCTACTTTCCGGTCATGGAAAATGACGCTTGGGAACATGCCTACCACCTGTACTGATCAAAATGTCGTTCCGACTACTTAAATGCTTGGCGGAACTTGATTAACTGAAACGAAATCAACCGCCATTTCGCGGAATGTTAATCTGCTACATAGCTTCCGCAGTCGGTTGGTAACTTTTAAACTCGCCTTGTGATAGAGATCATTTTATTAGGTGATCGAGATCGCTAAGAGTGGAGCATCTGCCAGACATACTGTACAGGACTCAACTTTAGCCGAGTCATCAACAGGGAACACACGACTGACCGACAGGTTTCTTATGGAGACCGTCGGTTTTTTATTATAAAAAATAACGAGTAGTTATGTAGGTATTTAATATTAGTTGAGAGTTGCTTGTTATTGGTCAAAAGGCTAGTACCTTTTTCAGCGATCGCAGATCCTCAAACGATATGATAAGTACGTTTTTAAGTATGGATCGCAGATGCTTCAAGTCGTCGCCTTTTATAAGTTTGTGCGGCTCTCTAATTGGGTCGAGATGAGAGACCCGTTATTGTCGTGCTGCTTAGAGCAAGGTGTAAAAGGAACCATTCTATTGGCAGAAGAAGGTATCAACGGCACGATCGCTGGATCTCGTACTGCTATCGATACTGTTCTGGCATTTCTTAGAGACGATTCCCGGCTAGCAGATCTAGACCCTAAAGAGTCCTGTGCCAAATCGCCACCTTTTGACCAGATCAAGGTCAGGCTAAAAAAAGAAATCGTGTCATTGGGGCTGTCAGAAGTCGATCCGAGTCGGCAAGTGGGCACTTACGTGAGTCCGCACGACTGGAATGCGTTAATCTCCGATCCAGAGGTGACCGTGATCGATGTTCGCAATCAGTTTGAAGTCGGGATCGGCACCTTCGATCGAGCCATTAACCCTCAAACAAGCTCCTTTCGTCAGTTTCCTAACTATGTGCGATCGCACCTCGACCCTAATCAACACAAAAAAATCGCGATGTTTTGCACGGGCGGAATTCGCTGTGAGAAAGCATCGGCTTTTATGCTTGCAGAGGGGTTTGAGGAGGTTTATCACCTTCAGGGCGGCATTCTCAACTACCTTGAAGAAGTGCCTAATGATCAGAGCTTATGGCATGGAGAATGCTTTGTGTTTGATCAGCGAGTCGCTGTTATTGAGGGAGTGACTGAAGGATCGTTTGAGATACGCCGCGACTGTGGTCATCCTATTTCTGAAGCAGAGCAAACGGGTAATTTGTCGCGGCTTCCGTGCCCTTATTGTGACAAAAGAGCATCTCTTTCCTTGGACTGACGAATTGAGGGTTTGTGTAAAGAAGAATCAAGACAGGTGTGAGGGCGATTCTGAAGTGCAAATTCCTGAACCATTTGTTTAAGTTCACGATAACAAAGGAAGGCTGACATGGCTGATATGACTCAAACAGTTGACTTAGATTCTACGATCGCTGCCCTGCAAAGTGGTATTACATCCTTGCCTCCTGAAGCGGCAATCGGCACGATCGAAAGCTGGCAGTCTCAACTGCAAGGCACCGAAATTGCAGAAGCGCTGGGCGAATTAAAAATGGCACTTGACGGCAGCGGTAAGGGCGGTTCATCACTTGGTGAAATCCTTTCTGATCTCGGCACTCAAACCACGTCTGCTGCTGGAACCGTAACAGGCGAGTCAATGTCCAAGCTGCAACAGCTAGGGCAACTACTTTCTCAAGCAGGTACCTCTCTCACATAGATTCTAGCAATCTAGATTTTTTTGAATCGTATCATCGCTAGTATCTGACTTGTAATAAGAACAGCAATCTAGTTTCCTTCAGGTTATTGATTCTGAAGCATTTACTAGATTGCTGTTCTTTTTCTAAACGGTTGCTTTAAAACAGACTAAATATTATCGAGTCCCTGCATATTCATGTGCATGTCCATTCTTAGAAAAACGCTCGGCTAAAATTTGTTGATATACCGCTTCATAGCCGTCTGTCATTTGTTTGACTCCAAAGTGATTAACAACGTGATCACGGCAGGCATTGCGATCGAGACTGCTAATACGTCCAACTGCATCGACACATTCATCGACGTTGTGACAGAGAAACCCAGTCTCACCGTCAATAATGACTTCAGGCGTTGATCCAAGCTCCATCGCGATTACAGGGGTTCCGGCGACCATTGACTCAATCATCACAAGCCCAAATGGTTCGCGCCAGGTGATAGGAAATAGGGTTGCCACAGCATTTCCCATCAGGGTGTTTTTTTGAGCGTGATTGGCTTCGCCCAGATATTCGATTTGCTTGCCATCGATGTGAGGCTTGATCTCTTGCTCAAAATAATCGACATCAACGCGATCGATCTTGCCTGCTATTTTGAGGTGCCAGCCTGATCGTTTAGCAATTTCGATCGCAAGGTGCGTTCCTTTTTCGGGAGAGATTCGCCCTAAAAAAGCCAGATAAGGTGCTTCATCTGGCTGAGGATAAAATTTGTGCGCTGCTGGATTGATTCCGTTATAAACCGTCGCGAGGTAAGTCAACCCCAACCTCGGTTCACGCTGAGTATTTGAGATACTCACATAGGGCTGACTTTGAAAATGAGTAAATAGCTTCTCATTGTCGAGCGTAAACGAGCCGTGCAAGGTGTGAACAGTTGGAGTTTTCACCAGAGGCGCACAGGGCAAAGCCGCGCAGCCAATGTGAGAGTGAATGATATCAAACTCCTGCGATCGTCGATAAACCTGACCCAATTGCAGCATCTCGTAAATCGAATGCTCTTTAACGTCAGGGTCAAGCCGCAACGCACGAGGGTGAATTGCCTCTAGCTGAGCAAGGCTCACTGAGTCACCCGACGCAAACAACGTCACTTCATGTCCGCGTTTCACTAACTCATCTGTCAATAAGCTCACGACTAACTCAGCCCCCCCATAAGCAGGAGGAGGCACGCTCTCCCACAAAGGAGCGATTTGCGCGATTCGCATAAAAACCTCCGTATTCGTTGAGATTGTTCCCACTGATTGTCGTTGATTTCTATGCCAAGACGCATCTGGCTACGGAGATAGGGAGTTTTGAGGTGAATAGAAGACTGATCCAAGTTCTCCTCACCTGCTTTAAAGAGGGGAAAAGACTATTTAACGTCTCTCCTTTAAAGGAGGACTTCAATCAATTTTTCTCAACGAAGTCAGTTGAGTCAAATCCTCGTCAATCAACGGCTTAATCGGTTCCGCCCCAGCTCCAGATAGGCTTGTCATTCCGGACTGATTTTTTAAGAATCGCAGTGGTCAGCCTATTTGCATCGCTCATTCCCGTCATGTCGAGAATCAAATAAGCTTTTCCACCAACGAACCGCATTCTTAGGTGAGAATGCCCTGAAAAGTCTTCGTTGTCTGATTTAACAATTCGAGCGGTTGCTTTACACTGTCTGTATTGCGGCTTGAGTTTGCCTACCCAGGTGACGCTAAATTCATCATTGCTGGCGATCGTAAAGCCAGTCGCGATCGCGCTCAAATTTGCCGTGCCATCGATCGTATAACCTCCTTCCCGATAAGGTTGAGGAGTTTCAGACACTACCACCTTTGCCGGACAGCGAACGTTGGGATCTTGAGTGTCGATCGCTTTAAACACTTCGAGATCAAGATTGGCAGCGTGGGCAGGAAGACTTGACAGCAACGATGCTGCGATGCTGATTCCTATCAGGGAGAATTGAGGTTTCATAGAGC
The DNA here is from genome assembly GCA_038227635.1 of Leptolyngbyales cyanobacterium. GTDB lineage: Bacteria > Cyanobacteriota > Cyanobacteriia > Leptolyngbyales > Leptolyngbyaceae > Phormidesmis_A. The sequence goes on along the minus strand of JBBRPT010000003.1, from coordinate 2,247 downwards.
GCACGTTAGATCTTTGAGCTATCTAAGTCTTCACACGTTAGCCGCTCAACTTCGGAAACTGTGTAAATTCTAATTTTGGCGTTGCTTAATCTGGGTATGGATTCGTCCCCTAGCTCCCAATTTTAGAGAAACCGAACTGCTCAAAGTCCCCCAACGTTTGAGGACTTAGAGGCTGACAAGATTGCAATCACTCAACAATTTAGACGTTTGTTTAGCAACACTGTTTAGCAACGCCCTAATTTTCAAAGGAGCCATAGCGCTCTAACCAATCAAAGATTTCATCAAGTTGAGAGAGAGTGACAAACCCATATTTCCAGAGAATCATCGGCAGTAAACTAGGGGTTTGCTCAGACTGTTGCAATGCAAACACGATCGATGCCTGAGGAATCAAAAGTTCTTCAGTCAAAAATCGAATTAGAGGATGATTGGTTGAAACCTCCATTGCAGCCACGCTTCCCTCAAGTGTTAACCGGGCTTCAGGCTTCGGTCTAGAACCTGAAACAATGTGACATTATATGCTTGAAAAGCGATAATGTTGCATTAATCACTTCTAGCTAGATCACCTTATGTCAGCAACCATAGTTGAATCGTTTGCAACACAAGCTGCGATCGCTTCTCTCAATGTCTATCAAATATATCTCTCGCCCCACAAGGGCTTTTCATGTCCCCACCGCTTACTGCAGGGTGACGAATCTTGTTCTACTTATATTAAACGGGTACTGATCAACCAAGATTTGAGAACTGCCTTGCGACTAGCGCCACAGCGATTCCAGTCGTGCAAAGCTGCATCTCAGACCCTTCAACACGCAAGTAGTGGCTGTATCGTCATTCCTTGTTGTGTTCCGCTTTAAGAATAACAACCCAGTTTCGTCTCTATGCCGCACTGCAAACTGTCGGCTCAGGTAGTCGATCGCCAACCGATTCGTAAGCGATGATCAGAGACTCCAACGCTTCGATGCCATTCATAACGGCTGCCTCATACGTGTCTCCATGCGTCCGCCACTGCTGTCCAAGAAAATCAGGCAACCCAACCAAAAAGCAATCGTCCTCGTCAGACCACTGAATCACCATTTGATATTTGAGTCTAGTCATCTTGCTCCCTCTCCTTGACGGTCTCAATTGCCGCTTGCACTTCCTTTTCCTGGTAGCGTTTTGCGTCTGCTCCGTCTTTACCAGAAACCGTGATTTTCCCAGCATACAAAGAATGCACCCAGTTTGTATGGCTTCCTTTACCCGGAAGTTCACTAAAACCAGCTTGCCGTAGTAGTTATTTTAGCTCTCGAATCTTTTTGGGCATGACAAACTTTGGCGTGGTTCTGTGAGGGTAAGGGCTAGCAGAGTGTGATCGCCCTTCATCCACTCATGCAGGAGCGATCGTACCTATTCTTAAGAGGAGCGATCGTTATTTCAAGTCTTGCTGGAGGCGATCATCATATTGGGAAAGGGCGATCGCTACGATAAAACAAGCGAGAATAGAACCAACGAAGGTCACGGAGACACGCAATGAGTCAAACCTTACCTGAAAACATTCGCTGGACGACTGCCGATCTCGAACTTCTTGCAGCCGACGAATGGAAGCGCTACGAGATTATTGATGGAGAACTCTTTGTGACTAGAGCGCCCCACCTGAGACATCAATCCGTGATTCTCAACATCTGTACAGAACTCCAAAATTGGTCAGACGAGACACAGCTAGGAGAAGCGTTTCCGACTCCCGGCATCATCTTCAGCGACGCAGATAATGTCATCCCAGATGCGATTTGGATCAGCGTTGGACGCATGGAGCGTTTCACCGACGACGCGGGGCATTTCATTGGCGCACCTGAACTGATCGTCGAGGTGCTATCTCCGGGTGCTACGAATGAACGCCGCGATCGCGAAGCCAAACTTAAACTTTACTCATCTCAAGGTGTTGACGAATATTGGATCGTCAGCCGCGAAATGCAACACGTCGAAGTCTATCGCCGCGAGAATGCAGTTCTTAAACGAGCCGCTACCTACACCGCTCAAGACACCATCAACTCACCCATCCTGCCAGGGTTTGAATGCCTCGTCCAACGCTTCTTTAGGCAGATCGCTACAACTCGATGATTGAGCTATCAAGGTCGCCGGAGAACTGCGACTATAACGGTACTCCGTTTAGTCGTATGGGGGATAGGCGGACGGTTGGAGGTACGGAAACCGTCAATTTCTGAGCAACGAAGCTGGTACAATTCAACTAGGCGCGAAGTTTGGGTGGCGACCCAT
>JBBRPT010000002.1:0-175725 GCA_038227635.1 Leptolyngbyales cyanobacterium | reverse complement strand
GGTGTGGGATGAAAGCCAGGGTTGTTTTTTGCCGTCTTGCGGGTGGTCTTCACCGAAGCTGGAGACCCAGCAAGGCAGGCAAAAAACAACCCATCTCCGACCAACGAAGCGACTGTTCTGATAGACGTCTGAGCCAAGCAACCTAAACGCTGCAACCACTGCAAAAACCACGCAGTCAGGATCGTGAAAACCAAACGGTCAAAGTAGCTAGTCATGATTGCTCTTCAAAATTTGGGTCTTGGGAACTAGGACTCCTGCCCTTGGAGGGAATGTCAGACCGACGGAATTACGAAGTTCTAGAGGCAATTCCCGATGAATTGGGAAGCCCACAACGTACCGCCTAACGGTCGGTGTGTGGTAGTTCACTGGAGGGACACTGAAAACACCCAATCTCGATAGTCTGGCTCCAAATTTTCGGTGATGGCGGTGAGTTTTGATTTCAACCGATCGGTAATTGGGTGGCTCTCTGGAGTCTGATAGGTCTCGATTTTTTTGACCGGAGTAATCTTGGCAGCCGTGCCACTCAAAAAGACTTCATCAGCGATGAACAGTTCTGACTTGTCCACAGGTCTTTCGATGGTTTTGATGCCTAAATCGCGCGCGATCGTCAGAATGCTGTCCCTGGTGATCCCTTCGAGAATATCTTGCTCATAGCCTGGAGTAATCAAGTCTCCATTGCGGATTAAGAAGATATTCATCCCCGACGCTTCGCTAACTTTGCCTTGAGTATTCAGCAAAATTGCTTCGTCAAATCCTGATTCGACGGCTTCAGTTTTAGCGAGAGAGGAGGTGATGTACGCACCGCTAATCTTTCCTCTGAGTGGCAGACTGCGGTCTTCTTGACGACACCAAGAACTGATGCGGCAAGTCACCCCATCTGCAGAGAGATAGTCTCCTAATTCAAGTCCATAGACAAAAAAATCTTTCTCGATGTTATGAAGTCGGGGAGCAATGCCTAACCCTGATGTGTAGACAAACGGACGAATATAAAAGGACTGGTTAGGTTTATTTTTTTGAACAAAATCAGTGATAATCGCTTGAATTTTATCAGCAGGCAACTCGTAGTTGATTAGTTTGGCACTATTGCTCAAGCGTTGACAGTGACGATCGAGCCGAAACAACAAAATCTGGTTAGCATTCTTAGGGTCAGGAATGCCTCGCAGCCCACCAAATGCCCCAGTGCCGTAATGGAGGGCGTGAGTTGCGATCGAAAGATTTGCCTCCGCGAAGGGGACAAACTGATTTTTGAAATAAGCGATCGGCAGAAAGTTGTGCATAACAGCAGTTGAGGAGGGTTGAACGAGGAAAACTTTTTGCCATCAGGCTACCGCTGATCGAGTGATTTTTAACGAATCCAACGACCCGTAGACAATTTACCATTGACACCCGTAGCATTCACTGATGATAATGGGAGTTTGCTGAAAACTCTAGCACTGTTTAAAACCCTTGGCTAACGTAGTTGTGATTGGTGCCCAGTGGGGCGATGAAGGGAAAGGGAAGATTACGGATCTGCTCAGTAAATCGGCGGATGTCGTAGTCCGTTACCAGGGTGGGGTCAACGCTGGGCACACCGTTGTCGTAAAAGATCAGACGTTTAAACTGCACCTTATTCCTTCTGGCATTTTATATCCTGAAACCGAGTGTATTATCGGTTGCGGCACGGTGATTGATCCAAAGGTTCTCATCGAAGAATTAGACCAGTTAATCAGTTTGAATATCTCGACCGATAATCTACTGATTTCTGAGACAGCTCACGTCACGATGCCCTATCACCGATTGATCGATCGTGCCTCTGAAGAACATCGCGGCACCCACAAAATCGGCACCACCGGGCGAGGAATCGGTCCGACTTACGCCGATAAGTCTGAACGGACGGGGATTCGAGTCGTTGACATGATGCATCCAGACACGTTGCGAAAGCAGCTTCACTGGACGATCAACTACAAGAATGGCATTCTTGACAAACTCTATGGGTTGCCACCGCTTGATGTTGAAGCGGTAACAGCAGAATATTTAGAGTATGCCGATCGCTTGCGTCCTCACGTCATTGATAGTTCGCTGAAAATCTACGATGCCATCCGTCGCAAACGGAATATTCTCTTTGAAGGGGCACAAGGCACTCTACTCGACCTCGATCACGGCACCTATCCTTACGTGACTTCCTCCAACCCGGTAGCGGGTGGGGCATGTGTGGGCACTGGGATTGGTCCGACGATGATCGATCGAGTGATTGGCGTTGCCAAAGCCTATACGACTCGCGTGGGCGAAGGACCCTTTCCAACCGAATTGCACGGCGATGTGGGAGCGGTGCTGTGCGATCGTGGTGCAGAATTTGGTACCACAACCGGGCGGCAACGACGCTGCGGCTGGTTTGATGCCGTGATCGGTCGCTATGCCGTGCGGATCAATGGTCTAGATTGTCTTGCCATCACTAAGCTCGATGTTCTAGACGAGATGGAGGAGATTCAAGTTTGTGTTGCTTATGAATTGGATGGGCAACGCTGCGAAGATTTCCCCAGCAATTCACGGCTGTTTGCTCGCTGCAAACCGATTTATAAAACTATGCCAGGTTGGAAACGATCGACCGAAGAGTGCAAATCCCTCGAAGATTTGCCCACTCAAGCTCTCGATTATCTCAAATTCCTGGCAGAATTAATGGATGTGCCGATCGCGATCGTCTCTCTGGGCGCAAGCCGTGACCAGACAATCATCGTCGAAGACCCCATTCATGGACCCAAACGAGCGCTGCTCTATACCAACGGCACGCCGCAAGCAGTGGTCAACTAACCAAGTTTTGGATTAAACCTGCTTGAAATCCAAAGTCCACCGTTCATCTCTTACATTCTCAAGGTCATTATGCAAATCACGATCGACTGTCACAAACGCGCTGCCGGAAGTAACCCCAATGCCCTGCGCCGTTCAGGACAAATTCCCGCAGTGTTGTATGGTCACAAGGGCACCGAGTCTCTTGAGTTGACCATTGATGCCAAAAAAGCTGAATTTTTGGTGCGCGATGCTGCGGTAAACAACACTCTGATTGATGTCAATATTCCTGAGGTGCCTTGGACTGGGAAAGCCCTACTTCGCGAAATTCAGGTGCACCCCTGGAAGCGTCACCTCTATCACCTCAGCTTTTTCTCAGTGTCGGCTGAAAGTGTGCTTGAAATCACCGTGCCTCTGCACTTTGTGGGTGAAGCCTATGGAGTTAAGCAAGAGAGCGGCGTGATGGAAACCGAGCTAACGGAACTAGCGGTGAAATGTCTGCCCGATCGCATTCCTGAAAGCATCGAAATCGATGTGACGGATCTTAAAGTTGGCGATGCGCTCCACGTTCACGAGTTGCCTTTACCTGCAGGCGTGACGGCTCAAGGTGAAGCCAGCCGAGTCGTAGTGATGATTTCTGCCACTCGTGCCGGAACTGGCGAAACCGCCGCAGAAGCAGCAGCCGTATAAGCGCGGTTTACGTCAATTTATAGTGTATACAGAACCAGGGAGACAACCATTCCCTGGCTTTTTTATGAGTGTCTCAGCGAACTATGACCCAAACAACTCTGCCCCCTTTAATTCAGCAAATGCTGCGATCGGAGTTTTATCCGCACCCGGTGACGGAGCCGATCGAACTGATTCAGACTCACGTCTCTTATGTGTTGCTCACGGGTGAGGTAGTTTATAAGCTCAAGAAATCGGTAAATTTCGGCTTCCTAGATTTCTCGACGTTGGAGAAACGGGAGCATTTTTGCCATGAAGAGTTGCGTCTCAATCAACGAGGAGCCGCCGAACTTTATTTAGGCGTTGAGCCGATTACGCAAACTGGAGAAACCTTTGAGCTTGGCGGCACTGGAGAGCCTGTTGAGTATGTGGTCAAAATGGTGCAGTTTCCTCAAGAGACGTTGCTGAGTGCAATGTTTGATCAAGACAAACTCACCAAACAGCACCTAGAAGATTTAGCGCGAGAATTGGCGGCGTTCCACTTAAAGGCACCGACCAACGACACCATTCTCAGCTTTGGGGAAGTCTCGCAAATTCGACAAGCGATCGACGAAAACTATGAGCAAACGGTGGGCTATATTGGGCGATCGCAAACCCAAGCCCAGTTTGACGAGACTCGCGCCTACACAGACAAATTATTTGCTGAGCAGCCAGAACTCTTTGCCAATCGAGTCCAAAATAAATGGATTCGCGAATGTCATGGCGACGTTCACTTGAGAAACATCTGCTTTTGGCACGACAAAATCTTGCTGTTTGACTGCATCGAATTCAATGAGCCGTTTCGCTTTGTCGATGTGATGTTCGATGTTGCCTACATTGTGATGGATCTCGATGCGCGCAATCGTCCCGATTTGAGCAATTTATTCCTGAATGCCTACGTTGAGCAGACCGGCGACTGGGAAGGTTTGCAGGTGTTGCCCCTCTATCTCAGCCGTCAATCTTATGTGCGGGCTAAGGTGACTTCCTTCTTATTAGATGACCCCGCAATTCCAGAATCGGTGAAGCAGGAAGCCAGTGAAACCGCCTCTCGCTACTACCGTCTGGCGTGGGAATACACCCGTCAAAAATCAGGACGATTAACCCTGATGTCCGGTTTGTCGGGTTCTGGAAAAAGTACCGTAGCACGTCAATTAGCTCGTCAGACAAGCGCGATTCATCTACGATCGGATGCCATTCGCAAACATCTCGGCGGCGTTGACCTTGATGCCAAAGGAGACGCTGATCTCTACACATCAGAAATGACTGAGGAGACCTACGATCGCCTCCTCACTCTCGGCATCACGTTAGCATCGCAAGGTTATTCGGTAATTTTGGATGCCAAGTACGATCGTCAGGCGCTGCGATCGCCCGTCATTGCCCAAGCCGTTGCTCATCAAATTCCTCTAGAAATTCTCTATTGTGATGCGCCAATATCGGTATTGAGCGATCGTCTACAGCAGCGTCAAGGCGATATCTCAGATGCTACGGCTGACCTGCTCAAAACCCAACACATGGAGCCGTTTAGCGAAGCCGAAAAGCCTTATGTGAGGACGCTAGACACCACTCAAACATTAGAAGGACAACTACCCCAATAAGCCTAAATCATTCGTTCTTACGGTTGCTTTACAAAGTGTTTTCCTCTTCAAGAGCGATTCAGAAATGACGAATGATTTACGGCGAATGAGGTATCCTTTGTAGAGAATATCAAGGGTTGAGCCAGTGAGAAGACAACCAATCTCAAAAGGATTTTCGACAGGACTGAAGGTTTGGCTGCTGTTCCTGATTGGACTGTTTGGGATGGGATACCCCGCACTATTAAGCATTTCGCTGGGTGCGATCGGAGGCTTGGCAAGCGGTTTAATTGTCGATTGGTGGGTGTCAAAAGAAGAAAAAGCCGAGCCAGATAAAGAAGACATTCCAAGCGATGGATTAGCCGAAGAAACGAAGAGTCGCAGACAGCGCAGCCAATACTCTAGCTTGAGACAGCGTAGTCAGAAACGCAAACAGCAGCACGAAAAAGCCGGAAAATGGTGGCAGCAGATGGGGCGACGATCGTAATCTTAACGATCGCCACACTGTCCGCGTTGGCGAAGGAGATGATCGCACAAAACAAGCGCCACCATCGCTTCAACCATCGGCACTGCTCTTGGCAACACACAGGGATCATGGCGACCTTTTGCAGCTAGCGTCACTTCTTCGCCATCGTTGGTGACAGTGCGCTGCTCTTTGCGAATTGTTGCCGTTGGCTTGAAGGCAACCCGAATCAAAATGTTTTCTCCATTCGAGATGCCACCTTGAACTCCGCCCGATCGATTCGTTACGGTGCGAATCTCACCAGTCTCGTCGGTATAGAATTCGTCGTTGTGTTCGCTGCCCGTCATCACCGTGCCTGCGAAGCCAGAGCCAATCTCAAAGCCCTTCGTCGCAGGGAGAGACATCACAGCTTTAGCCAGATCCGCTTCAAGCTTGTCAAACACTGGGTCACCTAACCCGCGGGGGACTCGTCGCGCCACACATTCCACTACGCCCCCGATCGAGTCGCCCTGATTGCGAACTTTCTCGATCAAATCCACCATTTGCTCGGCGCACTCCGAGTCGGGACAGCGCACAATAGTGCTCTCAACCTCCTCTAGCGTTACGGTGTTGGGATCGACCATACCTTCTAGATCTTTAATGCGCTTGACATAGGCAATAATTTCAACGCCTGCAATGTCGTGCAGAATTTTTTTAGCGATCGCACCTGCTGCCACTCGTCCGATCGTTTCTCGTGCCGACGATCGTCCTCCGCCTTGCCAGTTGCGAATGCCATACTTTGCGTCATAGGTTGCATCGGCGTGAGACGGACGATATTTCACTGCCATTTCGTCGTAGTCTTGCGATCGCTGATCTTTGTTGCGAACTAAAATTGCGATCGGTGTTCCCAATGTTTTGCCTTCAAACAGTCCAGATAGAATTTCGCAGCGATCGGCTTCATTGCGAGGAGTCGTGATTTTGCTCTGCCCCGGTCGCCGTCTATCTAACTCAAACTGAATGTCATCGACTGAAATCTCAACTTGGGGAGGACAACCATCAATCACTACACCTACTCCGCCTCCGTGCGACTCACCAAACGTAGAGATGCGAAACAAATGACCGAAGTTGCTGCCCATGATGTTTGAAGGAATAGAGGGTGTCGATCGTACCTGAAAAAGTAAATAGGGAGCAAGCAATTGCTTACTCCCTACTCTATGGGTTGCCCGGGATTCGAACCCGGGACCAGTCGGTTAAAAGCCGAATGCTCTACCGCTGAGCTAGCAACCCCTGGTCGCACGTTTTTCACGTGCGTCTGCAAATATAGCACGGATTCCAACAGACTTGGCAACAAATTGATGACTTTTGCTAATAACACGCGATGTGCAATTAATTTGCCCTCACCCCCAACCCCTCTCCCGATAGAGAGGGACGCTAGAAATCTTGTTCCCTCTGCATCGGGAGAGGGCTAGGGTGAGGGCAGTTTTTGCGGGTGTTTTAGGAAAGTCACACATCGCGTTAATAACGCTCTAAAGTACCAATTCTTCTCGCCATTGGCTCTCTGGCACTCGCTAATAAACCCCATGTTCTCGCTGCATTATCTGATAGCCGATCATCTTTCGTCGCAAGGTTGCGGTGTCGGGGTAACTGCGTTTAATGATTTCATTCAGCGATCGTCTGAAGATAGTCCTCCCACGACGCAGGAAGCCAGCGACCTGTTAAAGTTGCTTGAGGTTCTACCATTAGTCAACTCTCTTGCATTATGATGACTCCAACTCACCCTTTGAAGAAACGTTTAGGCTCTCTTACATTTCTAAGTTGCACACTTATCTGTGCTTCAAGCACATCAACAGAGTCATAGGTTAACGGTGCTTCAAGGGCAGAACCAAGCACTAATTTCTCATTATGGAACAAAATAAATTTAGATATCTTGCAAAGGTTTTTTAATTCACCTGTCTTGATAGTTCCTAGAATGGAGTTCAATCCCGGTTTAGAGAGTTCAGGCGCATATTTTGTCAGCATAGTCACTGAAGCTTTAAATGTTAAACCGTGGAGCGTCTCTGAATCGTCAAGAGGTGCATCATCGTCGGATACAACGATAATTGAATTTAATAGTATTGACTCTGCCATCATATCGAACGCTGAGTAAGCCATTCCTCCGCGTGGTTGTCCTACGTGAAGCCAGTTTTTCATAAGTAGAAGAACGATTCGTGTCAAGCTATCTAAACCTTCAGAAACTATTTCTCTATCTGCCAAATTCTGCGGCAGGAGACGAGATTGACTTTTAGCATGAAATATAGAACAACGTATATTTTTATAGATTTTGTCATAAATATCAGAAATTATGTCAGGGTTTGTGGTGTTGTATGCGTGTGAGAGTGGAATAATGTTGTTAGCAACACCAAGCGCTCTTTTTAACCAATCCCCTTCACGTTCCCATGATCTCCTCCCTCTACGTTCCGTTGATTCCCTTGGCGCAACCTTTTCCAGAAGTGACTCAAACGCTAAATATGCATTTCTGAAAGCATCGAATAGGTCATCTGTAACTTGTGAAAGCCGAAAGTAACGCAGACTCTCATGATATATGAGTTGGGGAGGTGGTGGCTGTGGAATAATGTTGCCATTTTTATCAGTTTGTATACCAAGTGTGGCTTCAAAAGTAACAGGTATTTTGGTAACTGCAACTACCCTAAGAATCTGTATAGTCTTTTCACGCCACCACATTAAGCATTCATCAGAAGCATTTTTAATTGATAAATCAGCCTTACCAGTAACGGAAAGCAAATCTAATCCTTTTTGAGCTACCTCGTGTCCCTCATGAAAAGCATCATTTGCATCAGATGCTCCTTTGATACGTGCGGCGACATAAGGGCAATCTTTTTGAATTTCTACTTCCGAACCTGAGTCAAGATAAACTACCTCACTGACATTACATTTTTGAGCAAGCAGAAAGACTGCGCCAGAGTCTAGAACTGAGTATTTATCAGCAACCAATATTCCTGCTAATGTAGCCATTTATTCAGCGTTGTGAGATTTAAGAAAATAGCAAATGAATAAAGGTTCGATTTCTGTTCCCGCTCTTAAAACTATACATCAACGTCCGAAGGGAAGTTACAGACAACCTCCCTTCAAACAAAGTACCTAGTGTAAATTAGGAAACTATTCAATTCCCTCGATCTTGTCCTCAACTTCTTGATATAACTCGCGAAGTTTATCGAGATTCTCTTCACTGGTTTCCCAATAGCCGCGACCGTTTGCCTCTAGCAATGTTGTCACCATTTTGCGGAACGAATTTGGATTGAGATCTAGCAATCGCTTTTGCATTTCATCATCTTTGATGAACGTGTCATTTGCGTCTTCATAGATCCAATTGTCAACCGCTCCCGCCGTTGCTGACCAACCCATTGTGTTAACCAATCGCTTCGACAGTTCCCGCACGCCTTCATAGCCGTGACTCAACATTCCCTCATACCATTTGGGGTTGAGGAGTTTTGTCCGCGCATCGAGTCGCACAGTTTCTGAAAGGGTTCTCACTTGGGCGTTTGCGGTCGTGGTGTCAGCGATGAAAGAAACAGGCTTTTTGCCATCGTCGCGTAGTCGAGACACAATTTTAGTCGGGTCAGAATCGTAGTAGTGAGACACATCCGTCAGCGAAATCTCAGACGAATCGAGATTTTGAAACGTGACATCTGCCGTTTTGAGAGCCGCCTCAAAAATCTTGCGGTCTTGCCCCATCTCACCCGGATTGTCGGACGAAAACGCAAACGACTTGCGAGCCAAATACATATCCTGAAGTTCTGATTCGTTTTCCCAAGTGCTGTTCTCAACTGCCAAATTAATGTTCGACGAGTAAGAACCGGACGCATTTGAGAAGATGCGAGTCGCCGCCTGACGCAAATTGATGCCCATCTCTTCAGACTGCTTAATCGCGTGTTTGCGAATGAAGTTCATCTCCAGAGGCTCATCGGCTTCGGCTGCCATTTTGACGGCTCGATCGAGCAAGTTCATCTGATTAATGAACAAATCGCGAAACACACCCGAACAGTTCACGACAACATCAATGCGAGGGCGACCCAACTCTTCTAAAGGAATCAGTTCAACCTTGTTAATACGTCCCAGTGCATCGGGAAGTGGACGCACCCCGACCATCCAGAGAATCTGTGCCAGCGATTCGCCGTAGGTTTTGATGTTGTCAGTGCCCCACAAAACACAGGCGATCGTTTCAGGATATTGACCGTCATTTTCAGAACATTGACGAGATAGGAGACGATCGACTACTACTTTCGCAGACTTCACCGCCGCCGCCGTCGGAATGGACTGCGGATCAAGAGCGTGAATGTTCTTACCCGTCGGCAACACATCAGGGTTGCGAATCGGATCGCCACCGGGTCCGGGAAGAATATATTCACCTTCCAGCGCGGTGAGTAATGCGCCCAATTCGTTATCGGCAATGACTTGCTTCAAGCAAAATTCTAGATACTCAAACAGAGGCTTGATTTGCTCAACATTCACCTTTGGGTAGCCTGCGTCATGCAAGGATTCGATCCAAGGCTCTTTCTTGCCCATGTTAAAGAAGTTGAGCTTCGTCACCTTCGAGACGCGCCCATCCGCATCGGTTTGAGCTTTAACCATCGCAGCAACCGCTTCACGAGTCGCTAACGTAATGTCTTGCAGCAGTTGAACGTCAGCGAGAACGCCACGATCGCTGCCATAATACACATCGTCCATGTCACGTCCAACGCTATTGGCAATGATCCGAGTCAAGCTCACAACATCATCTTCGGGACGATCCAAACTCGCAATATTAACTAACGTTGCAACGGCTTCCTCAGCGCTTGGCGGCTTACCGATTACGTGTAACCCACACGGCAACAGTCGCGATTCGATCTCCATCAGTTTGATGTAGACTTTCCCAATCACAGCGTCTCGTTCTTCTGGTGTGAGTTCTTTAGCGCTGACTTCGGGGAGCGTAACATCTTTATCGAGATTCACAATGCGGCACTGATCGACGATCGTATCCACAATCTGAGCGCCGCGCCCCGTGTCCTTCAGCGTTTGGTAAGATGCAACCAGATCGCCGAGTTCCTTCAAACCCTTGTACAGTCCGGCATTTTCAGCCGGGGGTGTTAGGTAGCTGATGGTTTCGGCGTAAGAACGACGCTTGGCGATCGTTGCCTCAGAAGGATTGTTCGCCGCGTAGTAATAGAGATTCGGAATCGTGCCAATTAAGCTATCGGGGAAACAGTCGCCCGACATTCCGATCTGCTTACCCGGCATAAACTCTAGCGATCCGTGGGTGCCAAAGTGCAAGACGGCATCCGCTTTCCAAATCTGCTCTAGATAGGTGTAATAAGCAGCAAACCCGTGATGAGGACTTGCTGATCGAGAGAACAACAACCGCATTGGGTCGCCTTCATACCCAAACGTCGGTTGCACTCCGATGAACACATTTCCAAACTCTTTGCCGTAGATCAGCAGGTTTTGACCATCAGTGTTGAGATGCCCCGGAGCCGCACCCCAAGACGGAATTAGCTTCTCATGATAAGGCGTGAGTTCTTCATATTCAGGCACCGACATCTTGTAGGCGATGTTGAGTTCGGGGCTGTTATATTGCGCTCTAGCATCGTGCAGCACCTCGAGCATCAGAGCTTCCGCCGATTCGGGTAACTCTGGCACGTCATAGCCGTTTTGCTTCAGCGACTCCATCACTTTATAAATAGAGCCAAACACGTCTAAATAAGCAGCCGTTCCCACGTTGCCTTTATCGGGTGGGAAGCTGAAAACCGTGATTGCCACTCGCTTATTAAGCTTGGGTTTGCGACGCAGATTTGCCCATTTCATTGCCCGTTGCGAGATCGCTTCGACGCGATCCTGCAAAGCGATCGCTTTGCCAGTGTTGCCATCTCGACCGGATAGGATAATTGGCTCGATCGCGCCATCTAACTCTGGTAACGCAATCTGCAATGCCACTTGAATCGGGTGTAGCCCCAAGTCGCTATCCTGCCACTCTTCCGTCGTTTGGAAGACGAGCGGCAATGCCACCATATAAGGACGGTTCAACCGAGTCAGGGCTTCGATCGCTTTGGGATGATCTTGTCTCGCCGGACCGCCGACCAATGCAAATCCCGTTAGCGAAATGACCACATCGACGATCGACGCATCACCCCTGATCGGATCGTAGAAAAACGCCTCGACGGGCTTCGAGAAGTCTAACCCTCCAGCAAACACCGGAATCACCCGTGCGCCCATCGACTCTAATTCCTGCACCATTGAGACGTAGTGCGCGTCATCTCCAGTGACTAAGTGCGTTCGCTGCAGCACCAAGCCAATACACGGAGCAAGCGGATCTTTTAAATCCGAAGAAATGTCTTTGCGCGAGTTAAACCAGTTGAGATATTCTTTAACATCCTCATACATCGTGGGCGCAAGCGGGTGCCAAATACCCATGTCTGGGTAGGTGACGGGATCTTGATACGCCAAGTCACCTGTAGTTTTGATGCCCTTAAACACATAGCGATCGGTGAGCATCAGCAGGAAGTTCTCTAAGTTTTCCTGCGAACCACCGAGCCAATATTGAAAGCTCAACATGAAGTTGCGTGCATCTTGCGCCTTGTCCATCGGCAGATATTTCAGCACTTTAGGCAAGGTTTGCAGCAGTTTCAGCATTCCATCCTGGAAGCCAGCACCAGCCTTCTCTTTGCGCTTTTTCATAAACTGCGCAATCACGCTTTTTGACTGTCCCAACTGCGCCATTGAGAAGCTGCCCATCTTATTAAGACGCATCACCTGCGGCATCGACGGAAAGACCACCGCGACATCTAAATGATCGCGATGTGGCTCAACAGCGGCGACTAACTTATCGGCAAGATCTTCCAAAAAGATCAGCGAGGCGATAAAGATGTTTGCTTGCGAAACATCTTTCTGGAAATTCTCATAGTTAGTGGGGTCACGAAGTTCTTCAATCAGATAGCCACTGATCTCGATCGCCACATTGGGATGAGCTTTATTAATCGATCGAACGGCGGCTGAAAGAGCACTTTGATATTGAGGCTCTAGCACGACGTAAACCACCTTCACGAGTGACCGACCCTGAAGATTGTCGGGCGAAATGTGTCGAATGGTGGGCTTGACGTGAGTGAACATGCGGTCAGACTCCTTGAAGGGCGTGTTCTCTAGGGGTAAATCGGGATGAAGCAAAAGACTCAACCAAGCAACCCTCGTTGCTCCAGATTTGAGACTCAGGCTGACGACAAATTAGAGGCGGCTGTCAAACTAAGTAGAGACTTTGTGAAGAAAGATGAAGCCGATTTTCGACTTAGCGATCGCAGACAGCAACCTATCTACATATATTTTTTACCAGAAAAAGCCCACTAGAAAAGCATTCTAGGAAATAACTGACACAATTTGATAAAAAACCTGTCCTGTTTATTTACACAGCTTTACAGAAAAGTGAGTAAGCACTCTCAGAGCTATTTCATTACTAAAATTTTTGTTAAGAAACCAGGTGCAGGGCAACCTCATGACCCTATTTCCGGCTCCCTACTCAGAATCGCCCAACTTCACAATTTGCTCTAACTTGTCCTGAAATGGGAACCGCTGATGACTGACTTCGTTCACCGCAGCCATCGTAAACCCAAAGAAAAGCAGGCTGCCCACCAGGGCTAGAAACGAAGAATGTTTTGAGATGCCAGAGTCACGCAAAATTCTAGCGATCGGGCGGCTTTGACGACGCAGCATTTGGCTTGTCATTCTCTGCCCAAACGTGAAGGGGTCACGCACGTAATGACCACTGACACTCACCACCAATCGCTGCCGACAATAGGGACACGTCAACAGCCCATCGACCAGCTTGAGCGATCGTAGACCGCCCATCTGGTGACAAATTGGGCAAGGATAAAAAGGACGATCAAAGGTGTCGGCGTTCATCAGGCACTTCTACAGTCAAAAACAAGCTGACAATTTTTTGAAAGAGGCTAAATCTGAATAGAAGAGGACTTTATTAAGCAAGAACCTCAGCTAGTTTGGCTCAGTTTTTAAGACACCACCAGAATTCAGTAGATAATCTTTTACTACGATTACCCTGTTTTATTCACCTAGTTTACCCAGGTTTGTCAAGGATTGTCTTTCCACTTTCAGAGGTTCCCCATTTGCTTGTCTTCCCTAGAACGTATGCCTCACAATGAGAGCATAGAAACAAAATTTAACGCCATCTGATAAGTAGTCCCGGATGCCTCCTGCCTCTCTCACAAAAGTTTTAGTACCCGACACGCCTTCTTCCGCTCCTCCCTTTGTAGGCACTTTAAGCCGCCTGCAATCCTCGCCAGAAACGATCGTCTTAATTTTAGCTGTGCTAATTGGGGGCGGGGCTGGGATGGGCGTGGTGACATTTCGCTATTTGATTGAGATTATTCATCATTTAATGTTGGAAGATCTCATGGGCACGATCGCTCATCTAGGCGCATGGACATTGGCGTGCGTCCCCATAGCAGGCGGCATTATTGTTGGTCTGATGCGCTGGTGTTGGAAAGATTTTGGTCCCGGTATTTCTTCTCTGATTGCCGCCGTTCAGGCAGGGCAGGAAGTGTCTGCCATTCGCCCTGTTGCCAAAATGGTTGCCGCCGCCGTATCCCTAGGATCAGGGGCATCACTTGGACCCGAAGGTCCGAGCGTTGAGATTGGGGCAAATTTAGGCATTCTTTTAGGGCAAGCTCTACGAGTGTCTCAAGAACGTCAGCGATTGTTGTTAGGCGCTGGGGCGGCAGCAGGGCTGGCAGCGGGATTTAACGCTCCGATCGCAGGTGTCTTTTTTGCTCTAGAAGTCGTTTTGGGCACAACCTTTGCGACCTCTGCGGCAAGCGTTGTCTTGCTTGCAGCCGTAGTATCTGCTCTGGTTGCCCAAATTGGCTTGGGGTCGCAGCCTGCGTTTGATCTTCCCGCCTATGAAGTTCGCAGTCCGTTAGAGTTGCCCCTCTATCTGGGGTTAGGACTCTTTGCAAGTTTGGTCTCGATCGCTTACACCCAATCCCTCAAATGGGCGCAAGACTGCTTTAAAGGACAGGTTTTAGGGTTTGCTTGGTTTGGCAAAGTGCCGCGAGAGATTCACCCTCTGATCGGCGGACTATGTGTCGGGCTGGTTGCACTGCAACTGCCTCAAGTTTTAGGAGTCGGCTACGAAACAGTTGAAGCGATGCTGCGAGATGTAGAATTCTCACTCGGACTGCTGCTCGCCCTGCTGGTCGTCAAGCTATTAGTCACGGCGATAAGTTTGGGAAGCGGGTTGGTCGGCGGAATCTTTGCGCCAGCTATGTTTTTAGGAGCAACCTTAGGAGCCGCTTATGGAAAGATTTTGCCGTTTGCGCTGCCCTGGTTTGCGACTAGCATTGCAGCTCCTCCGGCCTATGCGATGGTGGGGATGGCAGCGGTGTTGGCAGCCAGTGTAAATGCACCGCTAACCTCAATTTTACTGCTGTTTGAGATGACTCGTGACTATCGAATCGTCTTGCCCCTAATGGCAGCAGTCGGGCTGAGCGCTTGGCTAGCAGAGCGACTCAATCACCGTCCAGAGCGAGGAGCAACTCTCAAGCAAATTGAGTCTGACCCTAAGAAAGACCGTGCTCAAGACGTGCTCAAAACGATGTTAGTTGCCGAGGCAATGCAGCAAGACTTTATGATGCTGCCTCAATCAATGCCGTTACTTCAAGCTGGGTTCTCTCTCACAGAGGGGCATTTCCACAGTGCTTTCGTGATCGATTCTGAGCAGCAACTCGTCGGAATTTTGACCCTGCAAGACATCGACCGCACGATCGCTCGCTTTGAGCAAACCCAGAGCAAGGTCTGCCTGTTGGATCATTCGTTAAAAACTCACACGATCGCAGAAATTTGCGCGACTGAGATTCTCTACGCCTACCCCGATGAAGCAGTGAATGAAGCACTTGATCGGATGTCTGCACGGGGTATTCATCAACTGCCTGTCATCGATCGAGAAACGCCTCATCAAATTTTGGGGTTATTGACGCAAGAAGATGTGACGTTGACGTGCGAATTAGCATTAACTCGTGAGTCACTAATGCCGTATTTATCAAGTTTGACTCAAGCAGATCAAGCAACTCTAAACCTACCCAGTCCCAACTCAAATCAGTTGACAACGCCTGTGCGTGAAGTTCAGCCCTCTTAAACAAGAATTAAGCAAAAAGGGCTTAACCTCCCTGCTGCAAATCCTACTTTGAGTAGAAAACCTTACTTATTGCGAGCTGTCCAGATGCCTGTGAACATCATCAGCATACCACCAACAAAAATGGCGATCGCGAGTCCAGCAGGCACAACAGTTAGCCAATCGATCGTTTCCATACAAGTAAATTAGTAGTGAGGTAAGAGATCAACGTACCTTGAAGCTAAGAGCTATCTTCTTACCTTAGTGTGATTAAAAGAAATTATCGAGAGAATCTTGCTTGACGCTGTTAAACGAGACAATTGCCTCAAGAAGCTTCGTCTTGACGATCGACCTGACGAAGATGAATGTGCTTTCGCCCTAACGATATTTCAAACTCGTCTCCGGGGTGCAGTTCCATCTGCTTGGTGTAGGCTGCCCCAATCAGCAAATTTCCATTTGATTGAACGCTGATGCGATAGCTAGCGCTACGTCCGCCTCGCCCATTGGTGTTTTGTTTTCCATCAAGCTCAATTCCTTCTGCATCAATGAGTGCATTCAGAAACTTCATCATATTGACTCGCTCAACCCCGTTCTTAGTGATGGTGTAATAGCCACACTCGCGGGCTTTTTCCTCTTTGCTAAGAGTCTCTAGGTCTTTTACTTTCTTGAGCAGAGCTTCGCCGATAAGAGGATCAATCTTTTTCTTTTTAGTCATCAACCTGAGTCTGAAATAATGACGGTGAGTTTGCTTAGCTTGACCTTGCCAACCTGCTTTAGGAAAGGTCTCCCGACCCAATGTTAGCCTTTGGATTCATATTACACCGATGTTGTGATTTTTTTACATTCGATTTTTCAAAGATTTCTGAGATAGATCAGGATGGATTTAAGAGCACTCCAACTGTCCATTCTTAAATCAGAGACGTGTCGATAAATCTACTGAATGATGTAGTTTTTCTACACTGGATGCTTTTAAGTTGCGTTCGTCCAAAAACATCATGTTGAGAGATTAGCAACTCAATATTTGATGTTAAATGTAGCCAGAGGAAAGCCACGTAATTAGACTTAATTGATGGAAACTAGAAGGTTTCTCTAAATATTTGTTGCTTTCTAAAATAAAACCCAGCAATTAAAACTGCTGGGTGAGTCACGCTGACAGAAATTTAAAGAACCCTATAAACTATAAAAAAGAGTGAGAAGACTGCATCTGGCATTCTTCAACCTATCTCTCGAACCCAGCGATCGCTCAGCACAGTTTAGATAGGGTGATTCTAGACAGTTTGCAGCAGTCAACTCGCTCTTACCATTCATTCACCTGTGACTAAACAGTATCAAGTGGGTTTGTCAATCTCATGTTTGAGGCGTGAACTTGAAATGACGGCTGACATGGCTAGGAGAACAGGGAGCAAAATGACTGAGGAGAGCGTCGTATAACAAGCCGCGATATTCATAGTGGTGTGACGAGATCGCGACCCAATTGTCATAGCGACAGTCTAGATTCAAGCTATGAATCTATTGTTATTAGTCAGGAGAATTAAAACTCAATGAAGATGCCACACGATTCAGACTCCTATTCGACCGTTAAACCCCGCAGATTTTCGTGGAAGCAGCCTGCGATTTATTTGATGCTGCCGCTCGTGGGAGCCGGGACAGCAGTCATGGGCGATCGTTGGTTGTCTTCATCAAATCCGGTGCCTGTGGTGCAGCCCGCTATTGCTCAGGCGGCTGAAACGCAGGTAGCTCAGAGCCGCACGGGTGCCATCCTTTCAGCAACCGATCCTAATTTTATTGCGACGGCAGTTGAGCGAGTCGGCCCTGCTGTCGTGCGAATTAATTCGTCTCGGACGGTCAAAACGCAAGTTCCTCCCATTTTTAACGATCCCTTCTTTCGGCAGTTTTTTGGCTCCGAGTTGCCAGATGCGCCCTCTACCAGAGTCGAACGAGGCACGGGGTCAGGGTTCATTATCAACGGTGAAGGGTTGATTTTGACCAACTCCCACGTCGTCAATGGTGCAGACACCGTATCGGTGAAACTGAAAGACGGACGGGAGTTTCAGGGCAAGGTGTTGGGTCGAGACCCAGTGACGGATGTGGCGGTCGTCAAGATTCAGGCAAATAATCTGCCTGTGGTGACGATGGGCAACTCAGATCAATTACGTCCGGGTGAGTGGGCGATCGCGATCGGCAATCCGCTCGGATTAGACAACACGGTAACCGCCGGGATTATTAGCGCGACGGGTCGCACCAGTGCTGAGGTGCGCGTTCCCGATAAGCGGGTGAGCTTTATTCAAACCGATGCCGCCATTAATCCAGGAAATTCGGGCGGTCCGTTGTTAAACCAGCGCGGCGAAGTGATCGGGATGAACACTGCGATCATTGGAGGCGGTGCTCAAGGGTTAGGATTTGCTATTCCTATCAACACGGCGCAAAAAATTTCGCAACAGTTGATTGCAACGGGCAAGGCGAATCATCCCTTTTTAGGTATTCGGATGACGACGCTGACTCCTGAACTCAAGAAGCAGATTAACAACGATCGAGAAGCGAATTTAACTGTGCAGGACGATCGAGGCATTCTGATTTACAGCGTGATGAAGAACTCTCCGGCAGCTAAGGCTGGGCTACGCGCTGGGGATGTGATCAAAAAGATCAATGGTCAAGGGGTAGAGACGGCAGAGCAAGTTCAGAATGCGGTAGAAGCGAGTGCGGTGGGCGGATCGCTGCAGGTAGAAGTCAATCGCAATGGTCGATCGACCACGGTTGCAGTAAAGCCAGGAGCGTTTCCGACTCAGACGGCTCAAAGCGAGTAAACAGCGTTTTGGCTCTGCTCAATGCTCAGAGAACGGTGGATTGAACAGAGCCGAAGCCCATCTACTTAGGTTAATTTTGAATTGAGTTTACGGATTTAAATCTTAATTTAGAGATGAGTAAATTACTAGAAATTATTGAGTTGGGGCATCCGATTTTGCGTCAGATCGCAGCTCCCATTTTAGACGTTCGAGATTTGGCTATTCAGACGCTAATTGATGATCTGTTGCTGACAGTCAAGCGGGCGAATGGAGTGGGAATTGCCGCCCCACAAGTTGCTCGATCGTGTCAGTTGATGATTGTGGCATCTCGTCCAAATCCTCGCTATCCGACTGCGCCAGACATGGAGCCGACTGCGATTTTGAACCCGCGCATTTTGTCTCACTCGACCGAGACAGTCATCGGGTGGGAAGGCTGTTTGAGCATTCCAGGCATTCGAGGACAGGTGCCCCGATATCAGGCGATCGAACTGGAATATACCGATCGCCAGGGCGGGATGCAAAAAATGGAACTGACCGATTTCGTGGCTCGAATTTTTCAACACGAGTTCGATCATTTCAAGGGGGTGATGTTTCTCGATCGCGTCGAGACCACTCAAGCATTAGTGACCGAGAAAGAATATCAACGGCAGATGGAAGCGTTAACGAAAAAATAGATAGCGAAAACCGATTCCGAATAGAAAAATGCCGTAGAGCTTTTTCATCAACTCGCTGCTGATAAACGGTTGATTAGCGAATAGTGCCCCAAACAGGTTGCCGACTAATAAGCCTGCTGCGATTAAAACAGCATCTCGAATGTTGAGATTGCCATTGCGCTGGTAGACGATCGCGCCCAAGATTCCGATCGGCAGGATTTGAGCCGCGATCGACGTTCCGGTTGCAAATTTTTGATCCATTCCCATGAGCAGCACCATTGCTGGAACCATAATTGCTCCGCCACCGATGCCAAAGAGACCGCCAGCAATGCCAGCAACTAACCCAATCACCAACAGTTGAACAATTTCAGTAGACATTTGCTCAGCCTCTTCAAATGCGTTTGCAGAAGACTTTATCCTAAAGCAAACAATCTCATTAGCGATAGAGCCAAACTCTCAAAAGCGAAAGCAATTGGTCAGTGTCTACAGGTTTTGTAATGTAATCAGACGCACCTGCCTCAATGCACTTTTCGCGATCGCCCTGCATGGCTTTTGCCGTTAATGCAATGATCGGCAGAGATTGAAACCGAGCTTGCGATCGAATCGCACGAGTTGCCTCATAGCCATCCATTTCTGGCATCATCACATCCATCAAAACGATGCTGACATCAGGATTTTTTTCTAACATGGCGATGCCATCGCCGCCGTTTTCAGCGAACACAATCTGCATTTGATATCGCTCTAACAAGCTGGTAATCGCGAAAATATTTCGCACATCGTCATCAATAATCAGAATCTTTTTACCCATCAAAACAGAGTCTGTCTGGCGCAAGTCTTCTAAGATTTGACGTTTGGGCTGAGGCAAATTAGCGTGAACTCGATGCAAAAATAAAGCCGTTTCGTCAAGCAATCGCTCTGGCGATCGGACATCTTTGACAATGATCGTTTCGGCTAATCGCTTCAGTTGAGTTTCTTCTTGGCGCGTCAATTCTTTGCCTGTATAGACCACGATCGGGGGCTTCGATTTGCTGGACTGCTGCCGAATTTGCTCCATTAGCTCAAAGCCATTCATGTCAGGCAAACCCAGATCTAAAATAATGCAGTCAAAGTGCGTCGATCGTAACGCTTCAAGCGCGTCTGCTCCTGAACTCACGGCTGTGCTTTCAACGTCACCATTTCCAATCAGCTCGATAATACTTTGAGCTTGCACAGCATCATCTTCGATCACCAAAAGGCGTTTAATCGGACGATTCACAAAGCTCTTAATTTCTGATAACGCTTCAGTTAGCGCTTCTGACGAAATTGGCTTCTGCAAATAATCCATTGCACCTAGTTGGAATCCACGCTGCAAGCGATCATCACTCGAAATAATGTGAATTGGAATATGGCGAATATCAGGATCATGTTTAATGCGATCAAGCACCGTCCAGCCATCCATATCGGGGAGATGGAGATCGAGCAAAATTGCATCAGGAATAAATCGACGCGCTAGATTTAACCCCGAACCGCCTCGCAGCGCGACTAAAACGTTAAAGCCTTGTTGTCGAGACAAATCAAGCAGGATTCGAGCAAAATTGATGTCGTCTTCAATGATCAGCAACACGTGATTTTCGCCCTGCCTTGAGCGATCGCCCGGTCGAATCAGATCTCGATCGTCCTCAACTTCGTTTAAAGATAGCGTGGTAGAAACTGGCTCTACAGGGGGCATCACAGACACTTGGCTGATAGGACGCACTGACTCCTCAGACAACCCTTTTCTAACATCTGTGGTCGGTTTTTGATAAGTCTGAGGCAAATAGAGCGAAAACGTACTTCCCTCTCCAGGATGGCTTACCAGAGCAATCACGCCTCCCAAAAGCTGTGCCAGTTCGCGACTGATAGACAACCCTAGCCCTGTGCCACCATAAATGCGACTGGTAGTGCCATCCGCCTGCTGAAACGCTTCAAAAATCACCTGCTGCTGCTCGATCGGAATCCCAATTCCCGTATCGATCACCGAGAAGACGATCACCGGACTTTCAGATTGAGGAGGTGCTAACGCCACTCTGTCTTCGACGGTTATCTGAAGGGTAATGCTGCCTTGCTCAGTAAATTTGAAGGCATTTGACAGCAGATTTTTGAGAATTTGTTGCAATCGCTTGGGATCGGTCGAGATGATTTGGGGAAGTTGAGCATCGAGGTCGATCGTAAAGCTCAGTCCTTTATTTTGAGCAATCTGCTGAAACGTGCCCTCTAAAAAGAGTTTTAGATCCCCGAAAGAGAGACGCTCAGGCTCGATCGACAGCGTGCCCGACTCGATTTTTGCCAGATCTAAGATATCGTTGATCAACTCCAGCAAATCTTTGCCCGCAGAGTGAATCGTGCGACTATATTCCACCTGCTTCTCACTAAGATTGCCCCCAGGATTTTCTTTCAGCAATTGCGCCAAAATCAGCAAACTATTTAGCGGAGTCCGCAGTTCATGCGACATATTCGCCAAAAATTCTGACTTATATTTTGACGACAACGCTAGTTGTGCAGCTTTCTGCTCTAATGCCTGTCTCGCCTCTTCAATCTCGCGATTCTTGTGTTCAACTTCCTGGTTTTGAACTTCTAGCAATTCTGCTTTTTCTTCTAACTCTTGATTTAATTGCTGCAATTCTTCGTTGGACTGCTGCAATTCTTCTTGCTGTTGCTGCAACTGCACCTCTGACGCTTGAAGAATTCTTGCCTGCTCTTCTAACTGCTGATTGCTCGCTTGCAGTTCATCTTGTTGAGCTTGTAGTTCTTCAGCGAGGGTTTGCGTCTCTTCTAACAATTGTTGAGTTCGCATATCAGCCGTGATCGTATTCAGCGCTACCCCGATCGTGTCACTCACCTCATTCAAAAATTCTAGATGCACCTTAGTGAATTCTTTTAATGAAGCCAACTCAATGACCGCAACGACCTGTTTTTCAAACATCACAGGCAACACAATCAAACTGCAAGGAGGCACACTGCCCAACGCTGAATTGATTTGAAAATAATCACTGGGGACATCATTTAAGAAAATGGTGCGCTTTTCAAGCGCACATTGCCCGACTAATCCTTCGCCAAGTTGGATCGAATCAGGGAGCGATCGCGGATCGCTGGCATAGCTACCTAACCGTCTTAACTGTGGCTGCCCACTCGCTTCATTCAGTCCATAAAATGCACCTTGCTGGGCATCGACGATCTTGGCAAGATTTGACAACAGCAAGTTTGAAACGCTGGTTAAATTGCGTCGTCCCTGTAGCCGTTGACTCACTTCCGCTAGATGGGTCTTAAGCCAAGTTTGCTCATCATTTCTCTGAGTACTTTCTCGCAACTGACCGATCATTTGATTAATCGTGCGCGTCAAAACTCCAACTTCATCTTGACGATCGTTGACGGGCAGACTCACCGATAAGTCTCCTTCGCCGATTTTTTCTGCCACTTTAGACACGCCATTCAGCGGTTTAGAGATGTGTCGATTGAGCAAGATTCCTAGTAATGTCAGCAGCACGAGCGCCACCGGAACACCAAGCGTGATACTTGAGAGTGTGTCATTAGCGGCAGTCTCTGCTAAACCTGCGTGGAGGCGAAGTAGCTCTTGCTCCTTTGACTCCATCTGCCCAATATTGCGACGAATCTCATCCATCAGTTGTCTGCCCCGATCTTTGCGAATGAGGGCTACTGCTGCCTCAAGCCCTTCTGCCTGTCTCAGGTCGAGCACTTCTTTCAACACTGCTAGCCTGTCTCTAATCACAGGCTCTAGCCTGTCAAGGTTGCGCTGCTGGTCAGAGTTGTCAATTGTCAACTCTCTGACATCTTTAGTTTTCTGTTCTATTTTTTTAATCGCGGTCTGGTACGGTTCTAGATAGCGAGACTCCCCTGTGAGAATATAGCCTCGCTGTCCTGTTTCAGCATCTTTAGTCAGTGAGAGAATTTCCCCTAATTCACTCAGCACTTGGTGGGTGTGTGTCTCTTCACGGGCGCTCTTGACCAACTGATGAGTGCCGCGATAAGCAATAAGCCCAATGATAGAAAATATTGCTAAACCGAGGGCAACCCCTGAGCCAATTTTGGTGCCAATTTTCAGACGGTTTAGCATGAAATGACTCTGCTTGTAGCGCTTCACTATCTAAGTTTAAGGATAGCGAAATTGAGGAAAGATTAACGACTAAGTTTTGGGTAAGCCCCGAATGACGCGACTGGCTCAAATGACAACCGCTTGAATTCACCAGTAGCACAAGATAGATTTCAGCGCTGAGACAAAATAAAAATTTCTTGAATAAACACTAAAGCTTCATATCTTCCTTAACGAAGTGCGGCTGTAAATCCCTCTCAAGGACGATAAGGTTGTATCGATTAACACAGGATAATTTAACAAAAGGTCCTTTAAAGATGCGTTAATTCTAATGAACTGTTGGTCTCTGTCAAATCCAGTACTTCCTCAAATTCTTGTCGTTGACGATGTTGCAGATAACTCTTATCTACTGCAAGCTCTTTTAGAAAGTGAAGGCTACCGTGTTGAAGTCGCGAATAGTGGAGGAGCGGCGATCGCTCAAATCAAACGATCTACTCCAGATCTCGTGTTGCTAGATGTCATGATGCCAGGGATGAATGGCTTTGAAGTGACTCAGCAGATTCGCCAAAATCACGAGCTTTCGGAGCTACCTATTTTTTTAGTAACGGGTCATGACCAAATTCAGCCAGCGATGCTTAAGAAAATTGAGGTCAATGGGCTGATTCGCAAACCGATCGACTTTGAAGAAGTTTTAACAAAAGTAAAATCGGTGCTGCCTGTACGGGAACTGGTAGAGCAAGCCTGATCATCAGTTCAAATCTAGCTAGACTTTTTGCGATTAAACCGCTTGAGACCCGTGAAGGCATCTAAGACAACGTGGCGCTCTTCAGGATTAAGTTTGTTGAGTAGATCCTTCACCCAGTCTTCTTGCTGAATCTCTAAGTAACCTTGCTGCACATCTTCTAAGAGCATTTGTGCTTCAGACTGAGTCTCTGACATCGTGGTTAAGTGCATATTCTGGAGAACGTCAGAATGTGAATTCACAAGCTATAAAGAAAAAGCTAAGAACTTATCAATACTTTACCAGAAATTAGCTCGATCTCAGACTACGATTGCGACGATTTGCAGAATCTGTCACGATAGTCGCTCAACGCCCCTCAAGTTCAATGGCAAAGCTTCGCGAAATTCATCTGCCCACCACCCTCAGAGACCATTTAGTGAGAGGGCACCCCTGGGTCTATCGAACTCACGTTTCTAACGATATACATCTACCGTCAGGAAGCTGGGTTAAACTCCGCTGCGCTGGTTGGACGGGCTATGGTTTGTGGGATGACCAAGGCGCGATCGCAATTCGCATTTTCTCCGATCGTGATCTGCCCACTCCTCCCTGGTTTCGTCAGCAGGTTCAAGCTGCCTGGGAGCTACGATCGTCCCTCAGAGAGCGAGGCTGCACTGCTTATCGGTGGCTATTTGGCGAAGGCGACGGGTTGCCAGGATTAACTGTTGATCTATATGGTGATTTTGCTGTCGTTCAAACTTATATGCCAGGGGCAGACGAATTATTAGATTGGCTGGTCAAATCACTGATTGCCATCAAATCTCTTGAGGGAATTTCTCTCAGAACACAGCATTCGAGCGATCGTGCCGAGGGTGAGAGCAAAACCCAACTGTTATGGGGCAAACCCGCTCCTCAAACATTCGTTGTGCAAGAACATGGCTTGAAGTTTGAGGTCAATCTGCATACGGGACAAAAAACCGGATTGTTTCTTGACCATCGAGAAAATCGGCGGTTTGTGGAAGGGTTGAGTGGCGATCGAACCGTACTTAACTGCTTCTCTTACACAGGAGCATTTTCACTCTATGCACTGCGGGGCAATGCTCGTCAGGTCACCAGCGTAGATATCGGCAAAGGGTTGGCAGAGTCGGCAGACAAAAATGTTGCCCTTAATCACCTTAATCTGGAAAAACACACGTTTATCACTCAAGACTGTTTTGAATTGCTAGATGGATACGCTCAAGAAAAGCGTTTGTTTGATCTGGTCATTCTCGACCCACCCAGTTTTGCCAAGAGCAAGCAAAATCGCTATGCTGCCCTGCGCGGCTACACAAAGTTGAATGCGTTAGCGATGCGTTGCGTCGCCCCTGACGGACTTCTAGTATCAGCAAGCTGCACCAGTCAAGTCAGCCCAGAAGCGTTTAAGGAAATGTTGGCGGCAGCAGGTGCCTCAGCAGGGCGACGAGTG
Organism: Leptolyngbyales cyanobacterium; assembly: GCA_038227635.1. Taxonomy (GTDB): domain Bacteria; phylum Cyanobacteriota; class Cyanobacteriia; order Leptolyngbyales; family Leptolyngbyaceae; genus Phormidesmis_A. The sequence goes on along the minus strand of JBBRPT010000002.1, from coordinate 150,412 downwards.
CAAATCATTCACGAAGCAGGACACGCGATCGATCATCCCGTCCCGGCACAGTTTCCAGAAGGGCGATATCTCAAATTTGTGGTCGGACGAATTCGGTAAATCCAACGGTAGATCAATCAACCCCCGTATGACGAATTTGATAAATTCAACGGTAAACCAACCCGTTACCCGTAGAGACGTTTCGGTGAAACGTCTCCACCCCTTTCGCAATGACGAATCATAAAAGACGTTCCGCAACGACGAATGATTATGGTTCTGCAAACGACGAATCAAGAGAGACGTTCCACCGAAACGTCTCTACGTTGTTTTTGGGTGACGAATCATGGGTAAACAATTTCACCGTTAACTCGCACACTATCATGAAGAAGCCGCCATCTTCTCAACGCTCATGCACGCTGCCGAAAACGACGTTTCTCAATCTCTGCAATGCCCTGAACTGCTCGCCCCGGCTGGACATTGGGACTGTGCCAAAGCGGCGATCGAGAACGGTGCAGACGCAATTTATTTTGGCTTAGAGCGATTTAACGCCCGAATGCGGGCGCAAAACTTCACCGAAGCTGATTTGCCGCAGTTAATGGAATTTCTGCATCGTCGCGGTGTGAAAGGCTATGTCACGCTCAATACATTGATTTTTCCGACGGAGTTGGCTGAGGCAGAACACTATCTCCGCACCATTATTGCGGCTGGGGTGGATGCGGCGATCGTCCAAGACATTGGCATTTGTCGGCTGATTCGTCACCTATCGCCTGATTTCCCGATTCATGCCTCGACTCAAATGACCATCACCAGCGCTGCCGGAGTGGAATTTGCCAAAGCGATCGGGTGTCAGTTGGTGGTGCTGGCTCGCGAATGTTCGATAAAAGAAATCGACAAAATTCAGCAGCAGATTGCTGAGAAGAATGTCTCGCTACCGTTAGAAGTGTTTGTGCATGGGGCGTTGTGCGTCGCCTATTCGGGGCAGTGTTTGACGAGTGAGTCACTGGGCGGTCGGTCTGCAAATCGCGGTGAGTGTGCTCAGGCGTGCCGAATGCCTTATGAATTAATTTCAGATGGTCAAGTGATCGATTTAGGTAACGCGAATGAACACGCTGGAGCGAACCGAAAATATTTACTGAGTCCTCAAGATTTAGCGGGGCTAGATGTCTTACCAGAACTCGTCACAACGGGAGTCAGCAGCCTCAAGATCGAAGGACGGCTCAAATCACCCGAATATGTGGCAACCGTGACGCGAGTTTATCGAGAAGCGCTCGATCGAGTCATGTCCGATCTAAAATCCACCGCTCCAAAAGAAGACCGATATCGGCTAGAGATGGCATTCTCGCGAGGACTGCACACGGGATGGTTTGAAGGCATTAACAATCAAGAATTAGTCCATGCGCGATTTGGCAAGAAGCGCGGCGTTTATCTCGGCGAAGTCAGTCGCATTCGCAACGAACAGATCACAGTACGACTGCAAGCACCTTTAAAACCCGGTGATGGCGTTGTTTTCGATAGTGGACATCCCGAAGCGTCAGAAGAAGGCGGACGGATTTACACGATCGACCATCACGGACAGGATGCAATTCTCTCGTTTGGACGCGGGGCGCTGAATTTCAAACGCATTCATCTCGGCGATCACATTTGGAAAACCAGCGACCCAGACCTCGATCGTCAAATTAGACAAACCTTTGCAGGAGACACGCCTCAGTTTCAGCGTCCGATTGATCTTGAGATTCATGGAGACGTTGGACAATCGTTGGTGGTGATTGGTCGCGATCGCAGAGGTCATGTCGTGCAAGTCGAGTCTGAGATGCCGTTAGTCGAGGCGCACAACAAACCGTTGACGAGCGATCGCTTACACGAACAATTGGGACGGCTCGGCAACACTCCTTTTCGTTTAGAAGAATTGACCAATCATCTCAACGGCTCAGTGATGCTGCCTGTGAGTGAGCTAAATCGCATTCGTCGAGAGCTTGTCATCCAGCTAGAAACTTTACGGGCAAAGCCAAAGCGCTGGCAGATCAATTCAGACGCGACGCTTTCGGAGTTGTTGCCTAGCGTTCCTCATCGCGCGAGGTCGACTCCCAGTCTTCTCGTCTTAGTCCGCAGTTTGAGCCAACTTCGAGCCGCGTTAGAAACCAATATTCAGACGTTTTACTGCGAGTTTGAAGATCCGCGTACCTACAAACAAGCAGTGCAACTGGTGAGAGCGCACAAAGACAAAACAATTTGGGTTGCGCCACCGAGAATTACGAAATCTGGCGAGAATTGGATTCTGCAACAGGTGCGCGATTCTCAAGCTGATGGTTATCTGGTGCGAAATTATGATCAACTTCAGTTTTTTAAGTCCGATCGCTGCATCGGAGATTTTTCGCTCAATGTCGCCAACGCTCTGACCGCAGACTATTTAATTCAGACGTTTGGATTAGAACGAGTCACCGCGTCTTATGACTTGAATATCTCGCAACTGCAAGACTTATTAACCAGCGGTTCACCCAATTGGTATGAGGTGACAATCCACCAACATATGCCGATGTTTCACATGGAACACTGCGTTTTTTGCGCCTTCATGTCCGACGGAACCGACTACACCAACTGCGGACGACCCTGCGAAAAGCACGAGGTGAAGTTGCGCGATCGCGTCGGCACCGAACATATTCTCACCGCCGATGCTGGATGCCGCAACACAGTTTTTAACGGCAAAGCGCAAACGGGCGCAGAATATTTGCAATCCCTGGCAAAACTAGGCGTGAATCACTTTAGGATTGAGTTTGTGAATGAATCTGCTGAACAGGTCAAACACACGATCGAATGCTACCAGAAGTTATTAAAAGGAGAAATCAACGGGTCTCAACTCTGGCGATCGTTAAACCTACAAAATCAATTAGGGGTGACACGCGGCACCTTTTAGAGAATGCCTGAAAAGTCTTTGATGTCTTCTTCGCTTCGATGCTGTCCCGCCCTGAACTGAAGTTCGGGCTAACTAGGGGAAAGTCCGTTCAAACGGACTGAAGAGTTTAAACCCGTTTCTGAGTCCCCTTCAGGGGACTTTCCTCCATTAGCCCGAACTTCAGTTCAGGGCGGGTGAATGCGGTGAACGATCTCTTCTCGCACATCCTTTTAGAGACTTTTTAAATGAAATTTATTTATTCACTACTGCTTCTCGTCTGGCTATTTTGCAGCGCTCCTGCCCAAGCAGAAACCCTATCAGAGCGAGTGGCAGCTTTTCCTGATTGGCACAGCAAACCTACGGTGCAAGCCGCTGAAGGAGATTTATCCTACCCGGATTGGTTAGCCGGAACTTGGCACGTCAAAAGCACCCTCGTTGATTTGGTAGCACCGCTTGCACCCGACATCATTACTCCAGGATTTGAGAGCAACCGTGAGTATCTTAATCAGCCTGTCAGATTTGATGTGCGGTTTGTTCGGCAAACCATTGCGTCTAAAAATCCGATTCTTAGAGCGCTGAAACTGCCATCAAAACCCAGTCAGATAGAAATCGTTGCCGATCGTGCCTTCAACGGCTTGAATTTAGCAAAGGCATATCTGGGCGATCGAGCCGTCCTTGCCGTCAAGGTCGATCCGAGTTCTCCTAATCGCCAGATTACCTTGCTGCGGGGCGATCGTCAGTTGGTCTCGATCGTCAACTCAAGAGCTGTCGAAACTCCTGCTCCCGACCAATTCATCACGACGGAGATCTTTCAGCAAGTCTTTCGCGGCACCTCTCAGCCTTATCTTAATCAGGTCGAAACGACGACCGCTTATAAGAGAGGAACTACGATCGAAGCTGACCAAATCACGGCGATTTATCTCTCTCCTCAAGACCCCAATTATTTCAAAGCAGGAGAAACCCCCGTTGCCCTGTATCGCTATCGTCTAGACTTCTTGCCCGTAGACGAGAGAAAATACGAGAACCCCACTTGAAAGCGTTAGGAGTTGAAATCTGATGATGCAAGCTCAAGAGCAACGCTACTACACACCTGAAGAGTATTTAGACCTTGAAATCAATTCAGAAGAACGGCATGAATACATCAATGGTGAAATCGTTTTAATGGCAGGCGGCACACCCGATCACAACACAATCGCAATTAACCTCAGTTCTGCTCTAAACGTTGCTCTTAAGCGTCAACCTTACAGAGTGTTTGGCGGCGATCAACGGTTATGGATTCCTGAAAAACGAATTTATACTTATCCTGATGTGATGGTGATGGCTCAACCGATCGAGTATTCAGAAGGACGACGAGACACGTTGATTAATCCAGTTGCGATCGCAGAAGTGCTATCGAAGTCTACAAAAAACTACGACAAAGACGAAAAGTTTGCTGCCTATCGCACAATTCCAAGTTTTCAAGAATACGTTCTGATTGATCAATACACCCTGCACGTTGAGCAATATTGCAAAACTGGCTTCAAAAAATGGACGTTTCTAGAATACGACCTTGAAGATGACACGCTAGAATTCGCCTCCGTTCCGTTTCAAATCGTGTTAATAGATCTTTACGATAAAGTCGATTTCGCGACAGAAGAATCCGCAGAACTGTAACGCAGTGAAACAGCACGTTACAACCGCTCTCACAGAAGAGTAAGAAAGTAAACTTTATTGTCTTTGGCACCTATCACAGAATTGGCTCTGCTATCGTCAATTAAATAAAGGTATCGAATTTAGCGTTTTCATGGTTCACAAACCTGTTGAAGACTGTGAGACTCTCTGAGTCACTAGCGACTCTCTCGCACTCAAAGAAAACTCTCTAAATATTTCAACTACTGAAAAAAGTTCTAGCCTTCTCGCTTAATCCCTGCAAGCGACCTAAATTTTAGTCTCCTGAACCTACTACTTTTTCAATTCAGATATGAATCATTATTGCGAACAATGGATTTCTGACTGGTGCCAAGACAACGGCTGGACAGACTGGTTTCAAGAGCGATCGGGCTATTGGGCGTTTCCTCCCAATGCGGTCATGCCTGTGCCGATTCCCACACAAGTGTTGAGAGCCATCAAAGCCGAACGAGGACTCACCGTTAGCGAACGAGTCTGGAGCCTATCAGCAGTGGTTAGCACGATCGTCGCCGCCGCTTCGGGCTATTTCTTTGAGTCACCCATGCCGATCGTATTAGCATTCGCCTTCTGTGCAGTTGTCGTTGCCCGGATGGAAGACGACGATTAACGCAAAATCAATAGTGTCATATTTATAGTTCTCCCCACTCACGCCGCAGGACGCTATAGATATAGTCGTCCCACAGTTCTCCATCTAATTCATGGTGTTCTCGCAATACTCCATCTAGATGGAAATTTAGTTTCTCAAGTAGCCTGATCGATGCAGTGTTAAATGCAGCAGTTTGACAATATAACTTATTTAGGGTTGTTGTTGAAAACAGATGAGTGATGGCTGTGAGCAGCATTTTTGTACCGATTCCTCGTCGTCTAAATTTGGAATTGACCGAGTATCCAAACTCAGCAGATTGATTACGAGCATTGATATCAAAATATTTAAACTGTCCGACCAGTTCATCAATTCCATCCATACTGAATGAAAACGTGACAACTTCATTGCTGCGAGGAACTCGCTTACCGTTGAGGATCGGGCGACAGGTTCGCTCCTCAAGGCGGCTAAACTGGCTCTCTGCTGCAAGCACATAATTATGCTCATCGGATGCTAGTTCAAAATGCATAACTGTCACAGATCTCTCAAACAGTTGCCCTACTGATTGCTCTCGACCAGCATAACGCTGACCGATCAATTGCAAACGGATGTCACAACCCGTAACGCAAGCGGCATAAGTTGGGTTTAACCGTCGTCGATCGTCGTTGCCGAAACCTCAACCGCCTCAACGTCGATCGTGCCTGCCATCGTCATTCGCTTAAAGTGCCCCTGTTCGACCTGCAACGCTTCCCCGCAGTTTGGGCACTGAATCGCCGCCCCATTGAAGCCCGCAAATTCATGACTGCAAACCGGACAAGCATCCTGCACGACATTTTTTCGCAACCACCAGCGAAAACCCAAAAACGCCACGATCGGGGCAAGCATCAGCAGTGCCAGCAGCACAAAAAACGACTTAACTAACCAGCCCAGCCCCAGCGCCGCCAATAACCACGCAAACCCAATAATGGTTAGAATGCGCCCAAAGCCAGTAATACTTAATTGAAGATTGTTGAGGCTGTTCTGGTTCACAGCAAGCTCCTATAAACTCAAAGTCACGATCGGTCTTCTTTAATCTAACCAGAGACACTCAATTTTAGTAGACGGCTTTCTCTACCTAAATCAGGTTTGATTTCCGATCTAGATTCACTATTGATTAAGAATAAGTGATCTCGCGAGTTTGCTGATCACTCTCCGCAAAAGTTTAATAGCCACTAATCCCAGAAACACAATTATGTCACACGTTTTTTTAGCCGGAGCCAGTCAAGGAGTCGGACGAGAAATTCTCAACGGGCTGCTGGCTCAAAATCACACCGTCAAAGCCTTCGTGAGATCAGAATCGGTGGCGGCTGAATTGCAGGCAATGGGCATTGAAACGGCGATCGGAGATGCCTTAAATCCAGAACAAATTACTCAAGCAATGGCAGGAAGCCCAATCGATCTTGTGATTAGCACGATCGGAGGCAAGCCCAAACAAGGAGAACGCGCCGACTATAAAGGCAACCAAAATCTGATCGATGCTGCCGTCAAAGTGGGCGTAAAGCGATTTATTTTAGTCACCTCGATCGGCAGTGGCGACAGCGCGGCGGCTCTTCCTCCTCAAGCATTTGCAGCTTTAAAAGACGTGTTGGCAGAAAAAGAAAAAGCCGAACAGCATCTCATCGCCAGTGGCTTAACTTACACAATTATTCGACCGGGCGGATTGAAATCTGAACCCGCGACTGGAAATGGTGTCCTCACAGAAGATCCCAAAATTGCCGGAAGCATTCATCGTGCGGATGTCGCTCAACTCGTCTGTCAATGTGTGAGTAGCGATCGAGCGAACAATAAAATCCTCTCAGCCCTCGATCGCACGATGAACTATAGCCCCGAACCCTTTGAGGAATTCACACCTTAAGACTTAAAGGGTCTGACCCAGCCATTGCTCATGGTGTGGTCGAGCACCACACGCGCGATCGCAAACAGCAAAATACTCTCTAGCGCCATCACCACAAACGGCAACAAAACGCCCTGCGTCATCACGCCCACATCAATTTGCGCCAACCCGCGCACCAGTCCAAATGCTAAAACTGCTCCGGATTTAAGGTGTGAGTTTTGATCTTGCCGCACCACATAGCGGTAGGTGATGCCAAATAAAACGCCTGCAATCACCGCGATCGCGCCACTCAATAAAAAACCAATTCCATCCGCAGAAGCTTGTAGACCTGCCAATGGCTCAAATCGAGTTGCCAAAATTAAGCGATTGAGCAAGGATGCACCCGTGAACGTGATCGCCACTGCTAGCGATGCCACCATCCCCGCCTTGATTGACTCAATTCGCTCTACAAACGTCATGTCGGAATTCATGCTGCACGGACGATTCTCAAACCCAAAGTAAAGCTATCACGCCTTTGAATTATGATAGTGATTAGCATCCTTTCGTAATGTTTTTACTATCGAAGCTATGGATATTTTGACTTTGGGTTGGGTTTCAATGCTGGCTGTGTTTACATTCTCAATTTCAATGGTCATCTGGGGTCGCAACGGCTTCTAATTACCGCATGGGGGCATTGTGGAATCGACAGAATTTAGCGTTCTCGTAATTGTTGCGTTTGTGTTGCTAATCAGCGTCACAGGAGGAATTGCCTACCTGACCTTAAATGATTGGCGCGATCGCCGACGACAAGAAAAAGCAAGAGGCAAATAACCTCTTTAAAGTCATCAAAGGCTCCGGATTCTCTAAAATCGGGAGCCTTTGATTTTAATTAATTCACCTTTCTCGAAAACCAGACTTTTTAAGATTCGCTACGAGTCAAACTAAAGCCAGAAGAGAGTTCTTCGCCGTAGCCTTCCTCACCGTGTTCACTAATATCAACACCCTGAAACTCAACATCAGGATTAACTCGCAGCCCGATCGTCGCATCGAGAGCCTTGAGAATCACAAAGGTTCCAATCCCAGCAATGGCGTAGGTAATCACGATCGCGATTAACTGAGTCCCCAATTGACCCGGATTTCCATAAAATAAACCATCGCCACCCGCAGAGTTAACTGCCTTGGTTGCAAAAAGTCCAGTCAAGATTGCGCCTACCGTTCCACCAACCCCATGAACAGGGAAGGTGTCAAGAGAGTCATCAAACTGGATTTTTGCCTTAAAGCTGACCGCAAAGAAACAAGCCGTTGCCGTGATCGCACCAATCAAAATTGCGGCGACGGGGGTCACAAATCCTGCGGCAGGCGTAATGCCCACCAAACCTGCAACTGCACCTGTTGCAATGCCAACCGCCGTCGGCTTGCCTCGCAGCACCCATTCTAAAATCACCCACACGAGCGCTGCCGCCGCCGCCGCCGTGTTAGTCGCCACAAACGCCACCGTTGCCAATCCGCCAGAAGCCAGTGCGCTTCCTCCATTAAAGCCAAACCAGCCAAACCACAGCAAGCCTGCACCCAGCAAAATGAATGGGACGTTGTGCGGCGCAGCAGGTTGACTGGGATATGTTTTGCGAGGACCAATCACCCAAGCCGCTACCAATGCCGACACACCCGAACTGATGTGTACGACCGTTCCGCCTGCGAAATCGAGGGCACCGATGCCGCCATACAAGCCGAGGAAGCCGCCTTTTGCCCAAACCATGTGAGCAAAAATTGGATAAAGAATGCTTGACCAAAGCACGATAAACCAGAAGTAAGCCTTAAAGCTAACGCGCTCAACGATCGCCCCAGAGATCAGCGCCGGGGTGATGATGGCAAACATCGCCTGGTAGATCATGAATGTCTGGTGGGGAATGGTAGCCGCATAAGACACGACTGCATCCGGTTGAGTGCCTTTCAGGTAGTCAGTGGTTTCTAGCCCGACCCCATTTAAGAACAACCACTGCAAGCCCCCAATAAACGGCGTTCCGGGTGCAAATGCAAGGCTATAGCCCCACAAGATCCACGAGGTGCCCACAATACCCATGAGAATGAAGCTCATCATCATGGTATTAAGGACGTTGCGCGTTCTGACAAAGCCACCATAGAAAAAGGCAAGCCCAGGAGTCATCAACAACACCAAAGCTGCCGAGATCAGCATGAATCCCGTGTCCCCCGAAACTTGAGCCGCTGCCGCCGCATCTGTTGCTGCTTTGATCGGATCATCAGCAGCCAAGGCACTTGAAATCAAAGGACCATTTAGCAGTGCCAACGCTGCCAGTCCCGTCATTAAGATTTTATTCAACACTGGACTTTCAACCTTCAACGCCAAGAACTTTATTCGGAAATTAACCGAACTCGATTGATATGATTGAATTCCACAGTTTTACACCACTTAATTCTGTATAGCGGAATACTTTTTCATCTTTATTAATTGACTGTCACCTTTTTTATTGCCTTGTGAAGATGAACTTCCTCTAAAAAATCTCAAGATTACCCAGTTAGGCAAATCCTTTCAACGTACTGAATAGAGAAGGTAAATCACGATCGTGATCTACCCCTCTCCGCTTGCTTATGAGAAGGAAAAAAATGCCCCACTGGACGTTTTCAGAACTACGCATCTTTTACAAACAAAGAAACCTGATCTTGAGTCAAAACTGTAGCTTCGCTCACAGACATCATCCTAAAGAACTGCAGTTTTGCCTATTGTTTCAAGAGCAGCAATTGCGATCGGAGAATAGAAAGGGGACAAACCGTGCCTTGACAAATCTAGTTTTAGTAGTATTCTTGTACTATCTCTGCTTCATCACTCCTTAAGGTAATGTCCCCACTGACCTCCGGGGGCATTTTTTTTGGGTTTGACGGTTTAAAATGAAAGCATGAGTGAAAAGAGTGAATCGTTCAAAATTGTTAGCGACAATCGTCAAGCTCGGTTCCAGTATGAGATTCTGGAAACCTATGAAGCTGGGATTGAGCTAGTCGGCACCGAAGTCAAATCGATTCGGGAAGGGAAAGTCAATCTCAGAGATGGCTTTGCCCTAATTCGAGATGGGGAAGCGCTGCTGCTGAATGTGCATATTTCTCCGCACCGAACTGCCAGCCAATTTTTTAACCACGATCCTCGTCGCACCCGTAAGCTCTTACTCCACCGAGAAGAGATCCGTAAGTTGCTTGGCAGGGTCGAGCAGCAAGGTTTAACCCTCGTGCCTCTCAAGATGATTATGAAGCGGGGTTGGGTAAAGGTTGATATCGGTTTGGCGCGAGGCAAAAAGCTTTATGACAAGCGAGAAGACATCAAAAAACGTGATGATCAGCGAGATATGCAGCGAGCGCTGAAAAACAACTAAACCAGCTCGTTTGTTTGAGTCTGATCGCCCAAGTTATCTACGCCAGAAATTACCATCTCAATCTTGTCTGCGATCGACCCTCGGCTTCTAGCTCTGGCTCAATATTTTAGAAGGGCTGAGATTGCGGTCGCATTGAATTCTTGCTTTAAAAATGGTCTTACCCCTCCAGAGTAGCCACCCGGAGTGATTTCTGTAGACAGTGATTTTGAGTTGAACTCGGCAATAAATCAAAAGGGAATGACCCGCTCAAGACAGATCATTCCCAGCTTTCTTATCAGATGTAGACGGTTAAACAACGCTCGATCGCTGCCTAACTGCGTACTTATTTAATTAGATGCAGCAAGTCGCGTACCACACTGTAGCCAGCCAAATCCCAAACTAGATAAGCGAGAAAGCCAATCATAGCGAGCCGTCCGTTCCACAACTCAGCTTGAGGAGTCCAGCCAAACAAAAAGGCGTTGCGGTCTCTGCCGTTGTATTCGGTAGAGACAGGAGGCAAATCAGTACTGGAAGGAGTTTGCATTGTTAAGTTCCTAAAACTCTTATGCTTCGATGTTAAGCAATTCTCTTTGAGTTGCTGTCTATCTACAGAGGCAATCTTGACCCAGTTCATAAAATGAGAGAATCACTAGCCCTAAGTTTTATCTCTCATAGTTTCTGCTAACAGAAACTATTAACTCCTTGAGGCTAAATGCTAAACAAACAAAAGGTAATTTTAACTACAAACTATTAAAAAGCTCTACTTTTATCGATCGTTAGGGTGACTTTTACAACTGTCACAAAACCTGATCTAGTTTTTAGCGAAAGATAGTAATTTCAGGAGGTGTGAGTCCCGTGTTCTAAGAGAATGGTGCAATTTTGAGTATTTCTCCACCAGATCACATGCCTTTGTGCACCAAAAAGTTTCTTTCTCCAGATAGATGAGTTGATTGTAAAAAACCGTCTATCTTGTTACATGATTTCCAGAAAATGTTAGATCTATTTCTAAAATTGTTGGTGTTTTGTTAGCTACTTATCAGACTTTTCTTGTGAGAGCTGTCACAGTTCTAACGTAGGCTCCAAATTACCCACTCCGTACTTTATCGCCTCAAACCTGCTATGAATAGGTAGCGCAGAATGTTTAGTTTTGTAAAGATAAGCTTAGTAAATTAGGTGGTGATGTATGGATTTTTTAACGAAAACTGTCAATTTTCCTGCCTCGATCGATGATGGCGCGATCGCTCTGTTCCATCATCAAACCGATTTGGCACTGCAATCTGATGTCGATGTCGTGCTAATTGACTTTGCAGCCGTAGAGTCTACGAGCAGTCACGGATTGATGGCTCTGGTGACGGCTTACAAAGGAGTTCGTGAAGCCAATAAGCGATTGTTTCTCCGCTCAGTGAGTGAGCCAGTCAGAATGCTGTTAGAGCTAACTGGAATGGATGAGGTTTTTGAGGTTCTCCCAGAATCTGAGGAGATAGATAGTGCTACTCTCGCTCTGGCTAGGTAGCGGAGTTGATAAGTTATTGAAACCTGTCTCCCACGGTTCTCGATTAGAAAACTGTGGGAGACAAGCTTTGCAGAAAGTCAATATGAGCTGCCGTAACCTATTCCGATAAAAACTCGCGGATATATTGATTGACGAGTTGCGGCTGCTCTTGCTGCACCCAGTGACTGCAATTAGGAATATATTTGATCTGAAAGTCTCGCACGTAGGCTTCTGTCCCGTAAGTCAATTCTTTCCCTAGAGCAGTGTCACTCTCACCCCAAATCATTAGAGTAGGAACGTTTAGCACGCTCCAGTCTTGACTTGTCAGCCCTTGCTTAAAGATATTGCGGTAATAGTTGAGGGCAGCGGTCAGTGCGCCGCGCTTGGCAAACGCATCTTTATAGGCATCCAGGTCTTCTTGAGTGAAAGCAGATTTGTTAACTGCCATGCCTAAAAACGCGGATTCTAGCGCTTTATAATCATCAAACTGAATCAGCATTTCTGGCAAAAACGGAAGCTGAAACAAGAACATATAGGAGCTGCGAAGAAGCTGCTGAGGGGTACGAAGCCCTTCGGCAAATTTGGCAGGATGTGGCAGGTTGAGAATGATCAGTTTTTCGACCAAATTGGGGTGGGCGTAGGCAAAATTCCAAGCGATCGCGCCTCCCCAATCGTGCCCGACTAGAATGCAGCGATCGTAGCCCAGACCTTCAATCACGCCCTTGACATCGGCGATAAACTCAGCCATCACATAGGCTTCTTTGTCGTCAGGTTTGTCGCTGTCGTTATAGCCGCGCAGGTCGATCGCCACCACTTTGTGATCTTTGGCAAATTCGGGAATCTGCTTGCGCCAGGAATACCAAAATTCAGGAAATCCGTGCAGCATCAGCATTAAAGGACCTTCACCTTGAGTTACATAGTGCAGGTTGATGCCGTTAGTGTGAATGCAATCGTGTTGCCAAGTTTCGAGCATAAGGGGTGCGTGATAGGGGTTAGTTGAAGTTTAGCGACTAATCCCGATCGACGTTCCTATCGCTTTCGGACTAAGTTGTCGAGTTTAACCCCCGCCGAGCGAAAGAAACTCATCGTCAGAAGGGGGTAAAGGAATCGGTGCAAATGCTTTGGCAGCGTCATGATTTAACTGGTGAGCGAGATCTGCTTCTTCCAGTCTTTCTAACAAGGGAAGAATGTCACTGAAGCTACGCAAGCCTAATAGTTCGAGATCCTCGATCGTGATCGTTTCATCGGAAAGGCTACCCCGTTGGGTCAATAAAGCACGAACTCGTTCTTCTTGCACATTCAAGGCTGCTTGCTGGCGGAGAGTTGGGGCAGCAGCCCGCAGACCTTGTTCTAGTATGTCTGGAGTAATCACCTCTGCCTGAAGGTCAGCAGCCGTTGACAGCACCATGTTGCCTAAGCGATTAAAGAGACGAGGCTTGCCGAGAGAAGCCTCACAAAAGCGTTTCGCCGTTTCTGGCAGGAAGGGCAGAACACAACACGGGTCTTTTGGATCGGTGCAATCGTTGTTAATCCGTGCACTGCTGAGGTAATTGATCAGCATTTGGTAAGTCGTCTGCGAATCCAGTTCTTCGAGCTTGAGTTGCAGGTCAAACAAACCGCGTTCGCTAGTCAGTAATTCTCCGGTCATGCCCATCGGGTGTCCTGTGAGCAAAAACCAGGCGCGTCCTTTTAACATTCCTTGGGCATCGTGCATCAGTTGGCGTACCGTGCTGGGGTTTTTGCTTGTCGAGGTCATCAATGGCAATCAGAACGCCTTGAGGATATTTCTCTTGTGCTCGTTCTAGCAGCGTGTCTAAGCTGACAGTAGGATATTGCGGTTTGGTGATTGGCAGGTCTTTCTCACCAGTCTTAGCGCCAAGACCCATACTGGCGCTGATTTCAGAACTACGTTCCTTCAATAATCTATCAGTGGGAATGCCCATTTGGTAAAGCTGACGCTGTGCCCAATCGTCGTCTGACATTTCTCGCGCTAGGGCAATGAGGGCGGTGGTTGCTAGATCCAGATTTGCGGGGAGGGAGATGTAGGTCGTCAACATCTTCGGACGCTTTCGACGCAAGACCGATAACACTTCCAGCAAGAAGGCACTTTTGCCAATGCCCAGCCGACCATAGACCAAAATTCTACGCCGCTCACGACTCTGGAGCAGATTAAACATCTGACGTAGTTCATTCTGCCGTCCTGTGAAGATGCGCTGCAAGGTTTCGCTTCGCAGGTCAGTCGGGCTTTCGGTAAAGGGAATATCCCTCAGTCCTAATCGCTGAATGTTTTTAGACGATTGATCAAAAATATCGTCGGCAGTGGTCATACATACGCCTCGTTGGTTTGCCGCTCCATTGCGCGTTGGGCAGCTTGGTAAATATTATTGACTTCAGCCACTCTGTCGGGCTGTTGCAACTGATGATAGCTTTCACGCGCTTTATCGAGTTCGGCAAGACCCTTTTCTAAATATCCTTGAGACACGAGGACACTCCCCAGTCCGGCGCGGCTTTTGGCGATGCCTAGTTCATTTTTGAGGTGATCGTAGAGACGGAGGGCATCTCGATAATAAAGACGGGCATTATCCCAATCGGAGAGGGTTTCGTGGGCACGTCCGGTTTGGAAAAGGGCATTAGCGTGAGCCAGGGGATTATCTCCTGTGCTGAGTTGTCTGACGCTGTTTAGTAAAAGCTGTAAGCCTTCTTGCCAATGACCGTCTCGCACTAGGCGACTGCCCAAAATCGATTGGGTGGTGGGTAGTGCCTGCCAAATCTGTTGTCTGTCGTAGTGTTCAGGACTAATCGCGTCTAAGGCGATCTTGTAAGCTTGCAATGCCTGCTCTAGGTCGCTGGAATCTTGGCTGTGTTCGTAGCGACGGGAGAGGGCAATGCCCAGCCGATATTGGGAGTCGATGAAATCAGGACTGCTGGGAGCAGCAACGTCTAGCGCTGCCTTTAGCAGGGTAATGGCAGTATCTAGATCGGTATCACTCTCGGTCAGGGAGGCACGTTGCATCAGAACTGCTGCTAGGCTCCCTTGACTCACTGCCCACTTTTCTGGGAATGCCTCACGGGTGTAAACCTGCAAAGCTAATTCGCAAGCCGCGATCGCCTGTTCTAGATTCTCGACCCGATCTCCTCGAATACGACTGCTGTAAGCACTTCCCAAATTGTTTTGACTCATTGCCCAATCTTCTAGGAATGAGTCACGGGTGTAAACCTGTAAAGCTAACTCGTAAGCCGCAATCGCCTGTTCTAGATTCTCGACCCGATCTCCTCGGATGCGATTACCGTAAGCATTTCCCAAATTGTTTTGCAGCCCTGCCCAATCTTCCGGGGATGCCTCACGGGTGTAAACCTGTAAAGCTAACTCGTAAGCCGCAATCGCCTGTTCTAGATTCTCGACCCGATCTCCTCGAATACGACTGCTGTAAGCACTTCCCAGATTGTTTTGACTCATTGCCCAATCTTCTGGGAATGAGTCACGGGTGCAAACCTGTAAAGCTAACTCGCAAGCAGCGATCGACCGCTCTAGATTCTCCGCCCGATCTCCTCGGATGCGATCACCGTAAGCATTTCCCAAATTGTTTTGACTCATTATCCACTGTGCTGGGAATGAGTCACGGGTGTAAAACTGTAAAGCTAACTCGCAAGCCGCGATCGCCTGTTCCAGATTCTCCGCCCGATCTCCTCGGATACGGCTCCTGTAAGCACTTCCTAGATTGTTTTGCAGCCCTGCCCAATCTTCTGGGAATGCCTTGCGGGTGTAGACTTGTAAAGCTAACTTGTGAGATGCGATAGCCTGTTCTAGGTTCTCTGCTCGATCTCCTCGGATGCGATAAAGGTAAGCAGCCCCCAGGTTGTTTTGCAGCCCTGCCCAATTTTCTGGGAATGCCTCACGGGTGTAAACCTTCAGTGCAAGTTGATAAGCTGTGATGCTCAACTCTAGGTTTAGCATTCGATCGCCCAAAGGAAACTGCTGAATCAAGGCACCAAACGCCCCAAAAAAGTGGGCAATGTTTTGCCGAGTTTCTTGCAACTTCTCTGCGGTCAATGCTTTAAATACGATTGGCAACGCTTCTAACAGTGACTCATCCAACTTTGCCTGGTTAGACTCAAAAAATTGATGGACTTGGGTCTGATCTCCCTGAGTCGCAGCCACGCGCTTCATAAGCGCTTGCATAAACTTCTTTGCATCTCGTATCGATGGTTGAGATTGCCCAAATCCTTTTCTTTTCATGTCCTCTAACTCATGCCTGGATATTGCTTCAACCTGCTTTGGGCGTTTTCCCTATCGGTTGCCCGTCTTAAACCGTAATCGGAGCCACCGGGTATTGTTCTAAAACGTGCTTGAGATATTGCCCGGTGTAGGAAGCGGGATTTTTTGCCACATCTTCGGGAGTGCCGATCGCCACAATTTCACCGCCTAAATCACCGCCTTCAGGTCCCAAATCAATAATCCAGTCTGAGCAGCGAATCACATCCATATTGTGCTCGATCACGAGAACAGAGTTGCCTTTGTCTACAAGGCGCTGCACCACGTCTAACAGCTTGTGAACGTCGTAGAAAGATAAGCCTGTCGTCGGCTCGTCGATCAGATAGAGGGTCTTGCCCGTGGCGCGGCGAGAGAGTTCTGTCGCGAGTTTGACTCGTTGAGCTTCTCCGCCAGAGAGGGTTGGGGCGGTTTGTCCGAGGCGCATATAGCCGAGACCGACATCCGCCAAAGTTTGCAGACGAGCCGCCGCTTGAGGAATGTTTTTAAAGAACTCGGCAGCTTCCTCGACGGTCATCGCCAAGACATCGGCGATCGACTTGCCTTTAAACTTCACTTGTAGCGTGTCTCGGTTATATCTCGCGCCTTTGCAGACTTCGCACTGGACATAAACATCGGGCAGGAAATTCATCTCGATCACGTTCACGCCCTGACCGCTACACGCCTCACAGCGTCCGCCTTTGACGTTAAACGAAAACTGTCCCGGCTTGTAGCCTCTGGCTTTTGCCTCGATCGTTTCGGTAAAAATATCGCGAATCACATCAAATACGCCAGTGTAAGTCGCCGGGTTCGATCGTGGAGTGCGCCCGATCGGGGATTGGTCAATCACGATCGCTTTGTCGAGTCCGTTCAGTCCTTCGACGGGCTGCATTTCTCTCGGCTGCGGAACTTTTTGCCCAAAGTGATGCTGAATCGCGGGATAGAGTAGCTCGTTAATGAGCGTCGATTTGCCAGAACCAGAAACTCCTGTGATGCAAACCAGCTTGCCGAGCGGAATATCGACATCAATATCTTTTAAGTTGTTGCGGGCAGCACTGCGGATTTTAAGCGATCGACCGTTTCCTTCGCGGCGATCGGCGGGGGTGTGAATACACTGCCGTTTAGATAAGTAGGCTCCCGTCAGGGATTCTTCAGTGTTGAGCAGCGTTTCTAAGTCGCCCTGAGACACAATCCGTCCGCCATGAACTCCCGCACCGGGACCGATATCCACCAGATGATCAGCCGCCCGAATGGTTTCTTCATCGTGTTCGACGACGATTAGCGTGTTGCCCAAGTCTCGTAGTTTGGTCAGGGTGTTGAGTAGACGGGTGTTGTCGCGCTGGTGAAGTCCGATACTCGGTTCGTCTAGAACGTAGAGAACTCCGGTTAAGCCTGCGCCGATTTGAGTAGCGAGACGAATGCGCTGCGCTTCGCCGCCTGAGAGCGTCATAGCAGTCCGATCGATGGTCAAATAATCCAGTCCCACATCGAGCAAGAATTGCAGCCGCGCCTTGATTTCTCGCAGCACGAGATCGCCGATTTGAGCTTGGCGATCGGTCAACTTCAAATTCATGACTCGATGCAGACATTCTCGAATCGAGACGCTCGTCAAATCAGTGATACGAAACTGTCCGAGGCGCACCGCAACCGATTCTGGCTTAAGCCGTTTGCCGCCGCAGTCGTCACAGGGTTGGTCAATCAGATATTGCTCTAATTTCTGCTTATATAAGTCAGACGAGCTTTCTTGATATTGCCGTTCGAGCAGAGGAAGTGCGCCTTCATAGCGACGGTTATAGCCTTTGCTTTCTCGATAGCGAGAGTCTGCCTCGATCCAAATCGGGTCTTTTGAGCCGTGGAGTAAGACGTGCTGCTGTTCAGGCGTGAGCTTTTCCCACGGAGTCTGAATATCGAACTTAAAGGCATCTGCGACGCTGCAAATCAACGACAAATAGTAGGTGTTGTCTTTGTCTGACCAGGGCGCGATCGCCGCATAAACAGGCAATTTCGGATTCGGGATCACGAGATCGGGCGAAAATTTGCGATGACTGCCCAACCCGTGACAGTTAGGACACGCCCCATAAGGAGAGTTAAACGAGAACAGACGCGGAGATAATTCCTCCATGACTGCGCCGTGTTCAGGGCAGGCGAAATTTTCTGAAAAGACTAGCTCGGCAGGTTGAGATTCCGGTTTCTGTTCGTCAACTTGATAGACTCCGCCTTTTTCAGCCGCCTTGAGGCTTTGTGACCTGATATCAACGACATTGTTGGTCGTCGATTCTTCTTTCATCAAGTCGATGATGGCAATCCCGTTGGAGTGTTTCAAGCACGTCGTGAGCGAATCGACTAACCGTTCTTCGATGCCTTCTTTTTTGACGAGACGATCGACGACAATCTCGATCGTGTGCAGTTGATTTTTATCTAGCTCGATCGAGTCACTGAGTTCGCGCACTTCGCCATCGACCCGAATTCGCACAAATCCCTCAGCGCTGAGGCTTGAAATGGTTTTACGGTGAGTCCCTTTTTTGCCGCGCACGACCGGAGCCAGGACTTGAAATCGGGTGCGATCGGGCAATTCCATAACCTGATCGACCATCTGATCGACCGTTTGAGGCGAGATCGAGCGATCACAATGGGGGCAGTGTGGCTCTCCGGCGCGTCCGTAGAGAAGGCGCAGATAATCGTAGATCTCGGTAACGGTGCCGACGGTCGATCGGGGGTTATGAGACGTGGATTTCTGATCAATCGAAATCGCGGGGCTGAGTCCCTCGATCGCATCGACATCGGGTTTATCGACCTGTCCTAAAAACTGTCGCGCATAAGCACTCAAGGACTCTACATATCGTCGTTGCCCCTCGGCAAAAATGGTGTCAAATGCCAGCGATGACTTCCCGGAACCCGACACCCCAGTAAACACGATCAAGCGATCGCGGGGTAGCTCTAGGTCAATGTTTTTTAAATTATGTTGTCTGGCACCCCGCACCCGAATCGTATTGAGAGATGAGGGAGTTGATGGTTTAGCGATCGAGTCTAAGTCAGCGCTTAGATTTTTGACTTCGGGGCTGTTAGAGTTGCTGGCACGCTTTGGCATTGAGGACGCAATGAAATAGTCCTTAATGATTCTATCGTTCTCCTTAGCAATCTAGTTGCCACGTACTAGAGAAGTGCTTACAAATGTCATGAAGACGTGTCAGCAGAACACCTCTACGACCTTGGGTAACCCCGCTAATTATCGTCTCGTCCAGTGCTCATCCCGCCCAGAGCCGACACGATCGTTTCTGCTTCTCCGCTGATCCGCCAAAGGGTGCGGCTAGCTTCTTTGCTCACCAGTTCATATTCTCCTTTAAAGGCTTCGATTAAGGCAGGAATGGCGGATTTGGCTTCAGGTCCGATGCAGCCGAGGGCATAGGCAGCTACCCACCGGACTTGCCAATCCTCATCTTTGAGGGCGTGGATCAACGCTGGAACCGCCGCTCTCGCAAAATGATTGAAGCTAGACAGCACCCAAGCCGCAGTGCTGCGAACGTGAGCAGGTTTGGCATCAAGAGCCGCGATCAGGGCAGGAATTGCTCCAGTTCCTAATTTGCCGAGACTGGCGATCGCTTCTCCACTAACCCGTCGATCGTCATCTCGCAGTCGCTCAACCAGGGCAGGAATCGCGGTGCGAGCTTCGGGTCCGATGTGCCCGATCGCTCTAGCCACTTCGCGACGAATCTGCCAGTCGTGCGCCTGAAATTCTCGAATCAGCGCCGGAAGGACTGCTTTAGCCGCCGATCCAAGTTCGCCAAGTTCGCAGATCGCGTCGAGCCGCCCTTGCAAATCACCCGCTGTCAGAATGGGCGCGAGACGACGAATTCTTTGTTCAACTTGAGTGCGGCGCAGCGTTTCGGCGCTCAAGCCCACTCGTGTGCCCAACTCCTCTAAAACGATGTCAGGGATATCGATTTCGGCGCTGCGAGTCATGCAACAATCGCGCATTGCTAACAAAAAGCCTTGAATGCTCTCCGGAGCACCTGGCATCGCGTCAGCTTGAGTCAGCCACGCTTGCCAGAGGTCTTCTTGATCGCGATACAGTTCGACGAGATAGAGAGCCGCGAGACACTCTGCTAAGGGATCGAGGGCAAAGCAGATTTGATCTTGGGCAGGTCCGACCGCTTGCACAATTCGCAGTCGCTTTTCTAAATGTTTGAGCCGCGCTTTTACAGCTTCGGTGTTTGCGCCTGATCGGGCTTCCATCTCGGCAAGAATTGCGTCTCGCTTAGCCGGAGCGGGATAATAATGCTGTTTTAGGCACTCCCAGGCAACGATTTGAGCATCTTTATGAAGGGTGGAATTGTCAGGTTCGTCGTCTGCAGTGTCCCGATTGAGTTCGTTGAGATAACTCAGCATCAAATCGGGAATGTTGTCAGGCAGATTGTCTTCACTGACTCCTTCTTCTTTGGCGATCATCTGCTCAGCATAGAGCTTCACCAGCAAAACAGTGATGTTGCGCTGACCGACTAATTTAGATAGTTGACTACACGCGTCAAAATATTCTGAGTCGGTGAAGAGTTCGCGTTTGTGACGTTGAGTCAGATACGCCTCTAAGAACGACGAAAGGCGATTGCCCTCAATTCGCAATGGTTTGACGGTGGTTTTAGGCACTTCATCGAGGGTTTCTTCGACTCGTGAAGTCACGATCAGGGCATTTGCTGGAAAGTCAGGGTGTCCGGGACGAATCTGCTCGCGGGTAGCTTCACTGAGTTCTGATAAGCGATCGACAATCACGAGAACTCGTCGCTGTCTCAGCAATTTTTCTAAAAACTCATCTGAAATCGGTTCGGCAGCATCAATGAGAGCCTGCAACTGTCCCCGAATCGCTTCTCGAAACGGATGCTTATCGGCAGGCAATTTGAAGTCAAGTTCTTGCTCGATGAGAACAGGCAACATCCGATGACGACACAGCCGTGACGTGCGATCGTCTGCCATTGCCCACCGCGCTAGGTTGCACGCCAAACTGGTTTTGCCGATGCCGCCTTCTCCCCAGATCAGCAGACACTGCCGCCCATCCCAAAAGGTTGAGTGCAAGTCTTGACTCGCTAATTCTGCAACGGTGTTGCCATCTAAGACGACGGGGATTGGGATATAGACTTTACGATCGCTGACCGTGTTTTTATGGGCAAAGGCTTCACGCGCCACGTCAATCTGCTTTGCGACCCAGGCATCTAGCACTCGCGGATGGTAATGAAACATCGCCAAAAACAGCACAAACCGCAGCGGCACCTTGATGCTGCCGCCGAGAGGACTAGGAATCTCAAAATCGGTATAGGGTTTGAGCAGATTGTTGAGTTTAAGCAGCCACAGGGGACAAATCAGCAAAATGAGTCCCCATAGGGACGGCATCGCCAGCAGATAGAGCAACACCCCCGCGATCGCAGGATTGCCATGACTCCACTCAAAAAAGCGCTCAAACAGCCGCGAATCTTTTTGAGTTTTGAGCACACTCAGCGATCGCCGCACCGAGGTTAACGCATCATCATTTTTAGATTCTTCTAAGAGTGGCTGGGCAGACTCCAGCGCCTTGTAAACGTCTGCTAGCTCAGTGCCCGTCAGCGTAGAGGCTTTGTCTTGCAGACTTCCTGCAATGCGATCGAGCGCGTTGGCAGAACTCAGCCGCACCTCAGGGTTTTCGTCTTTGAGCGTCTTCACCAACTCAGGAAGCGCCGATCGTGCTGCTAACCCAATTCTGCCCAATGAAGAAGCGGCTTTCGATCGCACATCTTTGTCTGAGTCAGACAGAGCTTTTGTCAACTCAGGAACCGCTGCCTTCGCAGGTTCGCCAATGCTGCCGAGGGCTTTTGCTGCTAAAGAGCGTGTGTTGCGATCGCTGTTTCCGAGTGCCCGCGTTAGAGCAGGAACCGCATCACTGGCATCGGCACCGAGTCTGCTCAAGGTCATCGTAGTGCTGAGGCGAATTTGGCGATCGGGGTCAGCTAAGAGTTGAGCGAGGGCTTTCACGGTAGGTTTTGCATCCTGTCCAAATCGGGCGAGTGCCCCGATCGTGGCGAGACGCACCTCGCTAGACGAATCAGAGAGCGTCGGCACCAGTTCTGGAATAGCTGCTTTTGCCTCTGCTCCTAGATTGGGCAGCGCATTGATGGTTTGAATCCGCACCGCTTCACTCGGATCATTGAGAGCATTGATCAGATCAGGAACCGCCGCTTTTGCATTTGAGCCAATACTTCCCAGCGCTTTTACAACTGCCTGACGCACATCATCAGCAGCGTCTTTATCTGTTAAAGCACTCCGCAGTTCAGGCACCGCTGCCTTTGCATCTGCGCCTATCTCTGTAAGTGCCGCGATCGCTTTGAGACGAATCGCGAGAGGCGAATCTCGAAGCACCGACACTAAACAAGGAACTGCGGCTTTTGCATTCGAGCCCATCTCTCCGATCGCTTCGATCGCAAGCAATCGGACAGACTGCGGCTCTTTGCGGTCTTTGATGACGTGAATCAGGGTCTCGATCGCAGGAGCGCCCCTTTTTTTGAGGGTGGCGATCGCTAACTCAGACGACGAGCTGCTAGCTAGTTTATGGCTCTGAGCCGAGAGGTCGGACGAGCTTTTTGCCAGTGCCTTTTGAGAAAACGGCACCGTCCCTGAGATGCAGCAGAGACTCAACTGGAGAACTAGAAAAAACGAAGGTCGGTTGCGCGTTGCCATACCAAAACGCCTGCAAAAGGATGAAAGGAAGTCGTTGCAGAACTGCTCTTAGCCTTCTAAGTAGAATTACAGAAGGGGGTTCCTAGATGTAATGCCGTTGGTGAGTCTCGATCGCAGCCCTGATATCCCCATCGTTCCCAAAATGTGCGGAGTGATCTCGCAGTCTTCATACTGATACGGAGAGTGTGCCAGATCTACGGAGACGGTCAAGCTGAGACTTTCTCGTAAGCTAGCTCTCCAGCGATGTAGGTCGCACAAATCGCGCGATCGTCTCCCATGATCACAAGACTGAAGACTTGATCGGCGAGGTCGGCGAGTGAGTTGGCTATAGCAGTTGGATTGCGAACCGCCATCAAGGGGGTTGATCGCACATCCAACACGATGAAATCTGCTTCTTTCCCTACGTCAAAATTCCCGATCGTCTCTCCGAGTGACAGCGCTCTAGCACCACCCAGCGTTGCTAAAAATAGGGCTTTAAAGGGGGATAGGGTTTGTCGCCGCAGTTGAGCAACTTTGTAAGCTTCGTGGGCAGTGTGCAAGATCGAAAAGCTGGTTCCTCCTCCTACATCGGTTCCTAGACCGAGTTTGACGGGATGTTCAGTCGATTTAGCTTGCTCGATTCTAAACAGTCCGCTCCCCAAAAATAGATTTGACGTGGGGCAAAACGCGATCGCGGCATTGGCATCCGATAATCGCTGAAACTCCTGATCCGTGAGTTGAACTCCATGAGCAAAGACGGAGCGATCGCCCACTAGACCTGCCTGATCATAGACATCCAAATAGCCTGTGCAGTGGGGAAAAAGTTCCTTTACCCAGGCAACCTCATCGATGTTTTCTGACAGATGAGTGTGCAGATAAACATCAGGAAATTCTTCTAACAGCTTGCCTGCTAAGTGTAATTGCTCGTCGGTTGAGGTAATAGCAAACCGGGGCGTAACGGCGTAGTGCAATCGCCCCTGTTTGTGCCACTTTTCAATCAGACGTTTGCTGTCTTGATAAGACGTTTCGGCAGTGTCAGACAAAAAATCTGGCGCATTGCGATCCATCATGACTTTGCCTGCAATCATGCGAAGATTGCGACGGCTCGCTTCTTCAAAAAAAGCATCAACTGACTCAGGGTAAACGGCAGCAAACACCAGGGCAGTGGTTGTGCCATTTCTCAACAGTTCCTCTAAAAAGAACGCGGCAATCTTCTGGGCATACGCTTTGTCTTGAAACTTTCTCTCAGTCGGAAAAGCATATTGATTGAGCCACTCTAGAAGTTGCTCTCCATAAGCAGCAATCATTTCCGTTTGAGGAAAATGAATGTGTGTATCCACAAATCCCGGCATGATCAATCGATCGGGATAGGAGACGATCGCAATGTCTGAATACTGGTCTTTGAGATCCTCATAAGCTCCGAATGCTTTGACTTTACCACCTTCCAAAACCAGCAATCCATCAGAAAAATAACGAACGCTCTCTGATTCAGCCCTATAGAACGGATCATCGACAAAATCCAGAAAAGCGCAGCGAATGGCAGTCAGCGATCGTTCAGACAATCGAATGGAATGGTCAGACATGGAGGCAATCTTGAAGTTACATCAGAGCAATCGAGAATACCAACTTAACGCGATGTGCGATTTTCCTAAAACACCCGCAAAGACTGCCCTCACCCTAGCCCTCTCCCACAGGCGAGGGAACAAGATTTCTAGCGCCCCTCTCCTGCGGGAGCGGGGTTGGGGGTGAGGGCAAATTAGCTGCACATCGCGTAACTTAATAAAAATGGCGCGACACTGCCACGCCTTCAATAGCCATTTATAGAAGCTAATTTATGAACTTTAGGGATTGTTTAAATGATCAATCGCATAGCGCGCGATCGCCAAACTCAGTCGCGCTTGTTCGGTTTCAGACAAATCACTCCACTCAATTTGGCGAATACTATTCACCGCTGCATCAACGACATCTGCGCCATCGCCTCGCATCGCATACGCTAGAGGACGCGCCAACACATGCAAATCGTCGTCTGCCCACGTCGGCAAGACTTCTCGCACACACTGCACTAACTGATCTGCGAGAGAGGTAGACGTTTCAACGACTTTTTGAGCGTGACGCGCGATCGCGACCAATAACGTCTGAGGCACCGATGCAAACTTTTGAGTCAGCGTTGTCTTTAAATCAGTGGTTGCCCAAAGTCCATCCAGTTGGTTAAAGAAAGCCTGCGACCGTGAAGCGATCTCGTTGTCATCCCAAGCGTCTAACGAAAACTCTCGTTCGAGTTCTGAGAGAAATGACTCAGCGCTTGGATCGGCTGGATTCCAAGGATAGGAGATCTTGCTGGTAGGGGTTTCCGCCACCTCAATCTCAGCCGTATCGATAGAGTCACTCGGATTCCACCGTAAGGTCACATCTTCGGTTTGAAGAAGTGCATTTGCGAAGTCATGCTCGGTTTGCAGACCTACGATCGAATGAGAACGATTTGCTTCACTTGCCATACTGTAATACTCGCATCCACTGAGTCACTGCTGTTTGTGATGATATCTACAACTCGCCTGTTACACATTCCGTAACCCAATCCATAAATTAGCCCGATCGGGTGATCAGATTTGGCTGCACCTATGCCGAGTCAGGCGATTCGGGAGCTATCACCAAAAATTCTAGGGTAGAGTTTTGCGATCCTCCAAATTTTAGCTGCACACCTGACTGAAGCAACACTTCCTGGTGATGAACTTTTTGCCAACCGTCATCTGCAAACACCCAAGTGCCATAGCGAGAAAAGTCGCGCAAAAAGTAGGTCGGCTGCCCCGTATCGTGAGACGCAGTGCGATAAAAAATCTCGGCGTGCTTGCGAGAGATTCCCGGTTCTCCAGGCAAAACTAAATCATTATCGTCACTCATGCCAACGCGCATCAGCCCGCCGCGCACCGTCCAGACTTTGGTTGTGGCTAAAGACCGCAGAGACGCGATCGCCGATCGCCGTCCAAATTGGCTAGGGTTAGGCGGAAATTGGGTTGCACCTTCATCCAGTGGTTTCAGCAATTCACCCTCAAATTCAGGGTGCATGTAGAGGACGGGCAGCGTCCAGGCTTGCTGATTAAACTTAAACAATGTCAGGAGATGCTGTCTTGCTACCGCGACAGCTTGGTCGATCGGCATCCGATCTGCCAGCGCTTGAGCAAATGCCTGAATAAAACTAAGCGCCTCTTGATCGGTAATCGGTTCCCGCATTGCCAACACCGCCGGAACCCCATGATGCAGCAGCACCTCCGCTAAACTACTGCGTGGAATCGCTTGATAGTCTTGCTCATCGGGCTGCGCACCCCAGCACGAGTTAAACACCGCCAGCTTGACTCGACAACGAGTGAGAACTTGCGCCAACTCGGTGCCATTGAGCGCCATATCGGGGCGCAGAAAGAGCAGACCACCATCGGGAGCAGGTTCACCATGCCCTGCATAAAACAAGACGTTGTAGCGCTCAGTTTCTAGTTTTTCAATCAGCTCAGCCGGAGTCGGTTGAAGCAGGATATCCACCCGACAAGGAGCCGCATATTGAGAGGTGTTTTGATCAGAAGGGTCGCCTACTCCTCCTGGATTTTTTAAGATTTGAGATAGCGCAGCGGCTTCTTGCTCGAGTTTGAGTTTTTTGAGGACTGACTGGTGATCGCGCAACGCCCTCGAAGGTAAGTCATCTAAGCCACCTGAAATCGGTGGAATTGCCGGGGCGGCATCCTGTCCCAAGACTAGCAAGACCGTTAAACATTGATCGGTTTGCAGGGGTGGCAGAGCATCTACATCGCTAGTGGTGCGACTAAATAGCACTTGCTGACTGAGAGAAATTGCTTGCTTCCCTGCCTGACTCTGCATAATCTCCCAGGGGATAGCGATCAAGTCAGGGTCGCGAATGTCGAGCCGCAGCCGCAGCGGTTTGGCTTGCCCGATCGCAATGCCTTGACTCTGGTCAAAGCTACTTTGAATCGACCCCCCAAACAGCCACCTCCACAAATCAATGCCCAAGGTTTGCATCAAGCGCACTCCGCGAGAAACAGGCTGCCCTGATGGTGGGGTCGCTTCAACCACGGGCGACGGAATCTGCACCTCAGAAACGTGAGGCACTGGAGGCAAACTGCGAGCAGAAAATAATTCTTGCCACGCGTGCCAAGTCTGAACCAGCGACTCAGACCAAGTGCAGTCGCGCAAGACATAGCCCCCTTTATAAGGAGCCTCAATCACATGGATCACAAAGTGACTGACTTCAGTGGCACGAAGACGCTCGATCGCGAGACTTAGACAAGGAATTTCAGGCAAGGACATTCACAACCACAACCAATCCCAACTTCTTAAATAGTAGATGAATCACTCATTCCCTGCGGACTAATGAATCAGGACACCCAGTGCTTTATTAGTTTATCGAGGTTCGCTGATGTTTGAGCCTCAAATTCTAAGTAATGACATCAGGGAGTCGCGGAGGGTGCAGAAGTAGACGAGGCAGGAGGAGCACATCGCCCTAGCTGAGCAGGTTTGAGGCTCAGATTTTGGGTGACAAACGGAACGATCGTTCGTTCTTCCTGCCAGCCAAAGTCTCCCGGTTTAATGGTGTTAAACACCTTGTTGCCCGGTGGAACAGAGCAGATTTCAAGCCTGACCCAAGAGATGCGATCGTCGGCTGCTTGTTGTTTAACCACACGCACGATCGTTCCAGGCACAACCCCTCCTACGAGTTGCTCTGCGGTGGGAGGCACTGAAATCTTAGGTTGACGCGTCAACGCAAACAACACGGGAATTTGAGTGCCGTTGCTGTTAAACGGGCGATCGAGTTGGATCACTTGTCTCGCTTCTAAAGCAGACATAGACGAAGGGCTAATTGTAGGAATCGGGATCGGAACTGGAGAACTGGACACAGGAGCCGGACTAGGAGGCGTTAGATTCACTGGGTTAAGGACGGCTCGAATCTCAGGCACTAGCAGAAATAGAAATCCGCCAATGCCCAATAGTGCTAACAGCATCACAACCAAGGGCAAAACTCGAAAGGACGATCGAGGTGGCTGAACAATCTGAGTTTTTAGGTTAGAGGATTTAGATGGAAAGTCTTCTAAAGGCTCATTGCTGGGCAACCGTTCAGTGAGGCGCGAAGTCGATTGATGCCAGTCGATCTCTAAAGGAGCGATCGGGGTCTGATTTTGTGTCGCCTGACAATGGACTAAGCCGACTGTGACGTTATCGTGTCCATTGCGAGTGTTGGCAATTTCAACTAATCGGCGGCTTGCTGTTGCCAGATCAACGCTGCCATCTAGAATCGGGACAATTTCGTCTTGCCAGCACTCATCGACGCGATCGTGGTCGCTCAATCCATCTGAGCAGAGCAAAAACACGCAATCTTCGTCTAATACAAATCGCTGCACGGTCGGATGCAGAAAGTTAGAACTACTCATTCCTAGCGCTTGAACAAGGGAACCAGAGGCAGGTTGTCGCAGGGCCTCTCGATAGAGAGCATATCCTAACCGGACTTCTCTCGATGCAACATCATCATCCAATGTCACTTGATAACATCCAGTGCGGGTGACTCGATAGGCGCGGCTGTCACCTACGTGGGTTACAAACAGCTCATGAGCGTGGGCGAGCGCCATAACTAGTGTGGTTCCCATGCGCTGACGCTCTTGACGATGTTCTTGATCATTGCGCTGCGAAATCACATCGTTTGCGGCAAAAGCGGCTTGTTCCAGTCCATTCATCACCGTCACTGCATCGGGTTGGTGGGTCGTTGAAAGCAGGTTTTCGGTTTGATTTTCTAGGGTGGCGATCGCTAACTCCGATGCCACTTCTCCTCCCTCGTGTCCACCGATGCCGTCACAGACAATCAAGAGAGGTGTCGCCGAGGATTTTGAGCCGATCGTCAACGCAATCTGACTTCCACTCGCGGGGTAACAGGCATCCTCATTACTCTGACGACTGGGACCTTGGTCAGTAAACGTCGCAATCTGAATCTTTCGCGTTTGACCTTGCCCGTAGTGAGTTACTCCCTGATCCAGTCGATCCATTAATTGATCTGCTGTCTTTATTTGCCCCTGGATCATGTGTTGGCAAAGCTGAGACAAAAAGCCCGAAATCGCGGAAGGAGCACTCTGTTCTTGCCACTGTTCCCAAAGCTGCCCTAACTCAGTCAAGGTTGGAGGTTCTTGAACGTCAAGCTGCACATCTAACAACCGCACGGAAGACCCATCGACCCGGAGCAACTCTGGGTTTAGAAGGGTCGATGTCACTTTTTCTAGATAAAGCGGCTCCCATAATTGAGCAATTTGCCAAAGCCAATTAAGCCGTCGAAAAGAGTGACTTTCTTGCCAGAGACTCGTTAATTTTGGCATCAGGCTGCCAGCTAGATTGGTGCCTTGTCCTAACCTTGCCCCATCGGGATAAATTGGTGTGTCTTCTAACAAAAGAAGGGTTGATCGGGGCGCTGTCACCACTCCATAAATCTGCGGAACGTGGAGCCGCAATGGGGACAGCCGTAAATAGACTTCCCAACTTGCTGGAATCTCCGAAGGGCTTTCTGGAGACAAACCTGGCTTTGTATCCAGAAGAATTTGACCCGTCTTGAGCAGATAGCGATCGCCCACTAACTCCCCAGACGCAACCGCTTCTAACCCTGATCCAACTGCCCACAGATACCGTTTAATGAGGGGCGATCGACATTTATGACAAAATCTGTGGCTTTCTAAATTGAGAGCCTGACAGAAAAAGTTGGGGCATTGAAGAACAGGTTGGTCGTTTTGCATTGAGGGTAGTGGTGAGGTGTTGTCTCGCAAGTTGGCTTGACGGTCACCTAAAAACGGTTTCTGACACCCTCCATGTTAAACGCAAGCCTTTCGCGCTTGACCAACAACCTTCTAGAATTAAGTCAGAATAAGTACATATACATAGTCCGGGAATTAATGATTATGGCAGAGAGCGAATCTCAAGTGCAGGCACCGCTCTCCGATCGGGAACTGCAAGTGATTGAGTTAGTAGCGACTGGATTAACAAACCAAGATATTGCTGAAAAGCTAGCGATTAGTAAGCGTACAGTTGACAATCACATCAGCAACATCTTGACCAAGACAGAAACCGAAAATCGGGTTGCTCTTGTGCGGTGGGCGTTGCAGTGGGGGAAAGTCTGCCTGGATGAGGTCAATTGCTGTGCCCTACCTCCTTATAAAGGAACCAGCACTCCCTCCTAAAATGAGACAATTCTGTAGTTTTGTTAGAACGTCTAATGACCCATTTAAGCAGGAGCGCCGAAGTTGAGATATCACGTCCAATGTAAGGAGTTGCCGCTAGCCGTTTATCGAGAGGTTGCCGCCCATCTGTCTCAAGTTGACGGGGTTGAGACGGGGTTGGTGTCACAGCGATCGACCCATTTTGACTATCGCCAAAGTCAAATCGAAAGTCTATGGATTCAGTTTTTAGACTCTGCAACGTCGGCTTCTCAAACGCGAGTCGAGCAGATTTTGGCTTACTATGGCGATCGCTATGGTGCCTGGGAAAAAGACGTTCAGGCTGAGTAAAGTTTTTATAGTAGGTTCATGAGTTCAATTCAAGCAAGTCGGGGAACGCGGGATATTTTGCCCGACGAGATGAGTTATTGGCAGCGGGTTGAAGCGATCGCGCGAGATATTTTGACGCGGGCTGCTTATCGAGAAATTCGCACACCCATATTTGAGCAAACGCCACTGTTTGAGCGCGGCATGGGTGAAGCCACTGATGTTGTCAGCAAAGAAATGTACACCTTTATGGATCGGGGCGATCGCTCCCTGACTCTTCGACCTGAGGGCACAGCGGGGGTGGCGCGTTCTTATATCGAACACAATCTTTTTGCCCAAGGAGGCGCACAGCGGCTTTGGTATGTTGGGGCAATGTTCCGCTATGAGCGTCCTCAAGCGGGACGGCAGCGACAGTTTCATCAACTGGGCGTTGAGGTTTTGGGAAGTGGAGATGCGCGAGCTGATGCTGAAGCGATCGCCATCGCTTCTGAAATTCTACAAACGTTGGGCTTAAAAGATTTGCGACTGGATTTGAACTCGATCGGAGACAACAGCGATCGCCAAACCTATCGAGAAGCCTTGGTGACTTACCTGACTCCTTTCAAAGCAGAGTTAGATACAGATTCTCAAGATCGACTGATCCGCAATCCTCTACGAATTCTCGACAGCAAAGATCCTCGCACTCAAGCCATTTTAGCTCAGGCACCCAGCATTTTAGACTATCTCAGCCCCGATTCTCAGCGACGGTTCGATCGAGTGCAGCAGCTATTGAGCGATTTAGGCATCGTCTGCAAGGTCAATTCTCGTCTGGTTCGCGGCTTGGACTACTACACCCATACTGTGTTTGAGATTCAGTCGGATGACTTGGGCGCACAGGCGACGGTTTGTGCGGGAGGGCGCTATGACGGACTTGTTGCCGAACTGGGCGGAGCAGAAACTCCGGCAGTCGGTTGGGCGATGGGCTTAGAGCGGCTGATCTTACTTCTGCAACAAATTCAGCCTGCAACTCCTTCTACTGTGGATTTCTATATCGTGTCTAGAGGTGAGAAGGCAGAGTCTCAGGCATTGACTCTGGCGCACTTGCTGCGACGATCGGGCTTCATCGCCGAACTCGATTTAAGCGGCAGTGCCTTTGGAAAGCAGTTCAAACGTGCCGATCGCAGTGGTGCGGTCGCCTGTCTAATTCTGGGCGACAGCGAGGCAGAAACTAACACGGTGCAGTTGAAGTGGTTGAGGAGTGGAGAGCAAAGGGCGATCGAGCAAACCACTCTTTTAGAGACGATTGACGAACTTCGTCAGCAAATCTCTCGTTTGAGAGATGACTAAAATAGTGAATTTTTCTAACGCTCAACCCTCGCTTTCATGAATGTGTCCCCACGCTTGCTTAGAATGAGGGTCAAATTCTTCTGTCACTGTTCAAAGTGTTAGGAAATATTAACTTATGACTGAGCAACTCATCAAACCCTACAACGGCGATCCGTTTACTGGGCATCTTTCAACCCCTATCAGTGACTCCGGCTTTACTCGCGCGTTTATCGGCAACTTGCCCGCCTATCGCAAAGGGTTATCTCCCCTGCTGCGTGGGTTAGAAATCGGCTTGGCTCACGGCTATTTCTTAATTGGTCCTTGGGTAAAGCTTGGTCCCCTGCGTGACTCTGATGTCGCTAACGTGGGTGGGCTGATTTCGGGTGTCGCGCTCGTCTTAATCGCAACCCTTTGCCTCTCGGCTTATGGTCTGGTGTCTTTTCAAGAAGACGATAAAAACTCTAACGATTCCCTTCAGTCTGCTGATGGCTGGAGCCAATTTACAGGCGGATTTTTTGTGGGTGCAACGGGTAGTGCGTTCGTCGCCTATCTGCTGTTGAGCAATTTTTCTATCATTGACGGCATCTTCCGAGGCGGATTTAACTAACCTCCCTACAGAATCTAGTTTGAGAGCCTGTTTGCCCAAAACATTCAGGCTCTTTTTCAGTGTTTGGGCAAAGACTCAGGTAAAATGCCTGACAGAAACAGGTTAGATTAACAACCTGAACAACTAGCGCGGGAAGCTCCTCGAACATGGCTGAGATGGAGTATTGGGAATTTCTATTACAAAAAGAAGGCGATCGCTCTTGGTTGCCTCTAGAGTCGCCGACGGTGGATATTCTAGAAGGTCGCTATCGGGTTGTGGCACGATCGAGCCGCAAACAGATCAATGTCGAAGTTCGCATCATTCATCAAGCGACTGAGGAAGTTCCGCCTAAACGCCGCACT
Organism: Leptolyngbyales cyanobacterium; assembly: GCA_038227635.1. Classification (GTDB taxonomy): domain Bacteria; phylum Cyanobacteriota; class Cyanobacteriia; order Leptolyngbyales; family Leptolyngbyaceae; genus Phormidesmis_A. Next base: position 117,898 of record JBBRPT010000002.1, on the reverse strand, counting down.
CAGAAGCGATCAAATCGCACTGATGCAGATGGATTAGTCGTGGTGATTCCCTACACCTCTCTAAAACCTGGCATCTGGGAACTCACCTGCTCTGGCGATTTGATGTCAGATCTGATGGGCAACGGCTGGCAATATTCTGTTCAGCTAGAGGTGTCGCCGATCGAGCCTGACGACGAGTGGGAACCCGATTGGCAAACCCCCGCTGAACCCGTTGAATCGATCATCGAAACCGACTCCACCCCCGAAGCCGCAATCGTCCCTTTGCAACCAATTGCCGAACCTTGGGATTCACCCGAAATCGCACCCGAAGAAACGCCTGCTGAGTTAGTCGATGTGGCTGAGTCGCCCGTTGATCGCTTGCTGCAAATCACAGGGCAACTCGCTCAAGAGACTGATCGATCAAGTCAACTTCCTCCGCTGCAAATCGTGTTGACTCAAGACACCTATATCGCTCGCCGAGGGCAACCATTAACGCTTTCAGGTCAAATTGCTCCACTGGCGGCAGAAACGTCCGTCTTGCTCACTCACGCCGAAATCAGGATTTGCTTCCGCGACCCTCAAAGCGCCAAAATCTTGCTAGAGACTCGCGAACCGATTCTCAATCAACCGATTCCGACCCCGGTCATGTGTAGTCTGACTTTGCCGTCTGAGTTTAAAACTCAGTTGATCTTAGGTGAAGTCACCCTCTATGACTTGACCTCAGACTCTGAAGAATTACCTGTGCTGGCAAGCCAGTCATTTACCCTGACAGCCGATGCCGATGAATTGTTAGAGACGATCGCCGACCGCCCTGTGGCTGACGAAGAAGAACTGCAGCGATCGCTAGAGGCTGCTGCAAAGACCGCTGAGAAGCCTCACGAATCTCCCAGCCTCAATCTCACCTTTTTAAATCTCGTTGCCGTGCCTAAAGAGCCTCCAGGCTTCAAATATGCCTCAGATCAGCCGTTGCCGCCTCAACTTTATCAGTCAGCCGCGCCCCCAGAAAGCAAAAAAGGTCTAGATCTACCGTCATTTGCCGCGCCCACTAGTGAGTCTGCCAGTGCTGAAGCCACGATCGTTCCTGATGCTGAAACGACGGATGTCATTGAGCTTGATCCGACCCAACCGCACTTGACGACCCCAGCCGACCCAAAAGCGCTACCTGAAGCTCAAAGCCCAAGTGCACTCGTTAAGGTTTCTCCAGTTCAGTCTGCGTTTCAAGCGTTAAACATTCAAGGTCGATTCCTTGAGCGGCTGAATTCTTTGGCATCAGATGCAGAGTTGTCTGAAGAATTGAGAGAGGAAGTTCCTGAGCCAGAAAATCCGATTTCAGGGGACGAATCATCTGTAGCGGAGATCCATCCTTCAAACCCAGAATCGCCCGAGTTGGCTGCGCTTCTGCCCTCTTTAGAAGAGGAGTTACTCAGTCAAGAAGTCGTCGTGGAAGATGAACCGCTTATAGAAATCATTCCGGCTTCTCAAACACCGTTTCAGCCTTCGATCAATCAAGCTCCAAACCCTCTGCTCCTACCTATTGATGAAGACGTTCCAACACCGATCTTAGACCTTGCAGGAGACGAACTGATCGCAGGTCGATCGATTGCTGTTCGAGCTAGGCTTCCCAGCCTTTTGCCGCGCTTCTATGTCAAGTTTTGGATCAACGATCGCCAAACTCGCGTGTTGTTAGATGGTCCTCGCTGGCTCGTCGATTTTGTGCCTAACGGCTTGGGTGATTTAGAAGCAAGCACTCAGCTCATCGTGCCCTTTGGCAGCTTAGAGATTCAACTCGAAGCGATCGCGGTCGAAGTTGCGACTCAGCGTGAAAGTCATAAAGTGGTGCTCGATCGAGCTGTCATTCCGCCAGACTTTCCCCACCTCTCGCTGGATGAGTTTGATGCCTAAATCATTCCGGTAGCTGCGTGAATCTAGTGATTAGCCAGCGCTATAAGCATCAACCTATTGTTAAGAATTCTTAGAACGTCAAATCAGCGAACCCCTTCACAGGTAACTTCAGAGATGGACTCATCTAACAAATAGCAGGAAAAATCTTATGACAGGTTCATACGCAGCCTCATATCTGCCCTGGATTCTGATCCCCGTTGTTACCTGGCTTTTGCCGATCGTCGTCATGGGCTTGCTGTTTCTATACATCGAGCGCGAAGATGCCACTGGGATTTAAGCCAGCATCACGCTAACATCAAAGTTAAAAGCCGCCTAACCTTAATGGAGAAGCGGCTTTCTTTTTATTAAAAAAGTTGCTTAAAACAAGCTTAGGTTACTCTACATCGAGGAGCCTAAACCTGCATAAGCTCCGTAAAAGAAAAGACCTAAAAGACACAGAATCCCAGTTCCCGCTACAGTTGCAACAATCCAAAGGGGAATTCTTCCGCTAGTGCCCACCGTTCTACCTCCTAACAAGCGATCGATTTGTAGATTACTCTAAACGAATTTAATCGCCTAGAGTATTTTGATTAATTGAAGAAATAGCTGGAGAACAGAATCCCCAGTGAAAAAATTGCCAACAGACCTAAATAGAGCGACGTTCTGTTTAGCTCAACGGGCTGTTCGTTGGGGTTGGGAGATTTAGCTGCCATTGCTTTTACCTATCGTTGAATAAACTGCATAGATGCGATCGCACCCAAAAAGAAAACAGAAGGAACGGCTAGCGTGTGAACGGCTATCCATCTCACTGTAAAAATGGGATAGACAATCGGCTGATTGGGAGAATTGCTGGTCATAGTGTTTGAATCAATTGAGGGAAAAACTACTTCTTGTCTTTTTCGCCAATGAATTGGTCGACCTGCTGCTTTGCGTTAAAGCGGTTGTTGACGATCGGCACTTCTTGCCGTGCAGCGGGAAAATATTCATTGGGGCGGGGAGTGCCAAACACGTCGTATGCCAAGCCTGTGCTGACAAACAACCAGCCTGCCACAAACAAAGCTGGAATGGTGATGCTATGAATCACCCAATAACGAATACTTGTAACAATGTCACCAAACGGACGCTCTCCAGTAGTACCAGCCATTCAGATTCCTCCACGAACAACAATTAAAAGCCCTATAAATATCATAAGGGACGATAGAAATCCTCACAAGCAAACCCTTTGAATTTGCAATTTGTAGGCGTTGGTTTCCTTCAAAGCTAGCGCTTAAAACGCGGGATCAAGACCCTACAAATCCGCATCGGGGATCAGGCAGCTTGAGGGGTTTCCTGATATCTCAGCAACGTTCCACGCTGCCCGATGATAAATCCTTGTTCAGGGCTGAGAAACACAATTCGGTACAGGTTAGCCGGAACGTTCTCAATGTCCTTGTCTTTTTGCCAGGTTTTACCCCCGTCAAAGCTGCCCAGCAGGTTGCCGCTTCCACCCACGACCCAAAGCTCATCTGGGGTGCGGTAAGCCAGATCTAGCAGACCCCAGCTCGTCGCGTATTCTGGATTTTGGACTTCTTGCCAATCTTCTGGATCGGTAGAAGCCGTAAACTGCACCTGACCACCCCGCGCCAACATCCACAGACGACCATCTTTTGTGAAGCCCATGCTCTGCACCCGGCGAGAGCTATTGCGGTTGTAAGGATGCCAAGTTTGATCGCCCGGTTCCCACACTGAAAAGAAGTTTCCTCTCGAAGACACAGCGACATATTTGCCATCGGGTGCTCGATCGAGACTTCTAACTACACCAAACGCTTCAGCCACCATCGCCTTCCAGTTACGTCCGCCGTCGGATGTCCGGTAAATTGCGCCTAAGTCAGTCGTCATTTCTGCGGCATTTGCGCCCATCGCTATGACCGTGCTAGGTGCCCCCGGTAATTTCTCGCTTAAGGGAATCTGTGACCAAGCTTTACCGCCGTCTGTAGTGTGTAACAGCAATGAAGGTTGTCCCGTGATCCAGCCTTCCTGCCCTGAGAAACTGACAGAACTTAAGCGGTAATTCTGTTCACCCAGGTCAAGCTTGCGGGGTTCCCAAGTCTTTCCACCATCATCAGTCTCTAGAAGGGAAGAATTTGTGCCGACGAGCCAACCGTGCTTTGTGTCGCCCGTAAAACTAACATCTAAAAGATTCTCGTCAACCGGGAGCGAAATAACCTCCCAGGGATTGTTGGCGATCGACGGCAAAAAAGCTTTACAACTAGTCGTTAATAAAGCGATCGCCAACATCATGACAAATTGTTTCCAGGCTCTCACAATCCACTGCATCGCTTCTGACCTCTAATACACAATTTATGTTCTCTGTAGCCAACTTGTCCGACTACTGCAACCCATAGAGGCTGAGGAATAATAAGAAGAATAAGATCAACCCACCGAAAATGAGGAGATTCTTTTGCCCAGGGGTTAATGTGTTGACTCCCAAGCCATATCCTAAATTCTCTTTGAACCCAGACGGGCTATCAAGCGGACCGACATTCTGAAACCTGGATGTAGGTGCACCACACACAGGGCAACGCCAGCTAATGGGCAACTCTTCAAACGGAGTCCCTGCTGCAATGTTTCGACGGTCATCTCCCTTTATAGGTTCATAGACGTACCCGCAGGCAGCACACTCATGACGGTCGAGTGACTTTGGATCAATAACTTCGGTGCTCATAGCTTTAGGAGAGGGTAGTGGATTAGAGTGCCAATCTTAGAATCTCCGTTAATTATTATGACATTACGACTTCACCTTTTTAAGATCCATTTTTTGAAGATGGCATGAGCAACTCTATAGACCCTTATCTATCGACGATCGGGCAATTTTTTGGTCTTGTGAGGGTTTTAATGCACGCTAGACGGTCACGCGCACCTATAATGTGAAGTGTGAAGAAGAAGTAACACAAGCGTTTTCATTCACCCTACGAGAGGCGACTATCACTGTGTTTGTCCTGACTGGCTACGAATATTTTCTGGGCTTCCTGCTCATCTGTAGTTTGGTGCCGATCTTGGCACTGACAGCTTCTAAGCTGGTGCGTCCGAGTCGCCGCGGTCCTGAACGTCGCACAACCTATGAGTCAGGCATGGAGCCGATCGGAGGCGCTTGGATTCAGTTCAACATTCGCTACTATATGTTTGCGCTGGTCTTTGTGATCTTCGACGTGGAAACGGTCTTTCTCTACCCGTGGGCAGTCGCTTTTAGCCGTTTGGGGCTATTAGCGTTCATCGAGGCACTGGTTTTTATCGGAATTCTCATTATTGGTTTGGTCTACGCTTGGCGCAAAGGAGCGTTGGAATGGTCATGAACTCGGAACTCACTGCACAAAACGGCTCTGCTGAAGGGTTGATTAACCCGATCGAGCGTCCTAAAATCACTCAAGAACTATCTGAAAACGTCGTCTTGACAAGCGTTGACGACCTTTATAACTGGGCAAAGCTCTCTAGCTTGTGGCCTTTGCTCTTTGGAACAGCTTGCTGTTTCATTGAGTTTGCAGCGTTAATTGGGTCGCGCTTTGACTTCGATCGCTTTGGTCTGGTGCCTCGGTCGTCCCCTCGTCAAGCGGATCTGATCATCACCGCAGGCACGATCACCATGAAGATGGCTCCTGCGCTCGTTCGTCTCTATGAGCAGATGCCAGAGCCGAAGTATGTAATCGCCATGGGTGCTTGCACCATTACAGGCGGAATGTTTAGCGTCGATTCTCCAACGGCGGTTCGAGGGGTAGACAAACTGATTCCGGTTGATATCTATCTCCCAGGTTGCCCTCCTCGCCCCGAAGCGATCGTCGATGCAATCATCAAGCTGAGAAAGAAAATCTCAAACGAGTCGATTCAAGAACGAGGCGCGCTCCGGCAGACGCACCGCTATTACAGCACGACTCACAGCATGAAAGCGGTTGCTGAGATTCACGACGGTAAATATATGGTGCTTGCCGATCGACAAGCACCAGCCGCAGAATTGAGAGAAGCAATGGGTCTTCCGATCGCCCCTGCACTTAAAGCAACCGAAAAGGAGGGTCTTGATCGTGGCTGAAGACACCCAACCCGCTGCTCTTGAAGCGGAAGCGGCCCCAATTATAGAAGTGGGCAAAACGTCAAAATGGCTGACTCAAAACGGCTTTGAGCACGAGTTTTTAGGAAGAGATGCTAGTGGCACCGAAATGATCAAGGTCGATGCGGAACTTCTAATTCCGTTCTCGACGGCTCTGGTTGCTTATGGGTTTAATTACCTTCAGTGCCAAGGCGGTTATGATTCCGGTCCCGGTCAGGAATTGGTCAGCTTTTATCATCTGGTGAAGCTGAGCGACAACGCCGATCGTCCCGACGAGGTGCGTCTCAAAGTCTTTCTGCCTCGTGAGAATCCCATAGTCCCATCGGTCTATTGGATCTGGAAAGCAGCAGACTGGCAAGAACGCGAAACGTTTGACATGTACGGCATTATTTACGAAGGGCATCCTAGCTTAAAGCGTCTCTTGATGCCTGCCGACTGGGTTGGCTACCCGCTTCGCAAAGACTACATTGCTCACGACTTCTTTGAGTTGCAAGACGCATACTAGCTGCCAAACTTATCAATTACGTTACTGATACGAAGCTCCTCGCTAAACTGGGGAGCTTTTGAGTTGAAGGCTACTCTGAGAGACGATTTGCGTCGATTTTAAGCGCACCAAAAATCTGCTTAATCAACTGTAACCCCTCAGTGATAAGCTGAAAAATGGCGGATAACACGCAAAGTTTTGTTTTTAATTGTTTGAATCGCTGAACCACACACTAGGGCGTAAGCATGGTCACAACCGCAGAGAAGACAAATATCGGTCACATTACTCAAATTATTGGTCCCGTTCTAGACGTTAAGTTCTCGAACGGCAATATGCCACAGATCTATAACGCGCTGACCATCAAAGGCACCAACGAAGCCGGACAAGACGTATCCGTTACCTGCGAAGTGCAGCAACTTCTGGGCGACAACCAAGTTCGGGCTGTTGCGATGAGCACTACCGACGGTTTGGTGCGCGGCATGGAAGTGGCAGACACAGGTTCACCCATTAGCGTGCCCGTCGGTCCGGCTACCCTGGGTCGGATTTTTAACGTTCTCGGTGAGCCTATAGACAACAAGGGTCCTGTAGATACTCAAGACAGGTTGCCCATTCACCGGGATGCCCCTAAGCTAACGGATCTAGAGACCAAGTCCTCTGTCTTTGAGACAGGCATTAAAGTGATTGACCTGCTCACCCCCTATCGTCGGGGCGGCAAAATTGGTCTATTTGGCGGAGCGGGTGTGGGCAAAACCGTCATCATGATGGAATTGATCAATAATATCGCGACCAATCACGGCGGCGTGTCTGTGTTTGCGGGCGTGGGCGAACGCACTCGTGAGGGCAATGACCTCTATAACGAAATGATGGAATCGGGCGTAATCAACAAGGACAACCTGAGTGAGTCCAAAATCGCGCTGGTTTATGGTCAAATGAACGAGCCGCCAGGAGCTAGAATGCGCGTCGGTCTGTCGGGTTTGACGATGGCAGAATATTTCCGCGATGTGAACAAGCAAGATGTGTTGCTGTTTGTTGATAACATTTTCCGCTTCATTCAAGCGGGTTCTGAAGTGTCGGCATTGCTTGGACGGATGCCGTCTGCGGTGGGATATCAGCCGACTCTGGGCACAGACGTGGGCGACCTGCAAGAGCGCATTACCTCGACTAATGAAGGCTCTATTACCTCGATTCAAGCGGTCTACGTTCCAGCAGATGACTTTACCGATCCGGCTCCCGCCGCGACCTTTGCTCACTTAGACGGGACAACTTCTCTGTCTCGTGGTTTAGCATCGAAAGGCATTTACCCTGCTGTTGACCCATTGACTTCAACTTCGACAATGCTGCAACCCGCGATCGTGGGTGATGACCACTACGATACGGCTCGTGCAGTGCAGTCCACCCTCCAGCGCTATAAAGAGCTACAGGATATCATCGCCATTTTGGGTCTAGATGAATTGTCAGAAGAAGATCGGACGATCGTGGCTCGTGCCCGTCGGATTGAACGCTTTTTGTCGCAGCCCTTCTTTGTGGCAGAAGTCTTTACAGGTTCGCCTGGTAAGTACGTCTCTCTTGAGAAAACGATTCAAGGCTTCAAGCGTATCTTAGCGGGTGAGTTAGATGATCTGCCAGAGCAGGCATTCTATCTCGTCGGCGACATTGAAGAAGCCGTTGCTAAAGCCGCAAAAATGAAGGCAGAAGCGAAGTAGAAACGGCATGAGGGTTGATTTCTAATGACTCGGCCCTCGCCTCTCTCGACTGCTTTTATTTTGGAGGAAATTATGGCTTTAACTGTTCGTGTGATTGCACCAGACAAAACCGTCTGGGATTCTAGCGCTGAGGAAGTAATTCTTCCCAGCACAACTGGGCAACTCGGTATTTTGAGCGGTCACGCACCGTTGCTGACGGCTTTAGAAACGGGCGTGATGCGGGTTCGTGCCGCTGATAAGACTTGGGTGCCGATCGCTCTCATGGGCGGCTTTGCTGAAGTCGAAAATAATGAAGTGACGGTTCTAGTGAATGGAGCCGAACGCGGAGACAGCATCGATCAGGACGCGGCGCGTGCTGCTTACACCGAAGCTGAATCTCGCTACAGCAAACTTCAGACAAGTGCAAATAAGCAGGAACAAATTCAAGCAACCCAAGCCCTGAAGCGTGCTCGTGCTCGTCTTCAAGCGGCAGGTGGTGGAGTCTAATTGCTCTCATTTGGTTATGGAATTTGCTTACAGAAAAAGGGGGGACTGATTATGTCCTCCCTTTTTTAGATGTGGCAGATGATGGGTTGTGGCGGAACCGAGAGACGTTTCACCGAAACGTCTCTACAGCATTGGGCAGATTCACGGTCTTACACCCGACCTCGCAGCATTTGTGCCATCTCATTCACCTTGGGCGACATCTCTAGCGCGACTTCCTCGGTAATCCGCCCATCTTCATAGAGTTTGTAGAGGGACTGATTCATCGTGCACATTCCATCAAACGTGCACTTGGGGAGGATGGCTTCGATCTCATCGATTTCACCTTTGCGAATGTAGTCTCTAATCGCATCGGTGTTAATCAAAATGTCATGGAACGCCGCCCGTTTTCCATCAGTCGTGCGGCACAAACCCTGAGCAACGACACTCACGAGAGATTCTGCAAGCGAAACCCGCATCGGTTCTTGCTCACTGGGATTGTACAGGCTGAGAATTCGCTCGATCGTTTTCACAGCGCTGTTGGTGTGTAGCGTTCCCATCACTAAGTGCCCGGTTTGAGCAGCTTTGAGCGCGGTGTTTACGGTCTCTTTGTCTCGCATCTCACCGACCAGAATCAGATCGGGGTCTTCCCGCAAAGCGGCTTTTAGGGCGCTATCAAACTTATGAGTGTGAATTCCGACTTCTCGGTGTTTGATCAGAGCTTTTCGGCTTTTGTGGACGAACTCGATCGGGTCTTCGATCGTGATGATGTGTTTGGGCATCTCCTTGTTGATGTAGTCAATCATCGCTGCCATCGTCGTTGACTTACCCGAACCTGTCGGACCTGTCACCAACACTAACCCTTTGTGATAGTGACAAATATCTCTCAAAACTGGAGGTAGGTTTAACTGCTCCATCGTCAGAATGGTGAGCGGAATCAGACGCATGACCATTGCAGGACCGTGCAGCGAGTCAAAAATATTAATCCGAACTCGTGCAAACTCATATTGAGTTGCACCATCAAAGTCGAGCGTTTCTTCAAATTGCCGAATATCTGCTTCGGTGAGAACTTCTCTCAGCCAACTAAAGAAGGTATCACGATCAGTCTCGGGCCAATCAGTCGTATCCATTTCACCCCGATTTCGATAACGAGGTACTTCACCCACACCGACGTGAACATCTGAAAACCCTTTGTCATAAGCATTGCGAATAAGTTGCTCTAAGGTGGGAGAACCTGAACTATTAAGAGACTTGCGAGTAGCGCTGGGAACGGTTGGCGGAGGTGCTGGGCGATGCCCTCCCATTGCAGATGTTGAAGGCACCGATCCGGCAGACGTTCCGGTGGTCGAGGGAGACGAATTGACAGCGGTAGACGGAGACGAATGATGGGTTGTCATGAGCGCAGTAGGCATTGCCATCGTTTGCGTCAGTTCGTTCCCTAGGTTGGCGACTGTGGGATCAGACGATTCGAGCGGAGCGCTGTAAGACGAAACCCGCATAGGTGGCGGCGGCGCAGGTGGAACACGCGGCATGGGAGGAGGCGTAATAGACGGACGCTGGGTTTCTGGTGTCATATCCTACGGGGTGCAAAAAAGCCCTAAATATTATCTGCGGGATGCGATCGAAGCGGAGTCATAGCGTTATCTAGAAGAGTTGTGGGGGTCGGAGGCAACTAGAATTAGGTGGGGCTTTATTTGTACGAAGCGCTCTAGGAAATGTTGACAGTCTCGCTAAAAAGCTAGACTGATTAATACCTCAAGGTTTCCCAAAACTTAACGGCAAGTATCAAGCTCGTCGTGCCCAGAAGCTCTTCGATGCTTTAGGTCGTCAATCCATCAATAAATTTATGAGCAATCCAGATGCTTGGTATGTAGTGAGACAAGAAGACGGGTCATGCCGCGTCGTTTCAGCCGATGAAGTGGTCGTTGAAGCATCGACTCAGCGCGAGCAGTGGGGTCCTTTTGAGTCACAAGGAGCCGCGATCGCGCGCCGAGTTGGCTTAATCCGAGCGGGTAAATGTAAACCTGTCTAATCTGAGGCTATTTTTTAGCAGACGTTGGCTGGTTTAAAACCTGGAGCGCTTTATCAAACTGGGGATCTTCAGATGTCGCGATCTTGTCACGATCGCGTCCCAACGCTTGACGCTGTTGATCGCTCAACTCAATGACGACATCGGGATCAATTCCATGCTTATTGATATCACGACCTTTTGGAGTCAGATACTTCGCGATCGTCACAGCTAACCCTGAGCCATCTTGCAATCTGCGCACTGATTGTACGAGTCCCTTCCCGAAGGTTTTGGTGCCTACAATCGTGCCGCGACTATTGTCTTGTAGCGCCCCTGAGAGAATTTCGCTGGCACTTGCAGACCCGCCATCTACTAAGACAACTAGGGGCTTGTTGGTTAAGGCACGATGATTGGCATCTTCGCGATCGGATTCACCTTGGCGATCAACCGTCGAGACAATGCCGCCTTCTTGAATCCACATTCGAGCAATGTCTACACTAGCGTAAAGTAAGCCGCCGGGGTTCGATCGCAAGTCTAGAACATATCCTCTCACTTGCTGCTTCTCTAAGTTCTGGATCGCCTCTCGCATTTCGGGAGCGGCGTTGGCGCTAAATTGCACCAGTCGGATGTAGCCAACATCGCCAGTAGGAGCCTTTTTAAGGCTATAGCGAACGGGATGAATCTCAATCTTGTCACGCTTTAACGAATAGCTGAGTTCCTGGTTGTTGCGGAGAACGGTGAGTTGAACCTGAGAACCAATTGCCCCTCGGATCAACGTGACGGCTTTGTTCACATCCATGCCATCGGTGCTTTTGTCGTCGATCTTAGTAATGATGTCTTTTGCCAGAATTCCAGCTTTTGCAGCAGGGCTCCCTTCGATCGGAGAGATGACCGTCAGCTTTTTGGTTTTTTCGTCGGCTGCAAGTTGAATTCCCACCCCTGTTAGCTCTCCAGAGGTGTCAATCTGCATATTTTTATACTCTTCCGGGTCCATAAATCGGGTGTAGGGATCGCCCAATTTCTTCAACATTTCGCGGATGGCATCGTAAGCTTCTTTCTTGTTGGCGTAGTCACGGTTGAGATATTGAGTGCGAACCGCTTTCCAATCGACCTGGTGAAATGTGCCATCAACAAAGCTGCGATCGATGATGTTCCAAACTTCATCGACGACTTCTTTAGGATTCTCACGCAAAAATGCCTGAACCTTCGATCGCTGAATTCCAAACCCTGTAACCGTTACTGCCGTAACTGCGGCTGCTGTTGCGCCGAGAACAATTGCTCTTTTCGTGATCGCCATACCACTCAACCGCAAGGAAAGACTGCAAGATTATGATCAATTTAACACAGGCTGAGAAGTGCGATCCGTATTGAATGCTGGAGTCTCAGACTTCTGATGCCCTGATCACACCGCATAAATTAGATGAAGGATCATTTCGTCTGGTTTCGTACCTGACGAGCGGCTTCTAACAAACTTGCCCAGCGTTTTTGCAATTGCTTGGCTGTCCATTTGAGGGTTTGAGTAATTTCTTGATCGCTGGCGGCGGCTCGTTTGAGGGCGAGGAGACGTTTTTGATCGGGCGACAGTTGAGCTAAAAACGCGTCCCATTCTTGGGGAGGCAACCCTAAGTTTTGATCTAAGTCGGCACCTAACCACTCGTGGACAAGCTTCCAGTTTTGGGAGATGGCAAACTTTTCGACGTGATATTTAAAGCGTTGCTGAAGATAATCACGTTCGCGCGGAGACATGCCTAAAACGTCATCAATTTCAGGAACGGATAAATCTTGAAGTTTTAGAGTTAAATAATCTACACATTCTGTTTGCCCTTGAGATGCAAGATATTGAGTCAGTTCACCGACGACTCGATCTCGCAGCGCTGCCTCTGAGGGATCAACCCTATCGGCGACCATTTGCTCTCGAATCATTTTTAGAATCGGCGATCGCCCGTAAGCTTCTGCCTCATCTCCTTTAGCGGATTCCATTGCAGTTTCGATATCCACTGCAATTTCATGGGGTTGGCGACTTGCAAACCGTTGAGCACGCAAAATGACTAGCTGCTGATTGTGCTGGCTTGGCAGGGTAATTCGCCGTTTGGCATACTGCTCGGTAAACGCCATATATTCAGCGAGCTGCAGTCGGGTGCGAGGCTGATAGTTGTCTGCCAGTTTGTTTTCTCGTCGAAAGGCTCTAAGCGACTCGGTGTAGAAGCCTTGCAGGAAATCTTCGATCAGGCTGTAGCGAGCTTGAAAGCTCAGTTGCAAATGAGCAGGCGCGATCGGGCGATAGACCATCGTGCTGAGGGTGCTGTGTAGCTCAATGCGACCTTGGCGAGAATTGAGTCGATAATAGGTCGCACACTTTTGCAGGCGATATCGAGCTAGGGTCAACCGCCAAGAGCTTATTTCTCCTGAAGTCTGAATGCGATCGCTTTTGAGGCAAATCCGCTCAACCTCTGTGGCGATGCGCTCAGTCACGGCTTGAATCGTTTGACTCGTGAGCTGAAGCTCTGCTTCTAGCTCGGTGGCAAGAAGATGGGCTAATTTCTGAGTTTCGAGAGATAGCTCTATTGAAGCGATTTCGTCAGGCTTGACTCTATCGGCGTTTGAAGCGTTTAGCTCGATCGCAGCAGCCAAGGTGGCTTCGTGTTGCAGTGAGTTTGCAGATTTGGCATTCATAGCGGAACCCAGACTTTGGTAGTGCACACTGATTGATACACGCTGACCTCCGGTGTCTTCCGGCAAGTTTGGCGATATGGGGGTCAGTTTCTCAGTTGGTTAATTTGGGCACCGCTCCGCGTCATGGGCACGAGGTCTGGCTCGTCGGTGGAAATCGATGCGGAGCCTACCCCTTAAGCACCCTGGTATAAAAGATTGTCTAATCTGGTTAAACAATATACTACTGCGCTTCAGTGGACGATCTGTAAACTGGTTAGAAGACAGAACTTCAAGAGTTGAAGAAGCAGCAAGGACTCACAATTTTTCTGCGATCGCTAAGTCTGCGGTGGCTTCCCATCCTAACCCTCGACGCAGCACGGTCGGTTCATCGCTAGTCAGATCTAAGATAGTTGAGACTTGATAGGATGGCTCTTCTCCCGTGTCAACGATTACATCGACTAGACCCTTGATCGCGTCAAACAGTTCCGCTAACGATAGATTCTCAGCATCTCGTGCCTTGGCTGGTGTGGCTTCATCACTAGCAGGAATGTGAGCAGAAGTCGAAATCACAGGATTTCCTAATGACTCTAAAAGAGCTTGGCAAACGGGATGATCGGGAACTCGAATTCCGGTCGTTTTGCGTTTAGGACTCATAACCAACTTCGGCACAAGCTTGGTTGCTGGCAGCAAAAATGTATAAGGACCGGGAACAAGACCTCGCATAATGCGGTATGCCTGATCGCTGACGGCTGCATATTGAGCAATGTTAGACAGCGACGGACACAAGAAGGTTAGTGGCTTGTCGTTAGACATTTGCTTGAGTTGTCTGACTCGCTGCACGGCTGATTTTGAGTTAAGGTCACAGCCGATCGCATAAACTGTGTCGGTCGGGTATAGCATCACGGCACCGCTGCGAAGCGCATTCACCACTTGGTCGATGCTCCGACGCTGGGGATTTGCGGGATGAATTTTGTAAACGGTTGCCATAAGTCAAGACGGGATATCGGGTGTAGGGTGTAGGAAAAACAATTTAACTTCTATGGCGATGCATAAAGTTGCGTATCTAGAGTGCCCGACTGGAATTGCCGGAGATATGAGTCTGGGAGCGCTAGTGAGTGTAGGCGTTCCTTTAGACTACCTGACTGAGAAGCTCGATCGATTGGGCATTGCAGGCGAATATCGACTCCGGGCAGAACGGGTGTGGCGAAATGGTCAACAGGCAACAAAGGTTTGGGTTGATTTATTGGATGCTCATTCCCATGATTCTGAACCAGATATAGTCGCTCACTCTCATGGAGGTCACGAGCACTCTCATGATCATTCTCATTCTGAGAATCGTTTTGAGGATCAGCAGAAACCCGTTTCGCGCCTGCGGCATCTGCCTGAAATTGAGCAAATGATCCAAACGGCAGAATTACCTCCACGGGCTGAAGCTTGGAGTCTAGAAGTCTTTCGACAACTGGCAAAGGCTGAAGGGGCTGTCCATGGCATTCCGGCAGAACAGGTGCACTTTCATGAGGTTGGGGCGATCGACGCGATCGTAGATATTGTCGGCACTTGTTTAGGATTGGATTGGTTAAATCTCGATCGAGTCTACTGTTCAGCGCTTCCGACGGGTGGTGGCACCATTCGAGCAGCCCATGGTCGGCTGCCTGTGCCTGTGCCCGCGGTGTTAAAGCTCTACGAGATGCGGCAAGTGCCCATTTATAGCAATGGTATCGATCGTGAATTGGTCACGCCGACAGGGGCAGCGATTGTAACCACGTTGGCGACTCGGTTTGGCGCTCCGCCGACTATGACATTGCACCAAGTTGGACTAGGTGCTGGATCTCGGGATTTGCCGATTCCAAATATTCTGCGGCTATGGATTGGAGAACTCGCAGCAAACGATGACTGGACTGAGCATACCCATCCTTTACCTGTAGCCCAACCTGTCACTTCTTCTGACTCGATTGCTGTCCTTGAGACTCAAATTGATGATTTGAATCCTCAAGCGATCGGATATATTTTTGAGGCATTATTTGCGGTCGGAGCCGTAGATGTATTTACTCAAGCGATCGGCATGAAGAAATCGCGTCCGGGTGTTTTGCTGACGGTGATTTGTCCTCTTGAAAAAGAGTCTGAGTGTGAAGCTGTGCTGTTTCGAGAGACGACTACGCTAGGAATTCGTCACACGAGTCAAAGGCGATCCATTCTCGATCGCGCCTTTCACCCGGTTGAAACCGAGTATGGAACCGTTCAGATAAAAGTCGCGCGGCAGACAGATGGAGCAGTCATCAACGTGCAGCCAGAGTATGAAGACTGTGCCCATCTCGCGCGTCAACACCACGTCGCTTGGCGAGAAATCCATCGAGTTGCGCTTCAAACCTGGCATCTTCAGCACTCATAAAAAAGCCAGGATTTTCTCCTGGCTTTTTCAACTTAGCAATAGTTACGCTCTAGCACTGGAATCTAGAGATCTTTCTGCACCTTTTGGTTAGCGCTCTTAGCTGCGTTTTCGGTTGCTTGTGCTGCATTTTTTACAGTGTCTTTAATCCCAAAAGACGTTCTCTTTGCCGCATCTTTGGTATTGTCTTTGATATTTTCTGCGGCGTTTTTCGCGCCTCTTGTAGCGCTGTCACCTACTTGACTCGCGGAGTCAGAAACTCGATCGCCCAGCCCCTTCACATCATCTGCGGCGTTTTTGGCTCCTTCTTTCACATTGTCAGTGAGCTTTTTGGTTCTTTCACCGAGGGGCGCACCCGATCGGTAGTTGTCAACATACTGATCAACGCTGTCGATTCCTTTTGTGTTGATATCGCTCTCTGCGCGATCGATCAGGGCTTTGGTTTTTGCAGCCGTTCCTTTAGCAGCTTGACCCGGAGCCGTGTCGCTAAAGTTGTTCATACCACCTTCATAGGGTTGGTTCTGTCCAACCGGATTGGAGCCTGCATTTCCTGGCGTGTTGCCTTGAGGCACTTTGGCTTGAGCATTTCCCGCACAGGCAGTGGTGATCATCAGCAGCACTCCCGCTAGAAAAACGGTCAGCACTTGACGTAGACGAATCGACTTAAAGATAGAAACAAGCTTGTTCATAGCAATTGACTCCATTAGTATTGAATGATTCATGAATTGAGATGGGCGCTCTACTCACCCAGACCTGGGTTAGCTTTTGCTTCGGGACGGGCTGAGGCAGAATCTGCCGTGTCTTTTACAAAAGACGTTGCATCTTTGAAGGACTCGCCCACACGCTCCAAGATTTTTGCGTTTGGATCACTCCGCTTCAAAACAGGCTGCTTTTGATTCGGTAGATCTGGTAGAGATTTTTGCTGTTTAGCCCCAATATCAGGACGGTCAGAATCAGAACCATTAGACCCCGAATAAATTAAATCTGAGGAGTTTGCTTTAATTGAAGCGTCAGCCACTAGTTGAGAAGGAACTTGTAAACCAGTACTCAATAAAACAACAAATCCTGCTAGAAAAACGGTCAAGATTTTTCTCAATCGCAGACTGTTAAAGAACAAAGATAGACGGCTCATAAAATACTCCTTTTTGCTTCAAACCAAAAGGTTTAAAATCTTTACTGCCAGCATTGATCATGAAAGCTTGGAACCTTATTACTCACCCTGCTGAAACTTTATTCGAGTTACAACAAAACTAGGTAGCAATCGTGATTTTTATCAATCTAAATCGCTTATCAAGAATACGATCTGGGCTCTACGATCGCCTCTAGCAAAAGACTCATTCACATTCAGACTTAATGCTACGCTTCTCTAACTCTGGAGAGATTGCAATTGGTTTCAGACTAATCGTGTTTACAGAGGCGAATTGAACATTGAACTAAGTTAAACTCGTCATCTATCACGCTATGCAAACAGTTCTCTCATATCTCAAAACGTCTCTACGCTGGGTCATCTTGGGGCTAGTGCTATTCTTTTTAGCAAAAACCCTCAAAGATCACTGGCAAGAAGTTGCTGCAATTCGGATTAATGCGGGTGGATATGCGTGTCTCACGATCGCGCTCGGGGTAACTCTCTCAGCTCACATTTTTGCAGGCTGGGTTTGGAGTTGGGTATTGCAAGCGCTTAATCAATCGGTCACTGGAGTTTGGAGTGTCAAAGTTTATCTGCGAACCAACATCGCCAAATATTTACCCGGCAACGTCTGGCATTTTTATGGACGCATCTCAGCCGCCACAAAAACCGGAGTCGCGGTAGAAATTGCGATCGCTAGCGTCTTGCTAGAAGCTCTGCTTATGGTCGTCGCTGCGCTTTTGATCGCGCTCATCGGGGTTCAGCAAATTGCATCGGTTTATGGTTGGGGTGCTCAACTCTTGCTAGTGGTCGTGTTGATGATCGTCTTTGCGATCGTGCATCCCCGATTTCTCAACCCCCTAGTAGGTTACCTGACCAAGCTTAAGCAAAAAGCGTCAGGCTCATCTCAGGCAATCAGCTCACCCATGAAACGTTATCCCATTCAGCCTTTATTGGGAGAACTCGGATTTTTGGGACTGCGGGGCATCGGATTTATTCTTACCTTTTTAGCGATCGTGCCGCTTCCCCTTGACCAGTTTCCGATCGTGATGGGGGCATTTGCGCTGGCATGGCTGACTGGATTTGTGATTCCGGGGTTGCCGGGAGGTATTGGAGTGTTTGAAGCGGTTGCGATCGCCCTGCTCTCTCAAGGCAGCGCTTTTCTAGGACAACGCTTTCCTGCGGGCGAGTTGCTCAGCGTCCTCGCGCTCTATCGATTTGTCAACACTCTTGCTGAGGTTTCGGGGGCTGGGCTTGTTATCTTGAACGATCGCTGAGGAGGTTCAGAAAGAGATTGTCAGATGAGTGGAGAAGTAATCAACTATTCAGGTTCTTCTACAGAAGGCTCTTCTAATTCGATGCCTGATAACTCAAGTTCGTTAGGGGCTTCTAGAATGACATTGCGCTTGAGCTGTGAGAAAACACGATAAGCATCCAAGTTCTTCTGCATTTTTGGAATTTGCAGCGGTTCTTGAACCTTATCCATCTTGATCAAGTTGTACTGCACGTTTTCGGCATAGATAGCAAAGGTGACATTGAAGATTTCTAAGAAGTTGACAATCCACCAACAGTCATCCTCTGAGAATTTTTCATAATACCGAATTAGTTCAGCAACTTGTGCTTCTAGATGAGTTCGTGAGTTCCTACAAATCAAAACCAACTTGAGCAACACGATCACTAATGTCATTGGGCTTCCTTGAGAAACGAGCAGCACAAATAGAGGAGAGGGGTCTTGGCGATTTTCAGTGGTGAGATACTCAATGACCCGATTACAGGTTCTAAGAATCAACGCATCATTGATTACTTCACAGTCATAATCTGGGTAAAGTGGATCTAGTTTTTCGCTCAGTCTTGATTGCAACGTCTCAACTAATGCGTTGCTATCAACCGATAAAATCAGATATCGCTTTAGCTCACGCTTAAACTCTTCGTAAGACAACTGATAAGTCTGCTTGATGAAAATATTTGCTAAGTTTGCATAGCTGAATTGACCACGCTTTGCCACGATCGTCTTGATCAATTGCAAAACGTTATCACCTAACGCCGTCGGATTTCTTGGTGAGCTTTCTGGCGAACCTGCAGATTGAGACTTAGCAATATACATCGCTAGGTTAAACTTAAATCTATCTTTAAGCTGCATTGACAAAGCTCTCGCCGCTTCCCGTTGTTCGATCGGGTTTGCCAAATCGATATATTGAGGAACGAGCAAATAAGACGTGTAGCGATTTGACCACGGACCTTTATTAGCCTCTTCATATCGAGATGCAAAGAGCTTCAGTTCTTCATAGTCTTTGCTCTTTCTAAAATGGTCGATCCACGTCCTTAACCGCTTGAGAGTTGGAGAAGCGGTATAGCGCTGGAGGCTGCTATCTTCAAAGATTTCGACTAATTCTTGAATTGGCTTAAAGTTTCGACTTGCATCCCAATTGTTGACGAGGATGTAGCACGATCGCTTCAGCGTATTTCTAAATTCTTCTTCGTTATTGCTAAATACAAGCTCGTAAATTGCTGGGATGACCTCAGAGCTAGTCGTCTCAACGTGATAGATAAAGAGACGCTTAAACTCTAATAAAACTTCTTCAGGCGGCCATTTCTTAACAATCTCTAAAAGAAACTGATAAATTGTCTCCTGAGCTTGTTGCAGGGTTCGTCTCGATCGAGACACTCGTTTGGGCGGTGATATCAGAGCCTTTATCTTCACGTCCTTGATCGCTCCATTGGACGAAGTGCCCAAAGACTGATCAAGAAGGCGATCTGAGGGAGTCTGCACGTTAACGGATTCTAACTGAAGATTCCTATTATCTCGATCGGGCGTTCCGTTCATGTGTATCAGCACCAGATTAATAAATCGGGGTAGCCTTAAAAAAATGTAGCCCTAGAGCGATAATACTGATGCAATTACAAATTTTGCGGACGTTCATCAAATTTTTATGCTTATCGCACGGATTGTCGTGATCAAGACTAAACAAAGGTTGTGCAGGCTCCACGACTCATCTCTAGAAATTCCTTTTAGTAAAGGAATCAAATTGTAGCTTTAATGTATCAAAAACGGTAGGTCTCTACAAGAAGCACCCCAAACTTTGTCGTGTTCAGAGCGCTCAGAAACATAGTGCTTTAAAGATGGGGGCAGAGGGACTTGAACCCTCACGACCTTGCAGTCAACGGATTTTCTTACCACTATAGCTTTCGCTACCACACAGCGATCGTGTGTTTGTAGCCTGGACTATGCCTTTACCTTTTAACGTCACGAGTCCGTCAGTCAGGCAGGAGCCGTCTAGTCTCTACACCTTCCGACTAGCGCTCTAGTTCGGGTTGGCTCGGCGTTGGCAGGTTAAAGCGTTCACCGAATTTGACTCCATTCACGCTGGGCATTTCTGCTCAGGTGCTCAATAAACTAAGTCCGTTGCGTCTACCATTCCGCCATGCCCCCAAGCAGCTGTCTGACGACAGCGATGCAAAAGCTCATGTATGCTTTCACAGATTAAACCATTGCATCACTAATTGGTGCAATGTGCAACTCCTGTAGAGATTTTTCTATGGGTCAACCTCAGACAGCCTTTTGATAGAACTCCTTTGACCCACTGAAATGACGGTAGGATAGGAGAAATCTAGTTTTTGTAAAAGCATGGAAGTTGCACTCCTATATTTAGTTCTGGGTGGAGCCTATTTGGTCGTGGTGCCGTTTGTGCTCTATCTCTACTTGCAAAAGCGCTGGTATGTGGTTAGCTCGTTTGAGCGCAGCTTCATGTACTTCATGGTGTTTTTCTTCTTTCCCGGAATGCTGTTACTTGCGCCATTTCTGAACTTTAGACCGAAGCGACGAGAACTTGAGGCTTAACGGCTGAGAGTAAAGGGTTCAGGGTTTCCCTGTGCTCTGAATTATTTATGAATTGGTTGGTAAATGCGGCGAATTGATGCGATCGGAATAAGTTTAGGCGTGTTTGTGGCGGGCGGACTGGCATATCTGATCTTGCAGTGGGTAGGTCTAGACAGCATGAATGCCGGAATCTGGAGCCAGGTACTTTTAGTAAGTGCGCTGGTGGTCTGGGTGTTTAGCTATTTGACACGGGTGCTCTCAAAGGAGATGACCTATGATCAGCAGCTCAGAGACTACGAAGAAGCCGTTCTGCAAAAGCGTCTAGAAGAATTGACCCCAGAAGAATTGGCAACCCTGCAAGCTGAGATCGAGCAAGACAATCAGCAGGCAAAACGCTAGGGAATACGAGTTGATCGCGGTAAACCTCTCCCCGATCGGCTTAAACTGATTATTTGCATTCCTCTAGTTCGCGAAGGATAGAAATGACTTCAGTTTCTCAGTGCTTTGAGCATCTGCGGGATCATGCTCGCTGCGCCCTGATCCCATTTATTACCGCAGGTGATCCCGATTTAGAGACGACGGCTGAAGCATTGCGCGTCCTCGATCGCTCTGGTGCCGATTTAATCGAGTTGGGCGTTCCTTATTCCGATCCATTGGCAGACGGTCCTGTGATTCAAGCTGCCGCGACAAGAGCGCTAGAACGAGGCACTCGATTAGATGATGTGTTGCAGATGGTCAAACAGGTTGCTCCCACCCTGCGATCGCCGCTGATTCTCTTCACTTATTACAATCCGATTATCAATCGAGGCATTGAGCAATTTTTGCAAGACATTGCTGACGCGGGGATCAAAGGGCTTGTTGTTCCTGATTTGCCTCTAGAAGAGTCTGACAGCCTACTGAAACCCGCGGCTGTTCGGGGGATTGAAGTGATCTTGCTAGTTGCGCCTACGAGTCCCCAAGAGCGCATTGCGGCAATCGCGCGTCAGTCTCAAGGGTTTATCTATTTAGTCAGCACGACGGGCGTAACGGGTGTGCGGACTCAGATTCAAGCGCGAGTCAAAGATTTAGTGATAGAACTGCGAAACGTCACAGATAAATCGATCGGAGTTGGGTTTGGCATTTCTCAGCCCGAACACGCTCGTCAAGTTATGGAGTGGGGATCGGATGCTGTGATTGTCGGCAGCGCCTTTGTGAAGCGACTGGCAGAAGGAACTCCGGCGGAGGGGTTGAAGTCGATCGAAGAGTTTTGTAAAAGTCTAAAAGCCGCAATTTCACCTGAATAGAAGATTCTCCCTAATCTCGTCTCATTGATTGAGAAAAAGCTAGGGAGAATCTCCAACGTGTGAATGAGAGCGGATTTTGTGCGAGCGACTACTTGAGAATTCCGAAATAGTAAGCCGCCACCACAAAGTTGATGCCTAGAAGTAACAATGCCCAGCCTGTGCGGTATGGGTAAGGAGGCTTACTCGTTTTGGTGGTTGCGCCCGTCGGATTTTTTGCTGCTTGAGTTGCCATAAGCGTTCTCCAGATTTAGTGACCTTCTTAAAGGGATACCAAAACAAGGGCACTTCTGAAGGTAAATTTCGATTAAGCAGTTTGTGAACAAGGCTTATTCGTCTGCCCCAGCATGATAGGAACTGCGGACGAGAGGAGCAGACCGAACGTGAGAAAACCCCATTTCACGGGCGATCGCTCCCAGGCGATCAAACTCGTCAGGGTGCCAATATTTCTGGACAGGCAGGTGGTCGAGCGATGGACGCATATATTGCCCGATCGTCAGGCGATCGCAGTTCACTGCTCTCAAATCCGCCAATGTTTCAATCACTTCTGCTTCCGTTTCGCCGTGCCCCAACATCAAGCCCGATTTTGTGGGAATGGTTGGATTCAAATTCTTAACGATTTGCAGCACGTTGAGAGAGCGATCGTACTTTGCCCCGCGCCTGACTGGAGCCTGTAATCGGCGCACCGTCTCAATGTTGTGGTTATAACAAGCTGGATTTGCCGCCACCACGATCGCCACTCGCTGAGCCTGCAACGCTTCGGGCGCTACATGATCCCTGTGTCCGCCCCAAAAGTCAGGGGTCAGCACCTCAATCTGAGTCAACGGGTTGACGCGACGAATCTCTGAGATCGTTGTCGCAAACCAGCCAGACCCCTGATCAGGTAAATCGTCTCTTGCGACTGAGGTGAGAACGACATAGCGTAGCCCCAGCAGCCGCACTGATTCAGCGACTTTTTGAGGTTCGTCTGCGTCTAATGGCATGGGAGCGTGCCCTTTATCCACCTGGCAAAAGCCGCAGGCGCGAGTGCAAACCGGACCCATCAGCAAAAATGTGGCAGTGCCTTGGGCATAGCATTCCCCTCGGTTGGGGCACCGTCCCTCTTCGCAGATCGTGTGAATCTGACGCTGTTTGATGATGCGCTGCACCACCGAGATCTCGCTGGCTTTTCCGATCGTTGAGCGACGCAGCCAGTCAGGCATCGCTGTAATGTCTTGCGATCGTGACACTACAGATTCAGAACTTGGGGTTAAAGTCGGTTCAGTTGGCATAAGGGTTGGAATGCTAGGAAACCAGTTGTCTTGCGGAGGCGTTTGCTTAATTGATCAAATCACCGCGCTTTATCAATCATAGGGGGTACACTAGTGCATGTTATTTTGACACTCAGCCTATCTGAGTTTCCTCAAAAGCTGATATTCTTCGTCCGTTTCGCAGTCACTCTACAGGAGTTCAGTTGTGGCAAGTCACAAAATCGTGGTCATTGATGACAGTGCCGTTATTCGCACGATGGTGCGTGATATGTTGCCAAAAGGAAATTTTGAGGTTCTAGAAGCTAAGGACGGTGTTCAGGGCATCAATCTGATTCGGCAAGAGCTTCCTAACCTAATCATGCTAGATTTTTTGCTGCCGCGAATGAGTGGTTGGGAAGTCTTTCAGCAGATTCAGCTTCAACCAGAGTTGCAGAGCATTCCTCTCGTGTTGATGTCTGGACGCAAAGAGGAAGTTGCCGAAAAACTGCAAGAGCCGTTTGAATATTTTGAGTTTGTGCAGAAGCCTTTTGATCAGAAGATTTTGATCAGTGCGATTAAGATGGCGATGACTAAGGCAAAACGTCGCCCTGCTGCGGTTGTACCAGCGGCTCCAGCCGTTGCTGAAGGCGGGGCTGATGCAGGTATTCAAGCACTCAACGCCAAAATTGCCAAGATGCAGACAGAAATCGATGGGTTGAGAAAGCAACAGGCGCAGATTTTAGCCTTCATCAAGCAGAAGCTGAAATAACAAGCCCTGTAGACAGAGGTCTAGAAGATCCCCAATTTCTCTTAGAAATCGGGGATCTTTGCTTATGGATTGCTGACGATGTAAGGCGATGGCAATGCCTGCGCCTTTCCAGCGTTGACCAACGCTTGGTAGACAAATGCGGCAACCTCTGCGCGGGTAGCTTCACGGTTGGGATTCAGCGCAGTCACGGTTGGGTAGTTGACTACTACACCACGTGCCGTTGCCGCCGCGATCGAGCCGCTCGCATAAGACGGAATCGCAGTCGCATCTTGATATCTCGACAAAATCGAAACATTTCCCTCGCCAAACTCTAAGCCGTTCGCGATCGCCACCAACGCCTGAACTCTAGGAATCCTTTGATCTGGTTTAAAGGTGCCGCCGGGATAACCTGCCATAAATCCCCCCTGTGATGCAGTTTGAATCGCGTTGAATCCCCAAAAGCTTTTGGCAACATCGCCAAAGGCAGTCGCAGCCCGTCGAGGGGCGGGGCTAAAGGCTTTAGCTACAATGACGGCAAACTGAGCACGAGTCACCGGATCGTTGGGCTTAAAGGTGCCGTCTGGGAAGCCTGTAATCACCTTTTGGACGGCTAGGGCTTGAATGTAAGCTTGCGCCCAGTGTCCTTGAGTGTCGGCAAAGGTGCCGCTGGCAACAAACTCGACTTTTCCAGAGGTGCGTTTGGGGTCGATGCTGTTGCCGATCGCGACCAGCGTGTTGTTGCCCGTTGAGTTGTTGAGATCGAATTGTTTGTTGTTGCGAATCGTGTTGTTCCCAGCGCTCTCGGTCGTACCTAAATCGGGTTGTGCCCCGATCGTCGCAACGACTCCATCGCGTTTGTTGTCGGTGATCGAGTTGTTGCGGAGAATTGGACGGGCATTGTCATTGATGTAGATGCCATCCTGGTTTTGGCTGATCTGATTGCCATCGACGATCGGTGCAGAGGTGCCCCCGATCGCGAGTCCAAACCCAGTGTCGATAAACACATTGCCCCGAATTTCGCCCCGGGCTGTCTTGGCGACCGAGATTCCGTTTGCCTGATTTTGGGTGAAGATGCTGTCAAAAATTTTAGGATTTGCGGCACCCGTCACAAAAACACCCTCTCGAACATTTTTTATAAAGGTGCTGTTGGCGATCGTCGGATTTGTGTCTTCAACCCAAATACCCGTGCCGCGAGAATTAGAATTCGTCACCGAAACTCCCCGAATTTCGCTGCCTTGTGCTGCCAAAATCGTCACGTTTTGAGTCGCAAATGTCTTGCTGTTGTAGGGACCACTCCCGGTGATCTGGACACTTTGCCCTTTGCCCAATTCGTCGCCCCGCAACACCACACCGGGCTTCATCAGGATCGGAAACGTCTCGCCACTCTCCTTGCTGTAAGTGCCCGGAGCAAGTTGGACGATCGTGCCCACTGTCGCTTGTTGCAGCGCAAAGGCGATCGTGCGATAAGGAGTATCGGCTCGTCCGGCATCGGAGCGATCGCTGCCGGATGCTGGATTCACATACACCGTTCCGCTTGCAGTAGGCACCTGAGGAGTCTGTGCCGGAACGACAGTCGGCTGAGGTGGAATGGTTGGAATCGGCTGCGGAACGCTAGGCATTGGTGCTGGGATGACCCCACTTGGCTGAGTCGGGTTGACTTGAGGAGGGTCAGGAATAACAATGGGAATCTGAGTTGGGTTCGCTTGAGGCGTGTCAGGAATAATGACGGGAACCACAACATTGGGTGCAGTTGGAACGGATTGAGCCAACAGTCCTGCACCGCCGCTCATCCATAGCAGAGTTGCTAACCCTGAGTAGGTGGCAAAACGAGTTTTGAACCGAGAAATCGAATAGTTTTGAATACCCTGGCGTGACATATCGGTGGTGTGTGTAGGAGGTATTGAAGCGATCGAGAAGACAAATGGGTCAGCAGTCTGACTCAGGTCAAATGTCAGCACTAGACAATAACATCTAAATTTCAAGTTAGAACTCAGGAACGTGACAAACCGAAATGATTCAAAGTTCCTGAGTGCGTGGTTTAAGAAGTATGTCGGTTTTGAGCCGAGCCGCAGCAAACGCGCCACTTCACAGAGTTTAATGATAAGCATCCTTGTCTCAACCGTTTTTCTTAAAAGCAGGAGCTTATGACAGATTTTCAGGATTTTCTCATTCATAAATGTGCTCAAGTCGCGATCGGAGAATTCAAAACGGGCAAGTTTGAAGAGGCGCAGCAACTCTATCAAGAAGCCGTCTCACTGTATGCGGATGGCTTTTTAGGGGCTTATTTGCTGCGAGAAAAGAACACCGATCGCGGCATCTCGGTGATTTTTTGGGAGAGCGAAGAACTGATGGAAGTAAACAACAGCGAAGCAGAGCAAGCCATTCTCAAAAAAATGGCTCCATTGTTTTCAGCAGTGCCGATGGTCAGCGCTTATGAGATTGTGAGTGAGATTCTGCCTAAAGACTGATAAACCGAATGAACCTGTTGGGGCGCGTTAACGTCAAGGCAGTCATCTTCGTTTAAAACAGTCATGAAATTACAAGGTTTATCACTGCGGCTTCTGCTTAGCTTGGGGTTGAGTTCGGGTGCTATTTTCGTCAGCCCTGCTGCATTTGCGGCTCAACAGGTGATTCTGAAATATGGCATTCTACGAGAATCGGTTTCTGTCAGCGATCTGACGACCTTTGCTGAAACGGGACAGGCATCTCCTGCGCTGCAAGCTCATTTGCGGCTGTCAGGTCAAAAGCCCGAAGCGGTGCGACAAACGCTGAATAAAGAAGTCCGTGTCAATCCGATCGTGCTCGATCGAGTGATGAATAGCCCGATCGGAAATGCCCTACTCGATCCGCTCAGTCAAGCCATCAGAACTCCAACGGAGGGTGCCGATCGTCAAGCGCTCCGGGCTGCTCTAGCACTGTCTGCCAGTGGAGATGGCAAATTTTCAGTGTTAGAAATCGCGCAAAAATATCCGACTCAAGAGGTGTTGATTGACGGCGATCGCATCGTTGATGCTTACCGTCGGTTGAGCGATCTTGCCGATCGGCTGAGAGCACCTCTCAGCAACATTCTATTCAAAAGATAACTTTATAGAAGGGAGCAATAGTCTTTTGTCAATTTTTGGTTGTACCTTTTTCACTGATGGCTTTTATCTCTTGAAGCTCAGAAACAATAAGTCTAGCAATCTCAATTTTGGTATCTATAATCTTATTTTTAATATCTTGTGGGAGGCTCTCTTGTGGGAGTGATTGATCTCCTATTTTCTCTTCATCTAAAAGTTTATCAGTTAGAATTGCAATAGAAACCCCAACTATGCTGGTTTTATTGAGTGCCTGTGTATACTCCGAGGCTTGCTTTAGCGTTGACTGATAAAGAAATAGAAAGGTTGCCCCTAAAAAATTAGTGATAATTCCCGCTCCTACCCCGATTAGAGCTATCACAGCCGCAGAGTTTCCCTCTGGTCTTGCCAGTAGAATCTTTAACTGTTCTGGAGTAATCTTATTCAAATCACCTCCCTGTTTCTCAAGAACACTGGTTATTTGCTGACGTTGCTCGGTATTGTTTTCCTGTGATGCCAGAAAGATTCCTAGGGAGATCGATGCAACAATCAGAACAAAGCCAGCAGTCATCACTTTAATGCTGGTGTCATAAATTTTGGTAATTTGATCTAAGTTTCGAGAATAATAATCTCGTAAAATCATGCTGGCACTTTGCCAGGGTGCCCTACTATCTATATTATTCATGAGGTTCCTTTCGGCGTTCTTACGTTCATCCTCCAGTTCTTGGCGCTTTTCCTTTTTCTCCGCTAAGTTTGCAGCCCAGTAGACGATGAGGGTCGGAATCAAGAAGAGAAACCCCATTGCTAGTAGGAATCCTCCGAGGCTTATACGCTTTTGGCGTTCATCGTCGGCACTATTTATCTTTTTCGCCGCGTCAACTACCGATCCTTCTTTCTCTTTTATTTTTGAATCAATTGCTGCATCCACCCCACTTTTGTTCACCCTTTTTAGAACTGAGCGCAGTTCATTGAAATCTTTAAGACTATTGAAGTATTCTGAGCATTTGGTAGTCTTAGTTAAAGATTCTAGATCCGCGCAGATAGAGTCTCTAAGTTCTTTTTGCACAGAAGGGTTTGGTGTGCCAAGCAGACCTACTTGCTTTCTATATTCGCTCTCATAGTTTAAATCTTGTGAGATTTTGTTATATAAGTAGTCATCGCTGTTGAATGTATTAAGAAAATCAAGGTAGATATTTTTGCTATTAGTAGAAATAATACCTATATACTTAGAAAGTGCCTCTGGTTGATCAATTTCTTGCTTTAGACTTTCTAGAAAGCTTACTTCTATGTTAGCCCTCATTACTGTGTCACTAATGAATATAGGTTTGTATTGATAAGAAAAGACAATGGTTCCAATTCCTCCAACAATCGCATAGGAACTCAAAATCAAAAAAAGTTTTTTGAGACTTATTCCAGAAAATATGCGAATTCCCTGTCTATCCGGTATTAGTTTAGGGCTAGTCATTAGAGATGCAACTCCATCAAAAATATTTTATGCAAATTACTCTATGCTCGAAAAAAGATAGTTACTTTAAAAGTACGAAAATTTTAACATCGAGTTCGAGCGGCACGTTAAAACAGGGCAACAGACAATGCGTTGCCTGCTGCCCTATTACTGCTAGAGTTCTAGCAATCATTCTTTAGAAGATTAGTGCCGAGAGGGGTCAAGAATTTGACCTAGTAAGCCAATGTCTCTAGCGTCTCGCGCAAATAGTTATGAACGAGCGTATCAAGACTTAAATCTGAAAGGTGTTTGTCTACTTCTCGCTCAATCTTCCAGCCCTTAAACCCCGAACTGTCAGCGATCGCTCGCTTCAAACTGTCCCAAATTTGCGTATCGTGTGCTAGAGGACGGGCATCATTTTCAGAGGGTGAAGACGTGTTGAAGTTGGACATGGCAGACCTTGTGTGTGAGAGCAGCAAAATTCTGTAGCATTGAGGCGGTTTCAGCCAGAGAACTCGCCTTCTAGCCTAACCTATTTACAAGATAGCTCAATGAGTCTACGTGTCTGTGCTGTTGACAACATTTCGCCCAAAAAATTTAACGCTCCTCGTTTCTTTGTGTTACGATGACCGCAAAATTTTGTAGTCACGGGTTTAATCTACATGGCTTGCGGTTCACACAAAGGTTCTCATAGAAATCGGTGTAGAACTATTCATCTGTCTTTTGCGTCACTGGGCGGTTTGGCTTTGTGCTCGATCGTCCAGTCTGCCTCTGCTCAGTCTCCGGGCTTTCCCTTAACGCCACCCCCGCCGACGGTTCCGATTCAACCATTGCCCTCTCTGCCAGTCGATAGCACTCCTCTGCCCAATGAGCGAGTTTTTCGAGCACCTGTGACAAACCCTGTTCAAAATTCAATTCCAAACTTGGCTCCGAGCAACCGTCCGCAATATCGGGTGGTTGTAAATGGTGACAGCTCACTGATGTTGCAGCAAGTCAAACGCGTTGAGCCACAGGCATTTATTCAGCAGTTTGAAGGGCGGAGGGTCATTCAGGCTGGAGTGTTTAGCACTGAGGCAAATGCGCGTCAGCAAACCGAAGCCCTGGCAGCCCAAGGAATCGCCAGCGAAATCACCACCTCTAATATGGGGTCGCTGCCGCCTGGAAACAGCGCTAGAGGCTACTATGTGGTAGTTCCGGGCGATCGAGCAGACTTACCCGATTTTCGCGATCGAGCGATTCGTTTAGGCGTTCAACAGAGGTCGATTCAACTGAGAGAGCGTCCGTTAGGTCCACATTTGGCGGTTGGTCCGTTTGCTGAACGTCAACAGGCTGAGACGATGGGACGCTATTTGAAAGACCGAGGGCAGTTGGACACGCGGATTTATTTCGATCGCTAGAAGGTTTTGTGGACAAGAGGCGATCGCGTTTGGCTCTTTTGCTGCGTTGACCTTGCCTGACAAAGGCATAACCATCATCAGCCACAAGGAAATGTGCTTCATTTGGGATATTCTGCGCTTAGATAGTTTGAGCAATCTTTTTCAGCAGGTTTCTTGAAATGAAGTTTAAGTACGGTTCAGCATTCATCACAGCTTTGGTCGTATCATTTGCCACGGTGCTGCCAGGGTTTGCAGAGACAGGAACCATTCAGGGAACTCCGGGCAGTCGTGTGAATGTAAGACAGTCGCCTTCAAAGAGCGCAGGTGTGCAGCATTATGGGCTGGGGGGCGATCGGGTTAATATTCTCAACCAGACCAATGCACCCGATGGTTATCGCTGGTACTTTATCGAGTTTGCCAATTCGGGAGCGCGGGGTTGGATTCGAGGCGATTTATTGAGTGTGGGTGGAACCTCTGGTGGAAGCTCTAGCCAACGCATCTCGTTTGCCCCAGGAACCTCTGCCGCAACGATCAGTGGCAAAGTGCAGGGCACGCAGTCTCGCGACTATATTCTGGGAGTTGGAGCAGGTCAAACGCTGAGCACCAGCACCATCAGCAACACCTCCTATTTGCAAGTACAAGTATTTGATCCGAGTGGCAGCAACCTTTACTCAGGTAGCCGCAACTGGTCGAGTGTGCTGAATCGAAGTGGAGACTACCGGGTACGTGTGCGGTTGGTGCCAGAGAAGCAGCAGTCAGACATCACGGGGGAATACAGCCTCACGATCGGCGTTCGCTAACGTATCGGCTGGTTGCGATCGTGCCTTAAGAAGTATGAAAAGTCTTTTCGCTGCGATCGCGTCCCGGACTGGAAGTCGGGGCTAGCCTTGCGAAGTCCACTAAAGGGACTGGAAGAGGGGTTAAGGCATTCAGTCCCTTTAGTGGACTTCGCACCGTTAGACCGTGATTTTCAATCACGGGCGGGTCATGCCATCAACGGCTCCTTTTCAAACATCCTCTTAACCCATTGTTCTGACTTTTGTAGCAGTAGTTGTTTAGATTAGGCAGTCCGTGAGCATCAGATTCATAACCGCTCTCTAGATGAATTGCCCCAGTAACCAGCCCAACCCCAAGCCGAGCCAAGAGGTGACGGTCAACAGACTACACGATTGGATATTGTTGAATTCGGCGGTCAGAAGATCGATGCGGGCTAATGCTTCAGCAGACAGAATCAGGATAATGGGAATAAATATCTTGAACCAATTGAGGACGATCGAGGCAAATGCAGCTCCGGCAATAATCGCACAAAACGCCACTGTATCGGACGTAAACCATCGTAAAATGAGGTGTCTAAACCCAGTCAGGGGATTGATGAACATCAGCGCCAGCACAAATGCCCACCCGATCGCGAATGCAAACGCTGTCCATGAGGTATGGGTCGATGCCAAGAGTTTGCCAAACGCAATGTGTGCTGCCAGCAGAAGGGCAAGGGAAACCCAAGGGAATTTTTTAGAGACAACCATACAAAATGACGACTAGACGACTCGATTTTGACGAATGCACTCAGCGTACCAATAGTAACTAGCTTTGGGAATCCGGTTTTGGGTGCGGTAGTCGATATAGGTGATGCCAAACCGTCGATCGTAGCCCCATGACCACTCAAAATTATCCATAAAACTCCAGACAAAATAGCCTCGAATGGGATAGCCTTCAGCAACAGCACGATGAACCGTTTTGAGATATTGACGTAGATAGAAGATGCGATCGCTGTCAATCACTTCGCCCGATCGAGTCACTTCATCTTGAGCCGCACAGCCATTCTCAGCGATAAAAATGGGTAGATCAGGACGGTTTAGGGTTTCGCTAACGTGACGAATGCCCCAATAAAGACTTTCTGGCACGATCTGCAACCACGGCATGTGCATCGCTGGATAACCTTTCGGGAAATCAATCCACTCACAGCCTTGAGAATTATTGGCAGCCCGAATGTAAGTGCCTGTGTAAATATTCAGACCCAACGAATCGATCGGCTGATGAATCATCTCTAAATCCCCACTCTGAATGTCAGGGGCATCACGACCGAGTTGCTCCAGCAACAATGGACTGTACTCACCTGTAATCGCAGGATAAATCATTCCGCCATTGCCGCAGTGATAAGGAAAGGCTTTTTGAGCTGCCTCAATGTCATCCGCAGACTCGGTCAGGGGAACGGTGATGCCAAGATTATCGACCAGCGAGATCAAACACGGAACCGGAGACGCAGCCCGAATTGCCTGACAGCCTAACCCATGTGCCAACAGCGCGTGATGAGAAGTCTGCCAGACTTGTTTTTTTGAGCTCACACGAGTGCCGGGGGCGTGTTTTGGCGTTTGATTTACGTCATACCCCAGGTGAGTAAAGCAAGAAATTTCGTTAAGCGTCATCCAATGAGTGATGCGATCGCCCAATCGGCTCACCACTGCCGTGACATAATCGGCAAAATCCTGCGCCATTTCTCGACTTTGCCACGAGCCATATCGTTCTTCTAGCGCCTGAGGGCTATCCCAATGAAATAGAGTGGCGTGGGGCGTGATGTGGTGCGATCGCAAGCAATCCACTAGTCTGCTGTAGAAGTCAATACCCGCTTGATTCACCGCCCCTCGCCCATCGGGAACGATGCGACACCAGGAAATGCTAAAGCGATAGTGTTTGATGCCCAACTCTGCCATCAACTTGATGTCTGCCTCATAGCGATAGTAGTGGTCGCACGCGATCGCGCCTGTGTCGCCGTTGAGGGTGCGTCCTCGTTTGGCGCTAAAGGTGTCCCACACGCTCGGCTTGCGCCCGTCTTCTTTGACGGCTCCCTCGATTTGATAAGCGGCAGTTGCAGCACCCCACTCAAACGTTTCTGGAAACTGATAGCTAGACATGGTTTGAGGGTTTTTGGACGACACGAGCGATGAGAATTAATAGAATAGTGAAGCTAGGCAAGAGAATCGCAGTGAGGACGATCGGAGTCGTAGGTGCGATCGTCACAAAAGGCGCAGCGTATTTGATTAGGAGGGAGAGTGCGATCGAGAGCAGCAAAACTTTGAGAATGAAGATAAAGCTATCCATGCAGGCGATAGGTCAAACAATTAGATTAGGTTGAGTTAGAAAGCCAGCGTTGCTAAATCTGGCTATGGGTTGCCTCTAGTTAATTGACTTTAACGAGTCTTTACAGAGAAGTCAAAATTGGCGACGGGAAGGTGCAGAGTTTGCTATTACTTCGTCTCGACAAGTCAATACGTTCCCTCGACAAGTCGATGCGTTTTCCTGACAAGTCGATGCGTTTCCTCAACAAGTCGATGCGTTCTCCTGACGAGGTGAGATTATGGCTGGCTCATCTCAAACTTCTGTGGCATCTGAATTGGTTAGGATATTAATTTTGTGTGCACAAGAGCAAATCTATCAATTCATACCCCCATTTTCGTAGTGCCAAAAATCTTTGCGTTTAAGGTGGGTCTTCTAACAACGCTTGAAAGAGATCGTTTCCTCGAATAGGGTCGAAGCCTGTATCTGATTTTGCTGCTTCTCGTGCTTCAGGGTCGAGTGCAATTGCTTGCTGCAAAGATTCAGTCGCTAACGCAACATTGTTTTGAAGCGAATAACAGTTGGCTTTTGTGTAGAGGGCAAAGGCAGCCTCCGGTGCAATGTTGAGAACTCGATCGTAACTAATGATCGCGTCGTCGTAACGCCCTAATCTTTGCAGAATTAAACCTCGATAGAACTAGGCTTCATGGGAGTCAGATTTGAACTCAAGGGCTTTGTCATAACTGGAGATCGCGTCGTCATATCTCTGTAAGTTGTGAAGCTGTTTACGCGGTTGTTGACGAAAGCACCAAGCAAACTTGCCGAGTGCAAACAGCGTCCCTGAGCCAAAAATAAAGCCAATGAGATCTTTATTCGCAGTGAAGAATTGCAGGATGGGGCTTAGATCCACAAGGTCAACCCAGAATATTTTAGACTTAAAAATAACTATACCCTTCGTCTCAAACTCTTCTGGCTTTCGCGTTGTGTTTAATTCGATCTAGGCTCAAGAGCTAACGTTAAGCCTGGTCTATCTGCTCTTTGACCCACTGACGAAATGCTTTTAGCGCTTTGTTTCTGCCGACAATTTTGCTCTCCCTCAAATATTGTGGGATTGTCTCGCTCAACGGTAAATTTGGAAAGATTGAGCTTTCTGGTGACTCTTCATA
The DNA here is from genome assembly GCA_038227635.1 of Leptolyngbyales cyanobacterium. Classification (GTDB taxonomy): domain Bacteria; phylum Cyanobacteriota; class Cyanobacteriia; order Leptolyngbyales; family Leptolyngbyaceae; genus Phormidesmis_A. Next base: position 83,972 of record JBBRPT010000002.1, on the reverse strand, counting down.
ACCGTCCTGCTGAAGAATGTTGATTCGCAGCGTTCCATTCTCAAACCGCCATAGCTCAGGCACCTTCAATGCTGCGTAAATGCTGCGGTGAGTCCGAGAAGTCACATCAACTTCGAGGGCTAAATCGGGGGAGGGTTGATCGAGAGATCCAGTCGCTTCTTGCCTCGAATGGCTGGTTCATTCTGAATATAAAAGCATTGGTCAGGCTCAATTCCTTGCATCATCCCTTCACTTTTATAAGTGGTAGAACCCAAACTCCGAAACTCAATGTCTAATTCTTCTAAAAGGTCTTTGATCAAATCCCCAATAATTTCTTTGTTATCTTCGTGTTCAGGCAGAGGAGCCGTGATTTCTAGCATCCCATTCTCATAAGCGATCCGAGTGGCACGATGTTCGCCTAGCTCCTCTAGAACTCTTTCAAATTCTTGCCACGCGATGTCTTGCAGCACCACTCGTTGCCCTGGTGGAATTTGAATTTGACTAAGTTCCAATAGCATTTTCTACTTTAGATAAATGGTGATCCTATTCTAGAAGTAGACACAACAGAAAGCCCGATCGCTCAGATTTCTCTAGCAGCGATCGGGCTTCCTACATTCTATTTTTTCAGATATCTAAGTCGAACTTGCAGTGGGTTGAACGTCTGCAGGACGAGGGTTGAGTGCCAGACCTACTCGTGAGATGCCCGTAAACAGAACACTAGCTCCAACCAGGGTTCCTAACAGCCAAGGCGCGTCAAACGGAAATTGAAACCAAATCATGCCGCCCAAAAGCAGGGTGATAATGCCGTTGCCCAACACCCAAGTCCAGTTTTGCTGCGGACGCAATCTGAATGCCAGGATTAGCTCGAATGCGCCTTCAAATAACAAGAAGCTACCCAGCAAGATCGTGAGTGTTAAGGTGCCTGTCAGAGGCGATATCAGCAGCATGATCCCCGTTCCGATGTATAGGATGCTTAACAACAGTTTCCAGATAAAGCCGCCTTCTTGCCGGGTTTGGAACGCATATCCAAACTTTGCAAATCCTGCTGAGAGAATGATTAACGCGATCCAGGTTTCAGTCACGATCGTGGAGACTCCTGGTACCAAGATTCCAGCCAGCCCCAAAACAATTAAAAGAACACCGATCCACAGCGAGGATTTATCACTTGGCTTGTTTGTGTCGGGTGAAACATTGGTTGTCATATAAAATCTTTTCCTATAGACGAGTGATTTCACTGTCAAACTTAGAAGACTTCTTGTGACTTAAGTAGCCCCTTAAGAGAGAACCTCGACCGTAAAGGATCAGACTTTAGCGATAGACCATTAACCAAATCGACCCTCAACATAGTCTCTGGTGCGAGGTTGAGATGCTTCCATAAACATCTGAGTTGTAGAGCCAAATTCGATGAGATGACCAATGCGGCTCTCATCGGTGCTGAAGAATGCGGTGTATTGAGAGACGCGAGACGCTTGTTGCATATTGTGAGTCACGATCGCGATTGTCAACTCATGGCGAAGTTGATCAATTAATTCTTCGATTTTCATGGTCGCGATCGGGTCAAGGGCAGAACAGGGTTCGTCCATTAACAAAATTTTGGGTTTAACCGCTAACGCCCGAGCGATGCACAACCGCTGCTGCTGTCCTCCTGATAATCCCAGTGCTGACTTGTTGAGATTATCTTTGACCTCATTCCACAATGCCGCGCTCTTGAGGGCAGATTCGACCGTTTCATCAAGGCTGACTCGATTGGGGCGGCTATAGACTCTCACGCCATAGGCAACATTGTCGTAAATGCTCATCGGGAAAGGATTTGGCTTCTGAAACACCATGCCAATCTGTCGGCGTAACCGATTGAGGTTAACCTGACGACTGTAGATATCTTGACCAAAAAATTCGACTTGACCTTCAACGCGCACGGTTCCTTCAAGTTCACTGATGCGGTTGATTGCTTTGAGAAACGTCGATTTGCCGCAGCCAGACGGACCGATGATGGCGGTGACTTGCCCTTGATAAATGTCTATTGAGACGGACTCGATCGCTTTTTGGCTGCCATAATAAAACGCCAAATCTTTGACGCGCAGCGCTGGAGTCATCTCACCCACGGTAGAGGTATCAATAGCGGAATCGTTAAAACTAAACGGCATAATCTAATGAATCTAAGAACGATTAGACGTGACAATACGAGATGCAATGTTAACGAGTAACACAAGACCAACGAGAATCACAGAAGCAGTCCACGCTAACGTATTTTGCTCGGCGTAAGCAGAACTGGCATAGTTATAGATCAAAACTGAGAGGGAAGCGGTCGGGCTAGTTAATCCTTCAAACCAGTTTTGACTAAACAGCGCTGTGAATAAGAGAGGTGCTGTCTCTCCTGCTGCTCGTGCAACCGCAAGCAAAACGCCTGTAGTAATTCCGGGCAATGCAGATGCGATCGTAATTCGAAACACTGTTTGAAATCGACTTGCACCTAGAGCAGAAGACGCAAGTCGCAAAGGAGTCGGCACCAACTTCAAGGCTTCTTCGGTGGCTAAAACGACGATCGGCAGCATGATCACCGACAGGGCAAATCCGCCTGCAAAGGCTGAGAACCCTTTAAAGGTGAGAACTACCACCGCATAAGCAAAGACCCCGACGACGATCGAAGGCACGCCACTCAGCACCGTCACCACAAAGCGAATCAGTTGTGCGATCACGGTTCCTTGACCAAACTCTGCCAGATAAATCGCCGTCAATACGCCGACTGGAATGCTAATCAGAGAGGCAATTCCGACCATGATTAGAGTGCCTACGATCGCGTTTGCAAATCCGTTTGGCACGCCTTCCATCCCCACGGGGGCAGGTAGATTGCTCAAGACTTCCCACTTTAGATTTGGGAGACCCTGACGCAGAATTTCAAACACGATAGCGAGGAGCGGCAGCAGTGCTAGTCCTGCAAGGAGGAATGTGATCGCCGTCATGCCCTTGCTAAAGGCTGTTCTTGCAGGAGACAAGGGGCGACCGAGTTCTTGAATGATTGAATTCTCTTTCATAGTTGACCGCCCGGTCTAAGAAATTTCACCAAGCCGATCGCGAACATATTCACTATTAGAGTTAAAGCAAACAAAATCAGCGCCAGATACATCAACGATCCAATGTGCAGACCATCACTCGCTTCCGCAAACTGATTTGCCAACAGCGCCGGAATAGTATTGCCTGGGTTTAGCAATGAAGCGCTAATCTGGTCTGAGTTGCCGATTACCATCGTGACTGCCATCGTCTCGCCCAATGCTCTGCCTAATCCCAACATTGCAGCTCCTAAAACGCCGGAGATAGCAGAGGGTATTAACACTCTAAAAATAGTTTCCCACTGCGTTGCCCCCAACGAAGCTGATGCGCTGCGTAGCTCTTTTGGAATCGCAATGAACACATCCCGACTAATTGCCGCGATCGTTGGCAGGATCATAATTGCTAGAATAATGCCTGCAATCAACATACTCGGACCTGCAGGCTCAGAATTAAAAATAGGAATCCAGCTTAAATGCTGAAAAAGCCATTGTTGAACTGGCTGTAAGAATGGGATCAGAACAAAAATTCCCCATAGCCCAACAATTACGCTGGGAATTGCTGCAATCAGTTCGACCACAAACGAGATCGGAGAGCGTATCCACGGTGGTAAAAAACTCTCACTAGTCACGATGGCAACGGCTAACCCGATCGGCAGAGCGATGATCAGCGCGATCGCCGAACTCACGATCGTTCCATAAATGTAGGGCAGCGCACCGAAGGTCAGTTCATTAATATCCCAGTTCTGAGTCCAGAGAAAGCCAAAGCCAAACTTCTCGATCGCAGGTCGTGCCTGACGAAAAATCACCCAACTCATCCACCCTAAAACGATCACAACGGAGATCGCAAACCCCTGAACCAGCCAGGTAAACCCTTGGTCAATGAAGGAGTGTTGTCCATCTTGACCCACGAGATTAACGTCATCTAGATGGTCTCGATCAATCAGGTTTCTAGCAGGCTCAGGGTTTGCAGTCATGGGTTTAGAATACGAAGGTTGTGCGAATGGTGCCGACATATTCAGTGTCGTTGCTGTTGTTGTGCTCTGGGTTAAAGATCACCAACAAACCTGGCGTAATCGAGATGTTGTCGTTGAGGCGATAGCGATAAAAGCCTTCCACATGGAGAGACGTATCAAGGTCGCGACGACGCGCAGACGTGACCAACGGGTTTCTGATCCCATAATCACTGCTCCCCACTCTAGGAGGCTGACCGACAACAATTCCTGCTAGGTTACCTTCTTTTAAGAAGTCAGGAAACGCCAGTGTCAGCGCCCAGTTCCAGATATCAGCTTTATCGCCCCGGTTTACAGTCGGGTTAGCACCTGCGCCTTGCTGCCGTGCTTCTGCGCGGGTATAACCACCCCAGGCTGAGACAATCATGCCAGGGCTTAATCGGAAACTGCCTTCCAGTCCAAACGCATTTGCAGTCGTGTTTGAGCCATTGAAGGGGTTGTTGGCAAACGCACTTCCAGTCCCGCCCGTGACTCCAGCTCCTCCAACGTAGTAGGCATTCGTATAAGTGAAGGCGAGACTCAACGCGGGTGTTGGTTGAAATAGCAATTGTCCCAGTGCGGCATAGCTACCGTTAAACAAGCCGTTATTGTTGATCGGGTTGCTTGCAGTTGCTGTTGGCACCAGGTAGCCCAACGACAGAGTGAATTTGTTGCCGAGGGTGTATTCAGGACCAAACTTATGATTTATAACCAATCCGGTGCCTGTGCTGGCGCGATAGATAGGGTTAAACCGCCCGAAGCGAGAAATCGAACCGTTTGCGCTCGACTCTAACGGGCTGACTGTGGGCACGATGTCGTTATATTCTAGACCGTCATTAGTGCCTGTACCGATAAAAACATTCGTTTGATCACCGAGCGGGAAGCGATATTCAAGCCGAGAGAGTTCGACAGCGTTGTCACTGCCAGCGCTAACGCCATCAAAGCCTAAACGAGTCATGTTGGTGCCCGTTACTGCATTGTTGAATTGAGTGGTGTTTCTAGCTTGTAGCCGAGTTCTCAAGCGATCTTTTCCTGAGAAACTCGTGTCTAGGTTAAGCCGCACCCGATCGCTAAAGATCGTGTTATTTCTAACCCCTCGACCATTAGGCAGAAACCCATTGATCAGGGTGTTTCTAGCGGCAGCCGTGAGTGCTGGGTTATCAACTTGACGCTGCTGGTCAGAGTTGAGGGCACGATCTCCACCTTGTACGCCACTGATCGCAAAAATAATTTCTCCATTCAGCTTAGTTGTAGTGGAGAATTGCTGCTTTTCAAGGGTGGTGGTGCGAGCTTCAAGAGCATCGACCTGACCGCGCAGGGTTGCCAATTCAGTCGCAAATTCTTCTTGCAGTTTTTGCAGAGTGGCTAAGTCTTCTTTCTTAACCAGGTCAGCCGTAGAAGCCGCGATTAGCTCGTTGACACGATCGAGACACGCATTCAAACCTGCCGCAAACTCATAGCGGGTTAGGGCGCGATTGCCACGAAAGGTTTTGTCGGGATAGCCCACAATACAGCCATAGCGTTCGACGAGCGATTGCAGCGCCTGAAACGCCCAGTCAGTCGGTTTAACGTCTGAAAGCTGCGAAACGGATGTGACTTGACCAACAATCACTGAAGGATCTTGAAGCGAAGCCTCGGTCAGCGCTGAACCATTGGATAAAACTGGGTTAACAGAGGTCTGCGCGGAGGCAGAGGTCGCGATCAGTGTGCTCACACCCAAAAAGATTGGGGCGACTAACAGAGATCTCCAAGCAAATTGAGACATTTCTACTCCTCACATTAATAAAGACTGAGAATACAACTATGACAGAGGCGAGATCAAGTCAGTGAATTGTTCGTCGATTGCCCATCGATCGTTTGTAGAGGTGATTAAAAACGCCCCTACAAACGATTAAACGGATGACTAAGGCTTCACTTCACTCTTGACAGCTTGCAAAGCGCGAGTCGCTGTGGCGGTAGGAATGCGCGTATAGTCAAGCCCGTTGTTGAACGCCTGACCATCGGTTAGTACCCACTCAACCCACTTCTTCATCGCTGCCCCTTTGTCTGCGTCATATTGCTTGTAGACCATCATCCAGGTTAGCCCCGTGATCGGGTAGCCGGACTTAGGATCGCCTTCAAACACCCGGAAGTTTTCAGGAAACACAACGGTCGAAAGTGCCTCATTTGCCGACTCAACTGACGGCATCATGAATTCACCTTTCTTGTTCTGCACCTGAGCGACTGACAGCTTGTTTTGCTTGGCGTAGGCATACTCTACGTAGCCAATGCTGTTAGCAGTGCGAGACACTTGAGCCGCCACACCCGGATTTCCTTTGCCTTTGATCGGGTTGGTTGTCCATTTGGGAGCTGTGCCAACGCCTACTCTGCCCTTAAAATAGGGGCTGATCGTGCTCAGGTGATTGCTAAAGATAAACGTGGTGCCACTGCCATCAGCGCGCACAACACTTTTGATTTCTGAGTTGGGCAGATTCACACCCGGATTGTCTTGCGCGATTTTAGGATCGTTCCAACGAGTAATGCGCCCTGCAAAAATTTCGGGGAGTGCAGTGCGAGAAAGTTTGAGGTTAGAAACCCCCGGCAGATTATAAACCACGGCGACTGCGCCGCCTGCAGTTGGCACCAAAATCACACCCTTTCCGACTTTTTTGATATCGTCGTCGGTCATGGCAGCGTCACTGCCGCCAAAATCGACCACACCCGCAATGACTTGTTTAATGCCGCCACCGCTACCGATCGCTTGATAGTTGACCTTGATATCAGGATTTTTTTTCTGAAACTCAGCGATGTAGCGCTCATAAAGCGGAGCTGGGAAAGTCGCCCCTGCTCCATTCAGCGTAACGGCTTGAGCGATCGCCGTGAGAATCGGTGCAAAGGCGACCGCTACGGTGACAACCGAAGTTGTCAATGTTCGACGAAAAGCAACTGTTGAAAAAGCCATTGTGCCGTCCTCAAGCAAAGACTGATTAGAAATTGAGTGATTAAACAAACAATCTCTGTCAACCCTACAATTTAAGTGGTTAAGCACAAACAAACGGACGAATAAATAATCGTTAAATTTAGCTTAAATTCAGTTTAAGAAGCCGCTTCTCCTAACTTGTTTCAGATTTAAGCTCAAATTTACCAATAATCTATAGTCATGGGCGACGTTCTTCGGTACAATCCCTCTGGAGGATGATTCTCAAAGCTTGAGAGCCTAAAACTCTTTCATACAGGGAATACAGAACTATTTAAAAACCTTGAAAGCGTTGAGTTTTCCTTTATAAAAACAGCTAGTCCTCCGATCCTCTGGCTTTCCAGCGCGTCTACTTTAATTTTCATCTTGTATTTGTTCAAAGATGATTCTTAAAGTTGAGATAGGTTAAATGCTTGAATCTACAGAATTACAGAAAGCGCGATCATGCCAACGGTCAAATCAACTTGAATTTGCATAGATTTGTTCTCTAAACTTATAGAAAATCGTTTGATTGAAAGCGATCGCTTTGCCAGATTGCCAGAGAAATTCCAGATTGTAGTCCCCTATTCTCAACACAGCCATGCAGAGCGAATTTGGAAAACTTCCATCAATGCCTCAGTTTTCGCCCTTAAATAATTTGCCTGCTCCAGTAAGAGCACTTGTGCGACCGATGTTATTTGCCTCGGTGGGGCTTCATGCACTATTCCTCTTTGTGCCTTTCCCTGGTGCAAACAAGGAGTCAAAGCCGCCTCAAGAAAAGACGGTCAAGGTGACACAACTGCCGTCTACATCCAAAATTATAGGAGCCAAACCCATCGTTAAGCCGTCTCTGGCTCCTAAAAGTTTAGTCATTCCCAATCGTCCGATTGCTCGACCTCAGAGTGCAATTCCGCCCATTCCTTCGCAAATAAAACCCGTCCCTAAAGCTGAGCCAGCATCCCAAAAGGCTCAGCCCGAAAGTCAAGCACAACCATCGTCTGCGGTTGATTCCAATAATCCGCTCAACTCCTTCCCTCATTTTCCGGGTGCACAACCTGGATGTCTGGGCGTTCCTTCTTGCTATTCAACGGGTAAAGATTTATCGACCGTCTCCGGCTATTTTGAGAAAGAACTTCCTAGCAAGAAATACGCGATTCAGCCGAGTCCACCTGAGAGCGATCGTAGAGTTTACGAGATTTCAAAAGATGGCACGAAACAGTTTCTCAGCCTGATTTTTGATGGCAATTCGACCTTGTATGTATTGGCGGATGCGCCGCGAACACTCGCCGATCTGCAAAAAACAGTACAGATTCCCCCTGAATTTACCAACAATATTTTGTCGCAACTCTCGCAGTCGGTGAGCGGCTCTGAGTTAGCGAGTGATCTCAATCCAACCCCGGACAATTTTGCTGATCCCAACTTATTTTTTACGAGTCTGGGCGGAGCCGATGCCAGTGGCTTTGAAGTTGCCGCAGAAACGAATCCAGAAGTCGAAACCCTCAAGCTTGTCCGAGGAAAAACGCCTACCCAGCTATTCAGCAGCTTTTTTGGTGGCAGCTTGCAAACTAATGGATTTGAGTCAACGCCGATCGCCAGTGGCTACGGCGGAGGAGAGCTGTATCAAATTAAAAAAGGCAGTTCTAAACCGTTCTATCTCAATCTAGTGCCCACAAAAGATGGTGCATCTACGATCGTGGTAGTTTGGCGCAGCCAACCTGTCTAAACTGATGGTTGCAGGGACGTTTCATAGAGCGTCCTATGCAGAACAAGAGGTCACTGTTATTTGGCTTCGATCGCTAGCGACACGCGATCGCCCCCCACATCTCGCATAATTCCCAACAGCTTCACCACTTGGTCGTAGGGAATTTTGTCAGCCGCCTTTAGAATCACAGCCCCTTTGGGATTTTGCACTAGATAAGACTGCATCCGCTGCGACAACTCAGCTTGAGACACTGTTTTGCTATCTAACAAAATCTCGCTTTGAAGATTGAGTCCAACAATCAATGGATCGGGTTCTTTTACCTCAACGGCTCCTGCACTGGCACTAGGTAGCGTCACGTTGACCGTCTGTTGGGTGGTCAACGTCATGGCAATGAGGATGAAGAATGTCAAGATCGTCATCAATACATCCATCATCGGAACCAGATTGACTTCTGGCATGTCCGATTTTTTTTGCTGAGACTTAAACCGCATTGCTCATCCCCTTAAACTACGTGCGCTTCAGCATTTCTAACGTGTTGCGACTTTAAATCGATCAGAGTTTTAGAGCCGTTGATCTAGTTGTCAAGCAATCGAACGTTGCTTGCAGTGGAATACTCCTCGTGATTAGGGTAAGCCGTGTGATGAAACGCTGGCTCATACCAAATTTCACGATAGATGAGTTCTAGATCGCTGCCGACGCTTGCAAAATAATCAATCTGGCGAGATTGTAGGGTCACCAAGACTCGAAAGATGGCTAAAGAAACGATTGCGACAACCATTCCAGATGCAGTTGCAATTAAAGCTTCCCCGATTCCGGCGGCAGCTTTTGTTGTATCAGCCGACGTTCCGCCGCCACCAATCTTTAAGCTTGCGAAGGTTGTGATCAATCCGGTGACCGTTCCTAACAATCCCAATAGAGGCGCAATTCCAACGACTGATTCGAGCAGCTTGTCCCCTTTTCGCATCTGAATGAATTCCCGATCGGCTGCCGCTTCCATTGCCAACCGAAACGTTTCAGGAGTGGGTTGCTTGAGCTTGAGCGGAGCCAGCAAAAAACGACCGATCGCCAACTCTTGAGCTTGACTCGCAATTTCGGCGGCTCTAGACAAGTCAAATCGAGCGGCTTCTAAAACATCATGGACAATGCGTTCTTCCTGGCTCATCAATCGAAACCAAAACCATGAGCGCTCTAAGCCACACGCGATCGTGGCGATCGACAGCCCCACTAGCGGAATCATCGTCGGTCCGCCTTTCGAGAGCGTTTCAAATAAATTAGACATATCCTGGCACGTTACTTTTTAGACATAGAACAGCTACACCTTTTGTTACGATACCTGAATTTCTTCAAAAACTTGGTTAAGCGAAGGTAAGCGTTCAGTTGTCTGAACTTTAAGAGGATGCCTGAGAAGTCTACTGAACTCCGCTTCATCCACAGTGGAATCAGCATTCAAGATGTTGCGCCCCGACGAAAGAATACGGGTTTCAGCTCTCTCAGCTACCTCTTAAGACATCCTCTAAAAGACAATCTCTGATTAGCTGATCGAAAGCATGTCTAATTACCTATCTCTAAAGGCATAGTTATGATTTCATTTAAGTATATGGAGTAACATTTTTCGCCAGAAACCTATTAGGATAAAAGAACGTTTGATCTAAATTCAACAGTTTCTCTCAACCTTTTACTCAACCATAAAATGTATTACAGTTAACTTATTTTAAGAGTGAGATTAAATTTAATAAAAGAAGGGGGATACCACGCCAGAATATAGGTAAACCTGCTGTTGATCCTGATCCCTCATCAGATCTACGGTAGTAATGAGAGCAAGATTTACCGTAGTTCTGTTCGTTTTTATTTCGTTCTTTTAATTAAAAGTGAGTTAAAAATCATGCCCAAATGTCCCTGCTGTGCAGAAAAATTGCTTCGCCACGTTCGGCATGGAAAGATTTACTGGTTTTGTTCTCACTGTTGGCAGGAAATGCCAGATTTAGCAGCGGAAATGGTTGATCGCTCCACAGATCTCTCATCTAAGAAGAAATCAGCGATCGCAGTGGTCGATCGCTAGAAAACTTGTTCTTGAAAGAGGCTTTTGGCATACCGAATGAAAGCTCTATGCTGGTGACCTAATGTAGCTGTAGGTTTACACAGATTGTGATGTCTTCATGTTAAGCGACAAAGCTTTTCTATGGACACCACCCAACTATTTGACGCACGCTAATCTAAGTCGACTTTTGCTCTTCTCAAAGCTTTGCAAGGTCAGTAAAACTACGGTACTTCGACGATTCGGGTTTAGTACCACCTCTACCCTATGGTTTGGTCTTAAAGCTTAGAGTTGACCCTACTAATCACAGTGGCTAATGTAGTAGAGTTAATTAAACCTGGCTGAGAAATATTAATAGATTTCGTCAGTCAAAGCGTTGAGGCAAACAGAGAAATTATGAAGCTGCTGTTGGCAAATGAATCTGATTGTCACTTTTTTAAGTTTTGGTTTGACGATCTGGTCTGCGATGGCATCAACTATCAAGGCGAAATGTTTTTGCAACTTCATATCTTCGGTTCTCATCGTCGAGATCAGGCGTACGAGCTAGGGTTAAAGACTCTGGAGCAGGGGGCTTATGTGATTATTGCCTGCTCGAAAGAACGATATGTAGTGGGCATCAACCTACGTGGTGAGGAGTGGAAGACAAAGGACGCAGAAAAACAGCAGCCCATAAACGAGATTAAGACTTTATAAATAACCTTCAAAGAGCCTTTTTAGACGACTGGTTGAGGGAGTACAAGTTTAGACTGAAGGATCTAAGTTCCGTTGTTTGCGCTTGCTATCCTCTCGCCTGATCAGAATATGATGTGGGAGTTCTTGTCTGTCTATCCAGGCGTTGCTGAATGCAGATATGAATTGCCCTTCCTCACGAAGTGGGGCGAAGCCCTCGCCAACCCCTCTCCCGCAGGAGAGGAGCGCTAGAAATCTTGTTCCCTCCTGTGGGAGAGGGCTAGAGTGAGGGCAAAATCTGTGTTTCATAGATCAATTCAGCAACGCCTCTATCCAAAAGCTGCCGTTCGTCGAGCCAAGACTATGTTGAATTACGATGTTGTGGTATGTGGAGCCGGACCTGCCGGGACAATGGCAGCCGCGGAAGCCGCCGAGGCAGGACTGAAAGTTGCGTTGTTAGAAAAGCAAGTTCTGCCGCGCCACAAAACCTGTGGGGGTGGAATGCCGATGGTGATGCAAGACCTCTTGCGAGATTTAGCACCCGACGCATTCGTTGAGTCTCAAGTCACCCAGATGCGACATACATGGGACTTTGAGGATGCCTATCTTGCCCCGATCAATCCTCCTGGTGTTGATCGACCGCTTTCACTGTGGATGGTGCAGCGATCGCGATTCGATTACGCTCTTGCACAAAGAGCCGTTCGCTGTGGGGCAGAACTGCGCGATGGGTTAGCAGTCCGATCGCTCGAAGTCGAGTCAGACGGCATCAAAATCTCGGCTCAAGGCGTTAAAACAGGCAGCGAGTTCGTTGCAAAAGCCAGATATGTGATTGGTGCAGATGGTGCCAACGGAGTGACAGTCAACTCGACCAAGCTGCGGCAAAATAGAGCGATCGCGCTTGCAATGGAACTTGAGCATCCTCATCACTGGGGCGATGGGCACTCTGATTTGCGTCCCGATGTGGCTCATCTAGAATACGGAGCCATCAAACGCGGCTACGCCTGGATCTTTCCAAAAGCCGATCACTTAAACATTGGTGCAGGGGTATTTCGACCCGATCGTAGAGATGCTCGAGATAATCGAACGCTTCGAGCCGATCTTCAACAGGCAATCTTTAAGTACATCGAAGCAATGGGATTGCAGGTCGATCGCGATCAAGCCCGCTTTCACGCTCACCCTCTGCCAACCTGGAACGGCAAAGAACCGTTACATGAAGGACGCATTCTGTTAGTAGGAGATGCTGCCGGATTGATCAATCCCTTGTTTGGGGACGGCATTCTTCATGCAGTTAAGAGCGGCGCAATCTCGGCTCAGTGTTTAATAGACGAGAGGGCAGATCAATACACCGATCGCATTCACGCTGAATTTGCCGCCAATTTTGATGCTGCATTGACGCTCGCCCAAATCTTTTATCAATGGACGGGCGCTTGCTACAAATATGGCGTTAAATCTGAAAAAGCTACTCGAATGGCGACCCAACTTCTGTATGGCGATCTCTTATTTACGGATATGGCAGGTCGAGCAGTGCGAAAATTAAAACGATCGGTGGGTGCAACCTTTTTTCCAGCCTTTAACTCGTGACAGATTTTCTGTAAAAAAATTCGGTTAATCTACCGATCTCAACTCGAAATTCTTAAACTGGTGAAGAGAGCCTGTGTTTTCACATTTCTTAAGGTTGCTTATCTGATAGGTGAGGAATCGTGAGAACAGTGAACTATACGCTAGAGGGCTGTCGCTGATTCGGTAGGTTTCTTTCTACGATCGGCGGTGTGGGATAACGTATAGGTTTACAGCACACCCTTTTGTATACACGTCAAGAGGAAAGACAGAATTATGGGATTATTTGACCGAATCAGCCGGGTTGCCAGAGCCAATATCAACGATCTTGTGAGCAAGGCTGAAGATCCAGAAAAAATTCTGGAACAGGCTGTCATCGATATGCAGGAAGACCTGGTGCAATTGCGGCAGGCAGTAGCAAGCGCGATCGCTAGCCAAAAGCGCACTGAGCAGCAGTATAACCAGGCGCAGACGCAATCAAATAGCTGGCAGCAAAAAGCCCAACTCGCTCTGCAAAAAGGCGACGAAAACCTCGCCCGTGAAGCGCTGCTCCGCAAGAAGACCTATGCGGATACATCCACCACGCTCAAGGCTCAACTTGATCAGCAGCTCACTCAGGTTGACACGCTCAAGCGCAGTCTGATTGCTTTAGAAGGCAAAATTTCTGAAGCGAAAACCAAGAAAGATATGCTGCGGGCACGAGCAAGCGCTGCCAAAGCTCAAGAGCAGTTGCAAAACACCGTGGGCAATCTCGGCACAGGCAGCGCAATGGCAGCTTTTGAGCGGATGGAAGAAAAAGTCTTGCAGCTTGAAGCGCGATCGCAAGCGGCGGCTGAGTTGGCAGGTGCTGATCTAGAAAGCCAGTTTGCAGCCCTAGAGTCAGGAGATGTCGATCTTGAACTTGAAGCAATGAAGGCTCAGATGCTGGCTCCGAGCACATCTCAAAATCAGGCTCAGTTACCCGGAACCGCCTCGACCGCGACCAGTCCTCAAGCCAAGACAACAGCCTCTCCTCAAGATCAAAAAGCGGTTGATGCTGAACTAGAAGACCTGAAAAAGCAGTTGGATCAGCTTTAAGCTGGTCGTAAGATTTCAGATTCAGATCTCCGACTTTTAGAGAAAGTCGGAGATCTTTGTTTTTGCGAGGTTTCTGTCAAAAGTAGCCAGCATCGGGGAGCTAAAGCCTTAGAATTGTGAACGGATGTTAATAAAAAATGTCGTTATGAGCAGCGTTCGTGTAATTGGGGATAGCGAGTTTGAGACAGAAGTTTTGAAAGCCGATCAGCCCGTGCTGGTCTATTTTTGGGCTTCCTGGTGCGGTCCCTGTCGATTGACAGCTCCTCTGGTCGAGGGCATTGCGTCGAGCTATAACGATCGTATAAAGGTAATCAAAATGGAAGTCGATCCAAATCCTGCAACGGTAGCGATGTGCAAAATTGAAGGAGTGCCTGCGTTTAGATTTTTTGAAGGCGGAGAAGTCAAAAAAGCGAGTGAAGGCGCGATCAGTAAGCAAAAGCTAGAGGATTTTGTGTTGTCTCAGCTTTCGATATAAGATGACGCGCCCCATCTATCTAAAGCGATACACTTGAGATCTCGTTTCTGTCGTCTCAATACCAATGAGCGATCGCCTATGCAATTTGCCACTCGTTTAGAACCGCTGCAAGCCAATGTTTTTGCTGACATGGATCGAGCAAAAACTAAAGCCAAAGCTGCCGGACGTGATGTCATTGATCTGTCTCTAGGATCGTCTGATCTGCCCACTCAGCCCCATGTGCTAGACGCGATCGCTCAATCGCTCCATGATCCCAGCACTCACGGATATCTTTTGTTTCACGGCACTCAAGCATTTCGCCAGGTGGCAGCTAGCTGGTATACCCAAAAGTTTGGCATTGCAGTCGATCCAGAAACAGAGGTCTTGCCGCTCATCGGTTCCCAAGAAGGGACTGCCCATCTGCCATTGGCGATCTTGAATCCGGGTGATTTTGCGCTGCTGCTCGATCCTGGCTATCCTTCTCATGCAGGGGGCGTTCATCTAGCCAGTGGTCAGATTTACCGGATGCCGTTAAAGGCAGAAAATGGATTTTTGCCAGTCCTGCAAGACATTCCACTTCATGTTTTAGAACAGTCACGGATGATGGTGTTGAGCTATCCCCACAATCCGACGACCGCGATCGCGCCCCTCTCATTCTTTCAAGAAGCTGTTGCCTTTTGCCAGCAGCACGATCTGGTTTTGGTGCACGACTTCCCGTATGTAGATCTCGTATTCAGTGAGACGGCAATGCCCTCGATTTTGCAGGCTGACCCAGATAAAAGTGTCTCGATCGAGTTCTTCACGCTCTCTAAGTCCTACAATATGGGTGGTTTTCGAGTAGGGTACGCGATCGGCAATGCAACTCTGATTCGAGCGCTCCGTCAAGTTAAAGCGGCAGTAGACTTCAATCAATATCAAGGCATTTTGAACGGAGCGATCGCTGCCCTTACTGGCTCTCAAACTGGCACTCAAGAAGCTATTAAAACGTTTCGTCGTCGTCGAGATGTCTTTCTGGCTGCCCTTGCTCAGATTGGGTGGCAAGTTCCTACTCCTAAAACCGCACTCTATGTTTGGGCAAAACTGCCCGAACCCTGGACAACCGACTCGATCAAGTTCTGCACAGATTTAGTAGAAGCAACCGGGGTTGCTGCCTCACCTGGTGCAGGGTTCGGCAAATCGGGTGAAGGTTATGTCCGATTTGCGCTAGTTCATCCGCCAGAGATTTTAGAAACTGCCGTCAGTCGAATCGCTCAATTCCTATAATTCTTTGAGTTAGTGAAATTGGTAATTTCAAAAGCTTTACCTGGTCTTGATGCCTGCTGAGAAAGCTTAACGAGAACTTCGTACCTGTTCAACCAACTGATTTGTAGGTTGGGCAGGATAAAGGTAGCTGAACCTGAATAGCTCTCAAAAAGATTGCTGGACTAAAACTTGCTAGGGTTGCCCCCGCATCTAACATCACAAAAACGGCGCAATATGGCGAAAAAACTTCCTAGATTTGCAATGACGACCGCGATCGTAGTGGCGGGTGCGATGGTCAGCACTCCAGCCTTTGCGGGCACTCTATCGGGTGCAACGATCGGAGGCTCTAACCCTACCGATTATCTGATCTACGACTCCAATACCACTAACACATTCGAGGTTGCCAAGACTCCAGCAAACTTGGCAAAGGTTTTGGGGGGCAATAGCACTAATCCCACGGGCAACGTCGAACTCGCGGCTAGCAGTGAAAAGGCTGGCTTTAATTTCTCTAAAAATACCAGTCTGACGGGCACGATCGGTGACAAAGCGATTACCATCAGCAGCCTGACTAAAGACGACTGGAATAGCGCCTATAAGGGCAGCACATTCGGTCAATATTGGTTTGGTCAGGCACTCACCCAAAACGGGTTTGGCAGCTTGGCAAGCAGCAGTGATGGGGGGCAGGTGTTCAACATCTTCAAAACCTATGGTGGCTTTGAGCGTTTTAGTGATCCCAACATCTCTTATGTGAATCAGAACGACACGACAGGCGAGATCCAAGTCGGTTTGGCGGGTCATCTCAATGCTAATTCTCTGATTACAAAATCCCTAGATGCCTATCTGGCGACTTTGACCGGAACCTCAACACAAGTCCAACAAACTAAAGTCAAGATTACGGGCTTGAAAAATCAGTTAGGAGCTAGCACTGTTCAAGTCAGTGAAGTTTTTAAGTACACCTACAACGGGGTGACTAACTATGGCTACGGCTTTGCCGCAACAAAATCCAACCTGGTTGAGAAGAGTGATGGCATCTCCCATAGTGGAAACTACGAGATCAAACTTCAGGGAGTCGTTTCTAAAAAGCGCGTTCTTGAACCGTCCGCAATGATGGGTTTGGCGGGGCTAGGGATCTTGCTGACAGTCAAGCGCAAGTTGCTCAGAAAAGCATAGAACGTTGATCCATTCACAATAAGCGAAACGGGGGGCGAATAGCTCCCTTTTTTTGTGCCGTTGAAGCGATCAATCGTTGCCCTCAAACACGGGTGGGGAACACTGCAATTGGGAACTCTGAGTTTCAGCTAGTAGTTTGCATAAACGGCGACTGCCGAATAGTAATCAATCGCGATCGCGTCTTACCCTTCAGGATTTTATCGGTATGGGATTTCTAATTTTTCTCGCTGCATTAGTGTTGATTTTCGGCTTCATCATCATTGATTCTTACAATCGCCTGGTGACGCTGCGCAATCGCTATAAAAACGCCTATTCGCAAATTGATGTTCAGCTTCAGCGTCGATATGATCTGATTCCCAATCTGATTGAAACTGCCAAAGGCTACATGAAACATGAGAGAGAAACGCTGCAAGCCGTGATCGCCGCGCGCAATTCTGCAATAACCGCCAGTGGTCGAGCCGCGCAAGTTCCGGGAGACCCGCAGGCAATGCAGCAGTTAGGCAATGCAGAAGCGGCGCTTACAGGAGCGTTAGGGCGCTTTCTCGCCATTTCAGAAGCCTATCCTGATCTCAAGGCAGATCAGACGATGACACGAGTCATGGAAGAACTCTCGTCAACCGAGAATCGCATCGCCTTTGCCCGTCAAGCGTTTAATGATGCCATCACGGTCTACAACACGACGCGAGAAGTGTTTCCCAGCAGTGTGATTGCAGGGGGCTTTAACTTTGCTGAAGCACAGCTTTTGGCAGAAGCCGCACCCGAAGTCAAAGTAGCTCCTCGCGTATCGTTTGAGTAGGTTATGAACTTCTTCGAGCATCAAGACCAGGCACGGCAGAAGACTCGGCGACTCATAGGGCTGTTTGCGCTCTCGGTTGCCGCCATGATTGTAGCAATTTATTTTGCTGCTTTAATTGTGTTTAATGTGGCGATGTCGAGCCGAACCTCGTCGGTTTGCAGAGGGTCGTATACTATCGGCTTATTCAGACGGCGATCGTGCAACAACCTAGTGACCAGTTCTCTGCCTCACCTCGATACGAGTAGCTGGTGGAACCCAGATCTCTTTTTATTGGTCGCGATCGTCACCCTCGCCGTCATCACAATTGCCAGTCTCTATAAAGTCTCGTCACTGCAACAGGGAGGTAGTGTCATTGCCCAAGAGCTGGGCGGACGGCTTCTGATAGCAGAGATGGCAAAGGGTGATGAGCAGCAGTTGTTGAACATCGTCGCGGAAATGGCGATCGCGGCAAGCATTCCACCGCCTGCGGTCTATTTATTGGATGACGAGTCGGGTATCAATGCGTTCGCGGCGGGGTTCACCCCTAAGAATGCGGTGATTGGGGTGACTCGTGGCTGTTTGCAGCAGTTGACTCGCGACGAATTGCAGGGCGTGATTGGTCACGAATTCAGCCATATTCTCAACGGAGATATGCGGCTAAATCTGCGACTCGTGGGCGTTTTGCACGGCATTTTGTTTGTCTACATCCTGGGCAGGCTGATGATCGAATCGGAAAACGGCGATGATCGCAGTTGGCTGTGGTATTTTGGCTTGGCGTTAATGGCGATCGGGTCATTGGGTCTGCTCTTTGGTCGGTTGATCAAGAGTGCGGTGTCTCGTCAGCGAGAATTTTTAGCCGATGCGTCGGCGGTGCAGTTTACGCGCAACCCGGATGGCATTTCAGGCGCGTTGCAGAAGATTGGCGGAGTCGGTTCGCGGCTTCAGTCACCCTACGCTGAGGCATCGAGCCATATGTTTTTTGGCAGTGCCCTCAAGTTCACCTCGCTAGAAGATCTGTTGGCGACTCACCCCCCGATTCGGCAGCGTCTTCGCCGCTTGGGTGGGCTGGATGTCTCTCAACTCTCAGCGTCGGTTTCTGGCAGTGCATCACCAGATTTAGTGATGGGTTTTGCTGGGTCGAGCCGTTCTCAACCATTGGTGAATGTCGTTCGCTCAAAGCCTGTTGCCTATCCAGAATCGCTACTGGCGCAGGTGTCAGAACCGCTGCAATTGGGCATCCGAGAGCGTGAAGGCGCGATCGCGCTTGTCTATGCCCTGTTACTCGATCCTAAAGATCTGCAAGTCCGCTCTCAGCAGGTGGAATGGCTGTGTCAGAAGGAGCCAGAGATTAGTGAGCAAATGCTGGTTTTTCATTCTCAGCTCGAACGGTTAGACGGGCGCGATCGTCTACCTTTTTTAGATCTCGCAGTTCCGGCTCTCCTCCAAAATTCTGCGGCTGAATGCCAACAACTGTTTAAAGGAGTTCAAGGGTTAGCGAAGGCTGATGGACGTTGGTCACTGACCGAGTTTGTGATCTTGGTGATTTTGCAAACTCGCCTTCAGCCGTGTATGGGTACGGCTACTCAATCAGAACAATTCTCGACGCTTGACTCAATTTGGTCGGATTGCATCGTTCTGGTGTCAGCAGTGGCGCAAGTCGGACAGACCGATTCAGATGCCATGATTTATGCGCTGCGATCGGGCTTATTTCGACTGCCAGGAGCCGGACAGCAAACTATGCCCACATTGCTGCCTACCTGGAATTTTAGTGAATTGAGAAAAAGTTTGCATCGGCTGAGTGTCGCCTCTCTGAAATTGAGACACGCGATCGTGGAGGCGTGTTCTTACACAGTTTTGCTAGATAACACAGTGACTGAGCAAGAAGCTGAACTATTGAGAGCGATCGTCATTACGCTGGGCTGTCCTCTCCCCCCTTTCTTAAACAGCCCCATTAAACAAGCCCGAACGCCAACTAAAACGCGATAAAAATCGGTAAGGATGTTACCTAAAACGTCCTTGCCGAATGGGCAAGCGGATCTTTATAGATGCGCTTTGTTGAAAGTGGCTATTATCTCGTCTGCCTGCAAATGTCCTCTCTTCGAGCATAGGTGCAATCAAAATAATCCAGCGCCTTGCGAGCAGATTCAAAGGTGACTGAGCGATAGGATGAGCCATTGGGATAGTCTTTTGAATCCCAAACCTTTAACGTATACGTGGTGTTGTTATCGTTTGACCACACTTCATACTCATAGCGATACGATCGGCTGGTGTTTTTATCATAGTAGCCACCGCTACCACTGTTAGCCATAAAATCTGCGAGGGCTGTCCGGGGAAAAGCTAAAAGAGTTACCAGGGTTAAAATCGACAGCGCAGAGGTTTTTACGCCTATCATCTTCATCTATTTATGAGTCGAGCTTACTGCTCAAGTATAACATTCCGATGTTTCTTATTTAGCAGAGCCTCTACGAGAATCTACGTAAAAACCTCAATAAATTTAGTAAGGGCGACACGGAAAGATTGTCTCAAAGGTGTGACTTTTCCACGAAAAACGCCTTGATGCATCTTGAGGAGCGTTATTAAAGTTGGCATCATCTATTCAAAACACCCGTAGAGAAAGATTTCTTTCAGAGATGTTGGGGACTTGCGCGAAAATAGACTCCCTCACTGCGGTGTTTGTGAATTTCGACTTTGCTCAACCCAACAGCGAAGAATCGAGGGCTGAACGAAGTCAAAGTCCAGTCGGTTGGGACGCTATTAAACTGCCATTCCCTTGGATCTGCCTAATCAAAAACAAATCAGGGTCTTCTCGATCGAGAAGACCCTGATAAATAAAAGCACAAGAGGTAAATTGGATCTAGATTAGAGCCAATTTCTAAACCTTTTTGGCATCGACAACCCCCGCGAAGAGTGAAAATCTTCTTGAACGCGTTGGGTTAAACGGCGGGAAACTTGACGCACCACTTGCTTGAGGACACGGTCACCCGTCCGCTGAATGATCGGGTCAGGCAAGGCGTGGATAAATCTCGGAAACTGAATCGTCACCGTTAGATCTAGCTGCCACTGAACTTGGGTCATTTTAGTCAAGGCAGAACCCAGTTTAGGCGTGGGATGACTCCCTTCTACTAGCTCTAACGCCGCTCGAAAATCGACATCATAGCCAGCCGTTGAATAGCCTGGGACGGGAACGGTCTCGATTCGATAAATGCCATGATCTTGGGGCAAAAGATCTAAGCCAACTTTAGGTTCTACCTCGTAGCCAAAGGCACCAAAACTGCCAATGATTAAAGCATAGCTGTTATGCCCAATCGATTCTACTTGCATCGGGTGAGCGCAGCGACGAAACCAGTCAGAATGGGCATCTAGATAGTCAGCAACAGTAGGCAAATCAGCATACATGTCCATGCTGTCTACAAAGTGGCTGTGGAACTGAGTTGGCTCAGTCACGCTTTGAGTTGTGTTTAGAGAGGTCGAGTTGAGATCTGACAGATGGGGCAGTCGTGTATGGGCGATTTGAATAAATTGGTGGTCGGTCGGTTGAGACTGCATACACACTTCTCTTGCGTTAGTTGCCTTATGTCTATTGATAAAGTTCCCTGAGATATTGAATCCTTCACGACAAACGAACACGTACCCTGAAAATTTACCGAATCTAAATCTTCTGGTTAAAACATACGGTTATCTCGGATACCTAAGCTTGCTCAGTATTAGAGATTTCTCAGTTGCAAAATCACAAAACTAGTAGTTTCTACAGTCGCTTGGATCAAATTACGCCTTTGGTAGCTGCATTTATAGCAACATTGCGTAGTGTATCTTAGACTTTACAGCTAACGCAGAGGATGATCAAAGTCACACCTGTTTCCTGGCAGAATTTAAGAATAGTTTTCTAGAGTCCTACCTTTACTAGATGTCAGGATAGCGACAAGATTGCTAAAGATCCAGTAGTAACCGTTACTAACTATAGAGAAAGCATTCATGAAAGCATTTGTCGCAGGGGCAACCGGAGAAACAGGACGAAGAATCGTTCAGCAGTTAGTCGATCGAGGCATTCCCGTTCGGGCGTTTGTGCGAGATATTCAAGCGGCACAGACGACACTGCCGACGGGTATTGAGTTAGTGACGGGCGATCTAATGAACGTCGAGAGTTTAAAGATGGCGATCGGAGACAGCACAGTGCTGTTTTCTGCTACAGGTGCCCGTCCTAGTTTTGACCCCACAGGTCCTTACAAGGTGGACTATGAAGGAACCAAGAACCTCGTTGATGCTTCCAAAGCGGCGGGAATCGAGCAATTTGTCATGGTGTCTTCTCTATGCACCTCAAAATTCTTCCATCCTCTCAATTTGTTTTGGCTGATTTTGGTGTGGAAAAAGCAGGGTGAAGACTATCTTCGGAACAGCGGGTTGACTTACACGATCGTGCGCCCCGGTGGTTTGAAGAATGAGGACAACGCCGACTCGATCGTTATGTCGTCTCAAGACACGCTCTCTGAGGGCAGCATTCCCCGCACCAAGGTGGCACAGGTCTGTGTAGAAGCCGTTCTTCAGCCCAGTGCGCGCAATAAAATTGTAGAAATTGTCGCGACACCCGATGCAGCCGAGAAGCCTCTTGAGGCGCTATTTGCGGCAGTGGCTTAGAGATTTAGGATCTAGTGTCAGCCTTTGGTCGTTAAATCAGAAACCGATCGAGGGCTGCTTTCAATTCCTCAATTTCGCTCTCGATATTACCTTCTTTGGCAGCACGGGCGATGCACTGAGTCAGGTGCTCGTCGAGAATCATCCGGGCTACTCGATCGAGCGCACCTCGAACTGCTGCAATCTGCACCAGCACATCAGGACAGGGACGATCGCTCTGCACCATCGTTTTAATGCCTCGGATATGCCCCTCCATCCGAGAGAGGCGATTCACGACTTTGCGCTGCGATTCCTCGGTGTGGACGTGGGGATGAGTAGAAGCGCCATGCTCATGAGGGTGATCAGCGTCAGAGTGGCTGTCTAGCTTTGGGGTGCGGGGACGATCGGAAGTTGTCATGACAAGTCGCCTCTGAAGCGGTTTCCTGGGGGTATTTACGATCTTAGACTACAGATTGGGGTTTCTAGGAGAACTGATTCGTCATCTACACAGATTTAGGTGGAAATTGGCAAAATAGATTTAACTGTTGTAAACAGAATGAACGATCGTAGCTACGGTGCGATCGTTCCTCAGCTTGCTCGAACGTTATGAGTTGATGCTATGCAATTTCACAAGTCTTCTAGATTTTTCCGTCGAGCGATTGTAATGGTGCTGTCAATGCTTTTGATGGGGATGACGATCGCTTATCCTCTCCCGTCTCAAGCTGCTGCTTTGGTGAAATCAGCCGAGTCTCCTCAAATTGCAGAAGTCGCCGTGCCGCCCAAAAAAGCGATTCAGCAAGGTAGCTTTGTCGCAGAGGCAGTCAAACTGGTGGGAACTGCCGTTGTTCGCATTGACACAGAACGGACGGTGACCCGAAGAGCAACCGTTGATCCCATCTATGAAGATCCGACCTTCCGGCGCTTTTTTGGAGACGAGGCGATTCCTCAAGCTCCCAGAGAAGAACGATTGCGAGGTCAAGGGTCGGGCTTTTTGATCGATCAGAGCGGGGTGATTTTGACCAACTCTCACGTCATCAATGGTGCCGATAAAGTGACCGTGACGCTCAAAGACGGGCGCACCTTTGAAGGCAAGGTGCGAGGCTTTGATGAAGTGACCGATCTTGCGGTCGTCAAGATCGATGGCACTGATCTGCCCGTTGCGCCTCTGGCTGACTCTGATCAAGTGCAGGTGGGTGACTGGGCGATCGCGGTGGGCAATCCGCTCGGTTTAGACAACACAGTCACGCTGGGGATCGTCAGCACGTTGAAGCGATCGAGCGCTCAGGTCGGCATTCCCGACAAGCGGATTGACTTTATTCAAACTGATGCCGCGATCAATCCTGGTAATTCTGGAGGACCGTTGTTGAACGATCAGGGCGAAGTGATCGGGATCAACACCGCCATCCGAGCCGATGCGATGGGGATCGGGTTTGCGATTCCGATTAACAAAGCCAAGTCTATCAAAGACCAACTGGCGCGAGGCGAAACCATTCCGCATCCCTACCTAGGTGTGCAGATGACAACGCTGACTCCAGAAATTGCTCAGCAAAACAACAGCGATCCCAATTCGGCGTTTATAGTGCCCGAAGTGAATGGGGTGATTGTGATTCGGGTGTTGCCTAACACGCCTGCGGCAGTGGCGGGGTTGCGGCGCGGCGATGTCATCACTCAGATCGATGGGCAGGCGGTCACAAAGGCTGACCAGCTTCAAGGAGTTGTTGAAAATAGTCGGTTGGGACAGACGCTCAAAGTTCAACTGCGACGGGGCGGTCAGACTCAGCAGCTTTCGGTGAAGACGGCTGAGTTAAAGAATGCTGGCTAGGGCGTTTGGCTTTGTTGTCAACACTACGCCCCTTGTTGGGTGGCGATCGTTGTTTCAGATTGATTGGTCATGGCGAAAGCGGTGAGACGTTTCAGCGAAACGTCTCTACAGCCTCGGGTAAATTCGTTGTTCAATTTGGTATGACTTTAGGAAACTCGAAATTTTTGCACTAGGCTAACCCTTTTAGATTTGATAGGGTTCTATGATATTTGCCTATATCGATGTAGATCCAGATGTTTCTGACCTACTGAGGTGCAGAAGGTTTCTTGCTTTTAGTTGTTTAGGCATGGCGATCGAGGATTAGATGGGTGGATTAAAGGGACGGGATTTGTTGACGCTAGCCGACCTCAGCGCAGAGGAACTCGCAGCCCTGCTCGATTTGGCGGCACAAATGAAAGCTGGGAAGGTGAACTCGATCGCGACGATTAACGGTCACGTTCCAGTGTTGGGGTTGCTGTTCTATAAAGCGTCTACTCGCACCCGCGTCAGCTTTACGGTGGCGATGGCTCAACTCGGTGGACAGGTGATTGATCTGGCAGTCAGTTCTACCCAAGTGGGTCGGGGTGAACCGATTACGGATACGGCACGAGTGCTCGATCGCTATGTCGATATTTTGGCGATTCGCACGTTTGATCAGCAAGACCTCGAAACCTTTGCCCAATATGCAGACATTCCAATCATTAATGCGTTGACTGATTTAGAGCATCCCTGTCAGATTTTGGCAGATTTGCAGACAGTTCAAGAGACGTTTGGTCAGCTTTCAGGCTTGACTCTAACCTATTTGGGAGATGGCAATAATATCGCTCATTCTCTCTTGTTGGGGTGTGCGCTCGTCGGCATGAATATTCGCATCGCATCACCAGCCGACTATCAGCCTAATGAAGAGATCGTGCAGCAAGCCAAAACGATCGCTGCCGGACGCTCTGAAGTGATGGTGACAAATGACGCGATCGCTGCCGTTGAGGGTGCCCATATTCTCTACACTGATGTGTGGGCAAGCATGGGGCAAGAAGATCTCGCAGACGCTCGAATTCCCATCTTTCAGCCTTATCAGGTGAATGAGACGTTGATGACTCATGCAGACAAAGATGCGATCGTGCTTCACTGTCTCCCGGCACATCGGGGCGAAGAGATCACCGATGATGTGATGGAGGGTGCTCAATCTAGAATTTGGGATCAGGCAGAAAACCGGATGCACGCTCAAAAAGCTCTAATGGCTAGCCTCCTGGGATTGATTTAGAGATTTCTGTGTCGCTCGGGTCTAAACAGCGGCTTATAAAACTGGCGCGACTGAATTTTATTAAGTTTTGTGTTGCCTGTTTTTTGCTATTATCCATAGTCATAACGAGTTTGTAAAAGTCCTCGATTAGTCTCCTAGAGTGCCTTTTGCAAGGCTAACTTTCTATATTTCTCCTCAAAAATCGTTTAATCAACCATGCTGCACTCTCATCTTGATGCTGACAACAATGGTCACAAGTCTTTTGAACTGCCGGGGGCGCGTCCTCATTATGTGCCCGATCGTCCAGGTCAAGTTGAGCATATTTTTCTTGATTTAACGCTTGATATTCCTAATCAAAGCTACACGGGGACGTGCCTGACGCGGCTGAACCCAATTCGCAGCGGCATCGATCGCTTGACTCTGGATGCCGTCAATCTCACCATTCAGTCCGTTAAGATCGCTGACATTGAGCAAGCGTTTGACTATGACGGTGAACAGCTTAACGTCTGTCTCACGCAGCCGACAACCATTGGTGAAGTCATTGAACTCGCGATCGCCTATCAAGTCGAAAAACCGCAGCGAGGCATTTATTTCGTCGCGCCTGACAAACACTATCCCGACAAGCCCACCCAGGTTTGGACTCAAGGCGAAGACGAAGACTCTCGTTTTTGGTTTCCCTGCTTTGATTATCCAGGTCAGCTTGCCACCTCTGAGATCCGAGTTAATGTACCGCAGCCGTTGATGGCGATCTCAAACGGGGAGTTGATTGGCACTGAAACGAAGGGCGATCGTAAAATCTATCACTGGCTGCAAAAGCAGGTTCACCCCAGCTATTTGGTGACGCTGGCGATCGGAGATTTTGCCGAATTAAAAGATGAGTGGCAAGGCAAGCCCGTCACCTATTACGTTGAGAAAGGGCGTGAAGAGCAAGCCCGTCTCAGCATGGGCAAAACGCCTCGAATGATTGAATTTTTCAGCCAAAAATATGGCTATCCCTATCCCTATCCTAAATATGCTCAAGTCTGCGTCGATGACTTCATCTTCGGCGGCATGGAGAACACCTCAACGACGCTGTTGACCGATCGATGTTTGCTGGATGAACGAGCCGCGATCGACAACCGCAGCACTGAATCTTTGGTAGCTCACGAACTGGCGCATCAATGGTTTGGCGATTTAGTCGTGATCAAACACTGGTCACACGCCTGGATCAAAGAAGGCATGGCATCCTACGCAGAAGTGCTGTGGTTTGAGCAAGAATATGGCTCTGACGATGCCGCTTATTACCTCCTCGGTGAAGCTCGCAGCTACTTAGATGAAGATGCATCTCGCTATCGTCGTCCGCTCGTAACTCACGTTTATCGAGAAGCGATCGAGCTTTACGATCGCCACATCTACGAGAAGGGAGCCTGCATCTATCACATGATTCGGGCTGAGTTAGGCGACGACTTATTTTGGAAATCGATCGCGACGTTTCTAGCGGACAATGCCCACAAAACGGTCGAAACGGTGGATTTGCTGAGAGCGATCGAAAAAGCCACCGGACGCAATCTGATGTTCTTATTCGACCAATATGTTTATCGAGGCGGACATCCTGACTACAAGGTGGCTTATGCGTGGGATGGAGATAGCAATCTCGCCAAAGTCACCGTCACCCAAACCCAAGTCAGTGAAACCAATCCAAAAGAATTATTTGATCTGAAGATTCCGATCGGCTTTGGCTTTGCAGACAGTGGAGTGAAATCATTTACGGTTCGGGTTCACGATCGGGAGCAAAGTTTCTACTTTCCGCTTGAACAAAAGCCAGATTTTGTCAGTTTCGATGTCGATAATCATCACCTCAAAACCGTGGTATTGGAGTACCCAATGCCAGAACTCAAAGCCCAACTTCAGCACGATCCCGATCCGGTTTCTCGCCTCTATGCTGTAGAAGCGATCGCCAAAAAAGGCGGATTAGAAGCAGTCAAAATCCTGTCAGAAGTGCTGCAAACCGATAGCTTTTGGGCAGTTAGGGCAGAAATCAGTCGAAATCTAGCTAGCGTCAAACTCGACCAAGCGATCGCAGGCTTGCTGTTAGGACTCAAAGATTCAGAAGCGCGAGTGCGACGAGCCACGGTTGAAGCCCTAGGACACGTCAAAACCCCCGAAAGCTATGAAGCGCTCAAGTCCGTCGTTGAAAAAGGCGATGCCAGCTATTACGTCGAAGCGTCTGCCTTGCGAAGCTTAGGCAAGGTGGCGGCATCTCGACTCGGTGATGCATCCCCAGAAGACGTGCTGACGCTGTTGCAAAGCGTTCTCAAAGAGCGACAGGGTTGGAACGAAGTCGTGCGATCGGGCGCGATCGGTGCGCTCAGTCACCTCAAAACCTCTGAAGCCGCTTTAGATTTTGTTTTAGACTACACCACGATCGGAGTTCCGCAACCCCTTCGTCTGGCAGCAATTCGTGCTCTCGGTGCTATCTCTAGCGGACAAACCAACGCCAACTTAGAGCGGATTTTAGAGCGATTGCAGGAATTGTCACGAGAGACGTTCTTTTTAACTCAGGTGGCGGTTGTCGTTGCACTAGGACAGATGGAGACGACGAAGGCGATCGGCATTCTGCAAGCGTTAGCCGAGCAAACCCCTGATGGACGGGTGCGTCGCATTGCAGAAGAATCGGTTCAAACCGTGCAGAAAAAGGTGGGTTCTGATAAAGCAGTCAAGCAACTGCGTGAGGAAGTTGACCAGCTTAAAAAAGATAACCAGGAGCTAAAAAGCCGCTTAGAAAGTTTGGAAGCAAAGACTTGATCCCTTTGCCACATCAGCTTTATAGATTCATGTTGCTTGGGATACGACTTGTACTGAAAGCTACATACTTAACGCTTCATGTCTGATAAATTCACATTTCAGTATGTCTTTAGGTGTAGGTGTGAGGCTGATGTTTAATAAGTCCAAACTTTGGAAGTCTCTATTGATGTCTCCGATCGCGTGGGCAGTTCTCTATAGTTCCAGTTCTCAACTCGTCGGTCGGGCAGAATCGGCTCCAGAATCTCTTAAACTCGCGGTTGCTGATTCTCTAGCGGTGTCGTCTTCAAAACCTGACTTGGCAAGCGTCAAGTTGACTTCTAATGCGCTTGCTGCCATCCCATTGGTACCTTTGGCGGTTAAGAAACCACCTACGATCGCTGCTCAATCTCCAATCAACACCATTCCAGATTCAACGACCGCTAGCACGGATGTGAGCAACGGAGTCGCAGATCTAGAGCCAACCGAAGCAGATGCTGACCAATCGTTGTCACAAGTCACCTCAGTGTCGCAATTGACTGACGTTAGACCAACAGATTGGGCATTTCAGGCGTTGCAATCCCTTGTCGAGCGCTATGGCTGCATTGCAGGCTACCCCGACAAGACCTATCGCGGCAATCGTGCCATGACTCGCTATGAGTTTGCAGCAGGACTGAATGCCTGTCTCGATCGAGTCAACGAGTTAATCGCGGCTTCCACGGCTAATTTAGTCAAAAAAGAAGACTTGGTAACTCTGCAAAAGCTGCAAGAAGAATTCGCGGCAGAGTTAGCTACCGTGCGCGGTCGAGTTGATGCCCTCGAAGCGCGAACCAACACCCTTGAAAAACAGCAGTTTTCGACGACCACCAAGCTATTTGGCAACGTTTGGATCAACGTCTCAGGCGCAACTGCCGGAAGGGGCGTTAAGTTTGAAGGTCCTCCTGGCAGCGAAGGGAATGCGCTAGGACGATTTTTTGCAACCCGTAGTGCCAACGGGCGACCGACCGTCCTGACGGCTCAAGATCCTGGTATTACCGAAAGCTTCTTAACCTGGTTGACCCTCACGACCTCCTTCAGTGGAAAAGACCAGTTAGTGACGCAGTTGGCGGCTGGAAATGGCGTTTCTCCCTATAACCAATATGCGTCGGCTGGCTTTTTTAATACGTCAGGTGTTCCCTTCTTTGACCAAACAGGCGGTGTCAACAATGGGGTCTCTGATGTAGTGATTCACGACTTTTTCTACAGCTTTCCGCTGAATGATGCGGTGAAAGTGACGGTGGGTCCTCGCATCAACTGGTATCGCCACTTTGATGCTAACCGCTTCAACTTTGTCTTTAACTCAGGTGCCAGCTTTGACACGGCAAACAGCGCTCAATCTAACGCGATCGACCGAGGATCAGGTGCTGTGATTGATGTCACCCTGAGCAAGCAGTTCCGCCTGGTGGTTGGCTATTTGGGGGAGAACACTGAATTCTTGCCATCGCAGTTTGGTTTCAACACATCGAGCAATCCGCAGTTTGGGTTATTTGGTGGCACAAACACTGCCTCAGCAGAACTCACCTTCTCGCCCACCAGCACGATTAACCTACGTTTGCAATATAACCACTCGCGTATTCAAGCTTATGGTGGACAGGTTGGGGGCGCGATCGGAGAACCGATCCCCTATGGTTATTTGGATGCCGGTCCTGGCTTCTCAAATGGGGTTGTGGGAGGCGGTCTGAAATATGCCAGCGCCGATATGTTTGGGGTTAACTTTGACTGGATGCTCAACCCAGGGTTTGGAGTATTTGGGCGCTACAGTTTCGCCAACACCAAGCTAAATCCGATCAACCAAAAAGTTAGAACTCAATCCTTCCAAGTCGGCGTTGGCTTTCCTGACTTGGGCAAAAAAGGCGCATTGGGCACTCTCACGTTCTTGATGCCAATGGATATCACCAAGGGACGCACTTATTTTGCGTCTGGAGGCGGCGATGGTGGCACTCAGTATGAGCTAGAGGCTTCTTACTTCTATCCACTCAATCAGCATATTGCTATGGTACCCACGTTCTATGCCATCTTCAACGCCAACAATTTTGACAGCAATCCCACTGTTTTTGTGGGTAGCTTGCGGACACAGTTTAGTTTCTAGACGGTAGTGATTTCTAAATCTCTACTAGCTGAATCGATTGGGTGACAATTGCTCAATGATTTCGTCCGCCTTTCCAGTCATGCTGGTGGCGAATCGTTGAGCGATCGTCGGCACGATCGCGAGTGGGTTGCTGAATCCTGAGAAGAGGTAAATACCTTCAAGGTCAGAAATAGCCCCCACGAGCGGCAGGCTGTCACAGCTAAAGGCGATCGTGCAATGGTGCCAAGTGCCAGGAAGAGTTCCAAGAGCAGGTAGGACGGTAGTGATTTTGGTTCGCAGGTCGGCTTCGCTTTGAGCGGCATCGATCGCCGCGTTGGGGTCGGTCAGGGTTCGACTCGTCTGTCCGATTCGGATTCTGCCGTCTAGGAACTGGACGGCTCCGGCATCTAAAATCGCAGGTGCAGGTTCGTGCCCGGGTTCGTCCCAAAGGTCTGTAACCGCAGGCTGAGTTGAGCCAGATTCTAGCTGAAACCGTTCTGCTTCGGCTGGCATGACTAAAGTGCTTAACGTCAAATTCGTAGGAGGCGTTTCAAGGATCTCGGCATGGGTAAAGTATTGCTTGACCCGAATCCCAGATTCTTGCAGCAGTTGGCGGGTGATTCCCCCGGTGCAGATGGCAATGTTGGCGGCATGTAAGGTGCCGATCGTCGTCGTTACTCCCGTGATTCGACTGGCATTGGCTCTGACAAACCCAGTCACCTCACCGATTTTAAAGTCGCCTCCTAAACGCTGCATGGCTCGACTGTAAGCCTGAGTCGTCAACTCTGCCTCAATGTGACCATGCCGAACTGTGAGTGCCCCTGCGATCGCCCTAGGGTTCAACAACGGTTCTAACTCGCACGCTTCTTTGACACTCAGCAGGTGGGGCGGAATCGCAAATTGGGTATAGCGATGTGCCAGGGTTTGCGGATCACTATGGGCGGCGATCGTCAGCAGCAGTTCCAGTTCTCGAAACTGCGTGTCTGCATCTAACTCATCTGACAAGACGCGGTGGCGATCGATGCCTTCTGCACAGAGTTGGCGAGTTAGCTCAGTTGTGCCTGACCAATAGGCAATGCCGCCATAGCTATATCGGGTGGCTCCCTGTAAAGGGTCGTGTTGTTCTAACAGCAGGGTTGAAGAGCCTTGCTTTGCCAGTTCGTAAGCAAGGGCAGCCCCTGCAATTCCAGCTCCGACCACAATCCAGTCATGCGTTGTCATAAGGAGTTCAAGACTTAAAACTATGGACAGTTTAGGGGTGAATGGAGCGATCGATCATCTACCACTGACATTCTTTCAAAAGGGAAGACTGCCTCTCCCAAATCACACTTGCTAACCGTAATTTACGATACACAATCACCCCAAAGAGGGATGCTTCAATCGGTTTTTGAAGTCTGCCAGCACAATTCATCTATTCTACGTTTAAGAACAATTCAACCTAGGAGGAACCCTTGAGTCATCAACCCCTTTCATCTCTATCTCGTCGTCAAGTGATTCGAGGCTTATTAGCGGCGGGTGCCTTTGGCGCGACCTCGCGGCTCTGGACAGGCTGCACCCCTGCTAAACCCACGGCTGACAGTGGCGGGGCTTCTCCGGCTGCCTCATCTGCTTCTGCAAAAGAATTGGTTATGGGTTTCATCTACGTTGGTCCCAAAGATGATTTTGGCTATAACCAGGCTCACTTTCAAGGGAAAGAGGGGCTGTCGAAAGTTGCTGGAGTCAAAACGATCGACCAGGCAAGCGTTCCTGAAACCACTGAGGTGCAGGAAGTAATGCGGAACATGATCGAGCAAGACAAAGCAAATGTTTTGTTTCCAACGTCGTTTGGCTATTTTGATCCCCACATTCTCAAGCTTGCGGCTGAATATCCAGAGGTGCAGTTCTTCCACTGCGGCGGCATGTATATCGAAGGCAAGCATCCTAAGAATGTCGGCAGCTATTTCGGCTACATCGACGAGATGCAATACATTTCGGGAATTGTCGCTGCCCACACCAGCAAGACAGGTAAATTGGGATTTGTCGCTGCGAAACCGATTCCACAAGTTCTGCGAAATATTAACAGCTTCACTTTGGGTGCACGCAGCGTCAAACCGACTATTACAACCCAAGTCGTCTTCACGGGCGATTGGTCAGTTCCGGTGAAAGAAGCAGAAGCCGCCAATAGCATGGTCGATCAGGGAATTGACGTGATCACGTGCCACGTAGATAGCCCTAAAGTCGTGATCGAAACGGCAGAACGCCGTGGTGTCTATACGGGTGGATATCATGCAGACCAAATTTCACTCGCTCCAAAAGGCTATTTAACCGGGGCAGAGTGGGATTGGACAAGCGTCTACACCAACTATGCCAAGACAATTCAAGAGGGCAAGACTCTGATGAATGGGGGAATTCCTCATCTTCTGCGAGGGGGTCTAAAGGATGGGTTTGTCAAACTATCTGCTTACGGTCCTGCAGTTGGGGAGGCAGCTAAGAAAGATGCAGAAGCCGCAAAAGCACAACTCATGGCTGGCACGTTAATCATCTATAAAGGCGAGTTGAAGGACAATGCGGGCAAAGTGGTGCTGCCGGCTGGCAAAGAATATGCTCAAAAAGCTGGCGAACTTGAGGCAATGAGTTGGCTAGTAGATGGGGTGATTGGTAAAACCGCCTAGAGGAGATTTGGATTTTGGATTTATAGAAATTCTGGTTTTATGAGCGTCAAACAACTCTAGAATTATTGAACCAAAATTTGCACGCGGTTCTCTAAATTAACAGTCAATCCAAAATCCAAGCTCGCCAAGGAGTTCCACTCACAATGACCCTCCCCCCCACGGGTTTTGCTGCATTGCACCTGAAAAATCGCTTTGTTTCAGCTACTCGATTCGTCGGTGCTGAGCGGTTTGTGCGATCGTTCCTCTTCAAATCATCTTTAGCAGCTTTAGTCGCGATCGCCCTCGTGATGGCACAACCCTCCCGTGCCTTGCAAGCCAAGATTATGCCTGCCTCTCCTCAGTTGGGTGATACGCTCTCTGTAACGGTCCAGTCGAGCAGCAATCCCACGATAACGATGGGTGCTAAGACCTATGCAACGTTTGATCAGGGCAACAGTCAGTTTCGGGCACTCTTGCCAACTACCCCGCTCGATCGTCCTGGCAAGTTGCCACTACGGGTCAGCGCAGGCTCAGAGGCTCAAGAATTAACCGTGAACCTAAAGCCTCGATCGTTCCCGACTCAAAGCATCTGGCTGCCTCCCGGCAAAGGAGACAACGGGACTGATTTAGAATTCGATCGCGTTGATGCCTTTAAGCAAATTGTTAGCCCTCAAAAGTTTTGGCAAGGAAAACTACTGCGTCCAAATGTGGGTGAAATCACCACGGGTTATGGAGTGCGACGCTACTACAACGGCGAGTTTGCCAAAGATTACTATCATCGAGGCGTTGACTATGCTGGGAACTACGGCTCTGCAGTGACTGCTCCAGCAGGTGGACGGATTGCTCTAGTCGGTCGCGAATCGGACGGGTTCAAAATCCACGGTAACTGTATCGGTATTGATCACGGTCAGGGCGTATCAAGCATTTTTCTACATCTCAGTCGCATTGATGTCAAAGAGGGAGAGATGGTCAAAGCAGGACAAACGATCGGCGCTCTAGGGGGCACTGGTGCAGCAACGGGACCTCACCTGCATTGGGGCTTATATGTACAGGGATTAGCAGTTGACCCGACTCCTTGGAGATATGAGGGCATTCAATAATTGAGTCGTGCAGAGGCGCTGTGGTGTCCATAACAAGGTGACAAAAGAGTTTTTATGCCCAAAGACAACTCCTGCCTCCCACCTGAGACAGATTATTTCACCCTCGACTTGTTATTACATTTGCGGAGGAAGTTTATTAAAAAAGCCGAAGGTCATTATGGGCATTGAAGATGTCATTAAAAACGCTAAAGAGGCACTGCCTAATGTTACACCGACTCCTCCTGACTTAAAGTTAGAATCTTCAGTGCACGATCTCAAGTCTCGATTAGAGTGGGGCGAACCTGCGCTGACGATTTTAGACGTTCGTCCCCGTGAGTTGTTTAATAACAGTCATGTGATGGGCGCAATGAGCTTCCCACTTAGCGAGTTAGTCACCCTTGCAAAAGGCAGCCTAGAGCTAGACCGGGATATCTACATCTATGGTGCAAACGAGCAAGAGACTGCACAAGCAGCTACGACGCTGCGAGAGGCGGGCTTTCGAGCTGTTGCCGAGTTAAAGGGCGGGTTAGCTGAGTGGAAGGCGATCGGGGGTTCTACTGAGGGCGCAGTTGATGCTCGTGAAGAGCCGGGAGAACACGCCTACAACGTGGTTTCTCAAGTGAAACACCACCAAGACACTCAAAAGATCGATTTCAAATAAGTCAATCTCAATTACCTTAATCGGGTGATGGGCTGCAGTGGGCACTCATCACCCATTTTTTAGAGACTCATTCCGTTATGTGTGGAAGATTTAGCCAACGTTTTGCAGGCGAAGAGATTGCCGCAGCCTTTCAGCTTGCTGATGTCCCTGACTGGCAGCCTCGCTATAATATTGCGCCAACTCAGACTATTCTCGCCATCGTAGCCACTCAAAAAGGCGATCGTCACTTCAAACCTCTTCGATGGGGTTTAATCCCTTCGTGGTCAAAAGATATGGCAATTGGGGCAAAAATGGTCAATGCTCGATCAGAGACTGTGGCTGAAAAACCTTCATTTCGGTCTGCCTTCAAGCAGCATCGTTGTTTAATTCTTGCCGATGGGTTTTATGAATGGCGCAAGCAGTCGGGTAAGAAGCAGCCCTTTTACTTTCAATTGGATGACGGCAGTCCTTTTGCGTTCGCTGGCTTGTGGGAGCGCTGGCAAGCCCCCGAGGGTGACGTGTTAGAAACTTGTACGATCTTGACGACAGAGGCAAATCAGCTAGTGGCGAAAGTGCACGATCGAATGCCCGTTATCTTACACGCAGACGACTATGATCAATGGCTCGACCCAACCCTTCAGCAGCCAGAGCCGCTACAGACGCTTTTACGCCCCTATGATGCAGATCGGATGTCTGCTTATCCAGTCAGCTTAAGCGTGAACAGCCCGTGGAATGATGCTCCTGAGTGCGTTGTTCCGATCTAGGGATGAAGATTTGAAAGACTATTGATTAGTGATTATTGAGGGAAGACGATTCACGAGGTTCTGACAGATTGACGCTCATCTCATGAATAGCACTGGGTAGGGCTGCAAAACGAGGATCAGGGGGAAATACTCTTTCTTCGATCTCACCCGGTTCTCCTAGCTTTTTAGACTGTCCATCGTTAAACGACACCATGACTCCTCCAGCATTTCCAGCTCGGACAACGACTTTCTGGTTAGCAGCCCAAGTGCGTTGAGTCCCTTCTGAAAGAACGCCCTCAAACTCAGTTTTGCCGTCCGCCACGACTCGAACCCAGGACTGTGAAGTGAGCATCAGCCCGACTCTAACCGCCTTTTGTGCCCCAACTGGCTTTTGTGCCAAGTTTGACTTTGCAATAGTTTGCAACGGGTTTATAGGACCGATCGGGGTTTGAGCCACTGGCTGCACAGTCATCTCTGCATTTGCTGATTCAGGTTGCCTGATCGAGCGATTGAGAAAATAAGACAGCCCATTAACGGCAGAGATAATTAACAGCATGTATAGCAGATATAGATGTACCGGACGCAACTGCGCGCCTGGTAGACTGCGCCAAGACGGGCGATCAGGAAGCCGATAAAGGGTTGGGAAGGCACTCGCAAACTTGACCCCATCTAAGCCCAGCGCATCTGCGTATTGACGAATAAAACTTTGAATATAGACAGACTCAGGCAGGTTTTCTAGCTTGCCTTGCTCGATCGCCCTCAGCAAACGAGGCTGAATTCGAGTCTGGCTAGAAACTTGTTCTAGCGAAATTTCTTGCTGCTGTCTCAACTCACACAACTGCATCCCCATTTCTGCCAGCCGTTCTGCTTGTTCTCTGTTTGTTTGGAGGGTTTGCTTATTCATCTGCGTGCTCCTGGATCTCTGCTGGCGACTTAACATTCATTAGCTCGATTGAATCTTTCAAACTACGGGTCTCAAAATTTTCTAAAGGGCGATAGCTGCCACTTAACAAGGCAGGCTTGCCGGGAGTATTGAGTTGGATAGAGTCGATCGCAGTGCGATGAAGCTGAAGGACAGGATGCCCTAATTGGTGTGCCACTCTCCTAATTTGCCGATTTCTCCCTTCTCTGAGAACGACTTCTAGGAGTGTTTTTGTTTCTGCACGATCTATGACCTCAACGTGGGCAGGTAAGGTCTTTTGTCCCTCTAACCAAACCCCCTGCCGCCACTGCCGTAGAGTTGGCTCTAAAGGAACGCCCTCAACCCAGACTCGATAGGTTTTAGGAATGTGGTGACGAGGGTGAGTTAAGTAGTATGTCAGATCCCCATCATTTGTTAAGAGAAGCGCTCCGGTTGATTCTACATCTAAGCGACCTACTGGGTGAAGCCCTTGACCATGACGAATTTTTTGAGGAAGCAGATCTAAGACAGTTGAACGGTTTTGGGGATCATCGCACGTAGAAACAATGCCCGCAGGTTTATTAAGCAACACATAGAGCAATTGAGGACGGGCGATCGGCTTTACAATTCTACCGTCTACTTGTAGCTCGTCGAAGGCTGGATTTGTTTTTTGCCCCAGCTGCGCGACTTCCCCATTCAGTCGGACGCGACCCGCTAGAATCATCTGCTCAGCCTGACGACGGGAAGCAATACCCCACTGAGAAAGAACTTTTTGCACTCGTTCATGCATGGCGAAAGCGCCCGATACATCCTTGACTTCACTGAACTGAACAGCTTTTGCAGACTGAACATCTGTATAAACACTAACATGTACATTTATTACATGATTCGACCCTCAGCACAACCTACTACAAAATTAAATTTTTTGGCTCAGATCTTCTGCTTCAAAATACGGTAGCTGGATCTGTAACCAGGCTCCTCCCAAGTCGGGATCGTTACTTGCGCTGACCGAGCCTTGATGGGCTTCAACGATTTGCCGCACGATCGCAAGTCCTAACCCACTGCCGCTGCTCAGGTGGATAGGCTGAGTTGTAGTGGCGAGATCACGTTGTTCAGCGTTGCGCGATCGGGAGAGGTCAGCTCGATAGAACCGCTCAAAAACGTGAGGTAACGCCGTTTCGGGAAAGCCTTGCCCTGCATCTATAATGTCGATCTGAATCTGCTGAGAAGGTTTGCCTGATTTAGGAAGTGGATGATTTTGAAGATTCACCCTCACTCGGATGAATGACCCAGCAGGACTATACTTGATCCCATTGTCAAATAGGTTAAGCAGCACTCGATATAAGCGATGCTCGTCTGCTTGAACGAGTAAGTGATCAGGACCCTCATAGTCGAGTTGCAGATGTTTTTTACCCGAAAGTGGCTCAAGACTCAACCAAGCAGCGTGGATAAGCTTGACCAGATTAACCGATTTTAAGCTCAGCCGTTGAATTGGGTTGACCTCTAGCTGACTGAGATCCAGCAAGTCTTGCACGAGCGTGCTTAATCGAATCGCTTCGGTAAGCAGTCGATCGACCCAATTGCGAGTGGGCGGCTCTAGTCGCGATTGCAGCGTTTCGGCTACTAATCGAATCGAGGTGAGCGGAGTTTTTAACTCGTGAGCGACATCCGATGTCCAACGATCGCGCTGTTGTGTAAGAGTCAACGCTTCCTGGCGATTCTCTAAAAACACGCCCACATTATCGCCCATCAACGGAAACGCGTAGCCCCGAATTGGAGTGGTGCGCTGATTAAATAAATTAGCGGCATCCACTGAAGTTGGATAGAACGTCCACTCGCGCTGGCAAGGTTCCTCAGTTTCTCTGGCTTGCTCGATTAAAACATCGAGTTCATACGATCGCACTAACTCTAAAAGCAGTCGTGGTTGCAGCGGGTTGCAGTCTAAAATGCCGAGCAAACGACAGGCTTGCGGGTTGCACAGGGTCAACTGATTGTCTTCATCTACCTGCAAATAGCCTACGGGAGCACAATCGACAATCTGTTTCCAGATTTGCGATTGACGCTCTAGGTCTTGGTTGACCTGTCGGTAATTGGCGATCGCTGTCGTTAATTGAGACGAGATCGAAAACGTGGTTGCCGCCTCAGTTATATCCAAGCTGCGGGTTATCCGCCTGAGTTGCAAACTCAGTCGTGCTCGATACCAGACTAAGGGTATCAGCCCGATCGCGAGTCCCGTTACAAACCACAAAAGGTTCACAGGCAAAAAAGAATGAAAAATAGAAGATCAAAGACTGAAAACAGGTGACGATTTGCAATCTCTAATTTCAACCTTTCAATTTTCGCGCATTCTAACCGAAGCGGTAGCCAAATCCTCTAACAGTGACCAAATATTCAGGGTTGCTGGGATCAATTTCTAACTTCTCCCGCAGCCAGCGAATATGCACGTCAACGGTTTTGCTGTCTCCGATAAAGTCAGGACCCCAAATCTTCTCGAGAAGCTGATCTCGCGACCAAACACGCTTTGTGTAGCCTACAAATAGCTCAAGCAGCTTAAATTCTTTGGGTGAGAAGTTGACTTCTTCTCCGCGCACGGTGACCCGACACTCTTGGGGAAAAACAACGATGTCCTGAAACGTTAAAGTAGGCGCTTGACTGACCGTTTGAAACTGTTGATGTCGTCGCAAAAGTGCTCGACACCGCGCAATGAGTTCTCGCATTCCAAAGGGCTTGGTCAAATAGTCATCGGCACCGACTTCTAACCCGACGACTCGATCGGTCTCTGTTCCTTTAGCACTGAGCATAAGAATGGGAATGCTGTTGCCGTCTCGGCGCACCAGCCGACAGAGGTCAAGCCCATTAATATAAGGCAGCATCAGATCTAAAATAATCAAATCGAGCTTGTTAGGATCTAGTGAATTGGGGAATCTTGAGAGTGGCTGACTGCTTTTGCCAGTTGCCTGTTGGATCGTCTCTAAAGCACTGCGACCATCGGCGGCGGTGAGCACTTCATACCCTTCTTCACTCAGGGTTAAGGCGATCGTGTCTCGAATCAAGTCTTCATCTTCAACAATGAGGACTCTGCCCAACTTCATACTGGGTTGAGCGATTTTGGGTTCTGCCGTCAACGCAATTGGCATATTAAGTGCTAGAGGCAAGTTTTCTCACAGAAATTTTAGCATCAATCTGACCGCCAGTATTGATTGATACAGCTTTTTCGCGTTTATGAGGACATTACTCTCCCAAGAGAGTTAACCAGAGGGGGATGACGAGCAGGAGTCCGATCGTGCTCAGGGCAATGCTGCTAGAAGCAAGTTCGCGATCGAGGTCATATTCTTCTGCCAGAATTAGGCTTGCAAAGGCGCTGGGCATTCCTGCCATCAAAACGAGCGACAGACGAGAATCACCAGAGAGTCCTAGAAGGGTGGTTCCTAAAGCGACCAAACTCGGCAACACCAGAATCTTGAGCATCACCGGGATCAAGGCAGTCCTTATACTTTCCCAGCCCTGAAGTTGACTTAATCGCATCCCCATCAGCAAAAAAGAAGCGGGGATCACAAATAATAGGGATGAGTCAATTGCTACATCTACTAAGGTGGGAAAAGGAATGGCTTGCGTTAAGTACCCGATCGTAAATGCCCAAAGTGACGGAACTAGCAGCACATCGCGAAGCAGTAGCCACCAGTGATTGGGTTGATCTGACCGTCCATAATAACTGGCAATCAAAACACCAATGCCATAAGTGCCGATTAGGTTTTGAGTCACGCTAAAAAAAATCGCCCAACTCATATCCCCAGCACTCAGTAGACTCGGAATAACTCCCAAGCCTACAAAGCCCGTGTTGCCCAGCATACTGGCGATGACAAACGTGCCTTGACGAGGACGGTCGAGAGCCGGGAGCCACGATCGCAGTCGTTTTCCTCGATCGTCAGTCTCCTGAAACCCATCTTGCTTAAGCCAAAAGCTCAGCCCTTGAATCGCGCTCCAAGCTAACAGTAAGCCAGTTCCTAGCGTGCCAAGGGTCACAGCAGGAGCCAGCCCAGCCTGATTAGAGAAATCGGTTTGCCGTGCCAGCGCAAAGATCTGCCAGGGAACGCCGACCCAGTAGAGACTGCGACCCATCAAGCGAGGGAGCGTTTGAGGCACAAATCGAAAAGAGAGAATTCCTAACCCCGTCCAGAAGATTAGGGGGGTGTATGCGTGGAACAGCGTTTCGATCATGCCAAATCATCAAGGGGAAATTCCCAGAGACGCCCCTAGAAGCGTCAGTGTTCTAATTCTAGATTTTCTTGGACAAGTCCACAGCAAGAAATCACGATCAGAGGGTTAACAATCACTTTCAAGGGAGGGGCAACCTAAAGAACCTGCCAATCTTTGATACGCCATTGATTGTCTTGCAGCACGAGCGAATAGCGAACTTGTAGCGTTTCAGCTTTGGTGTCTGCAAGCTGTTCGCCTTCATAATATTTAGTGGTTTCAGAGATTGCTGCCTTGGCGGTCGCTTGACTCGGATCGGTGGAACTGATGTCAACCGTGTCTACTTTTACCGTGTGTTCGTATTGCTTATGCCAGTTTTCTCGCTTTGCATCATTGGCATTTTTGCGCCACTCCGTGAGTTTCGGTTCGGCTAGAACTTTCGTTAGTTTCTCAACGGTGTGAGACTGCCCCATTGCGTCTTTCTTTGCGTCTAGCCAAAACTCTAAAACTCGTTGAGCAGTAGCTTGATTCATCTCACCAGAGAGCGGATTTGCAGTCGTCTGAATAGGAATGGGAATCACAGGCTGATCAAGCTGCACCAAGAGCTGATCGTCTGTGGTTTTTGACGTGAAGAACTTCACCGATCGCAATAGCAAAAAGCCCACCGCTCCGACCGCAAAAATTCCCAGCAGCAGCAGAGGCAGAGGAATTCTTCGACGATGCTTGGTCTTTGCAGACGAACCCTCTCCACGACGAGGCGGCAAGTCGTCTGCATCGGGAACGCGATGACCATTATCGACGTTGCCACGCTGGCGATCGCGTTTTGATCGTCCTTGACCATTTTCAGGGGTTTGCAAGCTGCCTTCGGGCGAGAGATTGGCAGCCCGTTCGGCGTTCTGCATTGTGACGACATTAGAGGCAACGGCTCCGGTTGCCAATGTTGCAGTGGTGGCGCGAGATGCAAACTCATCCGTTGTTTCATAAGCTTGGGCAGATCGAATGGGTCGTCCGTTAGCAGCTGAAATTTCAGAAGGTTGAGCGGCAGCGATCGTTTGAGCAGCAATACTCCGACGGTTCCAATGGCGTTGAGCTGTCCACTCGGCTGAATCAGACTCGGCGGGCAACTCTTCGAGATATTCTTGAACTTGCTGGTTGGCAAAATAGTCTTTGAGAGAGACGCGCTGCTTTGATAGATCACGAAAGTGGGGAAACACCTCATCTTGGAGCCAGCGTTCGGCGTAAAGACACAGCCCCGGCAATAAATCAGGTGCTCCTTGAGAGTGCTCGCGGATAAAGGCGAGCGGTTCGTATTCTTGACTGAGTTCTAATGCTCGACTCGCTTCTTCGGTTTGCCCCAATAGCAGAGCGCAGACTGCCTGTTCAAGATGCACATCTTGCCGACTGCCCAACCGCATCAGCATTGCTTTAGCGCGACGAATCAACGCAGGCTGCTGTTCGGCAAACCCGCGTGCCATCAATGCATAGACTGCTAGATAAGTCGCGACCGCTGAGGGACGACGCGCCTCTTCTTCAAATAATGTCTGCTGTTCTTCAGCGGTGAGATAGCCACGCAACTGCTGAATAAAGCGCAGAAAGTCATCAATGCTTAACCCAGACTGATCATTGCCTGAGCCATCAATGCCGACTCGCTCTCGCAACATATCTCTCAGCAGGTTTAAGCCGTTGTGCCGCTCGATCGAGTTTTCGTCTGGCAACGCCAAAAGCTCTAAAATTCGATAAGGGCGCAATTTATAAAGATCTGACTGGATCTCAGCCCGAACACTGGCAAATAACCCTTCCCTCATTAGCAATTCTTGTCCTGTTTCTAACGCCTCTGCTGCGTTCTCATATTGTCCCTGCTGCCACTGTTCACGACCCAATTCAAGACACGACAGTGCAACCGTCAACACAATATCCGATAAAACAATTCTGGGATCGCCAAAGCGTCCATCTTTTAAATTTGCGTTGCCACTGCTCAAATAAGGGCGACCCAGTCTGAGGACTAGCTCATATTCACCCAACTCCTGCAAGATCAGCAGAGCACCAATGAGTTGTTTCTCTTGAATCTCAATGCTGGGCGATCGCGCATCTGAGTCAGCGATCGTGCCATTGAGCGTTAACTCTGGCTGACTTAGCTCTGCATCATAAGCAGTTGCCAAAAACCGTGCGTCATAATTTTGGCGTTGATCTGGGTTTGAAAGCACTGAATAGGCTTCATCGAGCAATTGACGACGCGCCGCGATCGCCGCTTCAGAATACTCACGGCGAGGGAGTTGCAGAGTGCGATCGCGATGCGCCTGCTTTAATTGGTCGGCAGTAGCCTGGATGGGTAAACCCAGAATCCGATAATAATCGAGCGGAATACGCACGGTTGACTTCCCCAGCAGTGAGCAATAAATGGTGATGAAAACCAGGACACTAATCGGTTGAATGCCATCATACCCTGTAGATGCAAAGTCAGCAGACTACCTTAGAAAACTCAGATGTAAGCGTTCGAGCGGTCAGCGTTTCTCAAAATTCATGAAGTCAGGTCAGGCAATTTATAATTTGATCTTTGACCCAACAGAACGGTATTTTAAACTAAATTATTGGTGTTGAACTCTGTAGCGCACCCGATCGTCAAATTTATGCCTCTAGCTGCCTGGTTATGGAGCGTTAGAGTGAACTATAAGCCTTAATGACTTTGAAAGAAAGCTGGCTTTACGATTGAGGTTACCGTTCAGAATCACCGTACAGTTTGGGTATTGCAGCGAGGTGTCTAAAAGCGCATGGTACAGGAAAGAACATTCCCGACAATTCAATCTGCTTCTGCCCAAGTCACTTACGAAGAAGGGGTGCGCCTTTATAAAGACATGATCTTAGGGCGCTTTTTTGAAGACAAGTGCGCCGAAATGTATTATCGGGGCAAAATGTTTGGGTTTGTCCACCTCTATAACGGGCAAGAGGCAGTTTCGACGGGAGTCATTCAAGCAATGCGCCCCGGTCAAGACTATGTGTGCAGTACCTACCGTGACCATGTTCACGCACTCAGTGCTGGAGTGCCTGCCCGCAACGTCATGGCAGAACTGTTTGGCAAAGCGACGGGTTGCAGCAAAGGTCGCGGCGGCTCAATGCACTTATTTTCAGCAGAACATAAGTTACTGGGTGGCTTTGCGTTTATTGGAGAAGGCATTCCGGTTGCATTGGGGGCTGCATTTCAGTCAAAATATCGTCGCGAAGCATT
The DNA here is from genome assembly GCA_038227635.1 of Leptolyngbyales cyanobacterium. Classification (GTDB taxonomy): domain Bacteria; phylum Cyanobacteriota; class Cyanobacteriia; order Leptolyngbyales; family Leptolyngbyaceae; genus Phormidesmis_A. Next base: position 40,415 of record JBBRPT010000002.1, on the reverse strand, counting down.
GGGTGATGCCAGCTTTGATCAAGTGACGGCAGCTTTCTTCGGCGATGGCACCACTAACAACGGTCAATTCTTTGAGTGCTTGAATATGGCGGCACTTTGGAAGCTGCCGATTCTCTTTGTGGTGGAGAATAATAAGTGGGCAATCGGCATGGCTCACGAGCGCGCCACCTCTCAGCAAGAAATCTACAAAAAAGCTAGTGTCTTTGGGCTTCCGGGCTATGAGGTTGACGGCATGGATGTGCTGGCAGTGAGAGCGATCGCTCAAGAAGCCGTGGCTCGCGCCCGTGCCGGAGAAGGTCCGACGCTGATTGAGTGTTTGACTTATCGCTTTAGAGGTCACTCGTTGGCAGACCCCGACGAGCTACGATCTAAAGACGAAAAAGAGGCTTGGCTCGCTCGTGACCCAATCAAGAAGTTTGCCGCTTACTTGGTGGAGCAAGATTTAGCCGATCAGCAAGAACTGAAAGCGATCGAGCAAGAGATTCAAGCCGAGATTGATGAGGCGGTTGAGTTTGCACTGGGCAGTCCTGAACCCGATCCAGCCGAATTGCATAAGTATATATTTGCTGAAGATTAAGCTCAATTACTCAGGTCTTTTGGGGATCAACTGATCCCCTTTTTGCTGAGTTTTTCTAATTCTTAAACCAGGATCTACTCAATTGGCAGAATTCACGCTTGTCATTGGCAATAAAAATTATTCGTCCTGGTCACTTCGTCCCTGGTTAGCGATGAAGCAATTTGGGGTCGAGTTTGACGAGATTCTTCTGCCGCTCAATACCCCAAAATTTGCCGAAGAGATTTGGCGATATTCTCCGACCGGGAGGGTGCCAATCCTTTTGCACGAAAGTCGAAGAGTCTGGGATTCGCTTGCCATTCTTGACTATCTAGCGGAACAGTTTCCTAGTCTTGAATGGTGGTCGCGGGATTTAGACGCGAGAGCGATCGCCCGATCGATTAGCGCAGAAATGCACTCAGGCTTTCAAAGCTTGCGGCAGGCAATGCCAATGAACTGCCGCGCCAGACTTCCTGGTAAAGGCATAACGGCTGACGTGCTCAAAGACATTCATCGAGTCACCGAAATTTGGCGAGAGTGCCGTCAACGGTTTGGCACAGACGGAGCCATGCTGTTTGGCGAGTTTACGATCGCCGATGCAATGTTTGCCCCGGTTGTGATGCGGTTTGTGACCTATGGGGTTGAGCTAGATTCGGTTTGCGAAAACTACGTGCAGTCGATTTTGGCACTTCCTGCTATGCAAGAGTGGAATGAAGCGGCAAGCGCTGAATTAGACACGATCGCTCAAGAAGAGATCTAGGGCGAACGATTTCGATTTTGGTCATGCCCCTGATGGTATCAACTCACTGACGGGAAGCTTGGTGAGTGTTTAACACGCTCATCACTTGCGCCTTTGTCATGCCAGGGGAAATCTGTGGGTCATAAAGCATTCTGATCAGCGATCGGTCGATCGCCGAATATTGCGTCACGTCTGTCCACGGTTGATAAAACACGCTGTCTGCATATTTATAGGAGTCTTGCATCAGCCCCAACGATTGAGTGAGTTCTTCTCGAATCAGGTGCGATCGTTCTTTTTGAGTGACTTTTGTCGTTGTGATTAAAATGTTGGCGTTATTAAGCTTGTTATTTTCATCCCAGCGAGTCCAAAAATAGCCGTAGTTGCCAGGTTGATAGTTTGGCTCAAGTTGAGTAAATTGCGATAAGGGTGAGAAATGAATCGTGATATTGGGATTTTGATTGACCAGTTGCAGATGGATTCCGCCGTTGGCTAGATCGTTGACTTCGTTAATGATCGAGTTTAATGTCGCTAAATCTTGGCTGGTCGGAGACCCAAAATATTGAATGTTTACATCCCCTTGCCATTTGCGGATTCTAGCCGCGCTGCTTGACTGAGAAAACTCTGCCCCCAATGCAATTTCTAGAAAATAGCCAATCTGCTGTGAAGTAAACTCCCCGCCAGGAGACTGAACAGGGCGAGTTTCGGGAATAACGCTAATTGCAGGTGAAGATTGCTTCAAGACGGCTGGACTCTTCACCTTAGATGCCGAAGCGCTGAGTGGACGCACTAAATCACTTCTCACCCAACCGCTTGCCCCAGACCGATCAAACGACACGTAGTACCAGGTGTAGCCATCAGTAGCGGGGATTTCTCTAATGATCTCGACGCGATCGCCAACGGTGCCTCTATAAGTCACGCCCGATTGGGTAGAGGGATTTACCCGCACATTGATCTCACTCGTAGAGAGCATTGCTGTTAGCTGGGCAGGTCGTGCCAAAGTCGGCAAAATCGTGACCAGTGAAACCCCTGTAGCAAGAAAAATTCCAGCGATGATAGAGCGGTGCTTGGCAAAACGAGCGGAGAGTTTCAACTGCATAGGTCTAGCATCCTTGGAGTGCGGTTTGGGCGTGAACAGCAGATTCTTGTCAGAGTTCCCTAGAGTCGTGTGAAAAACTCTCGTTTCTAGTTTAGAACATTTGTACTATACTAGAAGCTGTTCTATTGACTCTGGTTACTGAGTGTCATTTAAGACATGGCTGTTTGGTTGAATCGCTATTCGCCAAGCACGAGTATTAATCGGGATATTTTTCTAACGCTTTACAGGAATCGGCGAAGGTGCTTTGCGAAAGTTTGAGAATTTTCGACGTGAATAGTATGCCCCACCATTGGAATGATTGCGAGGTGAGCCGTTTGGCAGAGGTGAGCCATTTCCTGATTAATCGTAATGAATTTGCGATCGCGCGCTCCAACCAACAGCAGCAGCGGATTTTGATGACGTTTCAAGCGGTTCCATAAACTCGGTTGCTCACCCGTGCCCATATAACGCAACGATTTCGCCAGTTCTGACGGTCGATTCTTCAATCGCTGCTGAAAAGTCTGCTCAAAATTTGGATGCTGCTTCAATGAGCGGAATAAGGGCTGCTCATACCAGTCTGCAAGAAACGCAGGAAAATCGGACTCCAAACGATCGGCAAGGGTTGCATCGTGTTGTTTTCGTGCCAAACGCTCTGACTGAGTTTTCAATCCAGGAGATGCAGACTCCAACACAGTTTTTAGAACACGATCGGGAAATTGCAGCGCCAAATACAACGCTAATCGTCCGCCCATTGAGTAGCCAACTAAATGGCACTGAGAAATATCGAGACGATCGAGAAGACGAACGACTAATTCTGCCGTGTTCGACATCGTGTAGTTTTCTTCTGCAACCTGAGTCTGACCGTGACCCGGTAAATCAACACTCAAGCAGCAAAAATTATCCGAAAGATGAGGAACGATCGCGTCAAAATCCTCACAGTTGCCTAGAAACCCATGCAAAAACAAAAGAACGGGCTGGCGCTTGTCGCCCCGAATCGTGAAGTGAATCTGATTCGACAAGGTGCCCATTCTGGCGTTGCTGAATTGATCTATAAAACACAGATTTTGCCCTTACCCTAGCCCTCTCCCGCAGGAGGGGGAACAAGATTTCTAGCGCTTTTTTCCTGCGGGAGAGGGGTTGGGGGTAAGGGCAATTCATATGCATTCGGCAACGCCCCCATTCTTTTGGAGTGCTATAAACGCCAGATGGTTTAGAAATTGGTGTAGGTTGCGATCGCGCCCTTCATCCGTTCCAACACTTCAGCGACGGGCAGCGAACCCAACTCACCCGATGCACGAGTCCGAATGCTCAGGGCATTGGCTTCGACTTCTTTGGCACCCACCACTGCCATAACGGGAATTTTTTCCTTCTCAGCATTGCGAATCAGTTTGCCTAAGCGATCGCCACTCAAATCAACTTCTGCCCGAATGCCGATCTCTTTCATTTGCTCAACGACTTGCTTGGCAAACGGCAAAAACTCATCGCCCACCGCCAGCACTCTGGCTTGAATCGGAGCCAGCCAGACGGGGAAGTCTCCCGCATATTCCTCAATGAGAATGCCGATCAGGCGCTCTAACGACCCAAAGGGCGCACGGTGAATCATCACAGGACGTTTGCGCGTGCCGTCTTCTGCGACATATTCCAGATCAAATCGTTCGGGTAAGTTGTAATCCACCTGAACCGTACCGAGTTGCCACTCTCGATCGAGGGCATCGCTAAAAATAAAGTCCAGTTTGGGACCGTAAAACGCCGCTTCCCCAATGCCTTCAAAGTAGCTCATCCCTAGCGTCTCAACGGCACGACGGATGGCACCTTGCGCCTTTTCCCACGCCTCGTCTGAGCCAATATACTTATCAGATGCCGGATCACGGAAACTCAGACGCGCTTTGAAGTTCTTGAGTTGCAGACTCTTGAACACAGACAGAATTAAATCCACCACGTTGAGAAACTCTGAATCAAGCTGTTCGGGTGTGACAAAGAGGTGCGAATCATCGACCGTAAAGCCGCGCACTCTGGTCAATCCTCCTAATTCACCCGATTGCTCATAGCGATAGACCGTGCCAAACTCCGCCAATCGCATCGGGAGTTCTCGATACGATCGCAACTCACTCTTATAGATCTGAATGTGAAACGGACAGTTCATCGGCTTCATCACAAAGCCTTGTTCGCTGGCGCGAGATTCGTCATCCTCCGCCATCAGCGGAAACATATCTTCTTGATATTTCTGCCAGTGCCCAGACATCTTGAACAGATCGACTCTGGCAATGTGCGGGGTGACGACAGGCAGATAGCCGCGCTTGGTTTGTTCTTTTTGCAGAAAGGTTTCGAGGGTCGATCTCAGCACTGTTCCTTTGGGTGTCCACATCGGCAAACCAGGACCCACGAGATCTGAGAAGATGAACAGTCCGAGTTCTTTACCGATTTTGCGGTGGTCGCGTCTGAGAGCCTCTTCTTTGCGGCGCTTATATTCGGTCAACTGTTCGGGCGTTTCCCAAGCCGTGCCATAAATGCGTTGAAGTTGGGCTTTGGTCTCGTCTCCTCGCCAATAGGCTCCAGCGACACTTTCAAGGTCGATCGCGTCTGTCTTCAATTCCGCAGTGCTTTCTAAATGAGGACCTGCACATAAATCCCACCACTGATCGCCTAAGTGATAGAGCGTGATTGGCTCCTGCAAGCCTTCTAAAATCTCTAGCTTGTAAGGTTCGTTTATCTCTTTAATGCGGCGTTCAGCTTCTTCGCGGCTGACTTCTTCCCGGGTGACAGGCAACTTGCGGTTGATGATCTTGATCATCTCCTTTTTGATTGCCTTCAAGTCTTTTTCAGTAAACGGCTCAGGGCTATCAAAATCGTAGTAGAAACCGTTTTCGATCCAGGGTCCGATCGTCACTTGCGCCTTAGGAAACAATTTCTGCACCGCCATTGCCATGACGTGAGAAGCCGTATGACGAATTTTCTTTAACGCATCGGATTCGCTGGTGCGAGGCAAATAGATTTTTTCGGGCTGATTAGAAGATTCTTCGGCAGGCATGAGTCGTGCTGGATATAACTCTATCCATCTTACCGATCCGATTGCAATCAATGTCGCACAGGGACAATTTCCAGGTAAGATGAGAAAGCATTGCGAAATGTAAACAGTTTTAGAGATTTCTGACGATTTCCAAGGTGTTTTCAGTTTATGTTTAACTCGAATTTGCCAGAGCCAGATTTGTTGAAGACTGTTTTAGAGCCTTTGTTAGAAGACTTTCAATATTGGTTTGGGCGATCGCGCACCCTGCTTGAGTCAGAGATGATTCCCTTCCTTGACGACAAACAGCAAGCTGACCTCTTAACACGGGTAACTCAGGCACAGCAAACGGTTAGCACGACACAGACCCTATTGAAAATGACCAACGGAGAGGTTGGTGTAGAAACCTCTATGTTGATGACGTGGCACCAATTAGTCACCGAGTGCTGGCATGTGAGAATGCGGTTGAGATCGCATAAACCCCTCTAAAAAGAGATGTGACAAGAACGAGAAATCTGAGAGACTATAGGCGATGATGAGGTATAAAGATTAATTTTTAAGTGGGTTTCATAAAAAAACGGGTTGATATGAAGTTTGCTTGAAAGCGAATTGGAGTATCAACGCTACTTCGATCTTCAATCAGCGTGGTTCAGTAGAGAGGCGCTATGGTGTTACATTTCCTTTACATGTTGGCTTTTACCCTGCTTGCTTTTTTAGCGATCGGGAATCTAATTCGCAATTTATTAACACTGGGAGCTGAGTCTCAGCGCCACTACGCGCCGAGAAGTTACGATCCATCTCGACCCACGTCTTTAGGGTCTCGCGTGCGGGTTCCTCACCCTGAGTTGTTAGATAACGATGGCAAAATCATCAACGAGCCGCTTTTAGTGATGCGATCAATGACGGTAGAAGATGCGCGTGAGCAACTAGATGCCCTTTATCGATCGTCTCCTGGTGGTGAGCCGCTTGAAGAAGCTTAGAGAGCAGGCGATCGCGAGTGGAAAACTTGACACAGCGGTTCGGTTCTCTTGTCTATTAACAAAGAGCAAGGTGCGATAAGTTTGGAGAGTCGCCTTCTGCGGAACTTCTAGGCAATCATGACTGAGCAACCCGAAGACAAACGCGAATCATCAAGCACGCTTCAAAAGGCTGATGAGTCTCCTCAGTCAAAGACTGCTCAACATTGGTTTAATAAAACGCGGGACTTTTGGGGCGGTGTCAATTCACAGTTAAGTCAGCGGTTCCCAGTGCGGCAGGTTGCTCAGACTGTTGCAGGTTGGTTTAGCGTTGACGACGCTGAGATTGCTGAGATTCTCAAAAAGATTCGGGCAGAGCTACCGACGACCGAGGCACTCTTGATTGGTAAACCCCAAGCGGGCAAGAGTTCGATCGTGCGGGGTCTAACAGGCGTTTCAGCTAAAATTATTGGGCAAGGGTTTCGACCTCACACGCAACACACGCAGCGTTATAGCTATCCAACTGATGATTTGCCGCTACTGGTTTTCACAGACACCGTGGGTTTAGGAGATGGCACTCAAGAAACCAACAAAGTGATCCGAGAGTTAGTTAGCGAGATTGAAGTTAAGACAGCACAAGCGAAGATCTTGATTCTGACGGTGAAGATTAATGACTTTGCCACCGATACGTTGAGACAAGTTGCAAGTCAGATCCGACAGCAGCATCCTGAGGTGCCGTGTCTGTTAGCAGTGACGTGTCTACACGAGCTTTATCCAGCAGATGCAGCGAATCATCCCGATTATCCACCTACTTATGGAGATGTCGATCGGGCATTTGCTGAATTGCAGCGTGGATTTGAGGGGTTATTCGATCAGGCTATCTTGATCGACTTTACCTTAGAAGAAGACGGCTTCACTCCGGTGTTTTATGGTTTAGACGCGCTGGCTAACTCGCTTGCAGAGTTACTGCCTGAAGCAGAAGCCCGAACAATCTCGCAATTATTGAGCGATCGAGAAGCTGGAAAACAAATCAGCAATCTCTACCGAGAGGCAGGGCGGCGCTACATTCTGCCCTTCTCAGTGATGGCAGGGGCTTTGGCGGCTGTGCCGTTGCCGTTAGCGACGATGCCTGTGTTGACTGCGCTACAAGCGTCAATGGTGGGTTTGTTGGGACAAATTTATGGACAGACGCTCAGTCCGTCTCAGGCGGGTGGGCTAGTGAGCGCGATCGCGGGTGGATTTGTTGCCCAAGCGATCGGGCGTGAGTTAATCAAATTCATTCCCGGTTTTGGTAGTGTAATCGCAGCATCGTGGGCAACGACTTACACATGGGCATTAGGAGAAACGGCATGTGTTTATTTTGGAGATATGTTGGGTGGAAACACGCCTGATCCAAAACGCATTCAAGCTGTGATGCGCGACTCATTTGAAGTGGCAAAAGAACGATTTAAGACTGCGAAAGAATAGCCGATTGAGCTGAATTGGTTGTTCAATCGCGATGGTCATAGACTAACTTAACGCGATGTGCAACTAATTTACCCTCACCCCCAACCCCTTTCCCGCAGGAGAGGGGCGCTAGAAATCTTGTTCCCTCTCCATCGGGAGAGGGCTAGGGTGAGGGCAGTCTTTGCGGGTGTTTTAGGAAAGTCGCACATCGCGTTCATTTATAGCTGCACCCTTAGGGAAAGCTTGGGCAATATCGGGATCTAGCAGCACTAAGTTTGTCCCTGTGCAATAGGGAAGCTACCGCGAACTATAGCTGTCGTCTGATACTAACTAAGTGCCGCGATCGCTCCCAGCATTCCTTCAAATAATCGCAGTCCATCAGTGCCGCCCAAACTCGGATCAGACGCTCGTTCTGGGTGAGGCATCATGCCCACCACATTGCCTTGACGATTACAAATTCCTGCAATCTGATTCAACGATCCGTTGGGGTTGCTGGACTGATCAAATTTGCCCTCAGCATTGCAATAGCGGAATAACACTTGATGGTTATCTTCTAACGATTTCAGCGTGTCGGCATCGGCGTAGTAGCTGCCTTCACCGTGAGCGATCGGAAGCGTGATCACCTCGTCAGTCTGATAGCGATTTGTCCAGGGCAAATCAGTTCGCTCGACTTTGAGAGGCACGCGATCGCAAACAAAATGCAAATCCCGATTTCTTACCAGCGCACCCGGCAGTAAGTTCGCCTCAGTTAAGACTTGAAACCCATTACAAATTCCTAGAACAAATTTTCTTTGTTCTGCATGTTTAATCGTGGCTTGCATCACCGGAGAAAACCGAGCGATCGCGCCACACCGCAAATAATCTCCATAGCTAAACCCACCCGGCACAATGACTAGATCGATATTAGACAAATCGCTGTCTTCATGCCAAATCATGCGAGTTTGCTGCTTGAGTAGCCCTTGCGTCACCCAGACTACATCACGATCGCAATTCGACCCTGGAAAAACCACTACTCCAACTTTCATCCTTTATCCTTTATTTATGAACCTGCGTTCAGAGGTGTAGACATCTTCTGCAAATCAAACCGATAATTTTCAATCACGGGGTTTGCTAGTAGTTGGTCACAGATTTGGTCTAACTGTTGACGAGCCGCCTCTTCAGTGTCGGCAGCGATCGCTAATTCAACATATTTACCAATGCGAATTTGCTCAATGTTGTTATATCCCATGTGCGACAACCCAGATTTGACCGCTGTTCCCGCAGGGTCTAAGACCGAAGGACGGAGAGTAACATAGATTTGAGCTTGATAGTTTTGAGTCACAGCCGTGTCCTGATTGCTAGAAAAGCCGTCTTGAATGCGACAGCTTTTTCATTCTAAGACCACAGCTAGATGAAAACAGACGAACTTCTACAATTGGAGTAGACAGATTTTTGGATTCACTTTGGACGATCGCACCTACTTCTCATGAGAACCCGCACCCGCAATCAAGAACGCCTCCTTACGCTATTAAAGACCCTGAACCGAGCCATCTCAGCACAGGATCTTTATATCGAACTTCGCAGCCGTGAACAAAGCATGGGGCTGGCAACGGTCTATCGGGGTCTAGAGGCGCTCAAGCTGGAGGGCATGGTGCAGGTGAGAACGCTGCCCAACGGGGAGGCGCTGTATAGCCTGGTCAAAGAAGACAGGCATCACTTAACCTGTGTGCAGTGCGGTAACTCGATCGCGATCGACGAATGCCCGGTTCACAACTTAGAAGAACAGCTACATAAGTCCTATCAGTTCAAAATTTACTACCACATGCTGGAGTTTTTTGGTTTGTGTACTCAATGTCAAGCCGAAAACACATCAGGGTTAGATTCCGGACAAGATTCTTAGGCTTTGCCGTTGCCTTCGTCCACCATTGACAACATGCCTTGCAGCGCAGCGGGAATACCGCGAGGGTCCATAAACATAACTTTGCTGCTGTCGCTCTTGCCGACGATCGTGCCCATCTCTAAATAGCTCAAGGCAAGCAAGACTTTCCCGGCTTCGGCAGCACGGGGATCGGTCTTCAGAGCTTGAGTGACCACTTGAATGGCTTCGGCAGTGGCTTGAGCACGAAGCACTTGCTGCTGTCGCTCGGCTTGGGCTTTGAGAACAATGCTTTTCTGTTCAGCTTCAGCAGCGAGAATGACGGATTTTTGACGGGCTTCGGCATCGAGCACCTGGGCTTCGGCTTTGCCTCGCGCAGAGTTGACGGCTGACTCTCGTTCTCCTTCAGAGGTCAAAATCGAGGCACGTTTGCGCCGCTCGGCTGACATCTGCAATTCCATTGACTCTTGCACAGCGGTTGAGGGAATGATGTCGCGTAGCTCAACACGCGTGACTTTTACGCCCCAAGGGTCGGTGGCAACATCAAGATCGCGCAGCAAGATTTCGTTAATCTGCGATCGTGCCGTAAAGGTTTCATCCAACTCAATCTGACCCATCTCGGCCCGGATTTGGGTAAGCACCAGGTTCACCACGGCGGCGTTGAGATTTTGCACTTTGTAATATGCTCTCTCCATGTCTACGATTTTCCAATAGACGACGGCATCGACCGTAATCGAGACGTTATCGCGGGTGATGCAAGGCTGAGGTGGAATGTCGAGCACTTTTTCTCGAACGGTTTCTTGAAACGCGATTCTGTCAAGTCCAGGAATCACAAAACTAAGACCGTGACCGAGCTTACGATCGTAGCTTCCCAATCGCTCGACCAATGCCTCATTGCCCTGTTGGATAATTTTGACGCTAGAGAGCGCTCCGCCTCCAATCACTGCTGCAATAAATAAACCCCACATAGTCTTAACCTCTTAATGATTGAACGGGTGAATGATCAGGATTCCTCGTGGGCTAACCCTTCAGGCACCACGATTAACGTCGTCCCTTTGCGTCCGACGACATAGACTTTTTGGTGAGGCGCGATCGCCCCATCAAACGTCTCACAGCGAGCGCTCCACGAATTGCCCTCATAGAGTACCCGTCCCGGCTTCCCCGGTAGAATCTCGGTCAAAGTTTCTGCTTCGGTTGCATCTAGTTTGAGAGCTGCCCTGCGACTAACAAAGCGTCGAGACACCAGCACCATTAGCGCCGAAAGTGCCATCCAGAGAATGATCTGCCCGTTGAGAGGCAAAACGGTTGAGACGGCAGCAACGATCAGGGCACTCAGCCCCATCACAAAGGCGATGAATGCAGTGGGTAACACAAACTCAATCAGGCAAAGGGCAAACCCTGCTATCAACCAAACCACAGTAGGAGTCAGAGACATATCTGTTTTTGAGCAAAGGAACGATCGTCGCGATGAGATGCCAACCCTCTTGAGAGTTTTGTGAAGCGACTTGAGACGAATCGCTTAAAATCGGCTATCCTAATCGACCGAGTTAAGCCACTTACGTCCTTCTTCAAAGAGTGCCCGCTTCATTCCGCAATCCTTCAAATTTTGGATGGTTGATTTTGTCACAAACGCCCTACAATAAACGTTTTTAAGCGCATGAGCAGTTCGCAATCACAAGGGTATCCTTATCTTTGGGCAGTGGGAGAGGTCGCTGCTCAAAAGCCAATCGGAACGATCGTCGCCGATCGCTACCAGGTCGTCGCACCTCGAATTTGGGCAGACACCAAACCTCAAATAGAGCCTTATGTACCTGCGATGCTGCCCGATGAAGCGCTTCCCTATTTGCACCTTTATGCTCAGCGACTGCACACCCCGCAAGTGTATGGGTTTTGCCAAGACGATGAAACGAAGCGAGAAATTCTCTTATTAGAAAACGCCCCCTTAGACGATGCCGGAAGTTTGCAACCCGCTATTTTTGAAGCCTGGACACAAGCCTCAGCAGTGCGTCAGATCTACTGGCTGTGGCAGATTTTGCAACTGTGGACACCTCTACTAGATTTAAATGTCGCATCGAGTTTGCTGTCACCCGACAACGTGCGAGTCGAGGGGTGGCGAGTTCAGATCAAAGAATTTATTAAAGACTCCGAAGATCCCATCTATGCAAGAGCTTCGTTTTCAAATCCTTCTCTCTCAAACTTGGCACAGTGCTGGCTTGTTTGGGTGCCAGAGTCAAAGGCGACGATCGTAGATGCCCTCACCGCAATCTGTGCCGAGATGCAGCAGGGAGCCAGTTTCCAGAAAGTCTCAGCCCTCTTAAATCAGCAGTTGATTACTCAGTCAGCCCAACTGCCCCTGCGTCTGCAAGTCGTGGGTGCTACAGATGTGGGTGTACAGCGATCGCACAACGAAGACACCTGCTATCCGATGACGGCTCACGCCCAAACCTACGATGAACTGAGTCCGAGGTTAACGATCGTGTGTGATGGCATCGGCGGACATGAAGGTGGCGAAGTCGCGAGTCAATTGGCGGTGCAGTCGCTTCAGCTTCAAGTCAGAGCGCTGTTGACCGAAGTTGCTCAACAGTCTGAGCCAATGTTGCCCGATTTATTAGCAGAGCAATTGGCAGCGATCGTGCGGGTCGTCAACAACATGATTTCTGCCCAAAATGACGAGCAAGAGCGAGAATCTCGCCGACGAATGGGCACCACTCTGGTGATGGCGCTCCAGATTCCGCAGCGCGTCACGTTATCGAGTGGAGCCGTGGTTAACAACGCCCACGAGCTTTATCTGATCAATGTGGGAGACAGCCGTGCCTATTGGATCACACCGCACTATTGCCATCAACTGACGGTAGATGATGATGTGAGCACGCGAGAGATTAAACAGGGACGATCGCTCTATCGAGATGTAGTCAAACGTCCTGATGCTGGGGCACTCACTCAAGCCTTAGGAACGCGAGACAGCCAATTTCTAAACCCCAGTGTGCAGCGATTTATCTTAGAAGAAGATGGCTTGCTGCTGCTGTGTTCAGATGGATTAAGTGACAACGGCTTAGTCGAGCAGTCTTGGTCAGAGTATGCCAATCTCGTTCTCAAAGAAAAAGTCTCTTTAGAGTCGGCGGTGCGGTCTTGGCTTGATTTAGCAAATCAGAAAAACGGGCACGACAACACCTCGATCGTGCTGACCTATTGTCATGTGTCTTCTTCGTTGTCAGAGATTCGGCTTCCTGAGGCGAGGGTAAGTGACCCGTCAGCTCTACCGTCAAATCTGAGTTTGCCAGAGGGTGAGGTGCCCATTTTAGAGGAGAGCGCTGCTTCTAAGCGAAAGAAGTCGAATGCGGTTAGGTTAACGGTAAAACTCGTCTTGATGGTGATTGTGAGTGGAATTGTGGGGGCAGGCATTTGGCATTCAGTTGACCCGGTTGGATTCCAACAGCTACGAGACAAATTCTCTCTCAAGAGTTTTTCTAAACCGTGAGAAGGGGACGCTCTTGTGCAAAGATAAAAAAGCTGTCGATAAGACCAATTGGGTCTGATTAATCGTGGTGAATGCTCTTGACAACGAAGTGACAAGAATTATGGAAGCTGGTGTGCGTGTTCGTGTTATTGAATCTGTTGTTATCTATCATCACCCAGAGCACCGAAATCAACCGATCGATATCAAGGGACAAGAAGGCGATGTGTTGGCGATCGTGACTGAGTGGCACGGCAGACCCGTCAGCGCTAACTTCCCAATATTAGTCAAGCTGGGTCCTAAGCTAAGAGTGCATCTTCAAGAATTTGAGATCGAAGTTGTGTAGCATTATCTTCGACAAAACCAGCTAAATAAATTGATATCCCCCCGCATTTTTTCAAGCTCACGACGATTTTGTGCTGCGATCGTGCGGTACCACGCACAGGTACGATCGATCTCTTCTCGATAGTGTGCTTCTTGATAAAACTGATGAGTCGTGTAATAAACTTCAAGAATTTCAGCGCTTGGTAGAGCTGAAGGGTTCATCCATCGGTGGTCATGGTGGCTCATAGCTAATGCTGAGGAAGGTTGAAGCTCGCCACTCTAATCAATTTAGCGTATTGAACCCAGACTTGCGAAATCGATCGAGAAGACCTCCTTAAAAACTTTCGTGAAGTTAACAGATCACTCGCCATCTAGCAGTAGAGCGATAGTCATTTACTGAGCCTTAAACGATGCTCACAATTTAATAAATTTACTGAAGAGCAAGGTTTCTAAGCCATTTGGCTGCTTATCTCAACCCTTGAGAGGATTGCAAGAATATCTTAATCTGTGACTGTAAGCACAGGGGCTTATAAAGGTGCTTACTACTCGGAGCTAGATCTAAATAGGGTCGCTGGCATACCGAGCTTGTACTTTTACATTCCCTACGTTTTGGAGCGTTGAGATTCATTCAATTCTCTAGAAGTTGTCTCTGTCAAACTTTAAAGCACTTTTTTAAATCTGTTCAAACCTATTGAGGCTGAATAATTTTCTTCTTCAATATACGAATTAATAACAAACACAAGATGACATGGATGAACTGAAACTTAGCGGCGATCGTAGCAAGATCGCTGAACAGCTAAACACCGTTGATCAGCGAGCGGCTGAACTCTATAAGAATGTGAGTGATGCACCGCTTGGGCGAGCACAGCTTGCACTTGGCTATATTGAGGCGCTCTCAAATGCCTTAGAAGAATTAAGGGTCGTCGAGGAAGAAGTCTGTCAACACAATGAAGAGATCTATCAAGCTCGTCAACAGATAGAAGCTGAGCGACACCGATATCAAGATCTATTTGACTTTGCGCCCGATGGGTATTTAGTCACTGATATTCATGGAAAAATCCATGAAGTAAACCGGGCAGCCGCAGAGTTATTAAACGTGCCTCAAAAATATCTGGCTGGCAAAGTTTTGACCAACTTTGTCCCTGAAGAACAGAGACGGGTGTTTCGATCGCTCCTATTGCAACTGCGAGTCATCGATCGTATTCAAGAATGGGAGATTTGTTTAACCGCTCGCAATAGACCTCGGTTTGAGGCGGCTATCACGGTTGCAGCGGTGAAAGACTCTGAGGGCAGGGCAATCGGACTACGTTGGCTAATTCGAGATATTGCTGATCGCAAGCAAATTGAAGCGCAGTTGCAGCAGATGCAGCTTCAAAATTTAGAGTTGATTGAAGCCGATCGACTCAAAGCTCAATTTATCGCCACCATGTCTCATGAATTGAGAACGCCTTTAAATGCAATTCTGGGGTTCTCTAGTGTGTTGTTGCGTCACTTCCAACAGAGGTTTGAGCCGCAGCAATTCAACATGATTGAGCGAATCTTTGAGAATGGGCGGCAGCTATTAAGCTTGATTGAGGATGTCTTAGATTTCTCAAAACTGCGTTCAAATAAGCTAGAACTTGCTCTAGAACCCTTTGACTTAGCAGATTTAGTCAACGAAACCATCGAAGAACTGCGATCGCTGGCGACTAAAAAAAACCTATCCATACAGGTGCATCTAGTTCAAGATCATTTTTCAGTTGTTAATGATCGGACTCGTGTGCGTCAAATCTTAGCAAATCTGTTGTCAAACGCGATCAAATTCACGGACCAAGGAAATATTGCAATTGAGGTCGATCTTCTGCCTAGTGAACCCACTAGTAACCACGTTACGATCGCGGTTCGAGATACAGGAATCGGGATTGCAGAAACCGACCTGAGCTTCATCTTTCAAGAGTTTCGACAAGCTAACCAAACGGTGACTCGCACTCATGGCGGAACAGGACTGGGGCTGGCTATCACCAAGGCGCTCACCGATTTGATGGGTGGAGAGATCAGCGTTGCAAGCGAGTTAGGGCAAGGTTCAACATTTATCATTGAGCTACCGTGCCATGTCCAGTCAAACACTCGCAGAACCTTGTAGCACTATTTGTTCTTCTCAATGGCAGAGTGCGATCGCTGACCTTCTCTACCGCCTTGCAGATACTCACTTATAGATTTGTGTCTTAGAGTATCGCCATAGCTGCGAGATAAGGACTTTAAGAATGTCAGATTTGGGAGAACAGGCGCTTAATAAAGTTGCCGAGATGGGTATCTCTAGCCAATTAGATGAGGTCAAAAATTTAGATGTCGAGATCGAAACTGATCCGCTTAAACTGATGTCAGGAGCCGTAGATTCAGTCTCGATCAAAGCTGAGGGCTTAGTGATGCAGCACGATCTGCGGATCGAAGAGATGGAAATGCACACTGGAAACGTGGCAATCAACCCATTCAGTGTGGCATTGGGCAAGATTGAGTTGACTCGACCGACTGATGCTGAAACTCACGTAGTTTTGACTGAAGAGGATATCAATCGAGCGTTTAGCTCAGATTTTATCCGAGACAAGATGCAGAATTTAGATGTGACCGTGAACGGTGAGCTAGCGACGGTAGACACTCACAAGATCGAGTTTGGTCTGCCAGGTGATGGCAAGATTTTTCTGAACACCGAGGTTTTTCTGAAAGGAACTCGGGAAAAGCATCGAGTGGCGTTTACTACGATTCCTAAAGTCAGCCCAAGTGGGCAGCAAGTGATCTTAGAGGATGTGCAGTATGTTGAAGGGCGAGACCTCTCTCCAGAACTAACAGAGGCAATGCTCAGCCAAGCTCGCGACCTTCTTAACCTAAAGAACTTTGAGATGAATGGCATGACGCTAAAGCTCAAGAAGCTCAACGTTCAGAAAGGAAAACTAGTTCTTGAGTCAGAGGCACACGTCGATCGTTTCCCGTCATCATAAGCTCACGATTCCTGAACATAAATCTCTGTTAGGGCGCTTGTTGCCGTAATCGCCTTTACTGCCAGGTCGTCGTACTTGCTCTTATCCACCCTGATTTCTTTAGGAGAACACTATGACTCGTGCTCATACTCCCAGCATTCCTCCTGTGATTGAAGCTGATGAAGCTGAATATCGCGATAGCGGTGTTCCTAGCACCGTTGCTATCTTTGGGCATCCGTTGCATCCACTGCTTGTCACCTTTCCGATCGCGTTTTTGACGGGTGCCTTGGGCACTGATGTTGGTTATTGGCTCACCGGAGATCCGTTTTGGGCAAGAGCATCTTTTTGGCTCATCGGAGTGGGCATCGTGACCGGTTTAGTGGCAGCAGCGGCTGGCATGAGTGACTTTGCTCGAATCGATCGAGTGCGCGAACACAGCGCTGGCTGGGCACACATGGTAGGCAACGTTGCAGCACTCACTCTGTCTGCTGCTAATTTTTGGTTGCGATGGAACAGCCAAACCGGTGGAGTCTTGCCGATCGGATTGATTATTTCTCTAGTTGTAGCGACCCTATTAGCGATCACTGGCTGGTATGGCGCAGAGCTAATTTATCGTCACAAGGTTGCGGTGATCGGGTATGGTCCGAAGCATAGACCTCAATAATCGGCTGAGCGTTAAACGTCTTTAACGAGATAGTGTTCGTTGTTGGGTTATCTGCTTCATAGATGGTGATTCATAGCATTTTGATTCTTGAATACGACAGACGATCAGTGATGGCACGATCGATGAGACGTTCCACCGAAACGTCTCTACGGCGTTGGGTAAATTTGGTATCACAATCTCAACCTTTGGGACTATCTGTAAATTCCATCATTTGAAGGAGGCTTAATTGCCTCTTTCTTTTTAATGTTGTCTATAGCAATCCATCTTATAAAATCACTATGAACAAAGATTCAAAACCTGGCGATAAGAAAGCTGGAATCGACCAGCCGATGACTTCTGCAGATGTTGACCCCAAACAAAAGCAGGAGCAGAGAGCAGAGTTAGATAAAGAATATTTAGCTAGCAATCCGGGCGATCGTATTGATGACTCAAAGTCTGTAGAAGAAAAAGCCCAACAAGTTGCAGTTGATGCGCCTGACATCACAGGTGATCACATCACGGTACCGACTTATATGGTGTTCGATATGCCAGACGGCGAGAAAAAGCCATTGCATCACGTCAAAGATGCAGAAGAAATCTCAGATATGATTCGTCAAGCCAGAATCAACGAAGACGGCGAACAGACTTGGAGATAGAGTCCTTTCTGTCGGTTGCGTCCTAATCAAACGTATGAGAGTCTCGTTTACTGAGTGTAAGCGAGACTTTTGCACTGTTTAGGGGCGATCGCAGACAGAATTCGTCTCTCGACTAACTCTCTAGACAGATCTGCACTGGGGGCATGATCGTGTCGCCTGATAGAGCTGCCCTTGTGGTCGCTCAGACACCGTGAATAGATTCTTAAAGGAAGATACTTTAAGAAGAGATATTGGCATTTTAATCATTAACTATTCATAAAACCTTATGTTCCGGGTAGCCCCTTTCAACCGTGAATTTTTCAATCAAGCCGTTCCTCCACTCCAGCGCAAAGAGTCGGCGTTTGCGATCGAAGACCTCCCTGGTTTGTGGCGGCTACATTGGCAGCTAGGACAAACCATCATTTTTTCGACGTTTTATACGCGCATCGATCAGGCATGTTTGCTTTGGGGCATTATCTCAGGGATTATCTTTTTAACGGCTCAATTTGCTTCAATTGATTGGGCAACTCAGGCTGTTTTCTGGTCGAGTCTGACACTTGTAGGCACTGGGACAATGGTCAAACTCTCTAAACATTGCACCGCAGTAGAACCACTCAAGCAGGTGTCGTTTGCCTGGGTTTTTCTCATGCTGTTGGGGCTAGTGCTAACTGACTTAAGCATCTTTTTGGGATGGTCACCGCTCTTGATGCAACTCCCTTTGCTGTGGTTGTTGCTAAACGCACTTGGCTATCTCTACACAGGGTTGAAAATGCGATCGCGGACATTCCTGCTAATCTGCCTTGTGCATCTGCTGGCGATTGCAACCCTTCCCTACATGAGCGTTTGGCAGTTTCTCGAAACAGGACTCGTCATTGGTTTAAGTTCAGTGCTGCTGGCAGTCTTACAATGGGACTCAAGCGGAGTGTGTGTCAATCATCACCTTCAAAGTTCAATTAGCTCTACTATTTCTTGAATTTGAATCTTTCTTAAGTTAAACACCTGAGTTGAGAACGGTAGCCTATACTACAGAAAGTAACCCGTTCATCTGAACTTGACTGTCAGTCAAGTGAGACGGAAGTAGAGAGGTTGCTTAACTTAACAGCATTCTTGAAGGAACGCAATTCCTCTAATCTTCACTTTTGTCAGAGGCGACCCTCATGCGACTTTCTTATCGTGGTGCTAGGTACGAATACACCCCACCCACCCTTGAAGTGACCGAAGGTGAGATTCAAAGCAACCATCGCGGAACATCTTGGAGATGCCAAACTATCGCTGAGATTCCGGTTTCTCAATCGCCCCATAAATCAGGAACTCAAAAAGGCTTTTATTCTCAGCAAGACTTCTCTCAGATTGAGCGATCGCAGCCCTCTCAAACTCAACAGATCTGCTCTACCTTTGATGTCTTGCAGCAGCTCAAACGCATCCACAAGGCAAATATCGATCGCAGCTTAGAACACCGGATGCAGGTGGCAAAAGACCAGAGAGATGATCAGCTTCTCCGGGTTTTAGAGTCTGAGCTGCGAGAAACCGTTTTGCGATAGCGCGATCGTTTTGTAGGTGAAGGTTACGGGTGACATTCCGCGAGAGCAGATGCCACCCTTTATTTTGGCTGCTAGTCTTCGCTGCGCCCTGTGACTGAGAGTCCTTCTACGATTAAGGAAGGCGTATGACATGACCCGTTCCAGTCGCCATCACCTCCAAGCTCGACCAGGTTTTTGAGGGCAGTGTAGACGCTCCCCGCGACCATAGTGTCTTTGACTCTGCCGACAATTTGACCTTTTTGCACTCGATAGCCTAGGTCAACGTTGATCGAAAATTCGCCAGAAATGCTCGATCCGCCGCCTAGCATTTGATCTAGAACGAGTCCATCTTCCATTGTCGAAATCAGTTCTGCAAACGATTTGACACCCGGCTCAATCAACATGTTGAATAAACCAGGATTCGGGTAACTGCCCAATCCGGGGCGAAAGCCATTCCCAGTCGTGCCACTGCCTAAAACTTTTCCGGTCGTGCGATCGGCATAAAACAACTGCAACACGCCTTTGTCGATAAAGGTAATCGGACGAGTCGGTGTGCCCTCATCATCAAATGGGCAGCTAAACGGACCTGCTTCTGGATTTTGGCTGATGGTAAGGGACTCAGACGTGACAGGTTGATTTAAGCGATCGCTCCAGGGTGATGCCCCTTCAATCACCTGTTTGCCATTCAATGCCGCCTGCACAGTGCCCCAAAGCATATCAGCGGCTTTAGAGGTGAAGAGAATAGGAACTCGCCCGATCGGGGCACCCACATTTTCTTTAGCCCACTCTAGGCGCTGCATGACCAGTTGAGCCACTAAAGCCGGATCGAGACGGTCTCGCAACGTTTGCCCATCGCTGACATTAAGAAAATCATCTCCCCGCACCCATTCAACTTCTAGATAGCCGCTCAAGGTCGTGTCGGTGTAGCCACAGTCTAGCCCGTTTGAGGTGATGAGACGAGTCGTTTCTGATTCACACTCCCATCCACTCGCGCACAACACGTCGGGATAGTGATCTCGCACTAGCTCGATCGCCTGTTTTCCCCACTCAACGAGGGTTTCGACCGAGACGGCTTCTCCCATGTTGGGATAGATTAGATGGGAAGCGGGAGCTAACTCAACGTCTTCGGGTTCGTTAAGTTGGCTGAGAGCAACGGCACGATCGACCAATGCCTGAGCCTCGGCTGGACCGTAAGCCACGGCTAATCCGGGACAGCCATTTTTCCAGATTCGCAGCGCTGTTCCTTCTGAGTCGGCGCTTTCAAGTTGTTTAAGTCGGTTTGCCTCAAAAAAAACAGGACGAGACAGCGATCGTGACTGAAAGACTTCTGCTGCATCTGCGCCCGATCGAGCAGCCAGTTCCAGCAATTGTTCTGGTAGCATATCCTGCAAGGTGTGAAAACTCTATACCATCGTTAGCCTACGCTAAAGTGACATCCTGTAATAGCCAGAATCCGGCGAAGGCTTCGACTTGGGGATCGGTTTGAATCGCTAAAAAGTGAACTTGATTTGAGACTTGTTTAGCCGCTTCAAATTGGTTTGCCTCTGGTTGGGTTTTGGGGTCGAGACTCGTGAGAATCCAACGATCGCTGACTCCGGTTTCTAACATTAATCGCGTCGGCGCGTCGGGGTCGAACTTAATCGCCGCCATTTCTAGCCCTGACATCCAGGCTGCCATCGGCATGGCGCGAGACGAATAAATAATCAGCCCCGGAATGGGAGTGTCGGGGGCGAGCCCTGCCAGTTTGAGAGGAAACGATTCGCCAAAGTCGATCGCCCATTCACTCATGTCATCAAAGGCGTTTGTCTCCAGCGTAGCGAAGATCCATTTCTGTCCAATCAGGGCATCGGGCAGCGGCTCGGCAGGAGTTGTGGGAAACGTCACTGACGGATTTTTAGACGGCTGAAACCCCGGATGATGGGGGTAAACCGTTTCCATGCGATCGCGCACCCATTGACTGAGGGCAAACGTCCGTCGGCTCAGTTGCGCTGGCACGTTCAAGCCACCGCATGCCGTGGTGATCATATTGTTCATCGCCTGCCGAAAGAAGCGAATCTTGTCTGGTGGGTTAGGAGCGCGGGCAATCGCTTCCTCGATCGCACTCTTTAACCAGCCCGAATTAACCTGCGTACTCGAACAATATTCGGCATAGCGAAACAGCGAGTCTGGTTCAGCATCAATCTGAGTCGCACTTTCGCAGATTAGAACTTCCCAGACTTTTTTGTTATTTTCATCCACGATCGGACGCGAATAATAATCGAGTTCCCAAATAGTCGTCATGAAAATTTTTTACTCGCCTAACAAATTTTTTCTGGCTCGCTCTTGACGAGATTCTGCTTCGTCCATGACCTGAGCCATATTTTCAGTCATCTCTCCGGGGTGATTTTCGAGGATTTTTGTCGATAGAGAAATTCGACCTCTGCCTTCATCCAGTTCGACGATCATCGCTTTTATCACCTGTCCGACTTGCAGCAGGGCAGGCAGCGACGCGATGTAGTTTTTGCTGATTTGGTTGATGTGCAGCAGACCTGTAGTGCTATCAAATTCTACAAACGCTCCAAACGGCTTGAGGCTCACGACTTTGCCTTCGATCAGTTGTCCCACTTCTAGCTGGCTAAAGCTGGCACTCCGAGCCGCGAGACGGTTAGACAGCACGAGCTTGTTGCGATCGCGATCCATCTCTAAAAACGTCGCAGTCAAGGTTTGACCTTTGAGCGCCTCTAAGTTCTCTCGCTCGACTAAGTGCGATCGAGGAATAAACCCGCGCAAGCCCTGCACATCAACCGTCACACCGCCTTTGTTCATGCCCGTAACGCGCACTTGCAGACTTTGCTTGCTATCTTGCACATCGGCAAGGCGATCCCAGATTTTTTTGATCTCTAATTGCCGCAGCGAGAGCGTGACTTGTCCGTTTTCATCCTGCTCACGAATAATCAGAAAATCTCGCTCCTCATCCTGATCGGGCAGCACCGCAGAGATATCGCTGATTTGACGCACACTGGCTTCTGCGATCGACAAAAAAGCAGGCGACTTTCCACCGATATCAATCAGCGCACCGCCGCTTTCATAGCTAAACACTTTGCCTCGCACGATTTGCCCTTGAGCAAACTGATAGTCGTGTTGCTCTAGCGCTTTGGCAAAGTCCTCCATTGAGAAGGATGCGTCTGATTGAGGCTGAGTTGATTTTTGATTCATGACTGCTAAGTGAGATCCCCCACGGTTGCGGGAAGAATTTGCTGACTATTGCCAGTTTAGTACGGTGAGGAGGAAAGGATGAAGGAGTTACCTATCGGTCATCGTTTGGAAAAGTGTTTTCACTCGTTCCCAAGCATCGGCGGCAGCGTCTGGACTGAAGTCCGATCGGGCATCACAAAAAAATCCGTGACCTGCGGGATAGCGAAAAACTTTGTGAGAAGAGGACTGCTGTTGCAGCGCTGTCTCAACCTGATCGATTTGCTCAACGGGAATTAACGGATCTTGAGTTCCAAAAAACGCGTAGAGAGTGCCCTGAATTTCTTCTGTCCGGCTCAGGGTAGGTGCTCCTCCCCCAGGAGTCATCGTCGCAATGCCAGCCCCATAGAACGACGCAGTGGCTTTGATCTCTGGCAAAGTCGCCGCTAAATAGGCAACGTGACCACCGAAACAAAACCCGATCGCCCCAATGGCATTTTTCTGTACCGAAGGAAGAGACTGTAAATATGCGATCGTGGCTCGAACATCACTCAATAATTGATCGGCTGTTGTCTGGTCTTTGTGAATGCGTCCGAGTTTAGTCTCCTCGGCACTGTAGCCCACCTCAAAACCGGGAGCCGTTCGCTGAAAAATGGCGGGTGAGATCGCCACATATCCCTCATGTGCTAACCGCTCAGTGACGTGACGAATATGAGCATTCACCCCAAAAATCTCTTGAA
This sequence comes from Leptolyngbyales cyanobacterium, assembly GCA_038227635.1. Lineage (GTDB taxonomy): Bacteria > Cyanobacteriota > Cyanobacteriia > Leptolyngbyales > Leptolyngbyaceae > Phormidesmis_A. The sequence continues at coordinate 17,346 of JBBRPT010000002.1, read as the reverse complement.
TCATCACGATCGCGGGATAAGTTCCTTCACTCGCAGGTTCAGCTAAATAAGCATCAATCTTGAGTGAGCTATTCAAAACTGCGGCGGTTGTCGTTTTAATGTCTATCACCATAATCGAAAATTGTGAATCAGGGCTTTATTTTGACCGAAAACTCTTGGAAATATTCTTGCAAGACTCCAGTTAGTTTTGAGTGCTGAAGTCGCTTTGCTACGATCGATTTTCATTGAGAAAACCCTGCGTTAACGTCTGCCTGATGACTCTTCAACCGTCTATAGAAACACATCAATCCAGGCGATTTACTACAAGCATTTTGCCCATAACTCGGTGTGTTTCGGCAATTCTATTGACAATTCAGAATAATTACTGATTTGCTAAGATAATTAGACTACAAATAAAAAGAAACACCAGACTAAGGGCAAACACTGCTCGTTGAAATGGTACGAATAGTAAACAAATTCCGGTGGTGAAATTACCCACTTTGAATTTAGTATGTGAGCAAGTCTTGAGGCGCTGGCATGGTGCAATTTCATATTCAGCCAGATAGTGATATCCCGGCATCGACCCAACTTTATAATCAAATTTTGTTTGCGATCGCGTCGCGGCAATTTTCACCGGGGCACCGCTTGCCGAGCACCCGCCAATTAGCGATGCAAACTGGGCTACACCGCAACACGATTAGCAAGGTCTATCGTCAGCTAGAAGAGGCAGGTGTCGTCGATGCTCAAGCTGGGTCAGGCATCTACGTGCGCGATCAGGCACACGACCCAACCACGAGCGTTAAGTCTCCTCTGCTCGACCAAAACCCTCAAGCGCACAAAATTATTCAAACCAGCCTGGATGATTTGCTAAAGCAAGGCTGCTCTCTCGGTCACGCACGAGAATTGTTTTTGGCAGAAATTGACTGGCGATTGCGCTGTAGCGCTCAAGTCCTGATTACGGCTCCGCAGCATGATATTGCCAATGGCGAGATTTTGTTGCGCGAATTAGAACGTGCTCTCAATATCCCCATGCAGCTTGTGCCGCTAGAGGAACTTAGCCGCGTCTTAGATCAAACTCGATCAAGCACGGTTGTCACCAGTCGCTATTTCATCGCTCAAGCTGAAGCGATCGCCACGCCTCGATCAGCGCGGGTGATTCCGGTAGACATCTACGATTTTGAGAAAGAAATTAAAATGGTACGATCGCTGCCCAAGGGCACTTGTTTGGGCATTGTCAGCTTGAGTTCCGGAACGGTGGGCGTTGCCGAGGTGATTATTCATAGCTTGCGAGGGGATGAGCTGCTGGTGATGACCGCACAATTAACAGATAAATATAAGATGAATGCGATGGTGCGAAGTGCTCAAACCATCTTCAGCTTTGATGAAGCTAGCTCTGCGGCGGTGAAAGCTACGATTTCGGCGGCAAGAGAAGACATCATCCGTCCGCCTCAGTTGATTGGCTGTGAGAATTTCATCGTCAGTAAATCGGTGAGCCTCCTCAAGCGAGAGTTGGGTTTAGAGTAGATGACGGCTCCAATCCATCACAAAGAGGCGTTTCACCGAAATGTCTCTACGGGGAAATGGTATTAAACGTGGTGTAGCGAACCGGGTTCGATGCTGCCCGGTTCTAACGGTAGAAATAGGGTAAACACCTCACCTTGCTCTGGACGGTGCCGCACAATTAATTTGCCGCCCAACGCCTGAAATAGATTTTTGGTCACCGCTAGATTGAGGCTCAAACTTCCGGTTTCGGGTTGAAACATGAGGACTTGCCCCAGCGATTTCAGCAAGGGTTGACGGTGGTGTGATGAATCAGAAATTGTTGAATTGCCCGTCTCACATGACTCTGAAGACTCAAGCTGAAGTTTGAGCTGATTTCCGGCTAACGTGACCTCGACTTGAATATGGCTACCTGATGGCAAGCTGCGAGCAGAGCGATCGATGAGACTGGTCAATGCTTGATCTAACATCGTCGGGTCGCTGACCACCGTCGGAATCTGTCGCGGCAAAATTACGTCTAGCGTCAGATTACGCTGACTCGCTTGTTTTTGCCACCGAGGAATGCTTTGCTGTAAAACCTCTGAGAGCGAAGTCCGTGTCAGCGATGCAGAGGATAACGTTGTCGTAGAAGTCTCTAACTCCACTGCTCTGAAGATCAACCCAAAGCGGTCGATTTGCTCACTGCACTCTCGATCGATCATCTCCAACCGCTTCAGCACATCAGGCGGTAAATCTCGACGCTTGAGCAACGATCGAGTCAACGTCCGAATCGTGGTCAACGGCGTGCGAACTTCGTGGGCGATCGCCTGCAGCAACTCTACATCTGTGCTTTTTCCGTCAGACAATCGCTGAGAGAGATCATCGGGAGTCGGGTGTTTTCCAAGTTTCTGCTTTGCTTCAGCTTTTCGAGCAGACGCTTTCTTACGATTTCTGTGCAAGACGGCTTCTACAACCCCTTCACCGAGATGGGTGGGTTTCGCTGCTTCATCTGGATCTGCTAGATGAGTGAGCAAGAGATGGCTAAATTGGGTCACTAGCTTATAGTGAGGCGTGATCGCCGGAAACTGCCGAACCAGCGCATCTAATTTACCGCTCTGATGGGCAGTCATGAGCACAACTCGCAGCCGCAAGACTTGCCAAACTCGATCAACCACCTCCGGGTCAAACGAGAAAGAAAAGGTAGGCTCTCCAGAGGCATTGTCCCCAAGCACCATGACTAGGCTGAACTGGTCTGTGAGCACTAAAGAAAACTGCTCAGTGGCTAACGGGTCGCCAGGTAACAGAGACAGTAACGGATTGGTTTCGCAGGTTGAAACGGGCTGATCGATCGCCGGAGTTAATCGAAACGGCAACCCCATTAACGTTGCAGACGGATCAGCCGAAAATGTCCAAGTGGCAAAGTCAGAAATTAAGTCAGTTTGGCTCACCACAGGCAGCGGTCCTGAGAGCACCAATCCTTGAACGGGTCTAGCTCCTTTAGAATTGGAAGGCTTGATTTGTTTCAGCAAAGATTCTAGCGCAGCGATCGCGCCAAACCATTCTCGCTCTGCTTTAACGCGCTGTTGAGCGATCGAAGTCTTTGAGTTAGGTGGCTCCGATCCAGGCTTCTCTTGAGATTTCCAGGCGCACTGATCAGCATCCCCTTGAGGCTGATTGCTCAGGGTCAAAATCTCGCTTAAGGTTGGCAAAATCCAATGATGCATACAAACTGAGACACACTTAACCGCTACCTGATAAGAGCCTATCTGCATTTCGCCTGAATCAGTGAGCGTAGAACCGAACAAAAAGGGTTGCAATTACCGTTGCTTTAACCCAGTGTTCGCAATATCAAGATTCGACGCAATACGCCACAATGGGATGTAGGAGCACTCTAACGCAAAGACTGAATGGACTGGCAGGAAATTTCTGGTAACTGGGTTTTGGTTCCTGATCGACCGATCGCGATCATTCACTTTTTGGGTGGGGCATTTGTTGCCACCGCACCCCAACTCACCTACCGTCGCTTATTAGAATATCTGGGATCGCAGGGATATGCGATCGTAGCAACTCCATTTGTGAACACCTTTGATCACATTGAGATTGCTAAATCAGTGTTGCAAAGCTTTGATCGAGCGTTGGAAATCTTGCAAACTCGCATCCTCAAAAAACGCTACATTCCCGTTTATGGAATGGGTCACAGCATGGGCTGCAAACTACATTTGTTGATTGGCAGTCTATTTGCCGTTGAGCGTGCCGGAAATATTCTGATCTCATTTAATAATTTTTCGGCTCGTGATGCGGTGCCGTTAGTGGATCAGTTCTCTCCCGTGTTTTCAGTAGAGTTTACGCCATCACCCTTAGAGACGAACCGGATTATTGGCGATCGCTATCAAATTCGCCGCAATCTACTGGTGAAGTTTGACAACGATTCTCTCGACCAAACCTACACCCTGTCGGAACTGGTGAAAAAACGCTTCCCTGAGATGGTGACGTTTCAAACTCTCAGAGGCTCTCACACTACGCCGATCGGACAGGATATCAAGTGGCAAAGTGGCGCGTCCTTTTCGCCATTCGACGCGATCGGGCAGTGGATGCGTCAAGAAATCTATCGCGAACTGGCAGAGCTAGAGACCGCGATCGTGCGATGGCTTAATCCGACCGGAGCCAGGTAAACAAGGATACGCCCGTCTGCTTGTCTTATGCTAAGATTTTCGCGTCCAAGTGCGAGAAAGCATTTCATATGACCATTGCAGAGTCCCACGTTAGCGCAACCGCGACCTTTGGGTTGATGGATATCGACGCAGTGCAAAAGGCGCTTAATCGTTCTAGAGCCTCAGTTTATCGCTATGCTCATACCGATCTCCATACGACTAATCTGCCCTACGACCCCAAACGCTTAAACCCCGAAATGCGCTCTAGTCCTGCTGAAGTGCTACTATTTCACCCCAATGAGGTGGCTCGGTTTGCCAAAGATGTCTTGCGAATTAAGCAAGTGACGATCGAGATTCAAGAGCCTAAGCCCAACGCAACTCAAGACCTGCTGCAAGCCATCTTGACTGAGCTGCAAAGCATTCATCAAACGTTGAAGTCCCGATCGTGACGACGTTTTACTGTTAAGATTGCCTACGGCAAACCTATGTCCTTCAGGAGATTGTTCGCCAGAAACAGGAAACCGAGGCAACGATCGTTAGAATTGACCTAAATGAGGTAAGACTTTTGCTTCCTCTATTTGGGCTAACTAAAGAAAAAGTGTTCTCTTCCGTTAACCTCGTCGAGTTTGTTGAAATAATTTATGGAATCCGGTAGTCACTCTACCAGCCCTTCGGGGCAACCTGCCCACATTGGGGCAAACATTATCGGCACAATCATTGCATTGCTTACATTGGTTTTACCCCTTTGGGTGATTGCTTGTTACACAACTAGCAGCCCTCCAATAGCGGAGCCAGCAACTGCAACCAAACTTGTAAATTAACCACTGGTTGATTTTAAGAGTGGGCGACTATCGTAAAGGTGGTCGTTCACTTCGGTTTAGGGAAGCGTCTATCTGAAGCGCCGGAGAACTGCGACTATAACGGTACTCCGTTCAGTCGTATGGGGGATGGGCGGCTTGACGGAGGTACGGAGTCCAGCGATGTCTGAGCAACGAAGCTGGTACAATCCAACTAGGTGCGACGTTTGGGTGGCGACCCATACAGGCTAGAAACATTAGAAACCTGCCGAGGGTAGAAACGTAGCTGCAAGGCTGACTGAGCGCTCATCAAACCTGAACCCCAAAGATCAAGGTCGAAGAGACTCAATCGCGATTTGCGAAGAGCTTTGCAGGGGAGGGAAGAACGGTTTTTGAAGCTGGTTCTGTCTGCGGCGGGGCACGTCGTGGACGTTAAAGAAGCTGCCTGATGAGGCGTTCTGGCGGGGGTGTGAGGCATGGGTTGCGGAAAGTTCTGTAGGAGGGTTTCCCTCCGTAAGAAACTTTTCAAGAAGAGCATCTAGTTAAGAGCCGATGAAACAGGAAGGAATCTGCAACCTTAGCGAAGCTAGGCTGTAGAGGATGTCAACTCAAGATCCTTGCTTGATTTACTCTTGATCCGGCACAATAGATGCACCTCAACTTAGGGATTGATAGAATCGCTATCATCAAAAGAGAGAACTATAGTTTAATAACTCCGAGGCTGAAGCCATGACATCGTACGCAACTTCGACTGCTAGAGCTGACATGAGCGAACTGCGGCGCTTGAAAACCTTGCTGCCTCCAGAACTGCAAAGTTGGGTGACGATCGAGGTAACCACTGCCGTCAATCCAACTCTGGTCACCAGCGAAGAGATCGGCAGAGACGAAGTTGAAATTCAAATCGATATGCCGAAATGGGATCAGCTAGCGATCGACCAGCGCAACTTGCTGTTTTGGCATGAAGTCGCCCGCATTCAAGCAGACACCATTCCTAAAGACGGATGGGAAATGGCGGCGTTAGCGATCGGGCTAGGCGGCGCGGTTGGCGAACTGTGGGTTCAGGATGGCTTGCTGTTGGTGTTAGCCCTGGGTCTATCGGGAGTTGCTGGATTTCGTCTCTATCAGAAAAATAACGGCGAACGCAACCTTAAAGAAGCCAGCGATGCTGATGAGAAGGCTATCTCTCTGGCAACTCGCTTTGGCTACACGTTACCCAATGCATACAAGAGCCTCGGCAGCGCGTTGAAAACCTTGATTGACCAAACCCCTAAAAAGAGACTAAGGGCGAAATATGAGTCGCGTTTAACAGCTCTCAAAAAGAGCGCAGCGAAAGCCAAATCTCAGATGAAAGCTCCGGTTGAAGAATATCAGTAAGCCGAATCTGAACCTTTTTGGTAAAAGAGAATGAGTAACCAGCGATCGGGCGATACTTAAAAGCCGAGTCACGGGTTACTCATTTTTGTTTTGGGTTGAGGGCGATCGTTATGGCTTTTAGAATTAATGCCTTAAATTTACCTGTCATCAGACAAGGCTCAACGGGGGTTGCGGTTGGGGCATGGCAGCGATTTTTAGTGGATTTAAATTACCCGATCGGAGCGGTTGATAACGGCTTTGGGAATGTGACCGACAAAGCAACTCGCGACTTTCAGAAAAAAAATGGGCTAACCGCCGATGGCATTGTTGGAAATGGAACCTACACCAAAGCCCTCTCTCAAGGCTTTATCTATCGAGTTGCCGGGTTGACTGCCGCAATTTTGCTCAACTATCTCAACTTTGGAACCGCCGAAGTCGGAGATCTGCAACGCAGCTTAACCGCGATCGGGCGGCTCAATCCTCCGATCGCTGGCGATGGCGATTTTGGACTCAGAAGCAGTAGAGGATTGGCTGAAGCTTACAAAATTGTCGATGTCTCGTTTCGTGCGCGTCTTGAGCAACAGCTACAAGCTGCCACCAAGCAAAAATTAGGGACAGATTTGGCATCTGCGTTAGACATTCTGACTGAATATGCGCGCAGACTACGCGGACGGTTGAGCGGTGCCCAGTGGGTGAGATTTTTTCCGGGCAGTCAGTCGATCGATGATCTCGCTTCTCCCTTTCGTCAACGGGTTCAAGCATTTCAAAAAGCTCTCAAAGATGCTGGGGCAGCGATTGAAGTCACCGCAACGTTTCGTCCACCAGAACGCGCTTATTTAATGCACTACTGTGTTGCGATTAACAATCGCGATATCGCTCCCGAAAATGTTCCGTCGATGCCGGGAGTCGATATTGACTGGGTTCAATACACCGATGCCATCTCCCTACAAGCGGCTCAGCAGATGATTAACGCTTACGACATTGGTTCAAATCCAGCAGCCCTACGATCGCGCCATACTCAAGCCCTCGCGATCGATTGGATTATTGAATGGCAAGGCAATCTCAATATTAAAAACGCATCGGGTCAAGTGGTCAGCATTGGGGCACCCCGCGACGGCAACGACAATTCGACGCTGTGGGATGTAGGAGCCTCTTATGGAGTCTATAAGCTGGAATATGATCCGCCTCATTGGTCGATCGACGGCTATTAAACCTCTGACATTGTGTGTCCGCAAAATTTGAGTCTTAAACCCTGCTCAAATTTTGTCAGATTATTCTGCTCTCGATCTGAGACGTTAGTCTCAACTGGATACCTATGCGAGAATTGCGTACATAGAATTCAAGACTCCATCAAAACGTAGGGAACCATGACCACTGATTCCAACATCAAATTTACGATCGCCTTCAACGACCCAAACCTATACAACGACGAGCTAGAAGCACAAGCCCAAAATCTTCTGGCTCAGATGCGCGACCTGGATGAGGTTGAAACGGTCGATCGTGTCCTTGATCCCAATCCGCCAGCAGGGAACAAAGCGATCGGTGCAATGTTGGTCGGGTTGCTAACCGCGCAGGTGAATAAGGAGAATGCTCAAAAGCTACTGGGATTTTTGAGCGATCGCTTGGGCAATAAAACGATCGAACTGGAAGTAGAGGCAAACGGAAAGAAACTGAAGGTGAAAGCTAGCAGTCGGGAAGAGTTAGAAGCAGCGATCGCAGCAGCACAGAAATTCATAGCAGCATAGGACATCAAAATGGCGAAGATCGCGCTACTGATTGGGGTCAGTGAATATGAGCCGGGGTTAAGCGAGTTGCCATCGGCAGTCAACGATGTGACGGCGATGCGGCAAGTGTTGGCAAATTCAGAAATGGGCGAGTTTGTCGATGCGGATGTCACTGTGCTGCAAAATCCTTCTCGGAAAGTGATGGAAACTGCCATCTTCAACCTCTTTAAAAATTGTGCTAGAGAGGATCTGGTGTTGCTCTACTTTTCCGGTCATGGCGTGGTGGATGAGGGTGGCGAGTTTTACTTTGCCAGTCGTGACACTTGCAAAGACCAGGAGGGACGGTTGGTTCCTATTACAGCCGTTGAAGCTAAATTTGTGCAGCACTGGATGGAGAGAAGCCGCTCTCAGCATAAAGTGATCATCCTCGACAGTTGTTTCAGCGGCGCGTTTGCCAAAGGGGTTAAGGCAAAAGATATCGGCAGCGTCAACCCAGAGCGATTTTTGGGCGGCAAGGGCACTGCCATTCTCACGGCTTCCACCTCGATTGAATTTGCTCTGACGCGAGAAGGCTTTGACCTCTCGGTTTACACTCACTATCTAGTAGAAGGCATTAGAACGGGGGGAGCAGATCGAGACGACGACGGATTTATCTCGGTCGAAGAACTTCACGACTATGCCAGCAGCAAAGTGAAAGAAGCCGCGCCAGCGATGACACCAGAGTTCTACCCGGTGAAGGAAGGCTTCAAGATTCTACTGGCAAAGTCGCCAAAGGATGACCCGCAGCTAAAATATCGCAAAGCCGTCAAGCTGCTGGCAGAAGAAGATGAGGGCGACTTTTCTTTTATTAATCGCCAATATCTAGACGATTTACAACGCAGCTTGGTGGTGTCACCGGACGATGCTGCCACGATCGAATTTGAAGAACTGGAACCCTACCGTCAGCGTCGAGTCAAAGTAGACCGCTACCGCACGGTGTTTGAGGGTGCGATTTCTAAACGGTATCCTCTCACTGAAGGCGATCGCCGTGGACTTCAGAGACTCCAACAACTTTTGAGTTTGCGGGATGAAGACGTAGCCGAGATCGAAACAATTACCGATCCACTGCCACCACCGCCTTCCCCACTACCTTCGCCCCCGCTAAAAGTTACCCATAAAGAGCTTGATGAATGCGATTTCGCAAAGCTCCTTTACATTAAAAACGTGCGTCGTTCTGATGGTGATTGGGCTTATACCCTTAAGGACATTGAAGAAATAGGCGGTTCAGTTGAGAGTCGCGTGTTTGAGCTATTTTGGTTACTGACTAGCAAGGGTGCAAGATTAGCCTCCAAAGATGACCTGATGATCTTGAACCAACAGGCTAAGGTCACCCATGTTGTGGAAATGCTTGATGATGAAGTCAGAAAAAATGAATCAGGTTATTTTCGCTGGGTACGAGTAGTTTGGATGCCACAGGAAAAAGACTGGTATCAACTTCCCCATCAAAGGGAAATTTTAGGTTTTGAGCCTCCTAGATTCGGCGGTGGAGCAGTCTGCTCATTCACAAGTCCCAATTTTGGGAAGTTCCATGCAGCGTGGAATAACCTTCAAGATTTTCAGCAACATGTTTTTCAATTCCTGACAGGTGTAGGTTCTCTCACAGTCGATAAGATCGATGAAAATGATCTTGGTTGAGAGGAGCGATCGCGATTGAGCCAATCATACAAGGGGCGATCGTGCTTTTCGGTTTTGTTAGCGGTGATCGCTTGGGTCAAGTATGCAAGGGCGATTCCACAGGTACGTTAAACTGAAAAAATGAGTCCCCACGTTCGAGTACAACAATGACTACGCCACTCCCGCCGGATTTGCAGCAGTTCGCCGATCGCCAGATTGCCAGTGGTAAATATGCCTCACTAGAAGAAATCCTTCTTGCGGGACTGCAAGCATTAGCAGAGCGGGAACAAATTTATCAGGGGCGGTTTGACGAATTACGCCGTGAGGTGCTGCTGGGAGTTGAAGCCGCCGAACGGGGAGAACTCCTGGATGCTGCGACTGAAATCGAAGCGATTCGCCAACGGCTACGCGATCGCTATTCCCAAACGTGAGTCGAGTTTGTCGGATTACCCTCCTCGCCAGTCGAGATATTGGAGCAATTGCAGATTATCTTGCTGCCCAAAGCGGGTTAACCAGCGCCGAACGGTTTCTGAGCGGCATCGATTCCACCCTTCAACGGATTGCTCAGTTTCCTCAAATTGGTCGCAAACGAGATGAACTTTATCCTGACTCACGCAGTTTGCCCCACGCGCAGTACCTCATTTTTTACCGTTTACTCAATGACGATATCGAAGTACTCAGGGTAGTGAGTGGCTATCAGGATTTGACTGCTCTGTTTGAAGATCTGCCTTGAGCTTAATGCCCCTGTTTCATTAATCTCCCGAGATCGTCTTTGAGCCACTCATGCAGGGGCGATCGTGCTTTCCGGTTTTGTTAGCGGCGATCGCTATAGTGTGAGGGGCGATCGTTGGTTCAGCATTTGTTAGCGGCGATCGTCATGGTGTGAAGGAGCGATCGCCCTTGAGCGAATTATGTAGGGGAAATTATCGGTATCTTTGAAAGGGGCGATCGCTACTTTCTATTAAACAGAGTCGGAGGTATGTTTAAGTACCCTATGAAATTCGAGTTTGATGAAGCAAAGAGTCAGTCTAACCAAGAGAAGCACGGTATTGACTTTGTAAACGCACAACAACTTTGGGCTGATCCTGACAGAATTGAGATTCCAGCTAGAACAGAAGACGAGCCAAGATTTCTGGTAATTGGTACGATCGATCAGAAGTGTTGGTCAGCAGTTGTCACCTACCGAAACAGCGGAGTACGCATTATTTCGATTCGACGCTCTCGCACAGAAGAGGTAAAAATTTATGAAAGCAGACGAATTTGACACTAGATTTGACAATGGCGAAGACATTACCAATCTTTTAGATCTCTCCCAAGCAAATCATCCAGGCTACGAGCAGACGCGTATTGATATTGACTTTCCCATCTGGATGCTTGAAGCACTAGATCAGGAAGCCAAGCGCCTTGGAGTCACACGCCAAGCCATTATCAAACTTTGGATTGCAGATCACCTTGCTACTCTTTCTCAGTAGGGTTCCAGCAGCATCAGCTTAGAAATTGCTGCATATACAAACCGATACTTTTGCACACGAGATCGCGCTTGAGTCAATCATGCAGGGGCGATCGAAGAAATAAGGTAATTTAGAAGCAGTTGAGCGATCGCAACACACATGAAAGCCATCGAAATCACAGGCAACATCAACGAGCAAGGCAAGGTCGAGTTAGACCAACCGCTAACCGCCACAAAACCCACGCACTTTCGAGGTATCTTGCTGTTTCCTGAGCTAGACGACACGCAAGAATGGTCTTTAGCTGCTCTCAACGCTTCGACGAACGAACTGCTCAGTGATCCTGAAGAAGACATTTACATACTCGAAGATGGCAAACCGATCGACCCTGCAACGTAGTATCGTTCTGGTTGAGTTTCCCTACAACGATCTATGCTTATAGCAAAATTCGACTCGCCTACGCCTTAACAGATACGATCGGAAAACATCGCCATGTCGTTCTTGCACTGATCACCAGCCGCATTCCGACTCAAACATTGGCTAACGACCTGATCCTAGATGCGACACATCCTGACTTTGCTATCACTGGACTCAAAAAGCCCTCCGCGCTGAGACTAAATCATCTACTCACGCTGCGTTGCTCCATGATCGAGCGTCAGCTAGGCGAGTTGTCCATGAAAACCCACAAAAAAATTGTAGAAAAACTGCACACCATGCTCTCTTGATAATTCGACCCTGAAAGCTTTTAGCAGGCGATCGTCGGTGTGGTCGAGAGAGGCAATTGTGCTTAATCCAACCATGCGGGGGCGATCGCTAATAGGGTTGAAAGGGGCGATCACTGTTTCAAGTCTCGGTAGCGGCGATCGTCCTCATTGATTAGAAGGGCGATCGCGAGAGTACGCATTGTTTCATTGTTTCGGTTCGACGCTCTCGCCTAGAAGAGGTAGAAATTTATGAAGGCAGACAAATTTTATACAATCTTTTAGACCTCTCTCAAGCAAGTTATCGGAAGTTTAACCTTGAAGTCCCCCGCCCGAAGTGCGGGGAACTCAATCAAAATTAGGATGCCACACCAAAATAGTCAGCTAATGCCTCAGATCCACCGATCAGCCTGCCATCAACAAACACTTGAGGAGCAGTGACAGCCCCAGTGATTCCACGCATCGCTCGAATGTTTGCATCTCGACCCAAGACAATTTCTTCATAATCCAGTCCGTGATCGGTCAACATCGCTTTTGCACGGGCACAAAATGGGCATCCCACTTTCACAAACATAGACACGACTTTAGGTTTTTGAGCCTGCGCGTTGATGTAGCTAAGCATTGTATCGGCATCTGACACCTTAAACGGGTCGCCGGGTTCTTCTGGCTCGATAAACATTTTGTCAATTACACCATCTTTCACCAGCATGGAATAACGCCACGATCGCTTGCCAAACCCCAGATCTGACTTCTCTACCAGCATCCCCATTCCCTCACTAAATTCCCCGTTGCCATCGGGGACAAGCGTTAGGTTGCCAGCTTCTTGGCTTTTTGCCCACTCATTCATCACAAACGTGTCGTTGACCGAAACGCAGAGAATATCATCAACTCCGTTCTGTTTAAACACTTTTGCTAACTCGTTGTAGCCTGGTAGGTGGGTCGATGAGCAGGTCGGCGTAAATGCACCGGGCAACGAAAACACAACGACAGCTTTATTTTTGAACAGATCGTCGGTGGTGACATCTACCCACTGGTTATCTTGTCGAGTATGAAAGGTGACATTAGGGACTCGCTGTCCTTCTCGATTAGGCAACATACAATTAGCTCCTCGACGGTTGTTAATAGAGCGTACTCGTAACGACTATGAGTTGTCAAGTAAATAGGTGATGATTCGGCAAATTTGTCCTTTATTTAGCTGAGCGTGCAGCACTGATTGAGTAGCTTGGTCTTCGAGAAACGGCACGATCGAATTCCGGTTAAAGCCTTTGACTTTAAGAATTAGTCAGTCACCGATGGTCGAGCTTTGCGGATGGGAAATATCACTCGACCCGCAAGACTTTGGAAGTAAACTCCCCCGATCGTGATCAAAAACACGCAATAGCCGATCGCTTGCACTAAATATAAACGCTGAGTGTAGCCAAACAAGGCGTTGAGAATCACTCCAGGAAAGCGATCGTCGGGCAAGACTTTGCTGGCATTCCACACCATTGGACCCAAAATGCAATCACGATCTTGAGGTTTGGCAAACCGCTCTTGAAAGAAACACAGCCCTGCTGATTTTCGATCTAACTGTGACAGCGTTTGCACTGCCGTGTCGAAGTGCGCTAATGAAGTGACGACTAAGCCCGACACAATCAGCAGCAGCAAGGCTCCCATCACCATAAAAAACAGACGCAGATTGAGCTTAACGCCCCACTTAAACAGCAACGCTCCGATGCCAGCCGCCACTGCGATTCCGCTCAATGCGCCCAGCGCAGGAACTACCCCCTGCTGAAATTTTGCAGCAATAAATAGTACTGTTTCAAACCCTTCGCGCAAAACTGCAAAAAAGATCAGGGCAAAAATTCCCCACCCTGCCCCGGCTCGATTACTCAAAGCCGACCCGATCGCGCCCTCGACGTTTGTCTTCATCATGCGGGCGTTTCGCGTCATCCACACGAGCATCCAGCTTAAAAACCCGATCGCCATCACGCTAAAAACGCCCTCTAATAGAGGCTCGATCACCGGGGAGTATTGTTGATTGACCGTTCCTAAATTGGCGATCAACCAGCCAAAAAGCTGACCAATGACAGCACTGACAAATAGACCGATCGCAACTCCACCATAGACCCACGAATTTAAATCACTTTGCTTGGCTTTTTTGAGATAAGCCAAAACGATGCCGACCACCAGAGCTGCCTCAACGCCCTCGCGGAGGGTAATGACAAATGTGGGAATTGCAGAACTAAAGTCCATGAGTTGTTGATAAAAATAGGGGTGATGGACAAACAGAGTGATGGTTTTGATGACCACCACCTTATTATTGATAGATCAAGAGGATTTTGTCGTCTTCTGAGCGGTTTGCTCGATCGTTTTGATCAGCTTAGAGACCTCAACAGGAGTCTTGACGAGGGTCGTGGGAGGCAAGGCAGAAGGCCAGGCCTTAATGAGATCTGCCATCGTGGTTTGAATTGTTTTATTTGCCTCAGCTTTGTCTTTTGACAATTGAGGAGAGATGGCTGTATAAAGCTCGTTAGCGTAGGTCACAAATCCGCGAGAATCTTGATATTCAATAGCTTGAGCAATCTTGCCATCGGTGATCGCTGCCCCATATTCTGAGTTTGCAGTATCGAGCAACCCATTAATCACTTGCAGAACAAAGTCAGGAGAGGTGCGCTGAGTCTCAGGAAGAGCAGCGATCGCGCCATCTACTGCCTGCACAGAAGCTTTGAACTCAGTGTCAACTTTATTGGCATCTTTTGCACCCGCTTTGACGGTATCTTGCAGCGCAATCAATGACGTTTTAAATTCTTTAATGTTGCGCTCGTTAAGCTGGTCTTCGACATCGGCGTAAATCTCTTCAACAGGATGCCCGATATGGGGTTCAGCCTGATTGGGCTTTTGCAGATCTAACAATTCTTTGGCGACTAGAAGGTGTCCTTTCATCAGACCTAACTTGGTCATATAGTCCACATCTTTAGCTTCGCCTGTGAGTTGGATGTCTTCGATCGTCACCATATCTTTAATTTGATCAAACTGTGCCTGGTTGATCACGTTTTTTGAAACCAGTTCGTCAACTTTGGCGTAGGGGCGACTTGCCTGAACCCGATTCGATAGTGCTGGGACTCCTAGCTTTGCTTCAAGTTTGTCTAGCTCAGACAAAATGGCGTTGTTGATATTAATCTTGGACTTGCCGCCGTGCATCGAATGGTCTGATACAGCATTGGTTTGAGCTATTGGGCTAGCAGGCGTAGAGACATTGGGAGTCTGATTGCTGCACGAAATCAAAACCGACAGGCTCAAGGCTGATAAGAAGAGGGCAAAGAAACGGAAGACAGACATAGACGTATCCAGGTGAGGTTGAAAATAAGCGGAGCAAAGATTCTAGAAGAAATCTATTTAATGCAAATCATTTCTATTAATCAAACGTGAGAGCTATTGTCACCTTTCATAGGAATTCTTGTCAATAACTCTGGGTCACAATTTCTCTTAATCATTCAAAACCTCAGGCTTTGCTGCCGATCACGTCAAAAAATCCCATACATCCCGCTTCTGCAATGTTGTCTTGATGGGGATGGAACATGAATTTTCCAGTCTGGTGATAGCTAAACTCTAAAATATGTCGCTCTGCCGTTCCCATCGTGATCACATCGGTTTCATGACTAGGCTCAAGCGATCGTCCCGTCTGATTGACTCGAAACATATTGGCGTGGAGATGAAACGTCGCTACTGGATCAAACTCAATCATATTCAGCACATAGAGCCGCACAAGCTGATCTTGCTGAATGGCGATCGGGTTCTTCATGTAGTAGTGAGGCAACCCATTGAAGGCATATAGTTCATTTTTTTGGTCATCATTTACGTCATAGCCTGCCATGATCAGCACCATTTCGTCAGCAGGCGGGCGAGGCTGGGGCGGGTCAACGATAAACATTCCATACAAGCCTTTGCCGATATGACGAGTCACTGGGGCGACGTGGCAATGGTAGAGATGCACCCCAAACGGTTTTGCGTCAAACTCATAGATCATAACGCTGCCATTTTTGACAGGCTTGATACCATCCATATCTGCCGGATGTTCGCCATGAAAGTGCAGGGAGTGAGAGTGCCCAGCACGATTGTAAAAAACAACCCGAATCCGATCGCCCTCGGTTGCTCGAAACGTTGGACCTGGCACCCGTCCGTTCAGATTCCAGGTGATGAACGAGTGAGCATTGTCAAGTTGGATTGTGGAAGTCTGCGCCTCGACGCGAAATTCACGCACAGTTCGACCGTTTTCTTGGGTAACGGTGCCGTAGTCAAAGTCCCGCAAAATCGACATCGGGTTCATGCCCGATCGATCACTCGGAGACGAAGGTACTGGAGGAATCATCACCGACGATCGCCCTCGTGCACCTAACAGACGGTTGGCGACAATCGAGGAACCTGCGATTCCGGCACCTGCAAACAGCCCCCACTGCAAGAGTTGGCGACGACTGAGACTTGATTTTTCTAGCCTTTTTTGGCTCGACATGACAAAAGGACGTGGGAGAGTAGAGACGATCGTGACGGATGGAAGCAACTAATTGCTTGATCGGAGTTAACGAACGTCTCTAAAAGCATAGAACTTTCGTCAGTTTTTAGCAAATATTCTCATTAAGCAAACCATTCGATTAGGTTTTTAGAACGTCTTGAATACAGTTGAGCAACTCTTTTGCTTCAGACCAAACAGGGGCGATTTTCAGATTGTTCAAGAACGGCTGACCGTCTTTGAGATAGTTCAAAATCGTGGTTTTGATTTCGCGCTGTTCAGCGATCGCCACTCGAATTTGGGCAACTACTTGTCGATCGGTATCTACCCCTTGTAAAAAGCAGCAGTTTTTCCCGATCGCCTCCTGAGCGTCGTATCCTGCGATGCGCGTAAAGGCAGGATTGGCATAAATAATCGGGTTATGGGACTGATTGGGATCAGTAATCAACACGCTCTCAGTCGTGGAAGCGACTGCACGGGCAAGATAGAGATTTTCTTCTGCAATCTTTCTCAAAACTAGATCATTGCGTCTGCGTTCAGCGATCGTGGCTTGCTGTTCTGCCCACGTTTGCTGTTCGCGCTTAACCCGCTGCCAATAGGTATCGAAAAAGTCTAGTAACTCTGGCTCATCGCCCACCAGATCTTTAAAAATGAGTTTGAAAGCGGTGATCGTCGAAATAACTCACCGCTGGATGCGCTTCCATCCAAACATGACAGGTTTTGATGTAGGCAATGAATGAAATTAAGAGTAATAGTTGGTTTCTCCTAACACGCGTCGTAGCTGAGATCGAACGGATTCTGTGTTTTCAGATTCCATAGCAATGAAGGTTGCACAGGCTAACAAACTAGCTTCTAGATTAGGAGTGAGGTCTGACCAATCTTTGAGTTCGGTTAGTTGGCTAGAGGGTGTTATGCACGTTTGAATTTGATACCCACGAACTGCCTGAGCATCAACATCACAAACGCAATCAGGTGAAACCCGACTAAGGTTTCTGCCAGCCGCTCGTAATCTCGTGACAAACGCCGAAACCGCGACATCCAGCCAAAACTGCGCTCTCTTACCCAGTCCCCT
>JBBRPT010000001.1:0-229213 GCA_038227635.1 Leptolyngbyales cyanobacterium | reverse complement strand
TGTGCAACTAATTTGCCCTCATCCCAACCCTTCTCCCCAAGGAGAAGGACTTTCGGACGTTTCTATTCCCTCTCCTGCTGGGAGAGGGCTAGGGTGAGGGCAGTCTTAGCGGGTGTTTCAAGAAAGTCGCACATCGCGTGACATATCCAAATAAGCTCAAAAAAAACAGCCTGTGAAGGCTGCCGAAAACGCTCCGAAGCAAGTCTGTCCATATCAAACCAAATCTGGCTCGGGTTGGACATCACTCATTCCAGTGATATTTTAAAGAGAGCAACTTTTATCAAGAGTGGGAGATCGAAGGATGTGACGCAACTGCACCCGATTGAGGAACCAGCGTCATCACCGAAATCAACTCCATCAGCTCGATATATGCCTTAATATCTACCTGATCAGCTAACAGCATCTCTCGATATTGCTGCTTGATCTGAGTTAGTTTTTGCAATGCTGCCTGAGGATCAGCTTGCAGTGCAGCCTGCCAGTCATCTAGCAACAGCAGGGTATCGAGCACGAATCGTTTGCGGTGCTGTTCGAGTAGGTTGCGACACTGGTCAGCAAAGGTTTGAGTTTTTTGCCGTACTTCCTCATAGACTTCTGACGTGATTGCCCCTTCAATAAACATCAAACGATGTTCTTGACTGAGTTCTTCGATGCCATTGATGGCGAGTTGGGCATCATGAGGCAGCAGTTGCCTTAACTCATTCATGCGCTTTGAAGTCGAGGTAATGAGTTTTTTAGAGCGATCGCGCCGCAGCTTTTGCAAAAGTAGTCCAATACTGCTAGTACCGATCAAAATCACTAAGCCAGCTTGAAGGTCACTGTTATTTTCCCAATAGCGAATCCAGGCATCGCGGGGATCGCCCTGCTCATAAACCGCTTGGGCAGATGGGTGAATGTAGAACAAGCCCTTTTGCAGGAACGATCGCGGATCTCCCGTTTGTAGCTCTGGATAGAATGGCGAAAACTTGCGCGATGTAGACAAAATCGCCCACGTCAAAAGCCCAACTCGCCTATCGTCAACATCAGGACGAGTGACTAGAACGGTCGCTGTTGACAACGTAGAAATATCTTGAGCTGGAATCGCAGGACGCGCTTCATAGGTGCCCATCGGAATCGTGGCAGATTGATAGCGGCCCGGATCACGGGTCGTTAAATAGTTGATCACTTCCGGCGGCATTGGCAGCAGTCTCAGCTTGGGATTACCAGCTAACCGTTGCCGCAGTTTCTCACTTGCTCCCAAACTACCGACATAAAGGGCGGCATCGACTCGACGGGTGGTCAATCGCTGAAACACCTCGTCAAAACTGGAGCTATCTGCACGCACCTTTAGCCCGATCGAGGTCATCAACTGCTCGGATGTAAACCGAATGCCGCTGCCTTGTGACCCCATGCCTACACGTTTTCCATCTAGATCAGTCAGCGATCGCAGCGTCGAGTCAGCTTGAGCAATCACATGAATGTGCTCATTTGCCAAAATTGCAACGGCTTGCACCTTGCCCTGACGCATCGCATCGCTGACAACGTCAAGCTGCACCAGTGCAAAATCGGCTTGACGATCAAGCAACCGCTGCAAATTTTGTCGCGACCCTTCAGACGCGAGATTCTGTATGTTCATTCCCACAATCGTGTGAGTAGAAGCGCCAATCTGTTCTGCTAGACGGTTATAGTAGCCATCTGTGGTGCCGCTAGAAATAACGACGCGATCGGGCGCAGAGCTACAGCTATTGATCCCTACTAGCGCAATCGCACAGACCAATGAATGAAATGGAAAGCGCTTCCAAAAGACCGAATCGAGGAAAGATGCGGTCTGCAACCTGGAACGTTTCAACATAAGAAGGCTGCTAGAGTATCAGCATCTTAGCCAGGTCAGGGGTTCCTAGCAAGTGATCAAAGACTGTATAGCGTCTAAATGAGTCCTATTTATTGGCACTGCTTCTGGCGATGTTTAACTCTGTATAGCCTTGAGTAAAGAGACATGACGACGTTAGGAAGAACGCTCTCTTGGTCACGTAAGACTTTATAGAATGGCGATCGTAAGCGAATCCAGATTGCTATTCTAGACGATGATGTTGTCAGCAATAGTGGAATATTTTTTGCCGAAAGTGCCCAAGAAAGCTGATAGGCTGGCAGCCGTTGAAACAGATCAAGCTGCTTGACAAGTCCGTAAATTTCGCCCTCATGGGTGACGGCTTCTGATATGGTGTCTGCGTCATAAAATCGAAAGGGAGATAAAGGTTTTTCTTGAAGAATGATTGGCAGCTTAGAAGGAAAAACCACTCCTGACTTAAACCCTAAAAGGTCAAAAATTCTCTTCTTAACTTCAAATAAATTTTCTTGACCATAGTGATTCTTTTCAAGCTCTTGACAAAGCTGAGTTAAGGCTTCTAACTCCCATAGTTTTGTGGTCAACTCTGCTTCGGTTGGATAGAGAGCATTAAGAACTTGGTTAAAATCTAGCTTAATGAGTGCCGCATCAAGAGAGTCTTTAGATAAAGAATGACTCACTTGAGCGACGTTTTGCCGTAGAAGCTTTCGGACACAATATTGAGCGAACGGTGATAGGTGCATCGCCGATTCCCTGACTTAATAGGTTGTTAGCTTTGCAAGAGCTTTAAGCAACTATAAACGAGCTTTTAAAGAAGACCTTTAAGTAATAATTCTGAAACCCCTTCTATAGAAGCCCAACTCCTAGGTAGAAATAAGAAATTTGTGTCAATAGAAATAACTAGAGGCTTTATCACACTTTGGGGCTTGGTTGAAAATTCGTTGAATTAATTAACTTATTCTCTGCTCTAATCGCGTCTCGTTGTGAAATGAATTTTAGGTAGGAAACTGTAGTGGACGGCTACTCTTTAAGCACCTTCTCAAAGGGACATTCTGCCGTTCTATAAAACGTCCCTTTGTCTAGAAAACTGTCAGCGAGCTTGACAAGACTTGCGGCGACGATCGGACTGTGGCTCTTGCCATGAGTAAGCAAAATGGCTGATCGAACTCACCTGCGGATTTGCCTGCCGAATCGCATCCATCTGCACCTCTAAAGGCGGACGGTTGCTAATCGACTGCTGCCAGATTCCAGCTAAGACGGGCTTTACCTGAGTACCTGATGGCGCTTGACCTACCACACGTCGCACCTGATTAACTATGCAGGTTGCGTTACCACACACTCCATATGCCATCGGGTTCCACTCTAGCGAAGCGGGAAAGCGATCCCACGGCTGCAAGCGCGAATCAAAGCCTTGCCCCACATTCTGATTGGCTTCAGGAAAGAAGACGGCTCCAGTAGGAATGCCAGCCCGTTGAGCAGGTAACGCCGCTGCTGAGAGAAAATCGACCACTCCCTGCATAGCGTGTGCAACACTAAATCGCCACAAGTCCGTTTGCAAAATTGCGGTTCGACGAGCGATCGTGGCGCGATTCTCATTGAGAGTCGGAGTGCGACCCTGCCACATAGGAGGATCAGTCTGCTCAGGATATAGTTTATCGATCGCCCCTACATCTGCCGAACTGATAGAACCCCGTTTTATAAAGCGCTTGATCAACTCGCGTCCTTTATCGTTTAAGGCTCGTCGCAGCATAGCTTGCTGAGCGGCTTCTCCATAAATCCACAAATCTTGGACTTTGCTGGCGATCGAAGCACTCCCTGTTCCGCGTGGATAGCGAATGTAGTCAAACAAGATGCCATCAGGACGACGCTTGGCAACCGCCTCGACCAATTGGGCATAGTCTTGCCGCGCTTGCGGACTATAGGGGTCGATAAACGCCTCATCAGGATTGAACAAACCCAAATCGGTGCTCAACCCCGCGATCGTATTCATGGTTAAGCTCGTTTGCCCCTGCCCATTTTTGGCAAGAGCCGCTTCTCGATCGGGGCGAATCGCGTAGGTATAGCCGAAATTCATGCTAAACATCCACGCATACACCGAGAGTCCACGCTGCCGCCCTTTTTGAATCACTTGCGCTAGCAGATCGACGTTTTCTGACCCTGGCAGCTTCACGACAGAACCCCAAGCCGTCTGATTATCAGCTTGAGGAAGCAGCACTTGACCGTTGTAAAAAACTTCAACGTTGATCTGGTTATAGCCCCGATCGACAATGCGATCAAGCACTTCTTCGATCGCCCCTGGTTGAATATCACAAGCATAGAGCCGAATCCAAATAGCTTGAGTTTTGAGCCAGTTTTGATTCCGACATTTACGAAGTTGATCTGCCTGTTCAGCGACCAGAGTTCGATATCGCTTTTGAGCACCTTTATCGTTGTTTAATGAGGCTTGTCGAGTCGTATCTTTGCGAGCGATCCCTTCTGCGGTTTGCTGACAGTAAGGCAGAAACGCCGCCTGGGCTGGATGACTCCAAACCCCCTGGCTAATTAGATTAGTTGCGACGATCGCACCAATAAACTTTTGGTAGAGATACCGATATCCCTTAATTCTCACAGATTGCCCAAGTCTCATACAATGCCTAGAATCTCCTCGTGACCTTGCCAAACCAAATTGCACAGATGAACTACATTCAGGCACCCTGATCTTGATGTTGCTAAACGCTATATTTGCTCAGAAAACTAGATACAAAGGTATAGGTTACAGGGAATGGGGACAAAAATAACCTCACTGCTTAAGTTCTGTTAGCAGAAGTCATGGTGAGTTCTCTGACTTGATCGAGGTGCCTCGCTCAATTGCCTGGTGCTTCTACGTTCTTAGGAAAAGTAGTCCTGTAAGTCTAGAAGGGTTACGTACGTGTCAGTTTCCCTATCTTTCCCATCTTCACTCGAACATCACACTCGATTCATGACTCATTCAAAAAGATCAATGGCTTTATCAGGCTTCTGTTAAGTGGCTAGATCGTAACCTTTTGCTGATCTGTATTTCCAGGTAGGATAAATAGAAGAAGCGGTGCAACACTTTAGTTGTTTTGCGCTTCAGATCGCTCACCCTTGTCACTACGCAACTACAGTGACGCTGCTCTCTAGAGGCTTGGGGCAACTTTATGGATCTTCGTGAAGTAACCGAGTTAGATTACTGCGAAACAAACCGCTCTCTCCGCCAGTTTTTGACTCGATTAAAGGCTGACTCATCGAGCCTAGCTGTAGAACTTTGGAGCGAGCGCTTTCTCAATCGTCTCACCACGGCGTTTAACCACTGCTTAAGTCAAATAGCCCCCGATCTTGAAGCGTCACTTTGGCAGACGTTAGCCAACGAGTTGAGTCAGGCATTTGCAGGAGAGACGATCGCGATCGCCCTACCTACTCCAAACCTCGATCAGTTCGAGGTCAAGTATTCTGCGTTTGTCTCCAATCCAGTCAGTTATCTAGAGTCTGGTAGTTTGATCACCTACTCTAAGTTAAAACACCTCCAAACCCAACGCTGGCAGAGTGTCTGGCAAATTGGCGACCCATCAGCCCTGATCGCATGGCTGATTGCAGTACCGTTGTCTCCCGCGATTGAGACGGAATTTGAGGATAGTCGCCTGATGCAGCTGCGCTCAACGCTGATACAGCGAGCCATTGGTCAAGTCTTGCCAGTCGTCCAACAGGCGAGATCGGTGCAGCAACTTCAGCAGCAGTGTCAGCAGTTGAGCGATCGTAACCGCGAACTTGCTCGAACCAGCCAGCTAAAAAATGAGTTTTTAGCCAATACTAGTCACGAAATTCGCACCCCTTTGACCTCAATTTTGGGCTTTACTCACCTGCTGCGAGAACAGGGCTATGACTTTGACAACGTGCGCCACCATGAATATCTCAAGATTATTCTCAGTAGTGGTCAACATTTGCTAGCCCTGATTAATGACATTTTGGATCTGTCTAAAATCGAGGCAAACCAGCTAGACCTGCAGCGAGAATTGATCGACGTTTCTCAACTTTGCCAAACGGCTTTAAAGCTGGTGCGAGAGAAAGCAAACGACAAGGGATTAGCACTTCGGTTAAAGATCCCAGAGCCGCTGCCGCTGTTGTTGGCTGACCCACTTCGACTCAAACAGATGCTATTTAACTTGCTGTCAAATGCCCTTAAATTCACTACTTACGGATCGGTAGGGTTAGAGGTGCGCGCCGTCAATCATGAGATCCAGTTCGCGGTTTGGGATACGGGGAAGGGCATTTCTTCTGAGCAACAGTGTCTTTTGTTTAAACCCTATGCTCAACTGCCCACTGTCGAAGGGGAAGGGACAGGCTTGGGGCTTTTTCTGACTAAAAAATTGGCTGAGCTGCACGGCGGATGGATCACAATGCAATCTGAGGCAAATCAGGGGTCACGATTTACGATCGGACTTCCTTTATTGCAAGAATCCCCCAACGGATTGTCTGTGATTCAGGCTGTCCCCGAAACACAAAGTCGTTTGACTACCTTGATCGATCGCCCTTCTCCAGTTTCTAGTGCCACCACTCTCGCAAAACAGATGTCTCCTCTTTCGGTTCCTGCCCTTGAAAAGAAACATTTGCCAAGGGCAACCCGTCCATACAACATTCTGCTCGTCGAGGATAATGTGCACAATGCGCGGCTGATGATCACCTGTTTGTGTAAGTTGGGCTATGAAGTCACCTGGGCAAAAGATAGCGCTGAAATGTGGCACTCGTTGAAACCGCCGTTTCCAGCGCTGATTTTGATGGACATTCATTTGCCTGGGGCAGACGGATTGACGTTAACTAGACAACTGCAAGCTGATGATCAGTATCGGAAAATTCCAGTCATTGTGCAGACGGCAATGGCGATGAAGGGCGATCGAGAACGGTGTTTGGAAGCAGGTGCGATCGACTACCTCTCAAAGCCGATTGACTTAGCGATTTTGGCGCAGATGGTTGCAAAGTACAGCAACACAGAAAATTGAGGAATAAGAATTTATGCACGTTTGTTTCGTCCCCCAACCCCCAATCTGGGCAGGGTGGTCTCATTGTCGTTGTAGGAAAAGCAGAAGCCTGACCAATTAATTCGAGCATGTCTTTAGCTGGTTTAACCTGATTAGTCAAATCACGAATGCAGCTGGGCAAGGTGCGATCGCTTAAGCGCCGCGACAAGGCAGGGCGGTGACCTCGTTTCGTGCGCGAGTCTTTGTTCGTCTTTAATTACTTTATGAGGGTCATGGACTGATCTGGACTATAGTTTCAGTCCATCCTCATTTTCCTGCAACAAAAATAAAACTCTGCCCAGATTGGGAGCGAACCCGACAAACCACATGTGAATAAATTCTGGCGTTGCTGAATCGATCTATGAAGCACAGATTTTACCCTCACCCTAGCCCTCTCCCAAAAGGAGAGGAGACACGAGTTCTGGTTCCCTTCTCCCTGGGGAGAAGAGTTAGCGAGGGCTTCGCCCCACTTCGTGAGGAGGGCATTTTATATCTGCATTCAGCAACGCCTAAATTCTTATTTCTTAATGAGTAGTCGAATTGACGTTAACTATATTATCTTCACTCATCATCCTCACAAGTTCCTCAACTTGTTTCTCTAGAACTAGGGATAGAAGCTTTCGCGGATGGAGCATGGAAACCGTATGTTTCACAAAATTCTAGTTGCGCTTGATCGATCTGACACCAGTCAGCAAGTCTTTACCGAAGCCATCGCTTTGGCAAAAGCTACCCAATCTTCTGTGATGTTGCTGCATGTGCTGTCTCCATTTGATGGAGAATATCCAGGCTCGGTTTATCCTGCAATTGATGGAATTTATCCAGGACTGCATCGTGAAACCGTGCAAATTTATACAAATCAGTGGCGTGAGTTTGAGCGAGAAGCTCTAGAGTCTTTACGATCGCTCAGTCAAACGGCGATTCAGACAGGGGTTGCAGCAGAATTTAGCCAAAATTTTGGTGATCCGGGTCGCACAATTTGTGAGATTGCTCACACCTGGGATGCAGATCTGATCATTGTGGGTCGTCGAGGTCGCTCTGGACTCAGTGAATTCTTTTTAGGCAGTGTTAGCAATTATGTCTTGCATCATGCGCCCTGCTCAGTGCTAACCGTTCAGGGATTGACGACAGCAGCTCAGTCAAACAACCAATCAGACTCTGAAGTTGCGATCGCCCGGTAGAAACCGTCTCAATGGAACCGTCTCAATGGAACCTGTTATTCAACCACCAGAGATGCCATGCTGAATAGAATTCTAATTGCTCTCGATAATGCTAAAAACCCTCAGCCTGTATTTGCTACAGCGCTTGCTTGGGCAAAAATCAATCACTCCCGTCTGCTGCTGTTAAACGTCTTATCTAATCAGATTCACCGTGCTGACCCTCCTTCAGAAGAATGGAAGAATTATCAGATCAGCGATTTGGAAGAATTGCGATCGCTCTCCCATGTGGTGAATAACGTGGGCTTGATGGCTGATATTGCTCAACCGTTTGGTCATGTAGGAAAAAAAATCTGCGAGATCGCAAACTCATGGGGAGCCGAGCTAATCATTTTGGGACAGCCCGAATTGCCAGCAGAACAAGAAGACCTGTTAAATGATCCAGGTCACTACGTGATTCACAACTCGTCTTGCCCAACTTTGGTTGTGCCTCATCAGTCCGATCGAGTGTTTACCTCTAACATCAACGCGGTCAACGAGCATTATGCAGTCCAGAAATCTGCGGCGATGAGCAGTGTCTGATGTCTAACGTTAGTTAGTCTTGGGAATCGTGATGTCGATCGCCATAATTGGCTGCTTCAAACTCGCTAGAGGTGGCTGAATTTCTTTTTGATTGCCGACCACCAGAGTCACGATTTTGTTGGGTTGAAGATAGGTTTTGGCAACTCGTTGAACGTCTGAGATTGAGGTCGCTTCGACAGCTTTGCGATATTGAAAAATAAAGTCTTTGGGGTAACCAAAATATTCATATCTCAAGAGTCGAGAAAGCGTCTGACTGGGATCTTGAAAATTAAAAGTAAACGAATTCAGCACAGAATCTTTTGCAAAGGCGAGTTCGTTAGGAGCCACAGGCTGAGTTCTGACTTTTTCTAACTCACCCAATACTGATTTGATAAAAGGCACTGTAGCATCCGATCGAGTTTGCCCTCCGGCAACAAACACCCCCGGAAAATCATACTGCGGACTCCAGCTTGCATAGACTGAGTAGGCGAGTCCTTGACGCGATCGCACTTCGTTAAACAGCCGTCCGCCAAAGCCGCTTAACACCGAATTCATCACTGACAAGGCGGGATAGTCAGGGCTGTTGAGTTGTCCACCGAGATGACCCATCTGGATATAACTCTGGGTTAACAATGGCTGATCAACGAAGAAAATTCCGCTTTGGTTGGCTTGCGAGACGCTGGGCGAAGCAGATTTTGGTGTTTTCGTCGTCGGATTCCATGTGCCAAATTTAGACTCGATTTGGGCACGCATTGTCTTGCTGTCAAAATCTCCTACAATGCCTAGCAGCATATTGCTTGGACGGAAATATTGCTGATAAAACCCAATCAAGTCCTCGCGTGAAATGGATTCGATCGTGGCGTATTCCACGACTCGCGCATAAGGACTTTCGCCTCCATAAAGCAACTTCTCAAACTCTCGCCCTACGATGCCGTTGGGATCATCGTTTCGTCGAGCAATGCCTCCTTGAGTTTGCAGCTTTGCTAGATTAAATTTCTCAGGCGCAAATGCAGGTTGTTGAATGACTTCTGCAAATAAATTAAACACTTCAGACAAGTCTTCACTGAGCGCGTCGAAACTGGCGCTTCCCGATGTGCTGCCAATGCCTGCCTCGATCGAGGCGGCTCGTTGCTCTAGAATCTGATTTAATGCGTCGGGAGAGTGGGTTTGAGTGCCACCCGATCTCATGACGGCTCCCGTTAAGCCTGCTAATCCGACTTTGTTTGCAGGCTCAAAGCGATCGCCCGTCCGAATCACTGCGGTGCCGCCCACCAAAGGCAATTCATGATCCTCCATTAAGTAGACGACCATGCCATTCTTAAGCTCAAAGCGGCTATAGTCAGGAACTTTGACATCGGGGGCAGGCGCTAATTTTAAGTCAGTGTAGTGTTTAGCGGTGTCTGCTGAAGCCGGAAGCACGAGCGTCAACAGTAATATGACTAGCGGCACCACAATAAATGTGAATACGAGAGTCATAATCCTGGCGATCTGCTGTTTACGATCGGTCGTTTTCATAAAACGTATTTTTGATATAGGTAGGGCTTAATTTCCTTGAGGAAGGATGCGTCCGATCGTGCGATTTTGAGGAGTAAAGGTGGCTTGAGCAACTCGCTGAATATCGGCGGGTGTAATAGCAGCAATGGCATCGACTTGCTTAAACAAATTGCGCCAGCTTCCGGTCTTGATCTCAAATTCCAGCAGCGATTCTGCCATGCCAGAGTTTGAGTCAAGCGATCGCAGCAATCCGGCACGCGCCTGAGTTTTGACCCGATCTAATTCTTGAGCAGAGACTGGCTCAGTTTTTAGACGTTCAATCTGCGATCGTAATTCTGTCGAGACATCATCCACCGATTTTCCGGGAGCCGTCAGCGCATAAAACATGATCAACGTCGGATATTTGTCTCCTGGAAAGCCGTTAAAGCCTTGGGCGGTCAAAGCGACTCGCTTCTCTTCGACAAGGGATTTGTAGAGACGAGACGTTCGACCATCGCTGAGGAGGCTGGCGATCGCTTCATAAACCACGCTGTCAGGATGGCTTAAGTTAGGACGATGATAGCCTTCGAGATACCAGGGTTGAGAGTTGAGCTTGAGGGTGACTTCTCTAGTTTGAGTTTGAGGTGGCTCGATCGCGGTGACTTCGGGCGGATTGGGTTTAGCTTTATAGCGCCCAAAATAAGTTTGAGCCAGACGTTTGACTTCAGGCGGGTTGACATCGCCCACGACCGCGATCGTCAAATTATTAGGCGTGTAGTGGGTGTTAAAAAATTGCTGCACATCGGGTCGAGTCAGATTGCGAATATCTTGGTCGAATCCAATCACCGGGCGACGATAAGGATGCACTTGAAACGCAGCATCTAAAAAAACCTCGATCATTTGCCCGATCGGAGAGTTCTCAGTTCGCAGTCGTCGCTCTTCTAAGATGACCGCCTTCTCTTTATAAAACTCTCGAAACACCGGGTCTAGGAATCTCTCCGACTCTAACGACATCCAGAGTTCTAGTTTGTTAGACGGAAAGCTGTAGAAGTATCGAGTCGCTTCGCTAGAGGTGTTGGCATTGAGTCCTACGCCGCCCGACTGCTCGACGATGCGACCAAATTCATTTTGCTTGACAAACTTTTCAGCGGCTGCCTCTATTTGAGCGAACTCTTGCTGCAACTGGGTGCGAGTTGCCTGACTGCGCGTCTCCTGAATCTTTTCTGCTAGCTGATCCAAGCGATCGAGCAATGGCTTTTCAGCTTGATAGTTTTCTGTGCCGATGCGAGTGGTGCCTTTAAATGCCAGATGCTCTAAAAAGTGGGCAACGCCTGTTTTTTTATCAGGTTCGTTTGCACCGCCCACATCGGCATAGGTGAGAAATGAGACCACTGGGGCTTCGTGCCGCTCTAGAACAATAAACTTTAAGCCATTATCGAGTTTGAATTCGGTAACTCGATCGATGACCCGATTCAAATAAGGCTGAATCGATTGAACGGGCGCTGTTTCTGGAGTTTGCGTTCGAGCGAGTGCAGCTTGAGGAATCGCACTCCAACTCAGGATAATCAACCCTAAAACAGCTAAAAATCGGCACATTTGCATAACCCACTGCTCTAACTGACTCATGAAAGCGCATATTTAGCGCTCTTTTCAGGATAGTGAGTTTTGGCAAGGTTTTGACAATTGAACTAATCTCAACGGAAGCTGCTGTAACGATAAGAGATATAGGTGTCAAATAAAGCACCGACTACACCGCAGGCACCACCAATGACGAGCAAACCTTCTAGTGCTTTACCACTCCCGAAGGTTTGCAAAAACGACAAGATCAGCCCTAATACCCATTGGCTAAACCCGTCCAGCCCTGGGATAAGACCCATTAATATCAGCCCTAAAATCGTGCTGCCCACAAACAAGAGAGGGGTCAGAAAGCTAACCAGGCTGGTTAAGAACAACGAACGCAGATAAACAGGTGGCAGGTTCATATCCGTCGCAATCTCTTTAAGTACACGCAAAACGGCTGGGCGGTCTGTAAAAATCTTTTCCCTAGCATAAGGGTGATGGAGCGATCGTTCCTAGTCTGTAAAAAATCTTAAATGTTTATAAAGAAACTAAATTTTACTTTCGACAGTGTCTCACTAATCTCATGATTAAGATGTAACCTAATTTACCAGTTGTCTCTACTTTAAGGATAAGATTTCTGGAACAGAGTAGCTATCGAGCCTATATCTTTGGGGCGATGAAGTGCGGATTTCATCCTCGTAGAATCGTCCAACCACTATCAATATGAGGAAACTTTTTTATGCAAGTCCTTAAACACCCAGAGGCAAACAACGATCCTAGAGACCCCCGCAATAAAGAGGTTGTCTTCCCAGCCTACGATATTCAAAATGGCAATTTAGCGACTCCAATCAATTCTTCGCCCTTAGTCATGGCATACATTAATAGTCTTCCTGCCTATCGAGCGGGGCTGACTCCTCTCCGTCGTGGGCTAGAGGTGGGCATGGCTCACGGCTATTGGATCTTAGGACCCTTCGCTAAACTGGGTCCGTTGAGAGACACTGATATTGCCAATTTGGCGGGACTGTTGGCTACGATCGGGCTAGTCATCATCTCAACTCTTGCTATTTCTCTCTACGCAGGCAGCAATCCACCTCTGCCGACAACGACAATTACGACTCCCAATCCTCCAGACGCATTTAAGTCAGAGCATGGTTGGAATGAGTATGCGGGTGGCTTCTTGATCGGTGGTGTAGGTGGCGCAGCACTGGCTTACTTCTTGCTGATTAACATTTCGCTGTTTAAGAATTTTGTAACAGGGTTATAGGAGTGTTTAGAGCAGAGCAGCGGCGCGATCGGCTAACCCCGATCGCTCTCCTTTGAGTAACGAAATGTGACCTGCTAACGGCTCATTCTTGAAGCGCTCTACAACATAGGTGAGTCCGTTGCTGGCGGCATCGACGTAGGGATTGTCGATCTGGTCAGGGTCGCCTGTCAACACAACTTTGGTGCCTTCACCTGCACGGGTGAGAATGGTTTTGACCTCGTGAGGCGTAAGATTTTGGGCTTCATCAACGATCAAAAACTGCTTGGGAATAGTGCGTCCGCGAATGTAGGTAAGCGCCTCGATTTGAAGCAATCCATGTTCGATCAGTTCTTCGTGACCACGCCGCCAATGTTCTGGTTTGCCTGACGAATCTTGAGTGCCCAAAATCAAATCGAAATTGTCGTAGAGCGGCTGCATCCAGGGAGTCAGTTTCTCGTTGACATCACCGGGCAAAAAGCCCAAGTCTTTCCCCATCGGCACGACAGGACGGGAGATTAATAGCCGACTATAAAGCCGTTCATCGGCAACTTTTTGGAGACCTGCAGCGATCGCTAACAGAGTTTTTCCAGTTCCAGCTTTGCCAACTAGGGTCACCAACGAAACTGAATCTCGCAGCAGCAAATCGAGGGCAAAACTCTGCTCACGGTTACGGGGACTGATGCGAGACACACCACTGCGAGACAGTTTAGTAACCGGAACTACTTTGCCACTGATGCCTTCAACAATGCCCAGTGCAGTGTGACTGGAGTTTGACTCATCGATGAGAGTCAGCCCTTGGTTTGGAAAGAAATCGCCTTCGACCGAAACTCCTCCAAATCTAAATAGGCGATCGATGTCTTCTGGGCTGACCACAATTTTATCCATGCCGACATAGAGATCATCAACATCGACTTTATCGGTTTTATAGTCTTCGGCAGTTAGCCCTAGCGCATCTGCTTTAATTCGCAGATTAATATCTTTGCTGACCAACACAACAGGACATTGACATTGCCGCTTTAATTCTAGAGAGACGGCAAGAATGGCGTTATCGGCTTTGTCGCCTTCCAGTTCTGGCGGAAGCTCTAGTAAGGTTTCTCGATGGCATAGTGCCACCTGCAAAGAGCCGCCTTCGTTGATTGAAATGCCTTCGGTCAAACGTCCTTTGCTTCTCAGATCATCCAACATTCGGGAAACTTGGCGGGCATTTCGTCCTGTGATTTCGGGTTGTTTTTTGAAGCGATCAAGCTCTTCGATAATCGTAATGGGCAGCACTACATCGTTGTCCTCAAACCGTAACATTGCAGATGGGTCGTGCAGCAGGACGTTGGTGTCGAGAACGAACGTTTTCTTCATGAAGGGTTGGGCGATCTGTAAAGATTCTTTGGAGTGATTTATCATCCTACATCGGTCTGAGCGTCGTAATTTTGATTTCCTCACAAGTTTCTTAAAGCTGCGTGCTAAATCTCTCGATCGACCCATTCCAAAATCGTTCTGTTTCGAGTAATTTTGGTGAAGAACATCATTGGTCAAAATTGGTCAAAAGTATGGATAGTCAGAGTCTTCAGCCCGTTCCTCCCTTCCATGACAAGAATGAGGCGACACCCGCGATCGGAGGTGGGTTGCCTGTAATCGAATATTGGGCAGAACACACACTCTCGCCTGAAGGCGCAAAACTTTGGAAGACTCTGTTCCACAAAAGTGCCTGTCTGTCTTGCTCTTGGGGCACCGGAGGGCAAAAGGGTGGCTTTACCAATGAGACGGGCGAAAAGCTCCAGCGCTGTATGAAAAGCGTCGAGGCGATCTCAGCAGAAATCAAGCCAGCAGTTCCGGCGGAAGTGTTTCAACAGCGCAGCATCCAAGCGCTTCAGCAACTCACCTCACTCGAAGCCGATCGCTTAGGACGGTTGAGTTTTCCGATGATTTTGAGGTCGGGCACCTCTCACTATGAGCGCATCTCCTGGCAGGAAGTCTATGAGATTGCAGAGCAGGCGTTTCGTAAATCGCCCGATCGGGTCGCGTCCTATAGCTCAGGTCGATCGTCGAATGAGGCAGCTTTTTTGCTGCAATTGATGATGCGATCGCTTGGCTCTAATAATCTTGCCGACTGTTCTGATCTGTGTCACGCCCCCTCGACCTTCGGACTCAAACAGATGTTTGGGACAAATACATCAGTGGTGAGTTTAGAGAGCCTCAAGCATTCCGATTGTGTGGTTTTAGCGGGTGCAAATTCTGCCTATAATCATCCGCGATTGATGAATGAATTGATTAAATTACGCGATCGCGGCGGCAAAGTGATTGTGATTAATCCCATGATGGAGATTGGATTAGTTAAGTTTGGTTCTCCAGCGTTTCCTGTCAAATCTCTAATTCCTGGCTCGGATATTTCTTCACTGTATTTACAGCCGATTCCAGGCAGCGATGTAGCCCTGTTTGTTGGCATCCAAAAATCGTTGATTGAGCAAGGATTTGTTAAGACAGAATTTCTCAAAGCGCACGCCGAAGGCTGGGAAGCCGTGCTTGAAGAGGCTCGATCGACGGGTTGGGACATGATCACCTCAACCTGTGGAGTTTCTCAACCCGAAATTGAAGCGGCTGCAGCTGTTATTGGCAACGCTAAAGGAGTCGTGTTTGGCTGGGCAATGGGAATCACTCAACACACGAACGGAGTTGATAACGTCTTCAGTCTGTGCAACACTGCGCTGATTACTGGTAACATCGGTAAAGAGGGCGCAGGAGTGATGCCCGTGAGAGGACATTCAAACGTCCAAGGCTTTGGCTCGATGGGCGTGACAACACAAGAACTTAAAAAAGGATTACAAGACGCATTAGAAGCATTGTTAGGGCATCCCCTCAGCAAATTGAAGGGGTATGACACTCGCGACTTAATTGAGGCGGCTGACCAGGACAAAGTAGAGACGCTGATCTGTTTAGGCGGCAACTTGTATGGGGCAAACCCTGACTCGACTCAGGCAAAACGATCGCTGAGCAAAATCGACACCATTATTTATTTAGCAACCAAGCCAAATATCGGACACTTTAACGGACTCGCCAAACACACGACGATCGTGCTTCCGGTGCGAAATCGATTTGAGAATCCCTACAAAACGACGACGGAATCTGGCAATAATTTTGTCCGATTAAGTGACGAGGGCGAAACGCATCTCAAAGATGCAGACCTAATCGCTGAAATTGAATTTTTGACCGAGTTAGCTCACCGAGTTCACGGCGACTATCCAGTAGACTGGCGTAAACTGCGCGATCCTAAGTTTGTCCGAAAACTAATTGCTGAGACGGTTCCCGGATACGAGAAGCTGGCGACGATCGACGAGACTAAAGAAGAATTCACGGTCGCAGGGCGCATTCTCGAAGAGCCGAAATTCTCAACGCCATCAGGAAAAGCCTCAATGTCTACAACGCCGCTGCCAACGCTGACGTTACCCGAACCAAAATCGTTTAATGAATCAAATCCGAAAGGAATTGTGGTTGCGATTATGACAGGTCGCAGCTATTCTCAGCACAACACCGTCGTTTACAAAATTGACGACAAATATCGAGGAATGCCTCATCGCAATTGCATTTTAATGAATCGGTCGGACGCAGAAATCGCGGACTTAAGCGAACATCAGCGTGTGACCGTGCAAGGGGATGCTGGCAAGCTAGAGCAGGTCGAAGTCATCTATGGTGCCGTGCGTCCCGGGGCTGCCGTAATGTTTTACCCAGAGGTGAATGTAATCTTCAAAGCAAACGTTGAGACTAGATCGGGCACGCCAGCCTTTAAGCGAGTTCCAGCCCTTGTCCACGCATAAACTCGACAAAGTTGCTGCGAAGTGTGGCTTCAGATGCCTGCAAACCGATCAAGGTAATTGGCTCAAACAATCTAATTACTTGATCAGATTCAAAACATCACGCAGAACGCTGAAGCCTGCAAGATCCCAAAGCAAATAGGCAACAAATCCAATCATGGCTAAACGCCCGTTCCACAGTTCCGCTTGAGGCTTGAAACCAAAGAGGAAGGCATTGCGATCAGCACCATTATATTCATTCGTGGTAGAAGCGGGACTGGTCGTTTTGTTAGACTGCATGATTTACTTTCCTTAACATTCCGTTACAACAAGATACTATCACAAATTTGATTTTTGCTGCTCGGCTCCGAAGGGATGTGAGGCTCAAAGCAGCGATCGTCAAAGATGCTGATTGCGAGTCGATAATGCCATTAGGTTGCACAGTTTATAAACGGCTCTTGCCCCAACATTGCCATCCCATTCACCATCGCCGACTTCAACCACATCAAAGCCCACAATTTGCCGCCCACTTTCAACCACTTCACGAAACAAACAAAATGTTTGCTCTAACTCCAGACCGCCAGGAACCGGAGTGCCTGTGTTGGGGCAGAGTTTGGGGTCAAGTCCGTCAATATCAAAACTGATGTAAACGTGCTGGGGCAATTCTGCGACGATCTGTTTGCACATCTCTAGCCACGAAATGCCCGAATAGAGCTTTTGCTTGAGCATCGGGTCGTAATAAGTAGACACCCGCCCATTCGAGGTTTGAATTAGAGTGATTTCGTCGTGACAAATATCGCGAATGCCAACTTGCACAAGCTTAGAGAGTTGCGGCACTTTGAGCGCATTAAACATAATCGAGGCGTGAGAAAACTCAAAGCCTTCATACGCGTCCCGCAAGTCTGCGTGGGCATCAATGTGCAAAATTCCGAAGTCGGGGTAATGTTCAGCGATCGCTCGAATTGCTCCCAATGGGACACTGTGATCGCCACCAATCACCGCAACTTGTTTGCCCTGATCCAGCGCGGCTTTGGTTTGGTCAAACAGCCATTGATTCACGGTTTGACAGTCTTGATTAATCTTGTGCAATACCTGCACTAAATCGGGATCATCTTCAACTCGCCGCCCCTGTTCCATCTGCTCAATAATTCGGGTTGCGTCTTGTCTGAGTGCCTGACTTTTTTGCTGAATCCGACCGTCGATTTCGACCATAAAAATGCCTTGCTTCCAACCATCGGGGTAGTCAAAATCATAGACATCTAGCTGACGTGAAGCATCCAAAACTCTGCGTGGGGCGGCGGCGGTGCCTGCTCGATAAGAAACTGTCACCTCCCACGGAACGCCAATCACAATCGTGTTGGCTGACTCATAGTCAAAGGGCAACCCTAATAAATTTCCGTTATCGACTCCGATTTCATTCGGGTCAAAGGTTTGCAGAATCTCTTCTCTAGTCGCCATTTGGGTGTGTCCTCAGTCTTTCTCTCAGTCTATCTTTCTCAGCAAGTTTCAGGTCTCATCCAACTGCCGAAACCTGCCCTGAGATACAGTTTTCTCATTGACCGACCCATCAAACTGAATGGAGAGATAATGTTAGACATTGCATTCACCTAAACCACTCCACTGAGAGATAAATTATGGATCAGCACATTGGTTTTATCGGTTTAGGAAACATGGGATTGCCAATGGCAACCAATTTGCTAGATTCAGGCTATTCGCTTCGGGTTTATAACCGATCGCCCGAAAAAGCACAGCCACTCCTTGAAAAAGGAGCCAAGATCGTCCATACGCCCGCAGAAGTTGTGGAGTCGCGGGGGATAGTCATTACCATGTTGGCGAATGATCAGGCGCTAGACGACGTAGTGATGGGCGAAAATGGGATTCTCAACCGATTAGGTGCAGACGGCATTCACTTATCGATGAGTACGGTGTCTCCGGCAACCTCTAAAAAGCTATCCGAACAGCACGATCGTCAGGGTTCTCACTATCTAGCTGCTCCTGTGTTTGGTCGCCCTGATGCTGCCGCTGCTCGAAAATTATGGATTGCCCTCTCTGGTAACGTCGCTGCAAAAGAGCGCGTGAAACCTGTGTTAGAGCAGTTGGGACAAGGAGTATTCGATTTTGGAGACACAGCGGAGGCTGCAAACGTCGTCAAATTAACGGGGAATTTTTTGATCATTAGCGCGATCGAGGCAATGGCAGAGGCATTCACTTTGGCAGAAAAGAATGGGGTCGATCGTGAACAACTTGCCCAGTTATTCGGTCAAACGCTATTCGCCTGTCCGATCTATCAAAACTATGGGCGAATGGTTGCCCAGCAGCAGTATGAACCCGCCGGATTCAAGCTCTCATTAGGTTTAAAAGATGTCACCCTAGCGCTGCAAACGGCTCGAGACAGCCAGATGCCAATGCCCTTAGCGAGTTTGCTGCACGATCGTCTCTTAGCAGCCGTTGCTAACGGCAAAGGTGACCTTGATTGGACAGGGTTAGCCCTGAGCGCGTCTGAAGAAGCGGGATTGAAATAATGAACGTCAACTGTGATACCAATTTGCAGAATAGAGAAGCAAAGAGTTTGAAACGACATTACCTTGCAAATCGCAACCTGTAATGGGTGACTAAATCCTTTATTGAGGTTTTTTTAGCAAAACCATCGCAACTTCAGGAAAATGCTCTTGCAGACACTCATCGCAAATGCCGTGGGTAAATTCCACAGTCGAACGCTCCTTGATGAATTTCTCAACCGTTGACCAATAGCCTTGGTCATCACGAATGCCTTTGCAATACGAGCAGATGGGAATCAGCCCTTCCATCAGCTTGATCTGGTCGAGAGATTCTGCAAGTTTTGCCGAGACTCGCTTCAACTCCAATTGGGAAACGACCTGCCGCGCCAGTGCCTCCAGGGCTGTCTTCTGTAACTCTGACAACGCTCGCGGTTTTCGATCGATCACACAGAGCGACCCTAGAGCGTGTCCCTCAGGGCTGATTAGCGGGGCACCTGCATAAAAGCGAATCGAGGGGTCAGACGTGACAAGAGGATTATTGACAAATCGCTGATCACAGAGGGCATCATTCACCACCAAGGTCTTGTTATCTAAAATGGTGTGACCACAAAATGAAATATTTCGAGCAGTCTCGCTCACATCTAAACCCACCTTAGACTTAAACCACTGCCGTTCTGCGTCTACCAGGCTGATCAGGGCGATCGGAACCTCGCAAATGACTGAGGCTAATAAGGTGAAGTCATCATACGCTTGTTCTGAGGGCGTATCTAGGATCTGATATTGTCTCAGGGCTTCGAGTCTGGCAGTTTCCTGAGCCGGTTTTTGTGCTTCCATAGCATAGACCTCTGTTTGTCTAACATTCTAGATAGTAGTTGTAGGCAAGGTTGGGCGATCGATGGATGAATCAGCTATTCCCTGCACGACCTAAGAGGGCTAATTCAGATCTTGCCCCAGTCTATTCGCTGCGGTTCTGTCCCGCCCGTGAATGGAATTCCGGGCTAGCCTTGCGAAGTCCGTTAAAACGGACTGAATCTCAAACCCTCTCGCAGTCCCTTGAGTGGACTTCGCACCATTAGACCGTGATTTTCAATCTCGGGCGGGTGAATGCCAGAAACGAGAGAGTTTTAGTTCAGGTGCAAGATCTCAGCTAATTAATGTGACCCTTTTGAGTTTAACCTTCGGATTTATATCTCTAATGAGCGAGACGATCAGCAGGGTCAAAATGTGATGTTGCTTAATATGAGTAGCTAACGCCTGTTCACTACAGTTCAGCGCGATTTAAGACGATGCTCTTAGGGAGCGATCGGACGTTCGATAAATGCACATGATGCACCTGATTAAATTCCATCTCAACTGTGATGACTATGCTATCGCCGCTTAAAACTGTCCGAACTATTGCTCAAGGGATTCTGCTGTTGATGTTGGTTAGCCTCTCTACTGGGTGCCGCAATCAAGCCACAGCGGAAGGTTCTAAGTCTCCTACTCCCGTCTCTAAACCGTTTACTCAATCGTCTGCACGTCCCGGAAATGAAGTCGGCACGCTCACCTATCAAGGGCAACCTCGAACTTACGTTTTACATACGCCAACGTCTTATCGGTCTAATCGTCCTCTGGCGATCGTGATTGCCTTTCACGGTTATGGTTCACAGGGCAAAGATTTGGCAGCGAGTAGCGGACTGAATGACCTCGCGGATCAACAAGGATTTTTAGCTGTTTACCCCGACGGACTCGATCGTCGCTGGAATCTAAGCCAGTCTCTGTTTAGTCAAGTCGATGATGTTGGGTTTGTCTCTGCTTTGATCGATCATCTCACTCAGATCCGAGCCGTTGACCCACGACGAATTTATGCGATGGGGATCTCGAATGGTGGATTTCTAGTGCAGCGTTTGGCGTGTGAACCCTCCAGTCGCATTACAGCTTTTGCCTCAGTGGTTGCCACCTTACCCGAATCACTGCGATCGGATTGTAAGGCATCCCGTCCGGTGTCAATGCTGATGATGAATGGCACTGCCGATCGCAAAGTGCCCTGGCAAGGAGGTCGGATGTTTTATGGCTCAATTCTTTCGGTGCCAGCCTCGATCGAGTTTTGGCAACACCACAACCAATGCAATTCAAAATCTGGGATCAAACGAGCGGTGAACGATCGGGTAGACCTCGATCGCTATCCCAACTGTCAAGCTGGATCAGAAGTCGAACTCGTCACGCTTAAAGGCGTAGGACATCTATTTCCAAGAGGCGGATCGGGACAAAACTCGTTAATCAACGGCAGTCAAGAAATCTGGACGTTCTTTCAACGACATCCCCTAAAATAGAGGGTCTAAGTCCTCACGTCTAAACGGTCATGACCTCTTACTTTCGCCCTAGCGTTGATGCGATCGCGGGTTACGTTCCCGGTGAGCAGCCCAAGCCAGGAACATCCGTCATTAAGCTCAACACCAACGAAAATCCTTATCCTCCCTCTCCTGCTGCAATGGAGGTGTTGCGGACTTTAGACAGCGAGTGGTTACGACGCTATCCAGATCCATTCGCGAATGAGTTTCGGCAAGCGGCGAGTGACGCATTAGGGGTTCCAGCAGAGTGGATCATTGTCGGCAATGGCAGCGATGACTTATTGAATGTAATCATTCGCGCCTGTGCAGAATTAGGGCGTAAGGTCGTTTATCCAGTTCCAACCTATGTGTTGTATCAAACGTTAACCGAGGTGCAGGTTGCTGAATCGATCGAAGTGCCTTATCGCGATCATTATGCGCTACCGATCGGGGAACTGGTTGCCGCGAATGGTGCTGTCACTCTCATTGCTACGCCAAATAGCCCGTCGGGTCACTGTGTGGCGATCGACGATCTCCGAGAGTTAGCCGCCCGATTATCAGGAGTGTTAGTCATTGATGAAGCCTATGTTGATTTTGCTAACCAAACAGCGTTACCCCTCGTGAAAGAGTTCGACAACGTGATTGTCACTCGCACATTGTCAAAAGGATATTCTCTAGCAGGGTTACGTCTGGGTTTTGGCATTGCAAATCCGGCTCTGTTAAGTGGATTGTTTAAGGTGAAGGACAGCTATAACATTGACGCGATCGCCTGCACGATCGGGGCGGCTGCAATGCGCGATCAGCCTTATAAAAATAGCTGTGCAGAGCGAGTCAAATCATCCCGTTCAAACCTGTTTTCTGACCTCAAAAACTTGGGCTTTTGGCTGTGGGAGTCGCAAGCCAACTTTCTACTCACACAGCCTCCTACGGGAAATGCGGAGCAGATTTATCTCGCCCTAAAAGAGCAGGAAATTCTGGTGCGTTACTTTAACAGAGCGGGTTTGTCAGACAAACTGCGAATCACGATCGGCACTGATGAGCAAAATCAGCGGCTCGTCGAAACCCTAGTGCATCTCGTGTGAATAAAGGGTGACAGACAGCTTTAGAACGTGCTGAACGCAGGGATTGGAAATCGCAAGTACTCCATGATGGCTGACCTCTCAAGTCAATACTCACATATCGGCTGGAACTACTTTTGTGTGTAATTCGACTAAAGCATCCCGCTGAAACCTCAGCACACGGGAAAGAGAATTTCGGGAACTTTCAGAGGTAAAAACCGATAGGGTGATGTTACTCAGATTGGGATCTATGACGTGTTTCACTGTACAAATTTGCATCTTGTTATTACAGTAAGCAATGATGCGATCGCCAGACTGGATATCAACTGCTTGAATTTTCATTGGAAGCTCAACCTTCGTAGTGAATTGCCCCAGGCAGTTGCCTCTAGAACTTCTGCTGGGGGGGTGTGTAGTGACCTAGTTGCTTTTTCTAAACATCATCAGGGGCGGCTAACTTGTTCTAGCAATTCAAAAACTGACACTTGGTATAGCACTGGTTAAGTAACATGTTATTTATTATACATCAAAAAGTCAGTTTTTTACCAAACTCAGTATCTTTTGTCAAGGTGCCTTTTGCTGAAGTTTGTTCTAGACAATGAATAGCATTGATAAAATGATTGGGTTGCTGAGCAGAATAAAGTTGAGGGATTAGTAAGAAAGGGCTTGCAAATGGAGGAAATTTTTGCAGCACTTCCCACTGATTGGTTAGAGTGGGTCATTGTGTTTGGCTATTTGTCATTTACGTTTTTTATCGTATGGCGCGTGTTGGGCAGCAAATAAAACCATTCGTGGCATTAGATTTTGAGACGGCTGATCATGCAAGAGACAGTGCTTGCTCGATCGGGCTAATTCGCGTCGAAAATAATCAGATTGTGCAGCGAGTTCATGCCTTGATTCGTCCGCCTCGTCGCTCGTTTCGGTTTACTTACGTTCACGGCATCCATTGGCGCGATGTCGAAGACCAGCCGACTTTTGGTGAGTTGTGGGAGACGCTGGCTCCTTTGCTTCAAGGAGTTGAGTTTATTGCGGCTCATAACGCCAGTTTCGATCGAGGAGTGCTCTATTCATGCTGTGACACTTATGGCATTCCGCATCCGTCTCAGCCGTTTGTTTGCACCGTGCAACTTGCTCGTCAAACCTGGCAAATTTATCCCACTAAACTTCCAGATGTCTGTCAACATCTCGACATTGATCTGTTACATCATCATGCTCTCTCAGATGCAGAAGCTTGCGCTCGCATTGTGATCGCCGCTAGTTCTTAACCGATAGACTTCGGCTACTCTCATGCTGTTTGTGTAGCAAAATTTGTAGAAAAGTTAACTATTGCTACGGTTTTAATCTACTGGTTGGAATTTTTTGGTAAAAATTTCTGATAGCGATTTAAACATAAAAGCTTGAAAGGAGAAACTACCTTGATTACGACCCTTTTGCTCACAGCGGCTCCTAGAACCTTAGAATGGACTCCGACAGTGGCGATCGTGATGATTGTCTGCAACATTTTGGCGATCGCGATCGCTAAGTTCACGATCAAAAATCCTAGTGCTGCCCCCGCGATGCCATCTCCTAGGATGTTTGGCGGCTTTGGGTTACCTGCTGTGATTGGTGCGACTTGCTTCGGGCACATTCTCGGAGCGGGCGCAATTTTAGGACTATCAAATATGGGAGTGCTTTAGACCGCTCACGTTCTGTGATTATTCAACTGATCGAGCGTTTACAATCAGTCAGGGACTATTTTCTCTGACTTTTTTGTTGCTAATACTTTAAGGTACGGTTTCCGACTGAGTTGTAGGAAATAGCATGAGCACGGTGTTCAGAAATGTGACGGCGGCAGATTGAGAGCAAGAACTTAGCCATTCACCATCTAGTGAAGCGTAGGATTATTCCCCTCCCCACCGTTCTTGCTGCTGAGAAAAGCTTGAGGATAGTTTGAATATTTGTTAACTTTATTAAAGAAGCTGTAAAATGACTCTTGTGAAGCAACAACTATTTTTTGGGCATCATGTCTCAGCAATGCGCCCCGCTCTCTTTAAATTCACCTTCATTAGAAGAATTGGAGATAGCTGATCTGCGAAATCAGATCAAGTCTCAACAGAAGTTAGTAACGGCGATCGAGCGGCGAGTCGGGCGATCGCTCACCTCTATTCAGACTCATCTGACCCAACTCAATCAATTGCTTCACGACTCATCTGAGTGGCAAACCAACATCGAGTCAATGTCAGCCGAACTTCATCAGCTAGGAGATTTGCTAGCCGATGTCACCTTGTTGCAAAAAATAGAAGCTGGAAAAGTCAGCGTCCAGCTAGAAATTCTAGATTTGCACCTGCTTTTAGACTGTGTGAGCCGTCATCTTCTCGCCCCCAAAGGTGAGGCTCCGCGCTTGATTTGCAAAGTTCCTGCGGTTTTGCCATCTATCATTGCTGATCGAGACTTGATTGAAGAAGTCTTGGCTGATTTGCTAGGGCGATCGCTGAAGTATTCTGACCTCGATTCGATGGTCATTTTAGATGTCATCTGTTTTGAGTCACATGTGGCGATCAGCATTACGGCACAACGATTTGTCTCATTAGGCGAGCGCGACTATGCGCCGGAGATTGCCCTCTGCTGCAAACGCATCGAAGTTCAAAATGGCGAGGTCGCCTGTCAGATGCGGCTGGATGGTGCCACACAAGTCACGATAAAGTTAGCGATCGCAGCCTGACGATCGACGTGTTCTTGACACAAAAAGAAGTCAGCTCCCTCTAAGTCTCTCAGTAATGATTGAATTCCTGAATTTCATACTGAGATAGCCTGTCTGCTGTTTTTGAATAGGAACTGTTAAAACTGTGTAAGGTCGTACAGCAGACTTTAAAGAATTGGTAAATTTCTCGAAAACTTGAACAAGAATAGTTGAAGTTAGTGTAGGCGAGAAAGCCTTAATTTTCACTCATTAGGGGAGCAAACCGAGTAAGTCTCTAGAAAAGACTTTCGTAACCTTGCTAGCTAAAAAAACTTAAAGCAATCTTGTTAATAAGTTCAGTATTTTCTCTCAAATAGTTTGCCCTATTGTTACATCGATAATGACGGTTGTACGGTCAGACATAGGCAAAACCCAAAGCAATGAAATTCACTAATGTTCTTTGTATCGCAGCCTTGGGCACGATTGCAGCACTCGGTTACTCAAGTTCTGCTCAAGCCATCTCGTTTAAGATTACTAGCGGCGTTCCTGGTTTGAATGGAAAAACCAATCAAGGTGCATTCTCCGAGTTTTCCAAGTTAAAAGAAACCACCACGATCAACTTCAATTCTGGCAGCGTGCCAACCACTGGATTTGCTAAATACTCGTTTGCAAACAACACAGGTGCTAGCAGCGTTCGATCTGACCAGTGGGCACCTGCTGGATCAACAGGAGAGAAAAACGGCTCTAAGTATCTGGCAGTTTTTAACGGCGACGCTGCAACAATTAAGCTGGACAAAACCCTCAACTATTTTGGGATCGACTGGGGCGCAGTGAGTCAGAACAACACCTTCTCTTTCTATCAGAACGGTAAAGATGGCAAAGATGCACTAGTCAAGTCGTTTACCAGTGCTGACCTTCTCGGTAATGCAGCTTTATTTAAGGCTTCATGGCAAGGTGGACAAGGCAATGGCTACGTCCATTTCTACTCTGACAGCATCGCAGACAACTTTGACAAGATTGTCATTTCTCAATCCAGCACTGTTGGGGGCGGTTTTGAATCTGACAACCACTCGTTCCATCAGGGCACCGGAAAGTTTGATTTTGACGGCAATCTCAAGAAGTCGGTTCCTGAACCCAGCATCGTGTTGGGGCTGCTAGCGACAGGTGGGCTGCTGATGCGGAAACGTCGTCAAACTCTTGCCCAAAAATAGATCTAAAAAGCATTCCCGCGAGAGCTAAACGGCTTTCAAATAGGGGCTTAAACCTGCACTTCTCTTTGAGAGGTGCATTTCTTTTGGGAGACTGATTTAAGATTGGAGTATTGCAACTTCTTAACACTTAGGATTAGGGCATGAAGCGAATTGTTTTAATCGCTGGGTTTGAGTCATTCAACGCGGATCTCTACCGTCAAGCGGCTCAAGCCGCTCAGGTGCGATGCCCTGAACTAGAGATTTTGGTGTTTAGCGATCGCGACCTCACGACCCATTCGGCTGAGGTTGAGTCTGCCCTTGGCAGTGCCGACGTGTTTTTTGGGAGTCTGCTGTTTGACTATGATCAGGTGATGTGGCTGCGGGAGCGAGTGCAGCAAATTCCGATTCGGCTAGTGTTTGAGTCGGCGTTAGAGTTGATGAGCCTCACCCAACTCGGAAAGTTTGCGATCGGCGACAAACCAAAAGGGATGCCAAAACCCGTTAAGTTCATTCTTGATAAGTTTGGCAATGGGCGAGAAGAAGACAAACTTGCAGGCTACATTAGCTTTCTGAAAATTGGACCAAAGCTGCTGAAATATGTACCGGGGCAGAAGGTGCAAGATCTGCGGAACTGGCTGATTATTTATGGATATTGGAATGCGGGCGGGTCAGACAATGTGGCATCTCTGTTCTGGATTTTGGCAGAGAAGTATTTAGGGTTAGAGGTTGGGGAGATTGCGCCTGCGATCGAGACTCCCAATATCGGACTACTACACCCCGATTATTTAGGTTATTTTGAATCTCCTAA
Organism: Leptolyngbyales cyanobacterium; assembly: GCA_038227635.1. Taxonomy (GTDB): domain Bacteria; phylum Cyanobacteriota; class Cyanobacteriia; order Leptolyngbyales; family Leptolyngbyaceae; genus Phormidesmis_A. The sequence goes on along the minus strand of JBBRPT010000001.1, from coordinate 202,087 downwards.
GCAGTATTTAAATTGGTATCGAACTTGCAACGCGAACAATCTTCCGGTGATTGGGATTTTGCTTTACCGAAAGCACGTCATTACAAAACAGCCTTATATTGCTCAACTAATTCGTTATTTTGAGCAAGCGGGTTTGACTCCTCTCCCGATTTTTATTAACGGCGTTGAGGGTCATGTGGCGGTTCGCGATCTGATGACAACTGACTATGAGCAAGCGCAACGTCAGCAAGGAATTGTAGGGATAAAATCGCTGTCGAGTGAAGCCGTCAAGGTGGATGCGATCGTCTCTACGATCGGCTTTCCATTAGTCGGAGGTCCGGCTGGCTCAATGGAAGCAGGTCGTCAAACCGAGGTAGCAAAACGCATTCTCGGTGCTAAAAATATTCCTTATTTAGTAGCGGCACCCCTGCTGATTCAAGACATTCACTCTTGGACGCGGCAAGGCATCGGCGGTTTGCAAAGCGTTGTCCTCTACGCGCTGCCAGAACTAGATGGGGCGATCGACACGATTCCCCTCGGCGGTTTGGTTGGAGAGAAGATTTATCTGATTCCCGAACGAGTTAAACGACTCACCGGACGGCTGCAACGCTGGATTGAACTGCGACAGGAGCCTGTTAGCGATCGTAAGCTCGCCATCATTTTATATGGATTCCCTCCGGGTTATGGAGCCGTCGGAACTGCTGCCCTGTTGAATGTGCCAAAGTCGCTACTCAAACTTTTGCAGGCACTCAAAGAGCAAGGTTACACGATCGGAGACTTGCCCGAAGATGGCGAAGATATTATTCGTCAGGTCAAACAAGCGGATGAATGGAGTGGTGAATCACAGCCTGATGACTCAACGCAACAGTCGGTCAACGTTCGGATTTTAGAAAAGTGGCTGGGCTATCTGTTGACCTCGCGCATTGAAAAGCAGTGGAAATCACTGTCAGGAAGCGGCATCAAAACAATGGGTGAAAACCTGACTTGGGGCGGTGTTCAGCTTGGCAACGTGTGGATTGGGGTGCAGCCACCGCTAGGCATCTCGGGCGACCCGATGCGGTTGATGTTCGATCGAGACCTCACCCCTCATCCGCAATATGCTGCGTTTTATCAGTGGCTGCAAAAAGACTTTCAGGCAAATGCGATCGTTCACTTTGGGATGCACGGCACGGTTGAATGGTTGCCGGGTTCTCCGTTGGGCAACACAGGCTATTCATGGTCAGATGTCTTGCTCGGAGACTTGCCCAATCTCTATGTTTATGCCGCTAATAATCCGTCTGAGTCTATCTTGGCAAAGCGACGCGGCTATGGGGTTCTGATCTCGCACAACGTGCCGCCTTATGGTCGAGCGGGATTGTATAAAGAACTCGTCACTCTGCGTGATTTGATTGCTGAATATCGAGAAGATCCCGATAAGAATTACGCGCTTAAAGAGGTGATTTGCAAGAAGATTAGCGATACCGGACTGGATGCTGATTGTCCTTTTGAAGCCGCAAAACGCATGGGAATAGAGGTGACGATCGAGACCGTCAAACTCTTCAGCAACGATGCCTTTAATCATTACTTAGTCACCCTCTACGAATATCTGCAAGTCCTCGAAAATCGTTTGTTTTCATCGGGTCTACACGTCCTTGGTGAGCCGCCTGATTCCGAAGCGTTAGCAGGATATCTTGACGCTTATTTTGATGGCAAGTCTGAGACAGAGGAAGCGGGACAAATCCGGGATTTGCTGGCTCAAAACACGGACGAACTTACCAATCTGCTGCGCGGACTTAACGGAGAATATATTCCGCCTGCTCCGGGTGGTGATTTGCTGCGTGATGGGGCTGGTGTGTTGCCAACCGGACGCAATATTCATGCCCTCGACCCTTATCGGATGCCGTCACCTGCTGCTTATGAACGAGGAAGAGCGATCGCGCAACAAATCCTCACCCAACATTTGCAAGAACACGGCACCTATCCCGAAACGGTTGCGGTGATGCTATGGGGCTTAGACGCGATTAAAACCAAAGGAGAATCGCTAGGCATTTTATTAGAGCTAGTCGGGGCAGAACCCGTTAAAGAAGGCACTGGGCGAATTGTTCGCTATGAGTTGAAGCCTTTAGCAGAGGTTGGGCATCCACGAATTGACGTGCTGGCAAATCTTTCAGGTATCTTTCGCGATAGTTTTGTCAATATTATCGAACTGTTGGATGATCTGTTTCAACGCGCTGCCGATGCTGATGAATCTGATGATCAAAATTTCATTCGCAAACACGTTGCAGATCTGATTTCTCAAGGTGTTGAAAATCCTTCGGCTCGTCTGTTCTCAAATCCGGCTGGGGATTATGGTTCTCTGGTTAATGATCAAGTTGTAGCGGGGAATTGGGAATCGGGCGATGAATTGGCGCAAACTTGGCAGAGCCGAAACGGATTTAGCTATGGCAGAGCCGATAAAGGACAAGACCGATCGCAGGTGTTGCAAACGCTGCTGAAAACGACCGATCGCATTGTTCAAGAAATCGACTCGATCGAGTATGGCTTGACCGACATTCAAGAATATTATGCAAACACGGGCGGCTTAAAACGGGCGGCAGAAAAGCAGCAGGGCAAAAAAGTTCAGGCGAGTTTTGTCGAGAGTTTCTCAAAAGACACAACGCCTCGCAATCTAGAAGACTTGCTACGACTGGAATATCGCACGAAATTATTGAACCCCAAATGGGCAACAGCGATGGCAGATCAGGGTTCTGGTGGGGCATACGAGATTTCTCAACGCATGACGGCTTTGATCGGTTGGAGTGGCACCGTTGATTTTCAGGAGTCGTGGGTTTATGACCAAGCTGCCGAAACCTATGCACTCGATTCGGAAATGGCGGACAAATTGCGAGAGGCAAATCCTGAGGCGTTTCGCAACATCGTCAGTCGAATGTTGGAGGCAAATGGGCGCGGTTTTTGGCAACCTGATCCAGAAAAGTTGGCGCAATTGCGTGATTTATATGAAACGGCAGATGAAGCGATCGAGGGAATCGCCATCCCCGCGTAGATTTAGATGTCCTGGTTTGATTCAAAGTAAATGTTTTAGCAGTAACTTGGAAGCATTGCCCATAGGCTTGTAGTCTAACGTTCGTGGTCAGCGGCTGCCGATAGCCTTAGCAGCACCGCCAGCAAGTTCAATAGTCCGCTGCACCGGTTGTTATGCGGCGAAATTAGCAGACTTTAAATCTTTGTTCTTAGTATAGAAGCAACTTCAGTCATTAATTCTTGACAGTTGGGTCTCATATAATCAAGATGTGCTGACCAGTTCAAGATATCCATGATTTCTGCTGATTTATTAAAGGTAACCTGATTACTTGTGACTACTCGCCTTAGTGCCAATAAAGCACTGTATTGAGTGAAGGGCATCTCATAAATACCAACTGCTCTAGAAACTAACAAATTTATATCATCGGTTGAGGCATTCCACTCAATATACTTATAAGCAGACAAGCGTTCTCCTCCATTGTAACTATTTAGTCTTTCATGGACAGGGAAATTTACAACTTTAGGAATTAAAGTCCACATTGTCGAGGAGATTTCGCGCATTAACTTTGTTCTATTAAGTCCAAATGGCATTTCATCTCGAACCCTTTCGTAATAGCCAGCCAACTGATCTATTCGTTTCAATGCTTCTGTTGAATCTATATCACTTGCAGCATCAACTAAAGCTATGGCATCTCGATACCGCCTCTCAAGCTGCTGGTAAGTTTCTTGAGATGTTAGATTTATGGCTCCAACATCCGATATCTTTTCTTCATATTTTTCTGATGCTTCTTGGACACCATATTTTAGTTTGATTCTCAGCAGGTTCGTCTCAATTTCCTCAATACCTTGTTCACGCAACCAATTTAAAGAACCTTGCACTTGTGGAATTTGAGAAAGAATCCAAGGAAGTAAAATAGGAAGCCAAAAAAGAAATAGAAGAACTAAAGTTAACGATGTAACCTTTAGTTCAATCGAGAAGCTCCAAATACTACTATTAACCTTATCCGATTTAAGAGAAATACTGAGTATGCTTAATACAATTAAGATAATAATAGTAACCGAGTACTTTTTTCTTAAAGAAGAAGAAAATACTGAATTAACACTATATATCTCATCTTGGCTAATTTTTTGAACTGATTTTCTATTCATACAAAATTACACCATACTCTGCACGATGTGATTATCCATATCTGCAAAGCTCGGCTGATAAGCACAAGCCGGTAGATATTTTTCCATGTCCATAAAAAATCTTGCGACAACTTGATATTACGGATCTTACCAATGAGCTTTCGACTACACCCCAGCTAACAGCCTAGCCGTATAACTATTATTTCTGCCGTTTGAGCGTCTCACAAGCAGGATAAATGCTCTCTACGCGAAAATTATGCCGCGTGAAAACCGGATAATTCCCGTTTTTTTAGAATTTATACGGAATCTATACTGGATAACTCCCCAATTTCGGGTACTTATACGGAACGGCGCTTAGATTTTTCGGTTCTAGGGTGGAGAAACTATAAAATTTCTCGTCCTCCATGAATCAGCCCTTACGCTTAGTCAATCAAATTTGTGCTGTCGATCGATCAAAACCCTTGAGTGAGCAAAACTACGTCTTTGAGGCAATCGCTCTCCTCCTCAAAAACTTAGCATTCCAAAAAACAAAAAACTCTTGTAGAATACTTCGCAGTGATGGAGCTATGCCCCGAAGCCTGATCTGGACAATCAGACTCCGAGGACTTCCATCCCTAGTTAGAACTAGTAACTTAGGAGGCGTTCATGATTGTACACCCTCGGCTTTGCGCTGGGATCTTGAAAGGCTGGAATCAAGATCCTGCATACAGTTTTCACCCACACGGAATATCTGAGACATCAGCGTTCTTGTCCTCTTTGAATTAATCGAGAGGACAAAAACTTATGGGAGTTAGGACGATCGTGCCTAGCTCGATTTCGTTCACCGTTGAGTTACGATGCTCGACGGAACGGCGTTATCGGGTTCGGGTCACATTGGATTTGCAAGAGCGTTATATCTCTATGCCCTCTGGCATTGTGCCCAATATTAGCGATGTCATTGAAGACTTTGTTTCACAACTGAGTGAGATAGCGTCCAATCAACTGGCATTGATTAAGTGGGATGGCACAACTGATTTAACGACCGAATATCAGATCATTCGAGTGTTGCCGGGATATCAAATTGAGCGTTCATCTGTGAAGTTCAACATTGTCCTCGGCACAGGTTCACTGATTCAAATAGAGGAGTTGCACGATAAAACAATGATTCAACTCTAAAATGTTGGGGAGCCGAGGAGCAATGAGGCGGCGTTCTTGACCTAACTGGTTCACTCGGTTCCCTAACACAAACTCATTTTCGTTAGCGCCAATCGTCTAACACAAAAACGTCAGGTCGATTGTAGCCAAGCTCATTTGGCTTGTGCATCACGACCCCGATGATTTCAGTGCGAAACCGTCGAGCAACCATTCGGCTATAGGCTGCATCATGGCTAGTATTCACACCAGCAACGAGACGCAGCATTTTTTGAGCCGCCCCATACGCTTCACATAGAGTGAGCAACTGTTCAAACTGTTCTCCTGCACGTTTTCCAGGGCGGACTGCTCCAAACTTGACATAGCAAACATCGCTTCCTGCTTCGCTTCCTGCACCACAGTGACAAACGACGAATCCTGCTAAACCTGCTTCATCCCACAGCAAAACGGTATCACCCAAATTTTGAGCATGAACGGCTAAGATTTCACGCGATAAATCTAGCCCTGAATAAATCGCATCTGTGAGTTGAGAACACTCTTTGAGACACTGCGATCGCTGCTGTCGATCGAGTTCAGAATACTTTGCGCCTGATAAGGCTTGCTGTGCCTGAATCGGTTTTGCCATAATGAAAGTCAGAAAGCGCGGATAGAACCCAAACTTCTGATAAAGCGCATGGTGCTTTGGGCTATTTGGAAAGGTAAACAACCCAGCCTGTCGCGTCCCCCATTGAGCAAACTGGGCAATCACAGGTTCGATGAGACGTTGGGCAATGCCTTGATCCCAGAAGTCAGGGTGAACACTGAGCGGTCCGAAAGTACCGACGCTACCCCAACAAGTGGCAATGTTGGAGCCAATCAGTTTCCCATCAATCTCAGCAGCAAACGCCGCAGTCGGATCAACCTGCCATCGAGGTTGAACATAATTTGCATCACCCCCAAAATCGGTGGGTTGAGGTAATCCAATAAACGTGCCAAAGGCAAGTCGAAAGATGTGTTCAGCCGTTGATGGCTCATCTTCTTCAAGGAGCCGAATTGAGAGGTTCATGAGCGGCACTCTCTATTGTAACGTGCGAAAAGTTTATCAATCAATCCTTGCAGACTTGAACGACGAATTCAATCTCTACCAACCATCAACTTCTCAGGCTCACGAGAAAAGGACATCGGGCGGCAGTGATGTCACTTCAATCAAATCTTGGGTAGTCGGATGTCTAAACGTCAAGTGCATCGCGTGCAAATGATAACCACAGTCTCCCGGAACAGGTAATTCACCTGTTGCTGAGGGTATCAGTGTTTTGGGAATGCCCCCGATCGTATACAGCGGATCGCCCACCAAAGGATATCCTGCCGCCGCTAAATGAATCCGAATTTGATGCGGTCGCCCTGTGAGAATATTGACCTCTAAAAGTGAAGTGTCGGCATCTCGACGGAGGACTTGACAGTCGCTTTGGGCAGCTAATCCCTCACCATGAGCAGCATAAATGTAGCCCAAAACTGGATGGGGAATTTTGCCGATCGGGTGCATCACCGTGAAGCAATCGGGCATGGAATTTCCAGTCACAAACGTGCGATAGATTTTTTGCATCTGATGAGTTCGCATTTGGTAGCTGAGAGCCGCGCGGGTTTGGCTCGATCGTGCTAGCAGCACCAGTCCTGATGTGCCGCGACCTAACCGATGAATCGGCACCGGGGTATCTTGCGGATAACGTTGTTGAAGTTGTCCTAGCAGCGTATTTTCTAAAAAGCCGCCACCAGGTAAAACGGGTAAGCCTGACGGTTTAGAAACGACTAAAACATCGGCATCTTCAAGCATCACCTCAAAAGTGAGCGGCACGTCTGGCTCTTGCCACGGGGGACGGTGATAGAGAAGTTGATCCCCTCGTTTTAAGAGAGTCTGCTCGATCGTGACTGAGCCATTTAGTAAAATCTCGCCTGCTGCAATTCGCGCTTCCCATTCTGCCTGATTAGAATGCTGATAGCGTTGCGTATAGTAGTCTAAAACTGTACAGCCTTCGGTTGCTTGATTGATTTTTTCACGATACGTCCAGCCGTGATTCATAGCGTTTCATTTTGCACGAACCTGCAAAAGTTGATTCCCACCTTTCTGAAATTCGTAAGGCACTTGTTTGATTTGTACGGAGTAACCTTTTGCAGTTAATTCTTGCATCACAGGTTCTAGAAAAGGCGATGGTTCTCCAGTCATATTGACGAGTAGGGGGAACACTCGGACTATCGCAGCAACCCTACACATCTCCACGATCGAGGCAAGGTGAAACTCAAACGATAATTGGTCTGAGTATAGAAATAGAAAGTGAGAACACAACGCTAAATCAAACTGCTGAGAATCAAACGGCAAATTAGGGAGTGATTCATTTTGATAACGCTTTTGTTGCAATCCTAGCGGAAAGTCAGCTAAAAACTGCTGCATCGCTGCCATACGAATCTCTCCGAGCTTTTCAGGAGACGAAATGGTTTTCCAGACAAAGCGATCTCGGTTGACTTCTGTACCTCTAAGGACAATCGGATAGGTTTCATCAATCCGTCGAGAAATCTCATCGACTGAGAACTGATAGAGCGGATCACACGAAACCACCAATTTGTCTTGCTGAGTCATCTCGGCATTAAAACTAGCAGGACCGCCGCCACAGTCGAGAATTTTAGACTGTAACTCTGTCTCGGTGAGGTCAAACATCCGACAATATTCTTCGAGCGATCGACCCCACGGCACTACTTGTTCAAGTCGCATACTGTTCTCTAAAGGTGCGGGCTTCGGGAACGAGAAGTTGTCCTGTGTACCCTGCTTTACGGTAGGACTCTAACACGGTTTGCGCGATCGTCTCTGCCTTGCCTTCCGTCACTAGCGCTACACAGGCACCCCCAAATCCCGCTCCGGTGAGACGTGCCCCAAACACGTCAGGCGTTGATTGTAGAATCGAGACGAGTTGATCGAGTCCGGCGATCGAGACTTCATAGTCATCTCGCAAACTCGCATGGGAGGCGTTCATTAAGTTTCCAAATCGGACGGCTGTAATTCCCTGTTTAGCCTCTAACACACGATTGTTTTCAGTAACAACGTGTCGAGCACGTTTTCTCAAAAGGTCAGGTAGCGTTTCTAACTGTGTTGTATTAGTAATATCTCGTAGTGCTTTAACTCCCAATCGTCTTGCGGCTTCTTCACATTCTGCACGACGTTGGTTATAGCCACTTCCTGCCAGTGTTCTTGGAATACCGCTATCAATCACGAGAACTTCTGCACCCGTAGGAAAGGGCAGCAGTTGACGATCGAGCGATCGCGTATCCAAAAACAACAAATGTTGAGTATCAGCAAGGCTAGATGCCATCTGATCCATAATGCCGCACTGCACGCCTGCGTATTCAATTTCGGCTTGTTGAGCAAGTTGGGCGATGCGGATGTCGTCAAAATCGAGAGAGAGAAGCGATCGCAGTCCTCGCAGAAAGGCGACTTCTAAGGCGGCACTGCTCGATAAACCAGACCCGATCGGAACGGAAGAATTCACATAAACATTCAATGGTGGAATCGTATATCCAGCTTGCTCTACGACTCGGAGGCAGCCGAACAAATAACGCGCAAAGCCTTGAGGAGTCGGATCACACGTGGTTAAGCTGATCAGCTCGTCAAGTTCGTGAGAGTAGAAATGATGCTGACGATCGGGACTAAAACCGAGATGCACGATCGTCGTTTGAGGAATCGCAGTCGGCAAAACAAATCCGTCGTTATAATCCGTGTGTTCGCCCAAGAGATTAACCCGTCCAGGGGCACTCGCCTCGACAGTAGAGGCAGCATTAAAAATCTGTTGAAACGTGATCATAAAATCTCTAGGGGAACGGGGCGTAAGCGTCCATCAACGTCGATGTGATCCCAGTCGGAATCATAGGTGAGATTTTCTAAGCTGTCGTCTGAGTGCAACACAAACGTGTCTTCAATTTTGGCTCCTGGTAGGCTTGGATTCCAGGCGATCGCTAGTGACGCTGTTAAGCGATCGCTCGTCGTCGGAGTCGCTACGATTTCTCGTGCTAGATAGCCTGCTGTTCCGCCCTGGTGATGCTCGTAAATCGCGCGTGGATAGCCTTGCTGCTCATAAGCGTGTTTGAGAGCGGCATAAACTCGATCGAGAGGTGTTCCGATTTGACATTGATTTAACCCTGCCGCCTCAATCTCACGCACTTGACGATGCAACTCTCGCTGTTCATTGGGCAAAGACCCAAAGCAGACAAACCGAGTCAAACTCGCAATCAGACCAAACCCACGAGCGCAAAAAACCAGCATGGCGATTTGCCCGATCGCCTCAGTCGTCGGGGTTGGATGGCGATAAAGCGGTAAGCGTCGCGCTCCTGCTGCCAATGTCAACGCAGGATGCAAACCCCGCTTCCATAGAGCATTTGCCCCACCCCCTGCAAGCTGATATTCAGTCCAATTAGGCTGGGCTTGAGTTAGCACTTCAGTCATTGCTTCGCTAGCGAGTTGCCCGACTTGTCGATAGCGATCGAGTTCAGTAGGTAATAGAATTCGCTTGTGATGGATTAGCGACATTGGTAGAGAAGAGTCTGAACTGAGAGAACGATCGCTGAGGATCTTCCCACTGCTCGTAATCTCTTTGATGAATAAATCTCGTTTTTTAGAGTCAGCCCAGGGATTTATCTGTAGCTCATAGCATTTCTCGATACCATTCAATTCTTCATTTAATAACCGTTGTGCTTCAATCTTGTCTGTGAGTATCCAAGCGTGATTACTCGTGACTAAAATCTCTGCGACTCCCGCTTCAGCCGTTAGCAAAACTGTGTTAGAAGCACCCGCCGTTGCCCATGAAAACCAATCGGTTCCTTTGAGATAAATAGCGATCGCTCCAGTTTCCTCTAGCGATTGTCGCATGAGAACCAACTTGTACTCGACTTCTGACTGCCGCGATAGAATAACCATCTTGAATTTTTATTGAACTCTGCTAGCGATCCAGAACAATTGCTGTTTCTTCCAGCGTTACCGATACTGCTTGCAAGTCTTTTGCCTTTTCTTCGGGTAGCGCATCATTAGCAAACATTCCGGCTGCGAGTTCGGTGCCTGCCAAATACTTCAGGCGATCACTCGTCCGATAAGGCGGATAAAACTCGGCGTGAAGATGCCATTCTGGATGGGGCTGACCATCAGTCGGAGCCTGAAACCACGCCATCAAATAAGGAAACGGACGGTTCCACAAGCCATCAAATTTTAGCGTCACGGTTTTTAAAGCTTTTGCCAAGCTCGATCGTTGCTCTAAAGTCAGATCTAAAAAGCTCGCAGCAGATTGGATCGGAGCAACCCAAACTTCATAGGGATACCGAGCGCACACCGGAACAAACGCGATCGCGAATTCATCTTGATACAAAATTCGCTGATCGTCTTTAATTTCTCGCTGAATTAGATCGGCTAACAGCCCGCGCTGATGCGTTTGGTAATACGATTGTTGACACTCCAACATCCTGGCGGGCACAGGCGGCACAAATGGGTAAGCATAAATTTGTCCGTGCGGATGATTGAGCGTCACGCCCACTTCAACGCCCTTATTTTCAAACGGCAACACATATTGAATCTGCGGATGTTGGCTGAGGGCACGAGTGCGATCGCCCCAGACTTGCAGCAACAATTCCAGGTGACTCAACGCTAACGAACCGAGAGACGCTTGAGGGTCTTGAGTGAAGACAACCACCTCACACGCTCCATTTGCCGGGAGCGTTTCCACAATTTCAGCCGGAGCCGTCTCAACTTCTGAAGTCATTGATGGAAATCGATTATCAAACACCGCCACGTCATACGTCCCCGGCGGCAACTCCGTCGGAAAGCTTGGGTCAGTAGTCGGCGCAAGGGGATTATATTCTGGCGGTGGCAAAAATGTGCGTCCCTGACGATGACTTGCATACGCCACCCATTCCCCTCGCAGCGGATGCCATCTTAAATGAGGTGTTGCCTTAATTAGCTCACTGCCAGGGCTGGGAGCCGGGGTGTCCACTACAATGGGGCACCGACTGTATAGGGTGAGTTTCCGTCCATCCGGCTTGAGAAGTTCCTGGGAGTACATTTTCAGCTTCTGACCATGTGCTGGCAACGGGTGCCGCTAGTATAGCGCTGTTATCTAGTCGTTCATCCCTACCCAAAGTGGCAGCCGCGATCGCGTTTAGTGGAAACTTGGGCGTGCGATCGATGTACAGCAACCCGTTTGCTTCCTGGAAAGTGTCGGTTAACTGGGTGTAGCAAAAGCCACTAAAGATCTCCACCCGATTCACCGCATTGAGCAGTGACGAATAGCGATGCTGAAGATCAGAGGTGTCGGGCGATCGTACATAGCCCCAAGCTTTATCGGCATCACTGGCATCAGGACGTGCATACGCAATGCCGCCAAACTCTGTCAACATAATCGGCTGCCCTTGATGCGGATAGCCATCAAGCGTGAGAATTCGCCCACCGGGACGTTGACGATCGAACAGATCCGAGAGCTTCACATCTGACCCATAGCGATTGGCTAATCGCTGCGGCTGACTATCATAATCATGGATTGCCAGAATATCGGTCGTGGCGCTCTCCCAGCCGTCGTTACCGATCACCGGGCGCGTTGGGTCGAGGGTTTTCGTTAAATAATAAAGGGCTTGAACATAGTGCCGATGAGCCGCCGTCTCGGTTAGGTTAGGAACACCCCACGATTCGTTAAAGGGCACCCACGCGACAATGCAAGGATGGCTGATATCTCGCTCGATCGCTTCTGTCCACTCTTGAGTGATGCGCTGCACTGCCTTGGGCGTAAATCGATAGGCACTCGGCATTTCTTCCCAGACCAGCAGCCCCATCGCATCTGCCCAATATAAAAAGCGAGGATCTTCAATCTTCTGGTGTTTCCGAACGCCATTAAACCCCATTCGCTTGGTCAGCTCAATATCAAACCGCAGCGCTTCATCAGAAGGCGGAGTCATCAGCGTATCTTCCCAATAGCCCTGATCGAGCACCAGCCGCAGATAATAAGGATGACCGTTGAGCATAAAGCGATCGCGCTGAATTGACACCGATCGCATCGCCGTATAAGATTTCACTTCGTCAATCAAGATGCCCTGATGCCAGAGTTGAATCTGAGCATCAATCAGCGTCGGCTTTTCAGGACTCCATAGCAGCGTGTTGCGGTAGTCATCAATGCCCGGATCTGAGAGCGCAATGCGGCGATGTACTTCTCCACTAATCACCTCATAGCTGTCATTGACAAGCAGCCGACCTCCGACCGATAGTCGCACTTTGAGCTGTAGTTCTTCCAGAACCTTGCCTGCCGTAGCGCCTTCAAACCCAATCTCCCAGCGCTCCATGTGAGGAGTCCAGCGTAGGTGACGGATGTAGGTTTTGGGCACACACTCGACCCAAACCGTTTGCCAGATACCACTGGTGCGCGAATACCAAATGCTGTGAGCTTCTGGCTGCCAGTCTTGTTTGCCTCTCGGCTTTGCCAAGTCGTGCGGGTCATCTTGTGCCCAAACGGTGACAATCTGCGTCCCATCAGGATTCAACACTGAGGTTATATCAAAACTAAACGGCGTGTGACCGCCCTCATGTTCGCCTACAAACTGATGATTGACCCACACACGAGCGCGATAATCGACCGCTCCAAAATGCAGCAACACCCGATTAGAGTCTTGACTTGGCTCTAAGTCAAACGATCGCTCATACCAGCAGTTCGGGTGAAACCCGGTATCGTGAATGCCACTGCGCTTAGATTCGGGTGCGAAGGGAACGACGATCGTCTGACTCCAATTGGAAACATGATTGGGTTGTTGCCAACGCCCGTCATCGTCGTAGGCAAACTTCCAATCACCGTTTAGATTGAGCCAGCCGCCGCGCTGAAGCTGAGGACGAGGATAGGACGTTTCAAGTTGTCGAACCATTGCGAACGCACCCATATCAGCAGGGCAAGCGTCTTCCAGACATCTACCGAGTAATCTCATCGACTTAAACCTTCAAAATGAAAGGGTGTTTTTGAACAATGGCGGCTCATCTTCATTAACGGTCGCCTAGACAAACCCAAAAACCTTTACAAAGTTAGATACATCACTCTTCCCAGGTTTAACGCCTAATTAAACATTAAGAAATAGGAAGAATGAACGTCTAAAAACTTTTCTTAACTAGATCCTAGCTCAAATTTTGCATCACTCTAGAGACGTAGATAAGTTTCGTTTTTATTACTTTTTTACGAAAATTAAGCGATTTGTGTAAGGTCGTGAGATATCAGATTTTTTTGTCAAGACACCACGACAGTCAACCGGGTTAGAGAATAGTAATTCACTATAGAGGTTTTTCGACTCATCCAATTGAGAATTGATCTCGCAGCTTAGTTGACATAAATTCCTAAAAAGCTCTACGATTTCCCCAGCGTGATCACAACGTGATTGCAGCAACATCAAGCACTGTTTTTGTTTACCGTAGGGTTCATTATGGCGTTGAGAAAAAAATTACTGTTAGGTGCAAGTGTGGGGTTTATTGGACTGAGTAGCTTGACGATCGCGTGCAGCAATCCTGGATCTAGTATCGCCACACCCTCTTCCCCGGCAACGCAGCCACAAGCTGCTAGTGAACAAAACACCTTAGATCGCTTGAGAGTTGTTTTTCCTAGCCGAACGGGAACTACCGACGTGCAGCGCAAAGCCGATGCGATCGCAAAACTCCTCTCAAATGAACTCAAAATTCCTGTAGAGGCGTTGGTTGCTGATGACACCGCTGCCGTCGAAGCCTTGAAATCAAATCGGGCGGAGGTAGCGTTTTTAAGTAGTCGCCCTGCCCTTAAAGCTGAACAATTAGCAGGGGCAAAGCTCTATCTTGCAGAGGTGCGACCCGATTATTCTGGAGGTCAGACTTACCGATCTGTGATGGTGGTGCGCGATGATAGCTCATTGCAAAAGAAAGTCAATAGCAAAGAAAATCTAGAGCAGCTAAAAGGCAAAAAGATGTCCTTTACGTCTCCTACTTCAGGATCAGGATTTATTTTTCCGGTGGGTGAATTGGTCAAGCAGGGGCTGGTGCCCGATCGCGATCGCTTAAAGGATTTCTTTAGCCAAGTTAGCTACGGCGGAAATTATAGCGGTGCCCTGCAAGCGGTTTTGCGTGGTCAAGCAGATGTGGCGGCAGTGTCCGAATACGCCCTTAAGGCTCCCTATGTGACCGAAGAAGAAGGCAAGCGGCTGAGAGTTCTGCATGAAATTTCTGGGGTGCCAGCTCATGGAGTGGCGATCGACGATCGAGTGTCTGAATCGATGCGCGCTCAGGTAATTTCTGCGCTGCAAAAGTTAAATGAGCCTGCAAATAATGTGTTGTTGAGTGGGCTATATAACTCCAATCAACTGGTTAAGGTTGATCACGATACTCATCTCGCACCCGTTAAAGAGGCGTTGCAAAAAGTGGGAATGGAGCCTTGAGAAATGAGATGGAGATCACTCAGGAGGTTCAAGAGCGTTGGGCTTCATCCTCTCCAGCGATCGCTTGCTCGAATCTACATTCACCATTTTTGCCCTCGCTAAAGCGTCCGGCGTTGAATGGGGTGGATTGTGTGATTCAAGCTGGGGAATTTGTTGCCTTACTCGGTCTGAATGGGGCAGGGAAATCGACGCTGCTGCGATCACTGGTGGGCTTGGTGCCGATTCAAAAAGGCACCATTCACATCCATGGTGTATCGGTCAGTTCCAAGACGGTGCAGCAGCGTCGAGAGATTAGCATTCTGTTTCAGGGGGGTGGTTTGGTGCCTCAACTCAGTGCTCTAGAAAATGTGCTGTGTGGCTGTTTGGGGCAGCGATCGACGTGGCAGACGTTGACTGGGTTTCGGCGCTGTGATCGCTTGCGTGCCCTAGAACATCTGCAAGAATTGGGATTAGACGCTCAGATCCACCAAAAAACTAGTCAACTCAGTGGTGGACAACGGCAACGAGTCGCCATCGCTCGCATCTTGATGCAATCGCCCAAGATTCTACTGATTGATGAACCTACTACGGGATTGGATGCGCTAACAGTCAAGCAAGTGATGGATATTTTTTCTCAACTGCATCGGCAAGGCATGACGATCGTGGCAGTGTTGCACGAGTTGACGCTTGCTGCCCATTACGCCCAACGAGCGATCGTTCTCAATGCAGGGCGCGTGGCTTATGATGGCGCTTGTGAAAACTTGCCGAATCATCTTTCTCTGAGCAGTCCATGAAATTTTTTACGTCTCGTGACAAATTTGCCTGGTTAAAGTGGCTGCTGATTTTAGGCGGGCTAGTTCTTCTCTACGGATGGGCGCTTCAGGGACTCAAACTCAATCTAGAAATGCTTCGCGAGAGTGTGCCCTACACGATCGATTTCGTCTCGCGATTGCTGCCCCCAGATTGGTCAGTCACCGATGTCGCAATCGAGGCGCTGATCGAAACCATCCAGATGTCGTTGTGGGGAACCACGATCGGGGCAGTCCTGTCTGTCCCAATCGCGCTGCTCTCTGCCCACAATCTCACCTCTCATCGGATACGTTGGGCTGCGAATTTAGTGCAAAACGCGGTGCGATCGGTACCTTCGATCGTTCTCGGTTTGTTTTTTGTTTCAGCAACAGGTCTAGGAGCACCTGCGGGAACGTTAGCACTGGGGATTTATACTATTGGCTATTTGGCGAAATTTTATCAAGAATCGATCGAGTCTGTTGACCCAAAATCTATTGAGTCGCTGCAAGTCAGTGGGGCATCTTGGATACAAATTGCCAAGTATGGAATTTTTCCGCAAGTGTTGCCGCTAGGACTGGGCTACACTCTTTATATGTTTGAGTACAATATTCGCTCTGCCTCAGTGCTGGGAGTGGTCGGTGCAGGAGGGATTGGCTTTGAGTTGGTGAATTATATTCGAGGCTTTGAGTACAACAAAGCGACGACGATGATGCTTATTATGCTGGTGGTTGGGACGGCGATTGATACGATCAGTAGCCAGTTTCGACGGTGGTTAGATACCTTGTGATCCAACCATGAATTGTAGTCTGTCATCGGGCGACGATGGACTAAATAACTCCTAGTGCCTATTGCTTTGAGCGATCGATTTAATTCTCTGCCCTAAACAATGTGCAATCTGAGCATCATCTTCGTTCGCACTGAATGAAGATGATGACATTGTACCTAGAGAATGAGATACATGCCAGCATCTCCGAGTCTTGCAGTAGATGCCAAACTCTATCAGCTTCTCTACTCTTGTATCATTCGTCAGCAATCAGTAAGCGCATGATGCACTATCTAGGACAACAAATCGAACTGACTCAAGAACCCTCAGGATGGGTTGGCATCTGGTGGCACTCAGCCGGATATCGTGTAGAAATGGGATTTTTCCCAACGTCAATGACTGCTTGGGATGCGATCGTTGAACTCATTCGACGTGATTTTGCGGTGAGAGCACTGTTAGAAGTTGTTGAAGAATGGCTCGACCTAAAGAGGATCAACGATCGTGAATATAGTACCAGTGCAGAGGCACTCATTGAGTCTGTAATTGTGGTTGAGGGCTAATCTCAGCAAAGATAATTAGGAATTTCTGACGGGACGATCCACTGATAGATCGTGGCGATTTCTTCAGGAGTTTGAACTGTTTGAATGTGGTGAGGATGCCAGTCTCCCATATCAAAATCATGGGAAAGGATGCGAGTTCCCGGTTTGAGTTGCTTCAACAGCCTAGGTCGAAGTTTAAGATTCAGGTAGGGAAGCAGATAAAGCACGACGATCGTAGCTTCATGAAAGTCGCTCTCAAACAGATTTTGATGAAGGAAGGTAACTCGATCATTGACCCCTGCTTGATCAGCATTGGAGATCGCTTGACTAATTCTTTGTGGATCGATATCAATGCCCACACCTCGCGCTCCAAACCGTTGTGCAGCACGAATTAAGATTCGTCCGTCTCCGCTCCCTAGATCATAAAGAATGTCAGATGCTTGAACGTCTGCCAACGATAGCATTGCCTCAATTGCTTCAGGAGGCGTGGGCAAATAGCCAATATCTGGCTTGTGAATAGGCACGACAAAGCGTAAATCTTGCATGACTTCAATAGACCTTTTGCGTGATAAGCGAGATTAAAAATGAGTACTACAGTTTTCTCTTGATTCGCAGTTTAGGCAGATTTGCTCTCGCAACGTCGGTTGACAAGCCCTGCCACAATCTTGATTTTGCGATTGTAGCTCTGATTATTCTTACCGCGTTGAACACAGTGGAGCAAAGCTAATGCGATGGGTCTACAATAAAACTTGAAACTGTTTCATGTAGGCTAGTGTATGTTCCACCACAATCCGTTTCTTTGCCTTTTCGGATTGGTTTGAGGATAGAAAAAGCCCCAAAGGTAGACGGGTGGGACAGGTTAACAATTTGTGAGGCTTCATCATCAGAGATAGTGCAAAGAAGAGAAGCCGATTTGCCTGCGAATGAGATTTTGACCTGGATCAAGGAGCACATAAGAAATGCTTACCTTGAGAGATACAGTTTATCGCTAGAAGTTGGCGCTCTCAATACTGTGGCGGGAGACTAGAACGAACGCACGGTAACTAGCGCTCTTTCGGAGATTGCTATTGATGTAAATACTAGCGCCTGAGAATTAATTGTTGTTACATTTTCACTATCAAATTCGCTGCTCAAATTTTGTCCGAAGCGTTGCTAGAAGCATCTCACTTAGAAAATGAGTAAAAGTACTTAACGATCGCTGAGTTGAGAAGTTAAATTCTCAAATATTTTTAATCCCACATCAAGTTATGGATCGCTTAATTAGCTTTTTGTAACTCTTATATCGTCTTGTGTGTTCTCAGTTTGGCTACACTCAAATTCAGTATGGTTAAGGCAGAGAAATTCCTTTAGCCGATCGTTTGCAAGGTTCTATGGCCCCTTTTGTTTCCATGACCCCTTTAATGCTCCGTCAGTTATGGTCTTTAGTTGAAGCAACTCAAGCGGCACTGCTCCTTAATTTAGACGACGCTAGCTTGGTGCAGTGGCTATTGCGGCAGTTAAAAACTCAACAGCCTCTCAACCCTGAAGAGGTGACCATCCTCAGCAGTTATATCCAGTCAAAACTATCACTGATCCGAGATTTGGCGCATCAAAAAGGGTAACTATCTAGGAGTTTTGAAGATCGGCGAACTGTCCGGTAGTTTTGGAGACTGCTTGTTTAATGTCGTTGATACAAGCATGAACCCTAAATAAGCAGGCAGAATTAGCAAAATCAAGCTCACGATCGCCGCAATCCAAATCCCCAAATTTGCTGATGAGCCGTAGTGACTGCGATAAGGATCGATCGTCAGCATTTCAGAATTGAGAATCTCACGTAACGCGATCGGACGTTTAAATCGAATTCGTCGATCGTCGAGTTTTTCTAATAAAATCCAGCCTGCCTGTGATTCTTCTTCACATACCCGCTTAAAAATTCGCGGGTCACGAAAGAGATCTCGGCTCGATCTCACAATCTTAAACTCCCAGCCGACCAGTCGAGGGTCTTTAGGCGGCTTACTTGATCCGCTTCGCTTCTGATCTGATGTTGATTGCACGGTGTCTTTTGATTCATAAGGGGTCAAGATTTCTTCTTCCTCCTCACATACTTGCCAGATTTTCCACTGTTGCCAGCGCAGCCACCCACCTGCAACGACTGCCTGTAAGCCCAAACTGCCGATCAAAAAGCTTAAAAGCATGACTTCGCCCATGAGAACCCGAAACGTTTTGAGTGCTAAGTTTTGAGCTACATGAATTTAAGCACTCAACTCGTTAAATTCAAACCTCAGATTTCTCTTTTCTGAGGTGCTAAATAGCCCTCAACTAAAAAGTCTGAGTCGATCGTGCTCCACTTAACTCGCTCTAAGGTCAAGGCTTGAGTCATCGCCACCAGTCCCAAATCTCCTACGGGTGAAGGGGCATCGCTGCCCCCAATGATCTTGGGTGCGATAAATGCTAGAACTTTTTGCACACAGCCCTCAGCGATCGCCTGGGCTGCCAGAGTGCCGCCACATTCCCACAAAACGGACAACAAGCCTCGATTGTATAAATAAGCCATTGCCACAGATGGGGTGAGCGGATTCAACTCGATCACTTCAACACCCTGCTCAATCAAAGCTTTTTGAACGTCTGGATTCGCTCCCAACTGGGTCAAAATAAGGGTCGGAGCCGTCTGCGTCTGCCAAAGATTTGCCTGTGTAGGCAGATTGAGCGATCGACTCATCACCACTCGCAAAGGCGTATGATTTGCTACTCCGTGAGTCGTCAAATAAGGATCGTCTTTGCGAACAGTGTTGCCACCCACGATAATGGCATCACAGGTCGATCTCATCTGATGGACTCGCTGCCGTGATGCAGATCCAGTCACCCAACTACTATGTCCTGTGGTCGCAGCAATTTTGCCATCTAACGTCATGGCATATTTCAAAATGCCAAACGGACGGTGATGCAAAATGCGATGGACAAATGCTTCGTTTAAGTCTTGAC
Source organism: Leptolyngbyales cyanobacterium (assembly GCA_038227635.1). GTDB lineage: Bacteria > Cyanobacteriota > Cyanobacteriia > Leptolyngbyales > Leptolyngbyaceae > Phormidesmis_A. The sequence goes on along the minus strand of JBBRPT010000001.1, from coordinate 182,386 downwards.
ACTCTGCTTCTTCAACGCCGATCGTGACCTCTATTTCAGCCTCTCGCAGTCTGGCGATCCCTCTACCCGCTACTTTGGGATTCGGATCGACCATGCCGACCACGACGCGTTGTAAACCTGCTGCCACGATCGCGTCTGAGCACGGTGGCGTTCTCCCGTAGTGGTTACAGGGTTCTAGATTCACATAGAGAGTGGCACCTTGGGCACGATCGCCAGCGTCTCTCAGGGCAAAAATTTCGGCATGAGGCTCTCCCGCTTTTGGGTGAAATCCCTCGCCGACAATCGCCTGGTTTTGCACAATCACCGACCCCACTAGGGGATTGGGTGCTGTTTGTCCCTGCGCTTTCTGGGCAAGCTCTAAACATCGCCGCATCATGGCACGATCTAACATTTCCTGCTTGATCGACTGACTATCTCTGCTCAAGACGATCGCGATGTAGAATATTGACTCAGCACTTCCTGCCCCCAGCGCACCAGTTTTTCAGAGCCTTCCATCATGAGCAGATAGTGTCCTCGGCTGAGGTGATGACGATAAACGCTCACCGTATTGCCCTCACCCAGCAAGCCAAACAGCCCTCCTAAAAAGGCTCCAAAAAACCCGCTCACAGCGCCCGCCGCCGGAATCAGGACTAGAGGCTGCAAACTTCCAGGATCGCTATAGCCGCGACTTTGAATTAAAACCAGCACAAACGCTATGAGTGAGCCGATCGTTCCTGCTATGAGCGATAGACTACGCGCTTGACGCAGGGCAATCTGCATGGGTTTAAGCAAGCCCACATGGTCAGGGTTGCTGTAGCCTTTGCCTACGATCGCTAAATGTTCGGGAGAGATGCCGTAGTGATGCAGCAATCGGTATGCCTGAAAAGCAGAGGCTTCATCGGGAAACATCATGACTGCAAGATGAGTCTGTTTGTACACCAAACCCGTTTTTCGCAAGAACCTGTTAACTGTCACAAAACTAGTAAAGGAGATGGATGTTTCTGTCTGAATTCTAAACCTTTGCCATCGATTTGCTAACTGTCGAATAGGTAATTTAACGATTCCTACCCTTCAGGCTATGCCTGCTTCTTTCCCCTTTCCCGTTACCATTGAAGTATCACCGTTTGATGTTGATATAGGTTGATTCTATGCCTCCTCGTTGGTCTCGTATTCCCGATCGTAACGACTCTGACTATCGTCGCCTAGACGATCGGATGACTTTTGCAACGCACGTCCCCCTCTTTACGGCTGTCAATTCTGGAATCTGGTTTTTCAAGATTTTGCAGAAGGCAGATTGGTCATGGGCGGTGTGGGTGACTGGGGTTTGGGCAGCGATTTTGTTAGCGCATGGAATTTATGTGTTCGCGATCGCCGATTACTCCGATCCCGTTGTCGCGACTCCAGCCCCAGCGACAGGCTTTAAACCGAAAGAAAAACCTGCAAAATCATCCAAAAGATAGGGGGTCGCTAGACAGCGTTGAGTGTTAGGTAGGAGTAATCCATTTAAACGTTTTTGAATACCTATTATGGCGAAACCAAGCACGTCTGAAACGATCGAGTCTTTGGCAGCCAACATTGGCGAAAATATTTATATCGATGTCGCAAAGTGGCATCTTTATCTGTCAGATGCCCATCTACACACCGTTCTGGCAGAAAAGCTCTATCCTCTAGTCTCTGAGAAGTCAATCCAGGAAGACCAGGTGTTAGAGATCCTTCGCAACGTTCCGGTTAAGTTGGGCGGAGGCAAGCGCGAGGTGCCCTTGATCGATTTGCTGCCAATGCAATGTCAGGTTAATCTGATTGACCTCTTAGAAGAGTTCCAGCGCAATCTTTAGAGATTGGTTGGATAAAATCCGTGAGGGGGACGTTGTCGGTAACGTCCCCCTTTGTTGCGTTAAGTCAGCGGTACGTGGATCGCCAGTTTTTGTCCTAATCGCAGCCACTGCTGCTGAGAGTCTTCTAGCAAGGTTGGCAACCACTGTAGATAGAGTTCTTGAGCTTGAGCAAGGTTGAGATTGAGGTGAAGCTGCTGACCTAAATCGATCAATCGTTCTAGACGTTGAACTTCTTTCTGTGCCGTCTCAGGGTTTACCTCTTGCAGAAGATGCCAGAGCGATCGTCGAATCAACCGTTCTAAAATCTGTTTCGCTTCAAGGGCATTCAAATGGCAGTGCAGATGATTGGCTTCAGTGGCGATCGCTTCTAAGTCCAGTAAATAATTTAGACTTGCATCGAGACGATCGCTGGCATCGCTGGTTTCTTGCTCAAGCGATCGTAGTGCCAACAGCAACCGATGACTCAGAGCAATCTCCGCGGCGACCTGCAATTCTCGTGGCACGGGCAACTCATCGCGATGAAATGCCATCAGCACCCCATAGTTGTCTCGGTAAACCTGAGTGTAAAGCTGATCTAATCGAGTCAGAGTTTCTTGAGTTAATAGCTGCATAATTCGGTGCCGCTCGTCTGCAAACAGCGTCTGCAAATTATAGGATTGATTGCCAAAAATCTGATTCATCGCCAAGATGGTTTGCGCCGCACTCCCTTGCTTGAGCGATCCCATCAGCGTTTCTTTAAGTGACGTATAGCATCGTCGTCCCGCAAATGGCTGAATGCAGCAGTGAAAATCCCAGCCGCCCAAGTGTAAAACAGCAAACGAGAGGTGAGCCGTTTCGCGGGTAATTTCTGAGGTTAATTGCAGTTGCCCGACTGCCAGAGTCAGCGACCCCATGCGCTGTAGTTGATAGTCGAGTTGATGCGCGTCATAGCAATAGACCCGCTCTTCTAAGGTATAAGGGGTAAAAAGTGAACTGATAGCGTAGTGCGACGCAACTTGCTCAAAGCTGATCTGGGCAGAAAGGACTAGTTGACGGTAGACCTCAGCTCCGGTCTTAAACGAGTCTACGTTGCTGGGTGCCAATGCCAATCGTTTCACAAATCCCTTCTCAAGCTGCACTCCAGCAACATCTCCTGCGAGTTCCAATGCCCTAGAGGCGTATCGAAGAATTTGCGTTCCTTCGGGGCGCGAGAGTTCTTCAAAAAACCAGCCGCAACTGGTATACATCAGCAGGGCATGACGCTGCATTTCTAACAAGCGCAGTGCATCGGTGCGATCGACAGAGGTTAACTTATGAGTCTGATGCTGGGCTAAGAACCGATTCACGTTGGCAGCGCTGCGATCGCGCATCACCTGAATATATTCATCTCGCGCCAGCCAGGGATCGCGGAAAAATTTCTTCCCGGTATCTTCATAGACTTTGGTTAACTGATCCCGTAGCCAGTCAAGAGAATCGCGTAAGGGTCGTCGCCACTGCTGATTCCACAAGCCACCGCCGCCGCAGCCACAGTCATCTTGCCAACGATCGACTCCGTGGGCGCAACTCCATGCGGTGACGGGTTTGAGTTCAACTTCCCAAGTTGGAGGCGTGAGGCTGAGGTAGTGAGCAAAGTTTGTCACCGTCCAGCCCCGGTGGGCAAACTCATCTTCAAAGGCGTAGGCGAGACATTTTTCAGTCCCGGCTTTGTGGTGTCCAAAGGTTTCCCCATCGGTTGCAACAGCAATCAGTTGAGCAGGACGATGATCCCCCCGCACAGCTTGACCCAGCCGACTTGCCAGATTATGAGAACTGCTGAGAGCGCTGTCAAAACCCATATCGCGCGAGATCGGACCATCGTAAAAGAAGATATCAATGTAATCAAGTTCAGAGGTCAGATTCGAGAGGTCGGACGCATCGGCTCGATCTAAAAAGCATCGATAGGGACGGGTGGCATCAATTTGACTGCCGCCAACTTCGTTCCACCGCAGGTCAGATTCGTCGGAAATGTTTAGCGGACGGCAACGCTGCGCCTGAGAGGGAGCCAGAATAATAAACTTGATGCCTTCAGCGATCAGGGCTTCGACAGTGGCGTAGTCAACAGCGGTTTCTGCTAGCCACATCCCTTCGGGATCACGCCCAAAGTGAGATCGAAAGTCTTCTTTGCCCCAGCGAATTTGAGTTCGCTTATCGCGATCGTTTGCCAACGGCAGAATGATGTGATTGTAGACCTGCGCGATCGCGTTGCCGTGCCCGTTGAGGCGTTCACAACTCTTGCGATCTGCCTCTAAAATGCGCTGATAGACTTCAACATCGTGACGCTCGATCCAGCTCATTAACGTGGGACCGATGTTGAAGCTCAAATATTCATAGTTGTTGACGATTTTAACGATATCACCGCGATCGTTGAGCACCCGCGCAAAGGCATTAGGGCGATAGCATTCGTGGTGAATTCGCTCGTTCCAGTTATGAAAGGGGGCAGCGCTAGGCTGACGCTCGATCGCATCCAAATAAGGATTCTCACGAGGAGGCTGATAAAAGTGTCCGTGAACAGTGACGTAAACCCCGATCGCGGACTCAAGAGAATTTTCTGTATCGGGCAGCGTCAATTGCTCAGGGGCAAAGGTGAACTCGCTCTCAGAGAGTTGGGGATCAGTGCCAACTTGATTGTGTGAGGTAGCATCGAGCGTCATAAAAAATACTCTCAGGGCGAAGGGAAACCATGACTCAATCGAACGTTCAGGCAACTCATCACTTTGTATGAGGTTGCAACGATCGCATCATGGAGGTTTTCAAAAGAATTCGTTGTCGATGCTGTCAACCGCTCGCATCATTGGGAGACAGACATCAGTTAGTTCTAGCAAGCTCAAGCTAAACAGAATCTAGACTTCAAAACGCTTAAACGAGCTTTCAGAATTAGAATCGTCTTGCACTATAACGGAGTTGAAAGGGAACCATAATCTGACTTAAAGCTTACAGTTGCGGGGATCGATTCCGTCTAAAGTGTGACACCTCTTGATCAGCGCCTAAAAAACTACCGCTCTCAAGATAAAAGACTGGAGATTTGCACCATAACTGATTGAACCGTAAATTTCACTCTGTTAAAGATCAGCTTAAGGTTCTACTACAAGACTTTGCGAAAGGTTTGTGGGACGCAATAGACCTTCACAAAGGGGCGTGACTTGCGGAAACGATCATTTCCCCGCTAATTTCGTTCGGAGTGAGCGGCGTTCCACGGGTATCCTAAAGTTTGAATTATTGCTCCATTCACTTACCTGTAACCCGGATGTCTGTCAAAAATCTTGTTTTCATTGGTTTATTATGCTTCGTCCCGATCTCGATCGCTGCTCATTTTCTACACTGGGGATCGCTAGTTGTCTTCATCACAGCAGGGCTTGCGATTCTTCCTCTTGCGGGTTGGATGGGCACCGCAACCGAAGAACTAGCAGTCGTAGTCGGTCCAACGATGGGAGGTTTGCTCAACGCGACATTTGGCAACGCAACTGAATTGATTATTGCGCTGGTTGCCCTCAACGCAGGGCTGATTGATGTCGTCAAAGCCAGTATTACGGGATCAATTATTGGCAACTTGCTGCTAGTCATGGGACTCTCGATGTTTTTGGGAGGCTTGCGCTACAAGGAGCAGGAATTTCAGCCGATCGTGGCACGAGTCAACGCATCGTCAATGAATTTAGCAGTGATTGCGCTGCTGTTGCCGACAGCGGTGAACTTCTCCGCACCTGGGGTTACAGCCGTCACCATTCAAAAACTTTCAGTTGCGGTTTCAGTGGTGCTGATTGCCGTATATGGCTTGACGCTGCTGTTCTCAATGAAAACCCACACCTATCTTTATGATGTGGGAGTCGCCGAACAAGAGGTTGAGGAACTTGCGTCTTCAAATCTAGCTGGAGATGTTGAAGAGCATCAAATCAATGTCTGGCGTTGGGTCGGAGTGCTGTTAGCCTGCACTCTATTAGTTGCGATCGAGTCCGAGCTGTTGGTCGATACGCTCGAAGTTGCTACCTCTAAATTGGGATTGACTTCGCTGTTTACGGGGGTGATTTTGCTGCCGATCGTGGGCAATGCCGCCGAACACGCGACAGCCGTAACGGTAGCTATGAAAGGCAAGATGGATCTGTCTGTTTCAGTAGCAGTGGGATCAAGTTTGCAGATTGCGTTATTTGTGGCTCCGGTGCTGGTGATTGCTGGATGGCTGCTCAACAAACCGATGGATTTAAACTTCAATCTATTTGAGTTAGTGGCGGTTTCGGTGGCAGTGCTGATTACCAACTCGATTAGCTCGGACGGGCGATCGAACTGGCTCGAAGGAACGCTCCTCCTCGCGGCTTATGTGCTGCTGGGATTTGCGTTTTATTTCCATCCCGTCGTGGACAGCATGGGTTAAGCTCCCACTGCGATGGACATTTCTCGATAGAAAACTTTGGATTGATGACTCCAAGTTGCAAGATCCCCGAGAGAGCGATCGCGATACACCCCATATCGTTCTTGCTTATTGCGAATTTTCTGCGGCAGGGTGGGCAAAATTCCAAAATTGGGGGGCATCGGCTGGAAGTGCTTGGGCGACGCAGAACTGATAAAGTCAAACAGCGATCCCATCATGGTTGTGACAGGAAGTGAGAGGATAGGCAGACCTAACGCGACACGAGCCGCATTCGTGCCTGCGAGCCAGCCTCCGGCAGTCGCAGCGGTGTAGCCCTCAGTGCCACAGAGCTGCCCAGCAGCGAGTAAGGTCGGACGCTGTTTGAATTGCAGCGTGGCGTGCAGCAGTTCGGGAGAGTTGATAAATGTGTTGCGGTGCATTACGCCCATGCGGACAAATTCGGCATTCTCTAAACCGGGGATCAGCTTGAATACGCGCTTTTGTTCGCCCCACTTGAGATTGGTTTGAAAGCCGACCATATTCCAAAGCTGTCCGCCTTTGTCTTCTTGACGCAGTTGTACGATCGCATAAGGTCGGTGAATCTGATTTTCGGGAGCGCGGAAGTCGCCGTTGCGGGCATCAAATAAGCCGACGGGCTTAAGCGGTCCATATCGCATCGTGTCTTCGCCGCGACGTGCCATTTCCTCTATCGGGAGACATGCCTCAAAAAACTTCGCAGTTTCTCGCTCAAAATCTTTGAGTTCTGCCTGTTCTGCCTGCCCTAGCTCTCGCCAAAACTGCAGATATTGCTCTTTGTTCATTGGGCAGTTGAGATAGGCAGCTTCTCCGCGATCGTAGCGAGATGCCAAGAATGCTTTGTCGAAGTCGATTGATTCACCCACCACGATCGGACTTGCAGCATCAAAAAAGCTCAGATACTCCATGCCCGTAAATCGACGCAAATCTTCCGTCAAAGCCGGACTGGTGAGAGGTCCCGTGGTGAGGACGACGATCCCCTCTGGCGGAATCTCAGGCAGTTCGCCACGACGCAGCTCGATCAAGGGATGGGTGGCGAGGGTATCGGTCAAGTCTCTGCTAAATTGGGCACGATCGACCGCCAATGCTCCGCCAGCCGGAACTTGGTGCTCGTCAGCTTTGCCAATCACGATCGAGCCTAACCGCCGCAATTCTTCATGCAGCAAACCAGAGGCGCGATCGGTAGCTTGTGCTCCAAACGAGTTGCTGCACACCAATTCGGCTAAATGCTCACTGTGGTGGGCTGGGCTGAGTCGCTGAGGGCGCATTTCGTGCAAAATCACGGGCACTCCGGCTTGAGCAATCTGCCAAGCGGCTTCGGTGCCTGCAATGCCACCGCCAATTACCTGAATCGGTTGCAAATCTGTCATAATTCTCAAGCGAAATCGTTTTCTATCCTTTCTAGGATACGAGAGAGGGCGAGCGAGTAGCTCGGATGATCAAAAGCTGAGTTGCGAGAACCGACTACAATCTTATTAACCCGGCAACGCTTGAGCGGTCGTTGTAGAATTCTTTCGCTCCCTAAATCTCTCAAAATCGGGGAACTTTGAACGAGAGAAATGGCTTGAACTCTGCAATTCTTCCTCACTCAAAGTCCCTCAGAATGGCAGGGCTGGTTTATTGAAAAAAGGAAAATGCCTCCAATTCTGATTCTTTCGTTCAACATGGGCGAACACTCATTTACAACTAAACGTAAGAATGAGGGTTGTGGATTTTTCTCTTCTGAATAAACCAGCCCTGCCTCAGAATGGGGGATTTAGAGGAAGCAAAAGCCGACTAAACCAACTTAACAAGGCTGGGCTGCAATCTCAATGATTGCTAGGTTAATAAATAGTGAGCGATCGAGGTTAAGACAATGCCAGTCATTGCAGTGGTGGATTATGACATGGGAAACCTGCACTCTGCTTGCAAAGGGCTAGAGAATGCTGGGGCAACAACTAAAATTACAGATTCTCCACGAGAAATTGAGCAAGCAGACGCGATCGTGCTTCCAGGCGTAGGTGCTTTTGATCCGGCAGTGCAGCACTTGAGATCGCGCCGCTTAGAAGAGCCGATTAAGCAAGCGATCGCCAGCGGCAAACCCTTTCTGGGCATTTGCCTCGGCTTGCAGATTTTGTTTGACGCAAGTGAAGAAGGCACCGAACCCGGACTGGGCATCATTTCCGGCGTAGTGAAGCGATTTCGTCACGAACCTGGAATCACGATTCCGCACATGGGATGGAACCAGTTAGAGTTGACGCAACCTGACTGTGCACTTTGGGATCAGCTTCCTGCCGATCCCTGGATGTATTTTGTTCACTCTTATTATGTCGAGCCATCTGATCCCCAAATTCGAGCCGCGACGATCGCGCATGGCAGCCAAACTGTGACGGCAGCAATCGCCGACAAAAACCTGATGGCAGTCCAATTTCACCCCGAAAAATCCTCGACAGGTGGGCTAAATGTGCTGTCTAACTTTGTGCAATTAGTGCTCGATCGTCAGCCATTAGCTGCAAAGTAGCCGGGTTCTAAAAATCGAGCGAGTCACGCATGAGTTTGCGAATTTATGGCAACCGATTGATCAAAACCCTTCCTGGTCAGGAGACTCGCCCAACCTCCTCGCGATTGCGAGAAGCATTGTTCAACGTTTGGCAGGGCACGATCTCAAACTGCCGATGGCTCGATCTGTGTGCCGGAAGCGGATCGATGGGCGCAGAGGCGTTGTGTCGAGGTGCGTCTGTCGTTGTGGGAATTGAGCGATCGAGCCGTGCTTGTGACGTAATTCAGCAAAATTGGCAACAGGTTGCAAAACCCGACCAATCTTTTCAGGTGATGCGGGGCGAAGTGCTGCAACGGTTAGACAAGCTATCTGGGCGGACGTTCGATCGCATCTATTTCGACCCGCCTTATGCAAGCAGCTTATATCAGCCTGTGTTGGACGCGATCGTGCGGTATCAGCTATTAGCCCCCCAGGGAGAAATTGCCGCCGAACACAGTCCGGGGGCTATGAGTGACAAGATTCCCGGTTTAGAGATCTGTCGGCAAAAAAGTTACGGAAACACAGCGCTGACTTTTTATCGAGTGATCGAAACCTCAAGTTAATCCGTGGTTTTTCGTCTGCTGACCTGATACTCTCCTGACTCGCCTCCCGTCTTACTCACTAAATGAATTTGCTCAATCTGAATTGATTTTTCTAGCGCTTTTGCCATGTCATAGAGCGTCAATGCTGCGATCGAAACCGCTGTGAGAGCTTCCATTTCAACTCCGGTCTCTGCCTTGGTTTTGACCTCGGCGCGGATGTGATATCCCGGCAAATCTGCATCTGGGGTAATGACTACTTCAACTTTTTGCAACGGCAGCGGGTGACAAAGCGGAATTAAATACGCAGTTTGCTTGGCTGCCATAATCCCCGCTAGTCTCGCCGTTCCTAACACATCACCTTTAGGAGCGTTACCCGCCGCGATCATTCTCATGGTCTCTGGCAACATCCGCACTCGCCCTTCTGCCACCGCCTGCCGAACAGTCACCAACTTAGCAGACACATCTACCATTTGCGCCTGCCCATCAGTATCTAAATGGCTTAAGGATTGCCCAGAAACTGAATTATCAGAAGAAATTGAAGAATTCTTTGTCATCTGGTGCGTAGTAATAGTATGATGGTTTTATCAACGCAAGGGCTTGTAGCTCAGTGGACTAGAGCACGTGGCTACGGACCACGGTGTCGGGGGTTCGAATCCCTCCTAGCCCGTTCATAAAGCAGGAACGTCAACCATACGTTCCTGCTTTTTAGTGTAAGTTCAAAAAAGTCCCCTCGCTCAAGTAATTAGAACAAGGGGAAAAGACGTTGAATTGTTCAGAAACCAACATTTATCGAGTAACGGTCGGCTCAACGTAAGTAGTCACGTTGCGAGGGCTGCGAGCGCCAACAGCAGCACCAATCAATGATGCAATCAAGCCCATTAGTGAACCCAATACAAACGACCAACCGCCTTTGGCTACACCGCCTGCAATGTCGCGGGTGTTTTGAGCCGTGGGGGTAGGAATCGTGGTCGGATTGACATTGGGAACTCCAGTTTGAGGTAGAGCGCCTCCTGCGATATTAGAAGCTGATGATGCAGCCAATCCAAATGCGCCCGTCACGCCGCTTGTGAGTAACCATGCGCTCAAAGCCGATCGTGGTCGCCCACAGGATTGCTCCATTGAGTAGCGCCGTGTTGCGATTCATCGGACCGCAAGCCCGCGCCATCACCCAGCTACCAATAAAAAGCGAAATCAGCAAACTTATAATTGCCCACCAGGTCGCAGCTTGACCAATGTCTCCTAGGTCAGTTCTAGGAGCGCCAGAATTAGCGATCGTGGTTGCACCAATGGCAGCACCCAGTGCGCTCAAAATTAATTGAGAAGCCAGGGCAACAAAAAGACCCGAAATAATCGGACCCCAACGAACACGATCGTGATAGTCACCAACGGGCTGAACGACGGTCTGATCAGCTACAGGTCTATTAGCATAAGCCATTTTGATTAGCTCCTCCAAGCGATAGTTTTTTGCAAAGAATTTACACTTGAGATTTAATCTAAACCCTGTAGAGGTTCGGCATCTCTACCAGTAGGGTGAGTCTTGCAGTCTATCGTTAGAGTGAATTAAGCAAGAGCAAAGCAGGGCTTGACAAGGGTTGAGTTAACGAAGTCTGACCGCAGTTCCCGTCGCGGTGACTAGAAGCAGAGCGCCGAGTGGTCGATGTGGATTGTTCCGGTATCGATTTCGACTCCAATAACGGCATCTGCGCCGAGGCGTTGGGCGCGCTGTTCAAGCTCGGCAATGGCTTCTCGCTGCCCTTGTTCAAAGACGCGCTCATAGCCTGCGGTGCGTCCACCGACAATGTCACGAATTCCGGCAAAGAAGTCGCGTAGTGCATTGCTGCCATAAACCACTTCAGCCGTAACAATGCCTAAGTAAGCGTCGATCGTGCTTCCTTGAACGCCATCAGTTGTGGTGACAATCATCTGACTTCCTCTCATTAAAACTTAGAGATAGTAGCATTTCAGGCGATCTCGCGACCTTCCGCTTTTTCTTAAAGAGAGTAAGAATAATGACTGAATGGATTGTCTTTCTAGGTAGATTCGCATTAAATTCATTCTATCTACAATGCAAATTTCAATTCAATCCATTTCTCACAATTCATGATCCATAGCGCTAAACGCTCAAAGGTCTGTTGGCGATCGACGTTCATTTGCTGTCTGATCGGGGCGACGATCGCGGTATCACCTCAACGAGTCTGCGCTCAAGCGACGGAACTTCAACCCAGTGATCAAACCAATCAGCTAGATGATTTGCTGCGAAAGGGACGGGAGCTAGTCGATGCCAAAGATTGGGCAAACGCGCTGTCGATGTTTCAAAGAGCCGCCGTGCTGGATGAGAAAAACCCGCGAATCTTCTCTGGCATTGGCTACATTCAAGCGCAGGCTGGCAACTTTCAGGAAGCGATTAGTGCCTATCAGCGAGCGATCGCACTTGATCCCAGCAATTCTGATTTTGAGTATGCCTTGGGCTTTAGTTTAGCGAGCGCTGGAGAGGATGAGGCAGCAGCAGTAGCCTATCGGCGAGCATCTAAGCTAGATGGCAAAAACTTGGACGCTTATCTGGGTTTAGGGACAGTTTTGTCGCGGCAGGGTCAGATTGATAAAGCGTTGGCAACCTACCGTAAAGTGATTGCGATCGCACCCAGAAATGCCGAGGCATACGAGAGAATAGGCTTGACGCTGCTGCAAAAAGAGCAGGTTGAAGGAGCAATCATCGCTCTCAAAAGAGCCGCAACCTTAAACCCTCGCAGCAGCAGCATTCAAATCAATTTGGGGATCGGTTGGCTGAGTCAGGGCGATCGTCAAGCAGCGTTAACTGCCTTTAATCGCGCAGTCACCCTCGACCCCAGCAATAGCAAGCTGCATCTGCAAACGGGCAAAATTCTTCAAGAGATTGGAGATACCAGGGGAGCATTGGCAGCTTATCAACGAGCCGTTAACGTCGATTCCCAATTGGTCGAGGCTCAGTTAGCGCTGGCAGATCTCGCGCTAGACCAACAAGAATTTATCCGGGCGATCGTGGCGTATCGAGAGGCAGTTCGGCTTGATCCCCAGAATGCTCGTGCTTACTATCAGTTAGGGATCGCGCTCAAAGCTCGCGGTCGCCGAGAGGAAGCGATCTCAGCCCTTCAAGAAGCCCAAACGCTATATCAACAGCAAAGCAAATTAGATGAGGTTAAACAGGCTGAGACGATGTTGAAGGAGTTGAGGTGAGATTTAATCGCTGCCTGAGAATAAATTCAGCGATCGCCAAATCTACCGGAGTTGTCACTTTTAAGTTTGTCTCTTCGCCTTCGACGATCTGCACCGGGAGATTGCATTGCTCAAGCAGGGCGGCATCGTCTGTGACTTCCCAGCCGTTTTGCCGTCCTTCTGCATGACATTTTTTGAGCAGCGGCACTGAAAAGCCTTGAGGCGTTTGGGCAGCCCAAAGCTGGTTGCGATCGGGCGTACTCTCAATTAATCCTGAGTCACCGACAACTTTAATCGTGTCCTTAACTGGAACGGCGGCAATGAATCCTGAACAGGTTAAAAGGGCTTGGGCACAGCGATCGAACAAGTCTGGCGTGGCTAAACAGCGCGCTCCATCATGAATCAAGACATGTTGTGTGTCGAGAGGAAGGGCTTGCAGCCCGTTATAGACCGATTCTTGTCGCGTTGAGCCGCCTTGAATATAGTGAATGGGTTTGGTTAAGGAAAGCTGGGCGACGATCGCTTTAAAATCATCCCAATCGCTCGGCTGTCCGATAATGCCAATCCATCGAATCTGGCTAGAAGCCTCTGCAGCTAATAGTGTCCAGGCGAGGAGTGATTTTCCTAGAAGCGTCAGCAACAGCTTATTACGAGAGGCGTTGCCCTGGCTTTGCCACGCGCTGTCCATTCGACGACCTGACCCAGCGGCTGGTATGAGTAAATACACAAATTTCTCCTTTAACGTTGGATTCTGAGCTTTGATTTGAATCTGGCTTACCCACAAGGTTGTAGAGGCTGTTATGAAAACCAATCAATTCAAAATCCAAATCCCAAAATCGTTTGACTAGGGATATCTTCCCCTAGAATAAGAGCGAATATAGCTTTAAGAAGCGTAAAGAAACGATTATGCGAATCCTTGCCCTTGTCCCTGGTGGAATTGGGGATCAAATCCTATTCTTTCCGACTTTAGATGATCTGAAAAAAACTCACCCTGATGCTCAAATTGATGTCGTCGTTGAGCCGCGATCGCAAAGCGCCTATCGGGTGTCTAAGTCAGTTCATGACACGATTTTATTTGACTTTAAGGGCAGCAATAGTCTGGCAGATTTTGGCAACCTGTTGGGCGTGATGCGCGATCGTGAATATGACATTGTCATTTCATTAGGGCAACGCCGCGCGGTTGGGTTTCTGCTGTGGCTAACCGGGATTCCGGTTCGTGTGGGCTATGCGGGCGGGGGCGGAGATCTGTTTCTGACAAATGCCGTGCCGTTGAATCAAGATCAATATGCGGCACCGATGTATCATGACTTGCTCAAGGGGTTGGGCATTAATAAGTCATGCCCAGAGCTAGCAGTGAGTGTGCCTGCCAAAGATCTAGAGTGGTCAGATAACGAGCGCAAACGGCTGGGAATTCAAAATGGCGGCTATGTGTTGATTCATGGGGGGTCGAGTCAGCTTGCTCAGATGAAAGGCATCGATAAGATCTATCCGGTTGGAAATTGGAAAGTCATCATCCAAGATTTTCAGCAAAAGCAGCCCGATCTACCGATCGTCGTCGTCAAAGGTCCTGATGATGATGCGTTTGTCGCCGATCTGCTGCACACTGCTCCCAAGCTTAAAGTCACGGCTCCGAGCAATGTGGGTGAACTGGTGGCAATGATTGCCGGAGCCAGTTTGATGCTCTGCACAGACAGTGCCCCGATGCACTTAGCGATCGCGGCTCAGACGTTTACGCTGGCGTTATTCGGTCCCACTGATCCCGATAAACTCTTGCCCAAGAGCGATCGAGTGGTGGGCATTAAGTCCCCGACTGGAAAAATGTCAGACATCTCGCCGCAGACTATTCTCGCTAAAATTTGGGGTGGCTAGAGTCATGTCACGACCTGCTGTTTATCTCGATCGAGATGGCGTTCTCAATCAAGAAGCGGGATATATTCACCACGTTGAAGACCTGCATTTAATTCCGGGCGTTGCTCAAGCCGTGCGTCACCTGAATGATGCGGGGCTGTTTTGCTGCCTCGTTTCTAACCAGTCAGGACCTGCGAGGGGGTATTATCCCGATCGTCACGTTTGGGCATTGCATGAGCGGTTGTGTCACCTCCTCGACACTGAAGCGGGAGCGCGATTAGATGCCCTTTACTACTGTCCAGATCTCAGTCCTCCTGAGGGGGGCACTCAAGCAGAATTCACGCGCTGGACAACCTGGCGCAAACCCAATACAGGAATGCTCGTTGCTGCCGCTTGGGAGCATGATTTAGAGATTGCTCAAAGTTTTATGGTGGGCGACAAAGCTACCGATATTGATATGGCACACAATGCTGGCTGTGTAGGAATTTTGGTGCAAACAGGATACGGCGATCGAGTTCTCAGTGGAGATTATCAGCATCACACCAAGCCAGACTATGTCGCCGCAGATTTAGCCGCTGCCGTGGACTGGATTTTGCAAAAAACAGGTCAGGAAGACGGTGGGAATTGATGCGATCGCACCTCTCCCGCATAATCTTGAACCGCTTGAGTGATTAACTCGTGCAGATTTGTATAGGATTTGGCAAACGGAGGTTTCCAAGTGCCCAGACCTAACACGTCGGTCGTTACTAGCACTTGACCATCACAGTGAACGCCTGCCCCGATCCCGATCGTCGGAATTGTCAGCTTTTGAGTGATCTGCAGCGCTAAGTCAGCCGGGACGTGCTCGACCACGATCGCAAACGCCCCAGCTTGTTCGAGGGCGATCGCTTCTGAAACAATGCGTTCTCCTGCTTCGGGTGATTTGCCCTGCTGCCGAAATCCTAACTGCCGAACCGATTGCGGAGTCAGCCCAACATGCCCCATCACCGGGATTCCTGCCTGCACCAGATGGGCGACTGTCTCAGCGATCGCTGGATAGCCTCCTTCTAGTTTGACTGCTTGCGCCCCAGCTTCCTTGAGTGCCCGACCTGCCGAGTGAATAGCTTGTTGAGCGCTTTCTTGATAGCTGAGAAAGGGCAGATCCATGACGAGCAATGCCTGTTTGACTGCACGACGAACCGCTTTCGCATGGTGCAGCATCTCATCAAGGGTCACAGGCAACGTCGTTTCATAGCCCAACGCCACCATCGCCAGCGAATCGCCCACCAAAATCACATCCACACCCGCATGGTCTAAGATCTGAGCAAATACATAATCCCAGGCGGTGAGAGCAACGATCGAGCGTCCCTGCTGCTTCCACTGAATCAACTGCTGGGGCGTAACTGGCATATGAGTAACGGACGGGAACAAAGGAAAGTAAGTCTATCTTACTCATCTTCTGTCATGGGTGAAGCTCTAGACTGGCTCTTTTAGGGCATTAATCTGGACAGCTTTTGACAGAAAAATCACCCATTCTCTGGAGTGCTGAATAGAAAAAATAGTCTCCAGACAGATAGCTATGAAAGAAAGTGTATGAAGCCGACGAGCAAAAGCAGACGATTTCGCAATCCCACTCCTCACTTGAACGCGAGAGGGTAAAGAATGGTGCCCCTTTGGATAATAGGAAAACTACGGGTCTGGGAGTAAGGTGTGAGCAAGCAAAAGGCTTCTCGCTTAACGGTTCCGTTACATCTCTATATCTAACCTTGCAAATTTTTGCTTTATGGCAAACCTCCGATCGCTCCTGCTCATTGCCTCGGTGCTAGGCGTTCTAGTCAACCTGCCTGCCTGCACAGTTCCAAAAAGTTCAGAAAAGCTGCCATCTCCAGTCGCGACAGCGCAAATCGATATAAAGATTCGACGACAAAGTAAGGTTCGGCTTGACTTTCGTGAGCAGAAGCCAGGAACCGAAGCCCAATTGCAAGTCGAGCAACAAATTCGGCAAGAACTGCTCACAAAACAGGCTGAACTCAAGCAGTCTAGTAGCCAGACTACGAGCAGCACACAGCGTATCTCCGAAGAAAACGCCGCTAATGAAGGTGCCCTCAAACGTAGCGATGCGGCGATCGCGTCTTTATTTGAGAAAGCAGTCTTGACTGAAAAGAATTTAACGGACGCTTATGCAGAAACGCCCTCTAACTCAAATATGTCTAGTGTCGGCTTGAAATTTGATGCGGACGGAAGCAAAAAATTTACAGCACTGACAAAAAACTTAGCAGGAACTGGACGCGCCCTCGGCATTTTTCTGAACGGGCGTTTAATTAGTTTCCCAACCATCGCATCTGAATTCGCTCAAACCGGAATTACTGGCGGAACCGCAGTGATTGCAGGAAAATTTAGTGCCCAAGAAGCCAAGAGTTTAGCCGCCCAACTTAGAGGAGATTCACCCGCGATCTCCCCTGAACAATCTTCTAAAAACTGATTTCACTGCGTTTGGTTGAGTCAATCCTCAAGGTATGGGTGAAGCTAACTTTGAATAAAAAATCTTGCCTACGATGGAATAGGATTTTGAGGCTCAAATTTTGCTCAAATTCTGTCTGAAATGTTATTTAGGGGTTGCTTTTGCTAAAGGTAAAATGAGGTTGACTTTGATAGTTGCTGAGACTCACCCACGCCAAGCCATCGCTCGTGCCAACCCAGATTTTGTTTCCCGTATCGGGAGATACTGCAAGAATTTGACTCGACGGTAAACTGCCCACTTGACCGACGATCGCTCCATTGTAGGGATTCAGGCGAAAAAGTCCATTGCTGGTGCCGACCCAAATGCTGCCTACGGTGTCAAAACGGGCTGAGAGAACATTGCGTCCTCTCAGTTGAGTCACCGATCTCAGAATTTGTGCGGGTTGAGTCTTGACTTCTAGCAAGCCGTCGAGGGTGCCTGCCCACAGCGATCCCCTAGAGTCAAGAGTGAGCGCTTGCACAACTCCCCCCGGAACGTCTGAAATTTGGCTCATGACTCGCGCACTCGCCGTATTCACCTGCACCAAGCTTTCTAGCGTTCCAACCCACAGTTGACCTTCTGCGTCCAAACTCAGGGCATTGGCGCTGACTCCGGGCAAATTTTTGAGCGTCGTCATTAACAAACCCTGATCAGGACTGATCAGGGCTAATCCTTGATCAGTGCCAACCCACAGATAGCCTCGTTGATCAATCAGCAACGACAACACTCGATTAGACGGCAGCAGAAAGTTTTGGGCAGTCACCTCGTTGGTTCGGGGATCGACACGCAAAAGTCCTTCATAGGTGCCGACCCAAATTCGTCCCACCTTGTCTTGAGCTAAAGCTCCGATCGTGCGGTTTGGGATCGCGATCCGGCTCAAAATCTTACCAGTGTTGGGGTTGATTTTCGCTAACCCCTGCCAAGAGCCAACCCAAAGATTGCCTTGATAATCGGGCTGAAGGGCACTCACCCGATAGTCTTCACCGACCGATCGCTCTTCCTGCTGTCGTTGACTTGGCAATGGAGGAACCAGAGGTGGAGGAGCAGCCGGAACATAAGTCGGCGGTTTTTGAGGAATGGAGGTAGCCTGAGCGATCGTGTCTTTGAAGCGAGGCGACTCTGCAACAGCAATGCCTAAACTAGATATGCCCAAAGCGATGATTGACGTGACTCCGATTCCTGCACGCACCAGATAACCTGATAGATTAAACCTTCTCACAAAAAATCCTCACAGCTTGAAGGGCGACGAAACCAAACGCTCGACCCCGGCAAATTTTATGATGCCCATCATACTGCTACAAAGTCAGGACATGACAATATTTTCAAGCCTGAGAGTTTTTAAAGACTTAAAAAGGGACAAGAGTTGTGCCTCCTGTCCCTTTTCTGTTCGTCTAGACCTTATTTATTTGTGACCACCAAACCACTTGGCTGCGATCGCTCCTAAGGCTGCCCCAACCATCGGGTTGCTAAGAAACTTCATCATTGCGGGTTGGTCTGCCAACACCTCTTGGAAGATGTCTGGGTGATTGTGATAGGTAAATGCTGCCAGTTTGCTGACATCATCTGCATTCATGTGACCGGGGTTGTGAGTCGAAAGCCCTAGTTGCTTTTCTAGATCGCGATCGTGTAGCCCCCGTTTTTTGAGTTGATTGAGAAATTCTTTAGCAACATCATTCCGCTCGTTGGGTTTGATTTGCGCGATCGCCTTTTGCAATTCGGGTTCCATCTGGCTTGAAGGAATCCGATCGGGGTGAAATGATTTGCCAAATAATTGTCTCCGTTCTTCTTTCGACGATCGTTGAGCAAAATCATCAAAATTTTGATAGTTGTCTGCCGAATCACTGGGGATAACATCATCCGCAGATTCTTTATCTCCACGAGCCAAATCTTGCATGACTTGACGTTTATAGTCGTCGCTGCTAGGCATCTTTGATAAACTCCTTTGTCGTCATAGTTCAGTAGTCACCGACATTTTCTAGCTGTCTGTTCCGTACTGAATTTGCTTTGTACTGTTGTCATATTTTGCTGTCAAAACTAACTGCTTGTCAGGGGCATACATCAAAACAGTTAAATCGCGATCGGGTGCGTTTTTACGAAAGCCTTGAACTAAAGATTTTGCCAGAGTACGAACTTCGTTAGGGCGGACTTGAGGCGAAATCACAACTCCTAACTTGTCGCTTCCTCGAACATAAGCATCTTGGACCAGCCCGTGACCTGTCTCAACGACCCAACTCCCAAAGTTTTGCCCTTGTTGAGTGGTGCCTCGCTCAATTTGCCCATAACTTTGAGTGTTGCTGATTCCGGTTCTTTCAACGGTCTTAGCAGTTACAGCAGTGCCGCCACAGGCAGTGATGGTTAGGGATAGAACGAGGGCTAAAGCAATGAGAGCCTTGCGAAAATAATCAGGTAAACTCATTGAAATCTCCTGTTAAATCTGTGATGAAGTGGATGACTATTTGACTCTTCTTTCAAACAAAAATGGGTCTAAATAACTCAAGATTATCTAGACCCACTGAAAGTCAATTATGCGTTGTCAACGATGTCTTTTACACCGTCTTTTACGTCTTCTTTCGCGTTGCGAGCAGAGGCTTCTGCTTGCTTGGCTTTGCCTGCCGCTTGATCTCCGACATCACCCGTTACCTTTCCTAAAGCTTCTTGTGCTTTGCCTTCAATATTCTTGCCTGCTGCTTTAGCTTTTTCTTCTAAACTCATGATGGACTCCTTATTTTTATCTAATCGGATTAAGTTTGTAAGCTGGTTCACCTCTTACCCTTATAACGATAAAGGAGCGACTTCGATTAAGCACTCTTCCAGAAGTTGTATTAATGATTACAGTCTTGATTTTTATCTCTACTAAACGGACGATTGTAGTTTTGAAGAGAACCCTGAGATGGCTTGAACCGATGGTTTCGATCGACACTAACTTGATTACCGCGATCGCTCTTCATGGTTGCCATTGAGAACTACAGATACTATGACTATGAGAGTTTTGATAACATATCTCTACTTTTCCTTCATAATCAAGGATGGTTAATTTGGACACTCTGTCACAAGACTTAGCTGAGATTCTCACACTCACTCGTTCGATCGGGTGGGGGGCTGCCGAGATTCTCTTGACTGCCCAGCGAACCTCATTTAGCATTGAGCAGGCGGGTGAAAGCCCAGTGACAACAGCCGACTTAGCTGCCAATGAATACATTCTCGACAACTTGCAAGCTGCTTTGGGACTGCAAGATTTTGCCTATTTAAGTGAGGAAACCTTTCAGTCACAACTGCCTGCCGCTCGGCTCGATCGCCCCTGGGTGTGGATTATCGACCCTTTAGACGGCACCAAAGACTTTATCAACCACACGGGAGACTATGCGGTTCACATTGCGTTGGCTCATCAGGGTCGCCCTATATTAGCGATCGTTGCCTGCCCTGAAAAAGCCAAGCTGTACTATGCAACCTCAGGCGGTGGCGCGTTTGTCGAAACTCGCGAGGCAGGAACCTTTCGATCCCAGCCAGTTAAGGTCTCGACTCAATATCAGATCAAAGAGATGACGATCGTTGCAAGTCGCAGCCATCGCGATCAGCGATTTGACCAACTGATGCAGCAGTTCCCGTGTCAAAATCAGCGTCAGGTGGGCAGTGTTGGCGGCAAAATTGCCGCGATCGTCGAACAGCAAGCCGATGTCTACATTTCTCTCTCTGGCAAATCCGCTCCTAAAGATTGGGACTTTGCCGCCCCAGAGCTAATCTTGACCGAAGCGGGTGGAAAGTTTACTCGCTTCGACGGGTCGCCGTTGCTTTATAACCAGCAAGACGTGAGTCAATGGGGCGGCATTCTCGTCAGCAATGGGCAGTGTCACCAAGCATTGTGCGATCAGGCAGAAAAAATCCTGGCTGAAATCGATCGCGAATCCAACGTTTAAAGGCTAAACGCGGGTTGCTATCACCGCATAAAACGGATCGCCTCCTGGCATCCCAAACATCTGAAAGATGCTTGGTGTTTGAGAGGGTTTAACCACGACTTCTGGCTCTGAGAAACCAGGAACCGCCTTGAAGTAGCGTTTAACCAATTCAACTCGGCTTGCTTCTGAACCGTCACGCCATGCCGCGATCGCCTTCTGATAAAACATCCGATTTGAGAAGCTGATGATAGCAACGCCTCCTGGCTTCAGAATCCGATGGATTTCAGTAAAAATCGCTTCTGGGTACTGGACATATTGCACCGAGACAGTATTTAGCACGGCATCAAACGACTGGTCGTCTAATGGCAGCTTGGGGTCTTGATTGAGATTTTGCACGAAGTAGTGAGCAAACCGACGATTGCGCTCAAGCTCTTCTCCATTCAACCCGTGCCCCTCAACGTGAGCAAGTGTCAGCTCTTCTGGCAAGTGAGACACCCAACTGCTCATCATGTCAAAAATGCGGGTGTCTGGCTTTAATCGCGATCGATACAGCTCTGTCAACTGTTGGATAAATCCTTCATCAACGTGCGTGACAAATCGCGGAGCATCATAAAACAGCGTATCGTCTGTATCGTCGAGCTTTGTTCGCTGATTTGAATTGAGCAGCATAGTAGATCGGCAGGGCTTCAAAAATG
Organism: Leptolyngbyales cyanobacterium; assembly: GCA_038227635.1. GTDB lineage: Bacteria > Cyanobacteriota > Cyanobacteriia > Leptolyngbyales > Leptolyngbyaceae > Phormidesmis_A. The sequence continues at coordinate 161,012 of JBBRPT010000001.1, read as the reverse complement.
TATGAAGTTACCTTAACAAATTCTAGTTGCTAGCTCATCTTCCTCAAGCTAAACAGATGAGCGAATGACCTCCGCGATCGTTTTGGATACCACCTCGTTAGTCCAATAGCTTCCGTGAGCTTCACCGCCCCAAAGCATCGGAATCAGCCTTTGCTGAAACGGTCGATTGAAAATATTGCCCTTGTCTATGATCACATCTTGAGTCTCCACATATGGACTTGCATCGTTGAGCAACAGAGGAATCACCCCTTCTAGTGGATAAGCGATCGGATCTCCTGGGTGAGCAAAATTTCGCCAAGGCAGCGGTTTTTTCTTTAAGGTATAAAGCTGCTCTAACAGTTTTTTGAGTTCAGGAGACAAATCATGAGTGCTTTTGCCACCCAAGGTGCCGCTAATGGTCAGCAAGCTAAACAAAGAGATCGGAGACCCCATCGTGTGAATGCTCGTGATCGGAATTCCGGTTCCTTCGATCGGAGGTAGTCCAAAAAGTGCGTTCCGAATCTGTTGAACCGTTTGCCGAATTGCTGCACTAAGTTGAGGATCTTCCCAACGCGCTGCAAACAGCAGGTCAAATAGAATGACCGTTCCCCAACTGTGGGTGACGAGATGCAAGCGATCGCCCGGAGACGCGCTTTGCAACACCCCTAATACATCTTTTTCAAATCGTTGAACAACCTGAGATCCAACGTGCCGACTTAAATAAAGGGCTGCATCGCCCACAAATCCTAAAACTTGCTGGGTGCGAAAGTCTTGAAACCAAAAATCTGACCACTTAGATGAGGCTTTGAATCCATTAAGAAGCTCGTCTTGAGCCTCTTGGTTTAAGTCTCCCCAAAAAAATGGGATTGACTTTAGCACTCGCGATTCATCTCGCACTGATGACTTGATGCGATTAAACAATGTTGCTGCTAGTGCCCCAAAGTCCTCTTGCTTTCGAGTCTTAACCCCGTGAACGAACAAAATATAGTCAGTCTGCATAAGTCATCCCTCCCATGAGCAATCATTCACTTCACCTGCTCTAGAGAATAGTGCGAATGGGGCGTAACGATCATAATTTTTTGTAGGGATCATGCTTAAAATAATGGCACATTCAATACGATCCCGACCCCCAGAATAAAGCTGTTAAAGTCAATGCGAGAGTCAGAAGAATTGCCAAAACTAAACCCACTGAAGACATTAAACTGACTTTGGGGAGTAATGGTGTAGGTCAAACGTGCTACCAACTGATGATAAACATCATCCCGTGCCTGTTGCGTGAAGTGTGACCAAGCAACCTGATAATCGAGCGCTGTCTGAAAGTTAGGCGACCAGCTATAGCTTAGAGACGTGATAAACGAGTTAATCAGCCGAGACCGATCGTTGGGGTCAGCAAAGCTCAGCCGAAATTGATAAAAAGTGTTTAGAGCCAACTTTGTAGATAGGGCATCTTGGCGACTTAACTCAAACCGAATAGCATTGTCATTTAAAAAGCGGTCTCCTCGCAGCGCATCTCGCAATCCTTCTTTCGTGGCAAATAGTTGCTGATTGCTCCAGCCAATCTCGCCAAACGTGCGCGGACTCAACCGTTGCAAAACTCCAGCCCGCAGTCTCACCTCGTTGTAGTTTAGAAAGCCCAGATTGCCATAGCGGATGAGGCTGCCATCAACAGAGGTCACGAGGTAGGTGTTGCGTCCGATCGCTGGGGCATAAAAGAGGGTCAAGCCCGATCGAATCAGCCCATCGCTGATTGGATCAATCCCTGAAAATACATTGGTCGTTCTAAAATAATCGACTCTGCCAATCAAATAAACAGAGGGTTGCCGCATCGCTGACACTGCTGACGGTAAAGGACGAGGTTCTAAAATTCGCTCTTGTAGTCGTGACAAACCCAATTCTGGATCGAGTTCTCTAGCAGGTTTTGCGATGATCACTCCCAGTTCTGCGTCTCCCGGCTTCGCGGGCGGCTCTGGTAAAGTAGTTGACTGTGCGAGGTTTGGAGTTTCACGAATCGGGTCAAGAGACACTTGGCGGAGGGTCTGCTTGTCTAAACTCAACGTCAGCTTGCCCTGTGAAAAGCTACAGACCGGTTGAGCCGAGGGCGACCTCCAACACGCCGATCTCACAGTCGCTTGGGGAGGTGATGAACGATCGAGCAAATTCGGTTCTTTTGCCCGTTGAGCAAGCTTCGGTCGTCCGCTCTCTACTGATAAAAGGTTTGATGCAATCGGCTCGTGAGACGGTTGGTCTGAGTGAGATGAAGAGAGAGTGATTGCATCAAGCGGCTTTGCCTGTGAGGGTTCTTGAGGTCTTGAAGAAGACTCAGATATTAATGGCGGGCTTAGAGGCAGCGCTGAAGACCATCCTGGACTTGCTCCCATCAAAGTCACCCAAAAAACAAGTTGGTTTAGCAACGTTTGCGACGATGGGCAAAACCACTTTAAATTCCACGATAGCAATTGATTCACAGGAGAAGAAACCGTCACTTTACTCAACCACACTCGACGATCGCTCACTAGAAAAACGCTCTAACAGATCAACATTAAGCTGTTGAGTCTTTCCGGAATATTGTCGCACCTGTCACACCCTACTATCGTCCTGCAACTTAAACCTGCCACTTTCTTGATGAAGACTCTTTAAAGGAGTGCGATTAAAACCTGTAGCGTTTGGGACTCGATGTAAAGTATTGGTAAAGATCAAAGATCTACATTCTCACCTGAAGGGGTTAACGCGGACGCATGAAGTCCAGGTAAACTCTAATTTGCAGGATCTTCAGCATCTAAGTGATCTCAATGGAGCTTGATAGCTTCCATACCCTCTGTTCTGGAGCGTCTATGTCTCGTAAATTGTTCCTCGTCGTCACTCTAAGTGTTTTAAGCTTTAGCAGCGTCCTTCTTCCAATCCCAGTGCGTGCTGAAATTCCTTTAACATTCGCAGATATTCAAGCACTTCTCAGACAAGTCAGGCTACAACCCAAAAATAAATCTCCGCGCCCTGCTCAAGTGAGAGAGAGAATGACCCCTGGCGATGCGCTTTCAACCGCTCGTTCTTCTAGAGCTGATTTGCGCTTCAACGACGGCTCTCTTGCACGGGTTGGAGAGTTGGCATTATTTAAATTCTTTCCCAACACGCGGCGATTCAGCTTGTCTAATGGCACTGCACTCCTTCTAATTCCGCCTGGGCGAGGTATCACTAATGTGACAACGCCTAACGTCTCTGCTGGAATTCGCGGCTCGGCTTTATTTGTGCGGGTTGATAACCAGACCAATACGACGATCGTCGGTGCTCTAACCAATAGTGGAATCACCGTAACAGATAACGGCACAAATCGAGTTGTGGAACTCAAAGCAGGACAACTAGCAGTGGTTGATCCAAAAGGGTTACGCCTATTTGACTTTGACCTCACCACGTTTTACCAAACCAGCGACCTGGTTCGAGGGTTGAACTTAGATCAGAAGCCCTCCGACTCGACTTCAAATAAAGGGATTGCAGCCGTTCAAGGAGAAACATCTGAAGCTCTTGGAAAGCAAGAGAAGATTCAAGATGAGAAGCTAGTTAAAAATCCCGATTTCATCAGACTCTCACCACAATCCTCTGGCTTCCCCCAAGAGACGATCGCCGCTCCACCCATTGCTGGAGTCCAACCTCCTATTGGGCAGCTAGGTGCTCCAGAATCTTTCATAGATAGAGGTACGTTGACTCCAGGTCAGACTACTTCCTCTAATCCTGTAAATCCCCCTATTACCGCTCCTAGTTTAGGCATCCTTCCTTCTGCTCTACCAGCTTCAGGACAACCTGCTCCATCAATTTCAACTCCGGTTCTGAATCTAGCTCCGGTTCCGAATCTAGCTCCGGTTCCGAATACAGGTCTCACCTCGATCGTTACTCCAAATGCTGCCAGCAAAGCGCCCGAACTGGAACCAACCCCAGTTCTAGTACCCGTAACCATTACTCCGACTCCATCTCCTGTGACCTCTCCTGTGCAGGTTACGCCAGCACCCGTTTCTCTGCCTGTGCAGGTTACTCCATCCCCTGTAATTTCACCTGTGATCCGCCCGGATGCCCAAGTGACGCTACCTGTCATCCCTCAGCAGTTAGAAGTTGTCCCGAAAGCGCCTGCAGTGGTTCAAACAGTGCCATCTCCTACACCCAATGCAGCGCCAACCGTTCCTGCAACTAATCTCCCAACATCAGGAGTAGTGCCAACTCCAACGTTGGCACCTACTCTGGCACCTACAGTCGCGCCTGTGTTACCTCTAGACGGCAAGTCTATACCTGCTCAGGCTCAACCTACGAGCAAAAGTTAGTTCTCGACTGAACCTTAATAAAAAGTGGGTGCCAAGTTATTAAACGCAGCACCCACTTTTTAGATGAGTCTTATGACTATGCCGATGGAACCAACCGCTTTCGTAGAGACTCTGCTCGACGCTTGGCAGTTTGGTTGTTAGGTTCGAGCGTCAATGCTTTCTCATAGGCTTCGAGCGCAGGAGCGGCTAACTGCTTGCGCTCATAGGCGTGTCCGAGGTTGTTGAGACCTGTCACATAGTCTGGAGCGAGTTTCAGGGCTTCTTTATAATTGCGAAGGGCTAGGTCGTACTGCTCTTGCGAAAAGTAAGTAAAGCCTAAGGCGTTATATACGGCTGCCAGTTCTAACCCCTCTAGGGTCTCTGCTTTAATTGCCTTTTGGAATTGAGCGATCGCTTGCACATAAATTCGCTTATCTAGCAGAATGCTGCCCAACTCGTAATATTCTTGAGCCGTTCCTTTCTCGGTGCCAAGTTTGCCTTGCAGCCGAGAAAGGGCTTTTTCAATCTTCTGGGTTTTGAGCACTTGACGAAAAACGGTGACAGCCGCGATTGCAAGTAGTCCCAATAAACCAGAGATGTAAGCGATCGGAAGGTAACTCTCCATAGTCTTATCACTTGTGAATTGAAACACAGAATAGTTGAGGCAAAAATTCGACTGCACCTCTTCTTTCAAGGTATCTCACAGAAGCCCCCAATAGATCGCTCTCTCCTGAAGCCACCCCTCTGCTTTCCAACGATCGAGTGCCTGGTCGATACGTCGTCGCAACTCATCATACTGAACGCCTTTAGGTAAGACGGCACAAAGCGGCTCTGCTGAAAGACGAAATGGCAGCAGACGATAGGTTGGAAACTCCTGCACCCAACCACTTAAGATGCTGGCATCAGACGCAAATGCGATCACTTTCCCAGACTCTAACAACGCTTTTGCCTCAACGTAGGAATTGACTCCGATTAGTTTAGTTTGAGGCAATCGGTAGCGAAGCGTCGCAATGGTGCTGGAGTCGTTGAGAACGGCGATCGTCTGATTGGTTAAATCAGCAAGTCCTTGAATTGCAGGGGTATTTGTAATTAGAGCAGTTCCGTCTAGATAATAGGGAGCGCTGAAACTGACAATCCGCGATCGAGAGGTTGTGGCGGTGACGCTAGCGATCGTCAAGTCTACTTGACCGCCGATTACAACCGCGAGACGATCGCGATTGCTAACCGATCTAAAAACAACAGAACCCGATTTGCCTAGCAACTCATGTGCCAATCGTTCGGCGATATCAATTTCTAGCCCTCGTAAATTGCCCTTAGTATCACGAAAGCCCAAAGGACGTAGATTATCTTTGACCGCGACAATCAGTTGACCGCGTTGAGAGATCGTCTCTAAATCTGCTGCCAACAAACAAAGGGGCGCTGTAAATTGCGCCCCTAACGTCCACAGTCCGATAACGTTGATTAAAACCGATTGCAGTCTCCTACTCATCGAAACTGTCAGCAGGTCTACCACTCTATTTGGCTTGAGCCGCAAGTTCTAGCACTTTTGTAAACCCAGCCGGATCGAGAATTGCCAACTGAGCTAGCATCTTGCGATTGATCTCAATGTCTACCTTCTTGAGATTGCCGATCAGTTTGCTATAGCTCAACCCATGCATTCGAGCGGCTGCGTTGATGCGAGTGATCCACAACCGACGAAAGTCGCGCTTCCGCTTGCGGCGATCGCGATAGGCATTTCGCAATGCCTTCATCACTTGCTGATTTGCAGTGCGAAAGATTGTGGAGTGTGATCCCCGAAACCCTTTTGCTAGTTTAAGAATCTTTTTGCGGCGCTTACGAGCGACATTACCGCGCTTTACCCGTGTCATGGTTTGATGTCCTTAATGAAACTTAACTGTGAGACAGAGTCTCGTTGCCTTTGGCTCTTGCGAAGCTAATCGTCCCAATGTCCTCTGCTCGACCCAATCTATCCTTACAAGTAAGGCAGCATTGCCCGAACATTGTCTGCATCTCGCTCATCTACCACTGACTTTCCAGCAAGACGACGACGGCGAGAGGGGCTTTTGTGCTCTAACAAGTGTGCTCTGTGGGTGTTTCGGCGAATAATTTTGCCAGTTCCACTCACTCTGAAACGTTTAGCAGCAGATTTACGGGTCTTCAGCTTGGGCATGGGATTGCTCTAATTCAACACAGCTTTCCATGATAGAGCTAGTCTGACCGATCACGCAAGCTTTGACTAAAACCATCTGCAAAAAAGTCTCTGGACTTAAGTCATCAAACTCGCTCTATTCAAACCATCACAATTTTAGAGCTAGCACCTATTTCAATTAGACCCCTCTGACCGTTAAAGTTTGATCACGCGAAAATCAGTGTCTTGATTTTTATCTATTAACTGATTTAGGCAATTTTTCGGCAGTTGAGATTTAGCTTTAGGCACATCATTTAGTGGAATTGTGTTTCAAAAGAAGGTCAAAAACCTCTCTGGAAAGCAATTTGTGCTGCAAGGTGCTGAAATTAATTTCTCTAAATTTTTGTCTAAAATGATTACAGTTCGTTAGAGATCGTGATTTCTAATCTTTTTTGTGTGAGGAATTATTATGAACAAGAAACAAGTTTCCCTAACCCAAAAAATCAGCTTAACTTATCTAATGGCTGGGGCAATTCTCTTAGTAGAATCGCCTGTTTTTGCATCTCAGATTGAAAACATTTCATCGCTTGAGGTGGCTCAATCATTCCCTGAAGATGGAAATGCTGCACTCGATCGCGTCTCATCCCTTTCTGAGATTAATCAGGTGACTTCAGTCTCACAGCTATCAGACGTTAGACCGACTGACTGGGCGTTTCAAGCACTGCAATCGCTGGTTGAGCGATATGGTTGCATTGTGGGCTATCCCGACAAGACCTTTCGCGGCAATCGGGCACTGACTCGCTATGAATTTGCGGCAGGGCTGAATGCCTGTCTCGATCGAGTTAACGAATTAATCGCTGCCTCCACCGCAGATTTGGTCAAGAAAGAAGATCTGGTAACGCTGCAAAAACTGCAAGAAGAATTTGCCGCCGAACTCGCCACCTTGCGCGGACGTGTCGATGCCTCAGAAGCCAGAACGACCACACTAGAAAAACAGCAATTCTCGACGACAACAAAGCTAAGTGGTGAAGTAATCTTTAGTCTTGCGTCCGCTTATGGAGCCTATCCCGGTTTGGGAAATCGTCGATCGCTGGCATCAGGAACCACCACAGGCGGAGCGCCTGGAAGAGATGCCAACGTCGTTTTCAACAATCGAGTGCGGTTAAAGCTCTTAACCAGTTTTTCGGGCAAAGATCTGCTGATCACTGGATTGCAGGCATATAACTTTGGCGGAGGGTTGGGATCGGCAATTGGTTCTCCGCGTCGAGACAGCCTCTCAGGAACGCTAGGCTATGCAGACAGCATCTTCGGCACTGCCAGCAATGCGCGCCTAGCTTTTGAACCTCAGTTTGGGGCGACCAATCCCTCAAATCTGAGTGGTGCGCCCGGAAACAATAACTCGATCGGGCTTTACAAGCTGCTCTACATCTTCCCATCGGGCATCAATAAGCTCACACTATTTGCGGGCACGGCTGCCGAAGTTGATGATGCGTTTCCGGCAATCGTCCCATTCTATGGAGAAGGGCAAGAGTCTGTCTCCCGATTTGGCAACATGAATCCTATTTTGAGAATTTCCGGCGGCACCTCTGGAATTGGGCTGGCTTCTGCGGCGGGGTTTATTTGGAATATTTCAGATGCACTAGACCTCCGAGCGCTGTACGGCAGCGTGAACGCGAGTCTGCCAGCTAATGGAGGGTTAGCAGGAGGGACTCCTCTAGGTGCCGGGTTGTTCGGTGGCAGCTACGTCGCGGCAGCACAACTCACAATCAAACCGACTCCTGCGATCGACTTAGCGCTAAACTATGCCCACAGTTACCACCAAATCAACATTCTCGGTCTAGGAGAAGCGGCGGTTGCAGTCGGGGCAATTCCAAATGTTGGGGCAACGACTCCGGTGAGTCTCAATTCATTCGGTGCGACCGCCGCTTGGAGAATTACGCCTAAAGTTACCTTGACTGGGTTCGGCTTTTATAGCTTTGTTGATGCAGTGACGGGTCCAGAGGCTTCTACCAACATTCTGAGCTACATGGGCGGAATTCATATTAAAGACGTTCTGACACCCGGTAGCACCTTCGGACTTTTGTTTGGTCAACCCCCTGCCCGCGATCGGGTTTCAGGGGCAGCGTCTCCCAAGCCTGAAGATACTAAACCCTATCACCTGGAAGCGTATTTCAAATACAAGGTCAACGACAACATTAGTATCACTCCCGGCGTATTTGTGATCTTTAACCCTGAAGGATTTAGCGGCAACCGAACCATCACAGTGCCTGTAATTCGGACAACGTTTACGTTCTAGCCTACTTTGGCAACCGATGAGAACGGAAAAACACGCCACTATGAGATCCATCCGCTAAACTAGAAACCAGGAAGGACAGTTCGCTGTTCGTCACCGAGTTTCATGAAGTCATTTCATGAGAAGTGGGCAACGTGACCCACTTTTTTTATTTGGAGTAGTGGTCAAATGGCGCATCCTCTGGTTCCCCAAATCCTCGATATTGCTGCCCCCGTGGCAGACTCTTTGGGCTTGGAAGTCGTTGCAGCCGTGTTTCATACTCACCAAAATCCTCCAGTACTGCGGGTAGATGTCCGAAATAGGCAAGGTGATACTGGGCTAGAAGACTGTGAACGCATGAGCCGCGCGTTAGAGCCTGTCCTTGATGGCACTGACTTTTTTCCAGACAACTATGTGTTGGAAGTGTCGAGTCCTGGTATTTCAAGGCTTTTAACAACCGATCGAGAGTTCATCTCGTTCCGAGGGTTTCCGGCAATTGTCACCACTTCGGAGCCTTATAAAGGTCACACTGACTGGATGGGGGACTTAGTTCGTCGAGATGAAAAAGCCGTCTATCTCAACCAAAAAGGACGACCAATTACGATTCCTCGTGATTTAGTGTCTCAAGTTCAACTGGTCGAAGGTGAAGAATAAATCATTCTACTGATTGACTCAACTTTCTTTCTAACAATCTAATATTCACGGAGATTTCACTATGTCAATGGTCGCCTTACCCGGACTCAAAGACATGATCGATAGCATTAGTCGAGAGCGCAACCTGCCTAAGCTCTCAGTTCAAGCCGCTCTGCGCGAAGCCCTGATGAAAGGATATGAGCGGTTTCGGCGCACCCAGCGCATGGACAGCCCCAACTTTGAAGAAGAATATTTCGATAATTTTGAAGTCGAACTAGACACTGACGAAGAAGGCTTTCGGGTCTTGGCAACGAAGACGATCGTCGAAGATGTCAGCAATCCTGATCACCAGATTGCGCTAAAAGAAGTGCAGGAAGTCGCTGCTGAGGCTCAACCTGGCGATACGGTCGTTCTGGATGTCACTCCCGATCAAGGTGACTTTGGACGGATGGCAGCGATTCAAACTAAGCAGGTTTTGGCGCAAAAACTGCGAGATCAGCAGCGCAAACTCGTTCAAGAAGAATTCCAGGAATTGGAAGGAACGATCGTACAAGCTAGAGTACTGCGGTTTGAGCGACAGTCAGTCATCATGGCGGTGACGAGCGGCTTTGGTCAACCAGAAGTCGAGGCAGAATTACTAAAGCGTGACCAGCTACCTAACGACAACTATCGAGCAAACGCGACGTTTAGAGTCTACTTAAAGAAAGTTAGCGAAGGATCTCATCGAGGTCCTCAGCTTCTAGTTTCAAGGGCTGATGCAGGGCTTGTCGTCTATCTATTCGAGAATGAGGTTCCTGAGATTCAGGATGATATTGTCCGAATTGTGGCAGTGGCACGGGAAGCAAATCCCCCCTCTCGCTATGTCGGTCCTCGAACCAAAATCGCGGTGGATACCTTAGAGCGTGACGTTGACCCAGTAGGAGCCTGTATTGGGGCGCGAGGGTCTCGAATTCAGGCAGTTGTCAACGAATTGCGAGGTGAAAAAATTGATGTGATTCGCTGGTCGCCCGATCCTTCGACTTATATCGCTAATGCTCTGAGTCCCGCTCGTGTAGATGAAGTTCGTCTCGTCGATCCCGAAGGTCGTCAGGCACATGTCTTAGTGGCTGAAGATCAACTGAGTTTAGCGATCGGAAAAGAAGGTCAAAACGTCCGTCTTGCCGCTCGTCTGACCGGCTGGAAAATTGATATCAAAGACATCAAAAAATACGACTATGAAGCCGAAAATGAGAAGATCGCTGCTTTAGAGGAGTCTCGCCGTCTTGCTCAAGAGCAGGTCGAAGCCGAATACTATGAAGACGAATACTACGACGAAGAGTACGACGAGGAGACTGACTCACCTTTGACTGCCGTCGAGCTTCAGCCCCAGCCATTGGAAGATGAGCCAACTGAGAACGAGATCTAAATCATCCTATAAAGAAGGGCGTATCTACTACGCCCTGTTGTTAGCTCATGGAACCTAACTGTCGTCGCTGCATCAGTTGTCGCCGAATTGCCTCTAAGCACCAGTTTTGGCGAGTTGTTAGAAGTCACCCATCAGGCATGGTTGTCCTTGACCGGGGTATGGGACGATCTGCTTATCTTTGTCGTCAAGCTGACTGTTTGAAAGCCGCTCAGAAAAAGGATCGGTTGAGTCGCGTTCTCAAAGCATCCGTTTCTGAGCAAATCTATGAAGTCCTGTGGCAACGACTTTTAGAGACCACTAGCCTATCTGCAACCCTTGATTTGAGTTTGATTGCGCCTCCTGACCCACCCACCGCTTAAAATTGCGATATCATAGACACACTGTCATAGGGATTGATAGCCAACTCCAACGCCCGTCTCAAGGCGAATCAATGGAAGGCAAGGAAAAACAGAAAATGAAGCACTATATCAGGCTCCATGCAGTCATCAGGAGTCAGGTTCGCTAAAATTGAAGTTGTCTTGACTATCCCCAACTGGCTTAGTTGAGTGATTAATCGCTCTTCTGCCAAACAAATCTTTTTTAGAGACATTGTCGAACTACCCTGAGGTATCAAAGCTTGCCATTGAAAGACTTTCTTCAGCTTCAGATCCCTGACTCAATTCTGCAACGCTTAAGCTTAGGTTTAAGTCATTCTCTTTGGGAGTTTGATCTATTGACCGTGCCGATTGGCGTACACGGGTGCAACAATAGTAGAAGCAGGGTAGGCGATCGCTGAGATAGCTGTTCAGTCATGCCAACCCACTAAAATTTCAACAAACTTTTGCGAAAAAAACGTAAAAGCTATTTACAGTGAGAAACAGTCAGTTTTAAAAGACTGTCTTGTAGAAATGCTCTAAAGAATTCTAGGCTTCTGACCCCAATCAGAGTTCTGAAGTACTGCAAGAGCATTTACAGAGTTAACCCAGATCGAATGTAGTTTTAGTCAAAACAGAAGGCAACTATGTGACAACCTGGATCGAATGAGGGAAGAGTGGATGAACAACGCCAAAGTTAGAATTTACGAGCTATCACGAGAATTGAATTTGGACAACAGAGATCTTTTAGCGATTTGTGAACAACTGAATATTTCGGTCAAGAGCCACAGCAGTACCATCACAGAAGATGAAGCTGAAAGAATCCGCGCTGCTGCGGCAAAATATACGGCTAGTCACCCACCTTCTACAAAGTCCAGTCCAACTCGTCAACCTGCTAATTCACAACCTGCTGAGATTAGAAAGAAAACGCCCTTGAATATTCAGAAGAAACAACAAATTTTAGAAATCCGTAGACCGATTACGCGTTCTGCCCCGGTTGAGCAACAGCCTGAGCTAAAAGCGCCTCCTACACCTCAATCACCTCCAACTCAAACCAGCCAAGCTCCTGCTGAGCAGATCGAATCACGCCATTTAACATCTGAGCCAGAATTAGAGCCAGAAACGGCTGAGGTTGAGGTGGTTTTGCCTGTTGAGCTTCCCAAAGAGCCTCAGCGAGAATCTTCTATAACCCCAGTCGCAACTCCTCAAGCTGCGCCTCCAGCAACTCAAAAACCTAGCATGTTGATCGCGGTCGAACTGGTCGAGGAAAAACCTTTATCCCAGCCTCCAGCAAGACCAGCGGCGACTTCTTCTCGACCCTCGACGGCAACCAAGCCTGTTTTGAAGCGTGATAAACCAGCGCAGGCTGCTCCTAGCACAGAAGCTCCCCGGAGAGAAGGGGGGATTGCGCCTCAACGAGAAGGCAGCAGACCCCAGGCAGCCGCTCCGGGCGAAGGTGCTCGTCGTCCTATTCCGGGTGGCAGACCTTCTGAAGATCGTCCTACTACCCCTCGTCCCCAGACGATCGTAGAGTTGCGCCGTCCAAAGCCTGTTCAATCCCCTCAAGACTTTGCCGCTGAAGGGGACAGCACTGCACTCGCAGGTCAGCCAGTTCTACGAATTAATCGTCCGACTAGACCTTCGGTCGATGCGCCTGCTGCGCCCGGTCCAATTGACTTGCAACTCAACAAGCCGACTCCTCCAAAACCCAAACGGGCAAAGGGATGGGACGACGAGGAAGAGGAAGTTCAAGAGTTTCCTACCGACAAGGCGAAGCTCGCCGCCAAAGGCAAACGGCGTGCTCAACCCAAAATTGATGAGGATGATGACGATGATCTCGACGGCTCAGCAGATGGCGGAGTTGTAGACGCTGCACAAATGAGCATCTCCTTGGCACGACCTGCTAAACCCAAAGGTCTACCAGGGCAAACTAGAGTAGCAGCGGCTCCGACTCCGGCTGCCCCTCAGCGCAAAAAATCTGGTGGAACCCGCGATCGTCGCGATCGTCGCGACCAAGAAGTCAAAGTTGAGCGTCCAGAGAAAATTACGCTCACAGGTGGCTTGACGGTGCAGGATTTAGCTCAACGACTAGCCGTTCCTGCAACCGATGTCATCACTAAGTTGTTTATGAAGGGCATCGCAGCGACTATTACTCAGACCCTAGATATCGGCACCGCTACAATGGTTGCTGAAGAATATAGCGTCGGGGTCGAAGCAGGCGAGAAAGAAGAAGCCGCTCGTAAAGTGACTGAAATGGTCGGCGTTGAAGATCTGGAACACCTGATCCGTCGTCCTCCAGTTGTAACCATCATGGGTCACGTTGACCACGGTAAGACTACGCTACTTGACTCAATTCGCAAGACGAAAGTTGCACAGGGAGAAGCGGGCGGAATCACGCAGCACATTGGTGCGTATCACGTTGATGTCGAACACAATGGGCAAGATCAGCAAGTAGTCTTCCTCGATACGCCGGGTCACGAAGCCTTTACGGCAATGCGGGCACGCGGTGCGCGGGTAACAGACATCGCAGTTCTCGTAGTGGCTGCCGATGATGGCGTGCAACCACAAACCATTGAGGCAATCAGTCACGCAAAAGCGGCAGGAGTGCCGATCGTGGTTGCGATCAACAAGATAGACAAAGAAGGCGCACAGCCCGATCGCGTCAAGCAGGAACTCACGGAGTATGCTCTGGTTCCTGAAGAGTGGGGCGGCGACACCATCATGGTTCCTGTCAGCGCTATCAGTGGCGATAACCTAGATACGCTGCTGGAGATGATTCTCTTAGTAGCTGAGGTTGAGGATCTGTCTGCAAACCCCGATCGTTCCGCACGAGGAACCGTGATTGAGGCGCACCTTGACAAGGCTAAGGGTCCAGTTGCGACGCTACTTATTCAAAATGGAACGCTGCATGTAGGTGACATTCTAGTAGCGGGATCATCACTGGGTAAAGTTCGGGCAATGGTGGACGATCGCAACAAGCGAGTTCAAATCGCGTCGCCTTCGTTTGCGGTTGAAGTCTTAGGCTTAAGCGATGTTCCGGCGGCTGGAGACGAGTTTGAGGTCTTCCAAGATGAGCGTGAAGCTCGTGCCGTGGCAGATGCAAGAGCCGACGATCAGCGTCAATCCCGACTGTTAGCAGCGATGTCTTCTCGTAGAGTCAGCCTGAATACGCTTTCGCAAAAGGCGCAAGAGGGCGATTTGAAGGAGTTAAACTTGGTTCTCAAAGCCGATGTTCAAGGATCTGTGGAAGCAATTCTGGGTTCCTTGCGTCAACTGCCTCAAAACGAGGTGCAGGTTCGGGTGCTCTATGCGGCTCCGGGTGAGATTTCTGAGACAGACGTTGACCTTGCAGCGGCAAGTGATGCTGTGGTGATTGGCTTCAACACGACACTAGCACCGGGGGCGCGACAAGCTGCCGATCGAGCTGGGGTTGATGTGCGTGACTACAACATCATCTACAAGTTGCTGGATGATGTGCAGGGCGCGATGGAAGGTCTGCTAGAGCCTGAAATGATTGAGGAACCCCTTGGTCAGGTCGAAGTTCGAGCGGTCTTCCCAGTGGGTCGTGGTGCGGTTGCGGGTTGTTATGTGCTGTCTGGCAAGATTATCCGGAACTGTAAGATTCGCATTCGCCGAGGGAACAACCTTCTTCATGAAGGCAACCTTGACTCTCTGAAGCGGATGAAAGAAGACGCACGAGAAGTCAATGCTGGCTACGAGTGCGGCATCGGCTTAGACAATTTCAGCACTTGGGTGGTCGGTGATATTATCGAGGCTTACCGATTAGTGTCGAAGCGTCGGACGCTATCGCTTGTGCGGTAATTGTTCGGTTTGAATGTGGGGGCGTACATGGGTATGCCCCTTTTTGATGAGATGGTTGGTAAGAAGGAAGGTATGACAAATTATGGGTCATGGCAAAATTGGCGGAGACGTTCTACCGAAAGGTCTCTACGGCGTTGGGTAAATTTATCTATTTTGCTAAGCGATCGAGGGTTGCTTCCAATACAGCTTTGGTTTGTCCTCCGACCGTGAATACGAGAGCTTCACGATAAACACGCTGGGCAGAATGACGTTTGGAGTTTGCGGCTCCGCTGGAAACCGTAACAGCGGCATGGGTGCAGCGCACCGCTAGCTCGATCGCTTGTGTCCTTAGCGATAGTTTTTCCTCAAATGGATGATCTTGCTGCTGAGCCATATAAATTTTTGAGCGGCACTCGCTCAACGATCTGGTGAGGGCTTCTAAAGCAGGAATAATCCTAAGATGGGGCTTTGATGAGGCAGCTATTTGAAGAATATCTAGCCCTGCTTGGGCACACCCGATCGTAAAGAAACTGTGGTTGAGGACGTTGCGGCGATCGCTCAGGTGAATCTCGCTAGCAGGTCGAATAAATGCCACCTCAGAATCTGCCATAAACCATTCATTCATGCCAGCCGTAACCGTATTGGTCGAAGTCATCCCAGCTAAAGGCATCGGTTCGCTGAAGCAAATTTTGCCACCAGAAATTTGGTGAGTCGCAGCGAAAGGCATCATGCCGTACACGGCTTGACCGTCAGGCAACATAGCTGCCAGCAGAAACGATTGAAAAAAATTAAACCCTGTGATCCAAGGAACTTGCCCATGCAGTTGAAAACCTCCTTCGACTCGCATTGCTTTGACGGGGGGATCAGTCTCGCGTCGCAGGTGGGAGAATCCGATGCCGACGAGTTTCTGTCCACTGCTCATGTGAGGCAAATAGGACTGTTTAAGGGCTTGATTGCCGCTTTGAGTCAGCATTGCCGCCGCGCTTTGGTGCTGAGTCTGCAAAAATGCCAGTGCTCCTGAGTGTCTGGCAATCTGTTCTTGAAACTTAGAAAATATAAGAGGATGTCTGAGAAGTCTACTGAACTACGTTCCATCCACAGTAGGATCAGCATTGCAGATGTTGTGCCTCGACGAAAGAATAAGGGTTTCAGCTCTCTCATCTATCTTTTAAGACATCCTCTCACTTTAACTATGAGTAGTTTGAAGCTGCACTAATTCAAAAACTTTTTCAGGCGTGAGTTCCTGGACATTGTTCAACACAATGGC
Source organism: Leptolyngbyales cyanobacterium (assembly GCA_038227635.1). GTDB lineage: Bacteria > Cyanobacteriota > Cyanobacteriia > Leptolyngbyales > Leptolyngbyaceae > Phormidesmis_A. Next base: position 144,891 of record JBBRPT010000001.1, on the reverse strand, counting down.
GGCTCCTGCTTGCATTAGCAAGTTTGTGTAGAACTTGATCTGCTCAGCAGTGTGCTGAACATGGGGAGGAAGAACTCCGATCGCGATCCAGACTCGCTCAGGTTGCATCGTTCGCGCTCGATCAACTGTATACATGTCTGCGACGGTATCCCCGACATAAAGCACTGGAGTCATCAACTCAGGCTGATTCTCAAGACGTTGCACACTGTCAAACAGTCCAGTTGGATCAGGCTTACCCGGAGCGTCCTCCATCGCGACTAGGACTGGAGACTGCAACCCTAATCGCTTCTCTAATACATAGTTTGCAGAGGCTCTTGTCGCTCCACTAAAAAAGCCCCAACGAATGTCCGATCGGGTTAGCGAATCCAGATAGGCAGATTCTAAAAGCAGTGGCTCGTCACAGATGTAACCTGTCCAGTGTTCTGAGTCGGTGCCGCGATATTTAGACTGAAAAAATGCGACCAACTCTGCATAGTCGAGGACGATCTCACTGCGCGAAGTTCCCTGACTCTCAAAATATCGATACACTAGCTCCTGGGATGCCTCCCAGTCGTTGTTCCACGTCCCTTCTGATTTGAGGACATCAATCTCTTCAGGAGTCGGACGGTAGGCAGTTTGAGTAAACCGTTCCACCGTGTCAGCGAGGGCACGACGATAAGAACCCCCGACATCGCGCACCACACCATCAATATCAAACACCACGATCGCTACCAATCTCGTCAATCTCGCATCCAATTCCTGATTCAAAACGCCTCTCCCAATCAATCCACAATTCAGGGCAACCCTATCTTAAAATTTTATTGCCCAACCAACCGTAGAGACGTTTCGGTGAAACATCTCCCAATGATCGCACCATGAACCCTAATCTCGCCAAACCACAATCGCTAAAATATCAAGAAATCTGTTCAAACATCCTCTAAGAAACGATAGGCTAGACCCGATATAAATCCATCAATGAACCTTTCAGATAGTTTGATGAACCCTTCAAGCCCCATCCTGCCTCCGTTCTTACTGCTCGATCGCTCCCTTCAAGACTGGCTCTTAGAAGACATTGGTCGCGGCGATCGCACCACTCAGGGTCTATTTCTTTCTGGCACTCAGCCAAGTCACGCTGTCGGAGTTGCCAAATGGATTGCCAAAGAAGATGGCATAGTTGCTGGATTGGCGATCGCCGCCAGAGTCTTCTACTTATTAGACCAGTTTGTGACCTTCAAAGCGCTGGCGCTCGAAGGAAGAGCTTGCCAAACGGGAGAAACGATCGCCGAAATGCAAGGGTCACTGAATGCGCTGCTGACCGGAGAACGGGTCGCCCTAAATTTGGCGATGCGATTGGGTGGGATCGCGACGATGACTCGAAAATATGTAGAGAAAATTGAGGATCTTCCAGCTCGACTGGTCGATACCCGCAAGACAACGCCGGGGTTGCGGCTGCTAGAAAAATATGCATCTCAAGTTGGAGGAGCGGTCAATCATCGGATGGGGCTGGATGATGCAGTCATGATTAAAGACAATCACATCGTGGCGGCGGGCGGAATTGGAGCAGCGATCGAGCAGGTTCGTGCTCACATTCCCTATCCATTAACGATCGAAGTTGAGACAGAGAGTTTAGAGCAGGTTGAAGAAGCCTTACAGCACAAGGCAGATATCATCATGCTCGATAACATGCCGCTCGATTTAATGCGGAATGCTGTGCAGAAGATCCGGCAAAGTAACGATCGCATTAAAATCGAGGCTTCGGGGAATGTGACGATCGAGACGATTCGAGCGATCGCAGAAACCGGGGTGGACTTCATTTCAAGTAGTGCCCCCGTGACGCGATCGCCTTGGCTAGACTTGAGCATGAGATTCGTCAAGGCTTAGAGATAAAGTGAACCCAGAAGTTGCCATCTGGAATGCACAGACGAGTGATCATGCTGTAGGAATAGTGAACAAATAGCCCTTTGTTGTCTTCTAAACCGAGGGCATTGCGATCGTAGCCCCATGAATACCACTCACCGTAGGGATCGTTGACAATAAAGCCGTCTTCGTCGAAGCCTGCCAAAACAACGATATGACCAAAATCGGTAAAGTAGCCATGAATCACCGCAGGTTTGCCGTCAGTCAACCATTCTTTGACTTGAGCGATCGTGGCATCGGTTCTAAAATCGTCACGCACCCCATAGCCTTCGGCGATCACAGCAAGATCGTGGGGATCGTGGCGACTCAAGCCATTGTTTTCTGCGTAGTCATACAGTTCATCCTCAAATTGACCGACTGTGTCTTTGCGCTTAACGCCCAAAAACTCAAAGCACATCGCAAGTGATGTCACGTTGCAAGCACCGTTAGGGTTGAATTCATTGTCCCGTTGGGACTTATAGGGAATGTTGAGTTTAATGCTGTTAGGCACAGGTTTTGGGAAGACTCGAACTCCATCTTTTCGGATCTCAACGTGTTTACCAAAGGCATACCAAACGTTGGTGCCTTTAAAGGTGTCTTTAGAAAAAAAGCATCGGGCGTGGTCGCGTTCAATGTCAAAGGAGTCGATCTGGAACTCTTTGCCAGCTTGAATGGATTGCTTAAGATCTTCAGGGAGTTCTGAAGATTGAAGCGGCTTTCGTTTGAGGGTAGTTTGAGTCAGGATTTTTAGAGTTAACGGCATGAGGGCACTCGTTATTTTTTAGTAGAGGAGGTCATCAGAAGTCGGGTCTAGCGTTCCCCGATTCATAGAAGAGCAACTCTGGAAAGATTCAAGCTGAGGACAAGATTTTCCAAACGGAATGAGCGGATCAGGTCAAAAATATAATTAAAAATTCTTCAAACAAATTTTATTGGGTTTCTTGCCCAAACGACCGCTCTTGCTGAATGATAGAGAGTCAGGTCGCTATCTTAGATAGATAGTCAAATTCGATTAGCTACTCTGTTTGCAGGTTTTGAGATGATGAACGCCACAAATGCTTCACCGCCCAAGGGGGTCGTCGCCCAATTAAAAAGTTGTCTTGAGCAAGCATTGGTTGCTGCATTTGGGGAAGCGTTTGCGGAAACTGACCCAATGCTAGCGCCAACGAGCAATCCAAAGTTTGGAGATTATCAGTCAAATGCACCAATGGCATTGGCAAAACGACTAGGAAAAGCGCCAAGAGTGATCGCTGAGGAACTGATTCAGCAGCTTGATGTGTCTGATTTTTGTTTGCCTCCTGCGCTCGCGGGTGCCGGATTTATTAATTTTATGCTGAAGCCGGAGTATTTAGAGGCAAGATTGTCAGCGTTTCAGGTAGACGATCGTTTAGGTGTGGAATCCGTTAAGAAACCGAAGCGGGCGATCGTAGATTTTTCGAGTCCGAATATTGCCAAAGAAATGCACGTCGGACATCTACGATCGACGATCATTGGTGACTGCATTGCTCGAATCCTTGAGTTTCAGGGGCACGATGTTCTGCGGCTCAATCATGTCGGCGATTGGGGCACTCAGTTTGGAATGTTGATCACCTATTTGCGGGAAGTTTGCCCAGAAGCGCTCACGACTGCGGATGCTTTAGATTTGGGAGATTTAGTTGCTTTCTATAAAAAAGCCAAACAACGGTTTGATGAAGATCCACAATTTCAAGAGCAATCTCGTCAAGAAGTTGTGCAGCTTCAATCGGGATCAAAGGAGACGCTTCAAGCTTGGAATTTGCTGTGTGAGCAGTCTCGAAAAGAGTTTCAAATTATCTACAATTTGTTAGATATTTGCATCACAGAACGGGGTGAATCTTTTTACAATTCGCTTTTGAGTTCGGTGGTGGAGGATTTAGAGAAAGCAGGCTTGCTCGTCGAAGATCACGGTGCGAGATGCGTATTTTTAGACGGCTTTCAAAATCGAGAAGGGCAACCCTTGCCGCTCATTATTCAAAAGTCTGATGGAGGATACAACTACGCAACCACTGACTTGGCAGCGATTCGTTATCGCATTCAGCAAGATCAGTCAAAGCGTTTGATTTATGTGACCGATGCAGGGCAAGCAAATCACTTCGCTCAGGTGTTTCAGGTGGCGCGTCGAGCAGGATGGATTCCTGAAGACATCACGATCGAGCACGTTCAGTTCGGATTAGTGCAGGGCGAAGATGGGAAAAAGCTGAAGACGAGATCGGGCGACACGATCCGCCTACGCGATTTGTTAGATGAAGCAGTCGATCGTGCCCGTGTAGATTTAGAATCTCGGCTCAAAGAAGAAGAGCGGCACGAAACTGAGGAATTCATCGCTCACGCGTCTCAAGTTGTGGGAATTAGTGCGGTGAAATATGCTGACTTGAGCCAAAATCGCACGAGTAACTATGTGTTTAGTTACGACAAAATGCTGGCACTTCAGGGCAACACGGCACCTTATATGCTTTACGCTTATGTGCGCGTTCAAGGAATTAGCCGAAAAGGAACGATCGACTTTCAAAACTTAGGATCTGAGGCAACCATTCTGTTAGAAGAAGATACAGAATTGACGTTAGCAAAGCATCTTTTGCAGTTAGAAGATACATTAGATGCCGTAAGTCAAGATTTGTCGCCCAATCGGTTGTGTCAATATTTGTTTGAGTTGAGTCAAAAGTTCAATCAATTCTACGATCGTTGCCCTGTTCTCCAAGCTGAAGAACCTGCTAGAACGTCTCGCCTGATGCTGTGTGATTTGACGGCTCGAACCTTAAAATTAGGACTATCGCTATTAGGAATTCAAGTGCTAGAGCGGATGTAAGCCTATGAACTTTCGCATTGGCTGTGCGATTTGGGCTTACAAGAATTGGGTTGGCGATTTGTTTCCGGCTAAGAGTCGATCGAGCGATTTCCTCAGCCTTTACAGTCGTCGGTTCACCAGTGTCGAAGGAAACACCACGTTTTACTCGATTCCCGACTCAAAGACCGTTTTACGATGGGCAAACAAAACGCCTCCAGGGTTTGAATTCTGTTTGAAGTTGCCCAAGACGCTGACTCATAATGGATTATTAGAGCCTTCATTGTCTGGTGCCTTGAATTTTTTGGAGCAGATGCAGCCATTGGGCGATCGCTTGGGTCCACTTTTCCTGCAGCTGCCTCCAAGCTACAGTCCTGCAAATCTCAGTGACTTAACGAATTTCCTTAAAGGCTGGACTGAGAGCAAAGCGCCTTTAGCGGTTGAAGTTCGGCATATAGATTGGTTTAAAGAGCCTCACTGCGACCGACTCAACGCACTTCTAGAAGATCTCAAAATCGGACGGGTTTTGCTTGACACTCGCCCGATTTATAACGCATCTGATGATCCCCAAATTAATTCTGAACGACGAAAACCAAACGTTCCCCTTCAGCCGATCGTCACCGCTCCGTTTAGTTTGATTCGATTTATTAGCCACCCAGATCTAGAAATGAATCAAGTTTATTTAGAAGAATGGGTCGGATTAGTCGATCGCTGGCTTCAGCAAGGAACCCGCGTTTATTTTTTTGTGCATTGCCCGAGCGAAGAGCGATCGCCCAGAACTGCCCAACAGTTTCAGCATCTTCTTGAGAAGAAAGTTCCTTCAATTTCGCCGTTGCCGTGGGATTTGCTTGCGCCATCTCCAACTCAGCTAGATTTGTTTTGAAGACTCTGTGTCATCCGATCTCTTGTCTTTGGAATCGCAAAAGCTAATGTAATTGCAACTGCCAACATGCCATTACTATTCGTAAATGGCGGCATAAAAAGTGGCAAAACTAAGACAAATTTACCTAAGTGATTTGCCTTCCCAAAGAAGTAAAGAAACAGGGGAATATACCAAACGAGTCCCATAATCCAGGTTTGTGGATTGAACAAGTGAATAGTGTTGATAATCGAGAAAAACTGATGCTCGATCGGACTATGGCGCAGACAATACATTAGCACTGCGAAGGCAAATAATCCCACGATCGCTGCCCCGATCAAATTGCCTCTTAGAAAGGGATTGTGATAGCCATGCACAAAATCATGAGTCACTCTCAGCCCATTGCTGTCGAGCGATTTGACGACTCGATCAACGACTGCCTGACCGTGGGTGCTAATCACACCAGGATTGGGCAGTTCTCCAAAAAACCTCGGCAAAACTCGTTTCACATAGCTGGTGTAAATAGAACTGCCAAAGTAGAAGATCGGAGCCAAAAATAAAGCTCCGATCGATCCTATTGTGTAACCCACTATTTTAAACTCTTTCTTAATAAGAAAATAGAGGATGATGATCCCCGGAAATATTTTGATGCAGCAGGCGAGTGCTAACAGGAATCCAGACAAGGCTTGGAACTGGCGGCGTTGATAAATTAAAAAAGAAAGCGTCGCTAGATAGCAGATTAAAATATCAATTTGTCCCCGTTCAAATGAGGCAAAAACCGGAAAACTAGCCATCACAAACAAGAGTGATTCGCCCTTGATAGTGAATCGACTTTGGCGAACTAACTCAAACAACAAACCCCAAAGAATTAATAAAATTAGAATGCTGTAATATAGCTTGGCATTTGCATATCGCAAAGCTCCAAACGGCACAAACAAAAGCGACGCAAAAGGTAGGTAGATAAAGCCTGACCCCGGCGCATCATTAGCGTTGATTGGTGTGTAGAATTCCGGATAATTATTAACGTGATTAATATAAGGATCGAGTCCAAATAGAATCGCTTTTCCGGCAATATAATAAGAACGAAAATCAATTTGGTAAGACTCTAGAACCAGATAGATGATGAAAGCTGAAGGGAGCAAATAAATAAAATATTCTCGGAAGAAACGAGCAACGTCGGCTCTAAAACGAAGGGGCATTTGTAAAAACTGTCAGAGAGATTACGAGGCATACTCTACACCAGAGTGGATCGAGGGCGAGTAACCTAACCAATGGTTTCAAATTTTCACTAATCGATTAAGCTAGACCGCACTTCTGGTACTATTAGGGGTTCTGAGAACACCTAACTAAGACTTGCTGCAAGGAGACTCCCATCATGGCGCGCATGTATTATGACGCAGATGCCAACTTAGATTTGCTGGCTGGAAAGACGATCGCCATCATTGGCTACGGCTCCCAAGGACACGCTCACGCCCTTAACCTCAAAGACAGCGGCATGAACGTCATCGTGGGACTCTATCCGGGCAGCAAATCTGCAATTAAAGCCAAGGACGCTGGATTAACGGTGCATCCCGTCGCCGACGCAGCCAAAGCAGCAGACTTCATCATGATTTTGCTCCCCGATGAAGTACAAAAAACTGTCTTCACTCACGAAATCGAACCCAATCTTAAAGACGGCGATGTCTTAGCATTTGCCCACGGATTTAACATTCACTTTGCTCAAGTGGTTCCTCCTGCCAACGTCGATGTCGTGATGGTGGCTCCTAAAGGACCTGGGCATCTCGTCAGACGCACCTATGAGCAAGGTCAAGGCGTTCCGGCGCTGTTTGCGGTCTATCAAGATGCATCAGGTCAGGCGCGCGATCGTGCAATGGCATACGCCAGAGGCATCGGCGGCACTCGTGCTGGGGTTCTTGAAACCACCTTCCGCGAAGAAACCGAAACTGACTTATTTGGTGAACAGGTTGTGCTCTGCGGTGGCTTGAGTGAGTTGATCAAAGCTGGGTTTGAAACCTTGACAGAAGCAGGCTATCAGCCAGAGTTGGCTTACTTTGAGTGTCTGCACGAAGTCAAGCTCATCGTCGATTTGATTGTCGAAGGTGGCTTGGCAAAGATGCGCGACAGCATTTCCAACACTGCTGAATATGGCGACCTAACTCGCGGTCCTCGCATTGTCACTGATGCCACTCGCGCCGAGATGAAAAAGATTCTCCGCGAGATTCAAACTGGACAGTTTGCCCGTGAGTTTGTGCTAGAAAATCAAGCTGGCAAACCTGGCTTCACCGCCATGCGCCGCCGCGAGGCAGAGCATCCGATTGAGGAAGTCGGTAAAGACCTGCGAGCAATGTTTAGCTGGCTCAAAAAAGTCTAAATTCTCATAAGAGACGAGGTTTGCAATCTTTATCGATTCAGATCTCGTCTCTCTCAATTACTTAGGCTTTCCGCCTTCAGTTTTTTGAATGGCATCTTCAGTGCGATCGTAAGGATTTGTCTTCGGTCGCAGATTGGGAAACATGCCAATCATCATGCCATCTAGTGAGCTACGCACTTGAAAGCTATATCGCCCGATCGAGGGCGGCAAAAATTGATCGCCAAATCCGACGTAGATCAACCCAAGAAGCAGTAAAAACCCAACCGGGATTTTTTTAAGCATGGCAGCCTTAGTTATAGGAAGATAAGTTTTGTTTCTCGATGTCGAATGTAAATCAGGATTCAGAGCAACTTCTTAACTAATCTTGACTTAGTTCTTCTGAGTTTGGACGCATATCGTCTGCTTCACTGGAACAAAAGAAGACTTTTTCGTAGTCTACTAATAGAAATATCTGCTGACTAGAAGTTATTGAGGAGTTTTATGTTGAGGTTCTTGAGAAGTGGTGTGTGTGGAGTAGTTATCTTACTGATGGGCATATCATTGCCAATCATTCAGCCAGTGACAGCCAAATCTTTGCAATCTCAAACCGTTCAGTCTCCAAAAAAACGCTCGACAAAACCTATAAAATCAGGTCTACTTCCCTTCTTTGACCAAGAGAATAACCCTGTTATAGTCAATGTTCCCAGAAATCAGAAGGTTGACATCACTCCCGTTCCGCCTCAGCTTAATGCCTTTGATCAAAAAGTGCTCAAGACTTGTGGAGCGTTTGGCAGCAAAGTCAGCACTATTAGTATTAGAAGACTATTGTCAGAGTCTCCTGAAGTCGTGCAGCAAATTAAACAAACAGTAGGTGGAGAACTGTTTTCAGGACGCAGAAGTGAAGACCAGTTTCGAGATGATTTGGTTACGATTTGGTCAGACCGCAATGCGTTTGAGCACATTTTTTGTGGACAAGTGCGCGGGTCAAATCAAATCGGCGGGTTGCACTTTGTCGGTCGATATTTGCAGTTGCAAAATCAGGGAATTGCCGGACGGTTGCCCAACAACTCTAAAGCCGAAGAAGTGGTTGATGGAGAGATTTATACTCTCGGTGTCGAAGTTCGACAGGGCGATCGCGTCATCGCCAGAGATTCTAAAAAAGGCTATTCCTATGTCAGCGATGCCCAAGAGATCTTGATCGATGCTACTCGTGCCTTTAAGTCATTTAGAAATGCCGCAGATGCCAACCGAGCCTGTCTTTATACCGTGCGTGACTCTTCAGCGCCGCCTTTTGAAGCTGTGTTTGTGAAAACTAATCGAGCGATTGTCACGTTCTACCCCGACGCAACTCCAAAACCCAATGAAGCGTCCTGCGAGTAACTAGCCCTAACTCACATTCATAACGAGTATGATTTAAGCAGGGAATGAGAGTCTTCCTTCTCCCTCATCCCGTCGATCATGGCTCACCTCACCCAACGCCGCCCTGAAAACATTGAGGGCGATTTCTACGTCGATCGCACCTGCATTGATTGCGATACTTGCCGTTGGATGGCTCCCGATATTTTTCATCGCGAAGCCGGAAGTTCGGCAGTTTTTCACCAGCCCCAGGACGAACCTGAACGCTTGCACGCAATGCAGGCGTTATTGGCGTGTCCGACTGCCTCGATCGGAACCGTCGAAAAGCCTAAAGATATCAAAGTCGCTCAACAAAGCTTCCCGGTTCTGGTCGCTGAAAACGTTTATCACTGCGGATATCACGCCGAAAATTCTTTCGGAGCCGCCAGCTATCTGATTCAACGTGCCGACGGAAACATCTTGGTTGATTCTCCCCGATTTGCGCCTCCATTGGTCAAACGTCTAGAAGAGATGGGCGGACTTCGCTATCTTTATTTGACCCATCGCGATGATGTCGCCGATCACCAAAAGTTTCACGATCACTTTGGCGGCGATCGTATCCTCCACGCCGATGAAGTCAATCAGGGCACTCAAAGCGTTGAAATCAAACTCACGGGATCAGACCCGATTCAACTCGATCCAGAGTTGTTGATTATTCCCGTCCCCGGACATACCAAAGGGCACACTGTTCTGCTCTATCAAAATAAATTCTTGTTCACGGGCGATCATCTGGCTTGGTCTGCCCGTCAAAATCATCTCGTTGCGTTTCGCGAAGCCTGTTGGTATTCGTGGGAAGAATTGCAGCGATCGATGCAAAAGCTGGCGAACTATTCTTTTGAATGGGTTTTGCCGGGACACGGACGACGCTATCATACCGACGCTCAAACCATGCACCAAGAGATGCAGAAATGCCTAACTTGGATGGGGCTAAATATCGATAGCGGCGAATGGAATTAATTCTCTAGCTCAACGATTGTCCAAATCGGGTCAAGCCATCGATCGCCTGCTCAAACCAATTCCTAAACATTGAGAGATGACGCGCTACCAAAATACCTGATAACAACCCGGCTAGATGACCATCCCAAGCCATCCGCTTGCGGATAGGAACAATCAGCCAGAGCGTGTGCCCAAATCGCTGCGTAAAGACTACTAGCATGACTGTCAACACCAGCACCAGCACCGAAGAGAGATTGCGATCAAAATAAGCAAACGAGAGCAGAAATCCGATATAGCCAAATAGAACGCCGCTTGCGCCCACATATCTGACGGGTCTACCAATCAACCAAAGAGCAGAACCCGAAATGACCGCGATCGCTGCCGTGGTTGCCCCAAAATCACTAGGTTCTCTCAAAAACACCAACCCCCCAAAAATAAAGTAGAAAACAGTATTTCCTTCAAGGTGTTGCCAGTCTGTGTGGAGAAACGGAGACAGTAAAATTCCGGGCAATCCGACTAGAGTGCGCGGAACTAGACCGAATCGATTTAAGGTTTTGCCCAGTAGTCCAAAGTTCACGATCGCAACTCCCCACGCGATCGCCGCCAAATAAATCAAAGATCTCAATTGATAGAGCCAATCGTGGACTAAAGCGTGGCTAGCATCGGTTCCCATGAAGGCGAAAGACTAGGATGGGATAAACAATTCCAATCACCATCCTACTCCTACGGAGAAGTTGGGCTACCCTTTTGTCTGTCAGCTTTCTATGATTTCCCCTAATTTACTTGATCGATTAGATGCCTATCTCCGTGAAGTGGTCACTCCCAATGCTGAAGAAATGGACGATCGCGCAGAGGTTTTACGATCGGCGCTGCAAGGGTTAGCAGACCTAAATTTACTCGCGTTGCGCGTTCCTCAAGATTGGGGAGGAGCTGAGGTCGATGACCTTAGAGGATGTCTTAAAAGATAGATGAGAGAGCTGAAACCCTTATTCTTTCGTCGAGGCACAACATCTGCAATGCTGATCCTACTGTGGATGGAACGTAGTTCAGTAGACTTCTCAGACATCCTCTCAGCTCTTCAGCCTCTTAAATTCCCCAACAATGGGGAATTTAAGATTGGATTTCCAGCTTGAAGTCTCCAACAATGGGAGATTCAGCGATTATCTATTCACTCATCTGAAGGTGTAAAGGTTGCGGTCAGGGGTTGCCAATAACATTGAACTCAACACCAACGGTTTCCTTCAATCCGATGCACCGCAAATGTTATACGGTGAGCGTCCACCGATAGATAAAAAACTCATACGGCATGCCAGTTAACAAGTAACGAGCATCGGCTGAAAACATCGTCCAATACTAAACAATTGGTAAATCCGAAAACTCAATAACCTGTTTAACCTGTCGTTCGCTGTTTAAAGTAATCAAACTCCAGCAACAAAACTTGGAGCTTCAAATAGGAAAGGTTTGACAAAGGATTCCTATCGGTTGGTCAAACGTGTGTTGTCAGTTTGTCTAACCCCAAAGCTTAACGGCGTATTTGACGATTCCGCTGCGTCACTTTGTTAGGCGATGAGAGAGTGGGATGGGGTGCATGTTTATCGCAATCATCTACGATGGACAGCAACTCGCTTGCATACCAGCTACGATGTGACTGAATAAAGTCTCGAATTACAGAAGAGTTTTCGTACTGACTGACGATGAATCTCTGCCAAACTGCCCATTGAGGCTTAGGCAAGTTTGCCTTTTGAAGCGTTAAATGTTCCATGAGGGTTGCTAACGCTTCTGCTGCATAAAGGATGTAGACTTCGTTTGGATCGTTCTCTTCCAAAGCCTTGTTCCTGTAGAAGTAATCGTAAGTCTCAGGTTTTTCTGCCAAGAAACGGATGATTTCCAGGGTTTGATCGCACAACCTTCCCTGAGTATCGCTCCATAATGCTAATCGCAGCTTTTGAAGTTGAATGAAAACAGCACAAAGTCCTATGCCAGTAACGAGGAGCGACCCGACTGATGTAAGAGCAACCGTAACGTCTGCCCAGTTTGGTGGATTCATAGGTGTATGTTGGTTTGCCGTATAACTTGGTATTAGAGAGAAAGCTTTTGCATATTATGCCAAGACAGGTGGATAGTTAGAATATTTCCGCCTATCACTCTCAATCTGATGCGACGGAAACTTTCTGTATATTACACCGACCCAGATAGATCGGCAGAACCTTCCCACCTATCTCCAAGGGCTTATGGGGACTTCTTAAGCATTAGCAAGCATAGGTCTACTGTTGGATGCGCGATCGCTCCCGCCCTTCCCCAACTCAAAAAGTTAGCATTCCAAAAAACAAAAAACTCTAGTAGAATACATCGCAGTGATGGAGTTATGCCCCGAAGCCTGATTTACGAGATCAGACTCCGAGGACTTCCATCCCTAGTTACTGTGGATAACTCAGGAGGCGTTCATGATTGTACACCCTCGGCTTTGCGATGGGATCTTGAAAGGCTGGAATCAAGATCCTGCATACATTTTTCTTCCCTATCGAATATCTGAGACATCCCTGTTTTTGTCCTCTTTGAATTAATCGAGAGGACAAAAACCTATGGGAGTTAGGACTGTGATTCCTAGCTCGATCGCGTTCACCGTTGAGTTAAACCTCTCGACGCAGAAACGCTATCGAGTCAGTGTCACTTTGGATTTGCAAGAGCGTTATATCTTTATGTCGTCTGGCATTGTGCCCAACATTAGCGATGCCATTGAGGACTTTGCTTCACAGCTAAGTGAAATTGCGTCGAATCAACTGGCATTACTCAAATGGGATGGCACGAGTGACTTGACGACTGAGTATCAAATCGTTCGAGTTTTGCCGGGATATCAAGTTAATCGATCGCTGGTAAAGTTCAACATCGTGATTGAGAATGGGTCACTCATTCAAGTGGAGGAATTGCATGACAAAATAACTATTCAACTCTAAAACGTTAGGGAGTTGGGGATTAGCGGGAAACCGTTCTTGACCTGGCTGATTTCCACGATTCCCTGACGCCAAAAAAGAAGGTCGATCGCGACTGAGAAATGAAATGCGCCGAAACTCTAGCTAACCTCTGAGGCTCGATCTCAACTCAATACGGGTGCGTTATGCTCAGAATAAGCTACTACATTCACGGAAAGTATCAGCTATGAAGTTGCCACTACTGCTGTTAGGATTCAGTTGCCTCATTAGCTCTATCTCTCCTGCTTTCGCCGTGACACCTGCCCCAGTCAGCTTCAGTGACAACGTTGCCTGGTCGAGAGTTGTTGAAAATCCGTTCGATGGCAAAGTTATCTACGATCGCAACTACAAATCCGATTTTGTTCTGGTCACTAGCTGGTCAAAGAACGGTATTGGTGCAACTTACACCCAAGTCAGAGCAGCCGTCATCGATTATGGCTACCATCATCGACGAGGCTTTCGGCTTGGAGGGTTTGGAGGATTTGGGCGGTCTGGAAGATTTGACGGGTTTGGAGAATTTTTTAATGACGAGCCAGTCTATCAACGCTTTGCCACTGAGAATGTGCCTGACTCGATCAACTTAGCGATCGACGGCAAAGTTTATACCTATCAAAACGGACCCGTCACTCCTGCACTTGCCGCAGTTCTTGCCAGTGCCCCATTAGAAAACGTAAAGATTCGGCTAGTCTGGCAAGACGGAAGGACGAAGGATACAGAGATTGGCAAAGATACAGTTAGAGCTTGGAGAACCGTTTTCAGCCCCTCCTAAAAATGTGGGGCTAGACATTCTTAAACACAAGTTTTTGGCGAGAAATAGGATCTCCTACAGGAGCACATCCCGTTTAGTGAAACGTGCAGAACCCTCTTTAGAAGTGGCTTACTGAAGGTTTAAGAATTTTTCTAGCGCAGTGGCGATTTGAGGAGGCCAGCGACGAGTTGTTTTGACCCAATTGATGTCTTTATAGCGGCGATCGAGTCCGACCGCTGACACCCATTGGCTCTCAGCCTCACCCTGTTTGCCCTGCACCCACAAGGCTGCGGTTAGTGCTGCCCGCATATCGGCAAACTTAGGATACTTACGAACCAGGTTTCTCATCGTGCGGACTGCCTCCTCGGTTTGCCCAATTTGATATTGGGCGAGGGCATAGTTAGCACGGGCAAACGCATATTGAGGTGCAATTTCGGCGGCTTTTTGAAAGTCAGCGATCGCCATCTCCCAGTTGCCTAACCCAGCCTGAGCATTGCCTCGATTGTTGTAGGCAGCCGGGTCTTTAGGGTCGAGTTCTAAAACGTGATTGTAATCTGCGATCGCGGCTTCCCATTGACCTAAGCCTTCGAGCGCTGCGCCTCGATTCAGATACGGGTCAGGGGCGCTAGGGGCAAGCTCCATCGCTTTGTTAAAATCAGTGATTGCGCTATCTAGCTTATTTTGACTGACTCTAGCATTGCCTCGGTTGCTCCAAGCTGCCGCATTGTCGGGGAAGCGATCGATGATTTGAGTCCAATAGCCTTCTGCGGTGGCGAAATCTCCTTTATTGGTCGCTTCAAACGCTTGCTCTCTGAGGGTGCCTAGTTGCTCATATAAATCTAGAGCCGAGGGTTGGAGCAAACCTTCATCAGCCGCCCAAGCAAATGGCATTCCTAACCCAACTACCACGACTAGCAAAAACGCTAAACAAGATTTCAGCAAGCAACGCATTCGAGCACTCCAGATTCACGACATGAGAGAAAGTTGACTGTCAGGGGGCTGATAGCCCAAATGTTTCCACGCTGCCGCTGTTGCAATCCGTCCGCGAGGGGTGCGGCTGAGATAGCCAATTTGCATCAGATAGGGTTCATAGACTTCTTCGATCGTTTGTGAGTCTTCTCCAGTCGAGGCGGCGAGCGTTTCGAGTCCTACAGGTCCGCCGTTGTGCCGCTCGATCATGAAGCTGAGGAGGCGACGATCAGTCCAATCCAGCCCACAGGGATCGACATCAAACAACTCCAGCGCTTCGGCTGCGATCGCTTGAGTCACCTCTCCAGAGGCTTTGACTTGAACATAGTCTCTGACTCGTCTCAGCAGGCGATTGGCGATCCGGGGTGTGCCACGAGATCGACGTGCAATCTCACAGGCACCCTCAGCGGTGATAGGCGTGTTTAAAAGCGCTGCCGTCCTCAACACGATAGAAGTCAATTCATTAAGTTCATAAAAGCGGAGTTTTTGAATCAAGCCGAAGCGATCGCGCAGCGGCGAAGTCAACGCCCCGACGCGAGTCGTTGCCCCCACTAAGGTGAAAGGAGCCAGCTTGATCGATTGGGTTCGGGCACTGCGCCCTTTGCCGCCAATGATATCGACCCGAAAATCTTCCATCGCTGGATAGAGCAGCTCTTCAGTGATTCTAGGCAACCGATGAATTTCATCAATAAACAGCACATCGCCCGGTTGCAGCGTCACTAACAGCCCCATAATATCGCGAGGGCGTTCTAAAGAGGGGGCACTGGTAATTTTGCAATTGACCCCCATCTCAGATGCCAAAATCAGCGACATCGTGGTTTTGCCTAAGCCCGGAGGACCATAAAGCAGCAGGTGATCCAACGGCTCGCTGCGAACTTTTGCGGCTCGAATGGCGATATCTAAAACATCTTTTAAGTCTTTTTGCCCGACATAATCGCTTAACTTCTGAGGTCGCAGCCGTTCTTCGGGTTTGCCGTTTTCTTCAGGCTCTGACTCTGGACGCACTAAATCTGTCCCAGCTTGCCTGCGATGTTGACGGGATTCAACGACGCTTATCGGCATGGAAGTGTTCCCCAACTCGGAGTTGGAGCGTTCTGGCTCAGATGGCTGTTTCTTAGAAGAGATAATCGCCATAATTGAGTACAATCATACCCGTAGACTTTAGAAAAAAATGACGATCGCAGAGACTTTTCCGATTCCTGAGTCGATTTCTTTTGAGAAAGCCATTGCGCTGACTCAATCCTTTTTGGCTGAGATGGAGCAGGGGAGCTTGTCCGACTCAGATATTGAAGGGATAATCACAGCGTTAGCTGCCAGTGAAAATGGAGCACGAGGATTTTTCGTCACCTATCTTACCGATGATCGCTCGTTTGCCGATCAGCCTTCTAATTCTGTAGTACAAGGGTTACGATCGTCGCCCGAAATTGTATCTGAATTGCTGGTGAAGAATCTAGCCATGTCTACGGCGATGGTTCTCGCCCACACGCGCAATCAGAATCCAGAGATGGCACAGGGTTCAGAGCGAGTGCAGCGACGTACAGGGCATTTAATTCAACTTGTGAAGTTAGCGATCGTGCAAACAAAGCTACAAACATTATCGGAGACGATCTCGACAGGTTCAGGACACTATCAAAGCTTTCTAGACCGATGGGGCTATGATGCTGAGCAGCGAGATACCATTCAGCAAATTCTAAAAAAAGTCATCACCTGATCGCCTCAAAGGATAGTGTTTGAAATCTAAAATCAAGTGCAAGATTTTTAAGTTCGCCGTTTGAAACGAGACAAGAAAACTGACAGTGAATTTTGTGAGCAAATAGATACGCAATATCACTTGCTCCCAAATAGGACGATGCTTTTGGTAGTAATAAAGCTGGCTGCGACGATACTCTAAACGCAGCTTATCTGGCGTTTTGCTGACTGAGTAGCCGCCAAGATGAATTAGTGAAACTGAGGGAGCATAGATTACTTTCCAGCCTTTCTCTTGTGCGCGTATGCACAAGTCTGACTCCTCAAAATACATGAAGAAGGTTTCGTCAAACCCTGATAGCGCATCAAATAAGCCTTTACGAATCAGCAGCGCCGCTCCCAAAACGATATCAATGTCCTGCATCTTGGTAGGCTGATCTAGGCGGTGACGGTGAGTTCGATCGTCAAACTGTTGTTTGAGCGCTTGACACTCGCCCCAGATACCAATCTCTGGAGCGGTCGATCTCTGGAACCCTCCATCGGGGTTGAGGAGTCGCGGACCGATGATGCCGATCGTCGGATCGTGTCTCATCAGATCCACCAGGTAAGGCAAAATATCGTCCGTCAACAGGGTATCCGTATTGAGCAGCAGCAAGAATTCCCCCTTTGCAAGACTGGCTCCTCGATTATTGCCTGTCCCAAAGCCGCGATTATGACTCTGCCGCACTAGATGCACAGCCGGAAACAATGTCTCGATCTGATCAGCGCTGCTATCGGTTGAGGCGTTGTCAACCACGATGACTTCATGAGCAATGGTTTGAAGCGTCTTTTGCAGCGAATCGAGACAATCGATCACCACCTGACCGCCGTTGTAATTGACCAAGATGATAGAAACGATCGTCATAAGCGCACTCCTCTCAGCCTTGGTTATCTCCAAGCCCTATTCAGCTTGCCTCGAAATCCTTGATAGGTGCCGAGCAGACAAGCAGCGATTTTTTGAGGTTTGGATTTCGGGTCAAACACGATGATCACAATCAGCGTAACGATCGCGTATCTGATCCGTCTCAACCCGCAAGTGATGCGCTTCAGTCCTTGAGAATACGTCAATTCTAAATGAGTATGGTTTCGGCAAATATAGTAATGGCGCAACGGAGAATAAAGCTGAAGAATTTTCTTCTTTCCGGCAAATCGGATGGCGATCGGCTCCCCAAAGCGATGCTGCATCGTGGCGAGTGGAGCAATCAAATTATGAAAGCCCGCCCGTCTCAGCCGCAACCCATAGTCTAGATCAACGCCATCAATAAATAGGTTTGAATCGGGGGGTGCTACCGTCGATCGACTAGCTAACCACAGGAGCGATCCCGATGTGATCGGAGCATCGCATTCAAACGGTTCTGTTGCGCTGGGCGCTTTGTACCCCTTGAACCGATCGCCCAGAAATACACCCGGTTCGACGGTTTCACCCGTGCGGGCATCGATCGCCTTGGGTGCCAAAATCCCGATCGGGTAATCTGCGATCGCGACTTGGTCATAAGTCTTCAGCAGCAATTCTAAACAGTCGGGTGCAGGTTGACTATCTTGATCAAACATCCAGAGAAAGGCGTAGCCTTGAGACCAAAACCGTTCCACCGCTAGGCTAAGTCCACCCGCAATGCCAATATTTTCAGGGTGATGGAGAATCTGAATCGCGAGATTTTGACTACAGTCAGGGTCTAAAACGAGCGGCTGTCGAGAGTTATCGACGACTAAAACTTGCTCGATCGGATAGGACTGACGCTGCAAAGCGTTGAGACAAGCATTGAGAGCCTCAGCATCTTCATAAGCGGTGATGTAAGCTGCAATGCGATAAGCATCCTGTCCCTTACCCTGTCTGTTGCTACCCATGGGAGAAGTTTGAGTCATGGTTTACTCGCCAAGGAAAAAGATCTGCCGCTTCAAAGCGCGAACCAGGCTGAGGCTGCTGAATTTGGTAATGCAGTCTTGGGAGAACGTTTTTAGCAGAGCGAGAGGATTATCTTGAACAGGCAGAGTCGCTATTCTTTCAACGAAGAAGCCCAAATCTTCACCAAAAATACGCGGCTTAATCAAAACGACATCGGAAATTATAGTTACAAAAACATACATCAGAAGTATTCAGCCAGACGACTAATTCAGTATTCTTGAGCAATTGTGGGAATCTCTAACTTTATCGCCTGAATTGTTTTATATTCTCAAGCTGAAACACATGCCTCGTTTCTGTATCAAAACCCCAAGCGCTTAACTTAATATTACCTTCAGGGAGTTTATCAACTGAGAAAGTTTTACTCCACCGGACATTACGATAACCTTCATACTTTAACTGTTGGGCTATATCGGGAGAGTCATTCAATACCGCTGCAATTGCGAAAGCTTTTAGATTACCTTTCGATGTTTCGTATGCTAAAACAACCGCATCAGCAGGTTGCTTCCGATCAGGAAAAATCGCCCAACCTGAAGCTAAAATCTCTTTCTCGTTGAGCCGGGTAACCGAATCGAGATAACCAGAAATGCCAGAAGAATCATGCTGCTTATCTGCTAAGAGCAAAATATCGGGACTTTCAACCAAAGCGGGCTTGACAAGGTGGAACTGGTTTAGTTTATTGGCTTTGAACTTAGCTTCATCGTAGTAAGGAAGAATAGTTGTTCTAATTGCGGACTCTTCATTGACCAAGTTTATGAACAGCAAGCAAGCTTTACCATACAGCCGTTGACGGTGGTTGGCGTTCATGGATGTAATACTGGATTCACAAGTTAGGATGTGAAGTATAGAAAAAACAATAACTAGGGAAAAGATGATGCCTGGAGCGATACCTGGTTTACTGTACTTCTGAATGTAACGATTCTTAACTGCGTTTTGAATGACAATCTTCAGTAAGTAGATTAACGAAACAATTAAGTAGAGTGAGAAAGTTGTGTATCGCGAAATCATTGCTGCTTGAACTCCAAACCCTAGTCTACCTCCAGTGGTGACTAACGCACTGATCACGGTATAAAAACCAATTGCAAGCCACGGAATCGACGCTTTGAGTAGTTGCCGATCTACTCGATGTTGAAATAGGTAAAAGCAGATACCTCCAAATAAGACAGTAAGAATTAAGCCAACAAATTGCGCGACTACAACCTCGTAGTTTCCTAGAGGAGTACCCAGAAAAATTAAGAAGAATCTTGTCGCATCGAAGGGGTGGGTTAGGGCTTCTGAGAAACTGGGGTGATAAGAAGGTTTGACGTAATTATGAAAGTAACTAGCTACACTAACGATGCAGCCCAGCGCTCCTCCTAAAAGGAGCCAACGCTGATTCTTCAATTCCCGATTCTGAGACAATAAATCTAGAAGGATCGCACTTGGAAATATAATGAACCAAGATAGCATCCCATTAGCGTATGAATAGGTGCTGATAGTACATAAACAAATAAGAACTAGTGTCTTTACCTTGACATTGAGATTAGAACAAGAAATAACTAATCCACTGGTTATACAGGCAATTGGGATAAAGGCTACTAGTTGAATTCCCCATAACCAGTTCTCAAGTTGGACAGGGCTAAAAATGAGTAAATTAGACAGTAATGACAAAGCCAGCCGTTCATACCTAGAGCATCTGATTGTAATCTGGCTGAGTATGTAAACTTGGTAGGCTATCAAGCAAGCTGTCAGAAAAATAATTGCAAACTCATATCTAATATCCCAGCCTGTTAAGAATGCTACACCCATAAATAATAGTCGAGGAAAAAGCTTTCGACTCTCATTATGCTGAGCAATCAAATCGCTGAAAGAAAGATTACCTTCAGAAGCTTTTAACAGCGCATCTACTGGAGTACGCCACTGATCCCAGTAAGGCACATTCACTCCATTTTTTACCAATAAAGGTATGAGCAGAAGCGCAGGAAGAATAGCAACAAAAACAGCGAAAAAATTGAGGATAAAGGGAGAGATAGTTGCTTTAAGGATGGAAAATATCTTCAATTATTTAATCCCATCTATTCAACGTATGGACAAGATCAACTGAATTACTTCTTACAATTAACTTCAATCAAAACCAATCTTTATGCCTACGAGATAGTAAGGTCTTTGCTTAACTTCTTCGTAGATTCGCCCAAGATACTCACCAATAATGCCAAGGCAAACTAGCTGTATACCACCAATAAAGAATGTAGTAGTTAACCCATATGCCCAAGACAAGAAAGTTTCCTTCAAAATAAACTTAAAATAAAGTCCAGTTAATCCTAAAATGAAGGATGAAGCTGCACAAGTAAATCCAAAAAGTGTTGCAATTCTAAGAGGGACGACTGAGAAAGAAAAAATTCCATCGAGTGCTAATTTCATGAGTCTGATTGGAGTGACTTTAGGTTCACCCCGATAGCGAGGTCCTCGTTCAACAAGTACTCCAGTTTGTCTGAACCCGGCATAAGCACGTAAGCCAGTAATGTACCTGCTTCGTTCTGGCATCGCTCTTAATGCCAAAACTACTTTGCGATCGAGCAATGAGAAGACTCCTGCATCAAGAGGCAGCTCTAAATTGGATAGAGAATTCAAGATACGATAGAAAGTTATAAAACATAGCCTCTTTAGCCAGTTTTCTTTCCGGTTTCTCCGAATTGCGTAGACAACATCATACCCTTCTCTCCACTTCTGAACAAAATCAAAGATCGTGCTAGGAGAATCTTGTAAGTCGCCATCCATAAGAACAACGCTTTTCCCTTCTGCGTGATCAATTCCTGCAGATAGCGCACATTGGTGTCCAAAATTCCTCGATAGAGCAATTATCTTTACTTCGGAATTCTGTGCAGCTAACTCTGTCAAGATTTGCAGAGAGGAGTCAGTACTGCTGTCATTTACAAAAATAACTTCACTAGTGCCTTCAAGCTGCTCTAGAACTTGCTTGAGTTGATTCCAAAGCTCCAACAGTATGTCAGCTTCATTAAATATAGGAATGACGATCGTGTAGTCTACTGTTGTATGCATATTAGTTTATGTATTGTACATAATACATATGAATATACCATTCAAGAAACTATTTTCAGCAGATAAATCGGATGGAGCCGACGTTGCAGGGCGTTAAGAACTTCAGCATATTCATAGGCAGTGACACAAGCAATAATGCGACAAGACCTATGTCCACTAACCTGCCCGTATACCTTCCATCAAAAAAAATTAGTCATAGTTCATAGGCGTTAAGGAAAGAGATCTGCCGCTTTGAAAGGCGAACCCGATTGATCTTTCTGCGAAAGAATCGGCAAGCTGGATAGTGACCACTCGATCGCTAAGTCAGGATCATTCCAAAGAATACAGCGTTCATGCTCCGGTGCATAATAATCCGTCGTCTTGTAGGCGACTTCAGCCATCTCAGACAGCACGGCAAAGCCGTGAGCAAACCCTGGCGGCACCCAAAGCTGTCGCTTGTTTTCGGCACTTAGTTCATAAGCAACCCATTGACCAAAAGAGGGCGAACTTTTGCGAATATCAACCGCTACGTCGAGGATTGTTCCTAGCAATGCCCGCACTAACTTGCCCTGAGGCTGCTGGATCTGATAGTGCAGCCCTCGCAGAACGTTTTTAGCAGAGCGAGAGTGATTATCTTGAACAAATGGAGTGGCTACTCCAGTCTTGTCCTGAAAGGTTTTAGCGTTGAAGCTCTCGAAGAAGAAGCCGCGATCGTCGCCGAAAACACGCGGCTCCATTAAAAACACATCAGGAATTTTAGTCGGAGAACCATACATAGCGGGAGCCTAATCTTTAAGTAGGTTTAGTTTCTAAATATGCCTGCTTTCACTATCTTGAGCTTTCGCTTCAAAAACCGTAACTCTTGCACTATCATGTCACGCAATTTAGGCTGATAGAACTCGGCTTCGGTTGCTAGCGACGCTGCAATCTGTTTGATCTCTGTTGCTTTCGCAGCGTCTGTTGCCCGCAAACTGACGTAAAACTCACAGCCTTTGGTCTCACTAAACTCTGCGATCTCAAACTTCAGCAGATCAGCAGCAGCCATTTCTCCCAATAACTCAACGAACGAGGCAGGTGTAAACACCCAGCAGTGAACGTCACAATAGTCACCTGTTGCAAAGGCTGTTTTAGCAGTCGTCCATGCAGACTCGATCGTGTGCAACCGCACCAGTTTAGATTCATCAGTTACCGCGCCGCCCCATGAGACGCTATCCCGATACGTCACGGCAGAACTCATGTGTTCAAAAATTTGCCGAGGAGAGGGTTTCCTCGATCGCTGCAAGTAGGCTTCCACGACTTCCGGGAGCCGCGTCATCGGACGATAGTAATCAAAACATTGGCGCTTATCTGGAACCACCAGCGATAGAACGCCGCCCAGCTTTAAAACTGCTCTCACCTCGCTCAACCAGCCGATCAAATCCGGCACATGCTCAATCACATGAGAGGCAATCACATAATCGAGCGGAGCCTCTTTTTGCAGCAACTCAGCTAACCCTTTTTCGCCCCAAACATAATCGACATCGACGATTTTAGTGACATCTACACTGTGATTGGGGTCGGAGAAGCGATCGCGCAACGCTTCAGTCGTGTCGTGGTCAATGTAGTAAACTTGCCCCATCTCGCGAGTGACCACTGGTTTATCTAACGGACCAATCTCCGCCCCAGCCTGAGTCGCAGGATTTATACAACGCAAGACCTTTTCGTTACGAGTCGCCATAGCGGTTTAGGAGATGAGGGGCGAGAAATTATCCCTCAGAATTATAGGATACTGACTGAGGCTATAGTCTTCTCGATCGTTCGTCAAATACAGACTATAGAATCATTTGCGGCGTTGCTGAACGCAGATATGAATTGCCCTCACCCCCAACCCCTCTCCCGCAGGAGAGGAGCGCTAGAAATCTTGTTCCCTCTCCTGCGGGAGAGGGCTAGGGTGAGGGCAAAATCTGTGTTTCATAGATCAATTCAGCAACGCCTCATTTGCGATCTCTTGCTCCTGCTAGTTAATAGCGTATTTTCCAAACAAAATTTGAATGGTTTCGAGTCCGCAACTCTGACTTCGATCATGAACAGTATTTTAATTATCAAAGTCAGAAGCAAAGCTAACGTTCAAAAATAGCTTGATCCTGGAATCGCAACCCTCAAAAGCTCGGGAAAACCATTCAAAAATTGTCCGAGTGATTGGATACGCTTAGTCCTTGCTTAATAGTCAAGTCACTTTCGCACATCACTCCATAAAACTAGTACTCCCTCACTTCCATTTTCTTCAAAATAATGACCATGAGGACCAGGATTGTCTTTTAAGTTCAGAACTCCCCCTTGACGAGGAATTTCTCCTATAAGAGTGACTTTTAATCCCGCACCCCAACGATCGTGGATAGCCTTGCTGACAAGGACATCAGTCAAGCCAGAGCCCTCAATATATCGCAGACTGTAGTCATGAAAAGCTAAGGATATAGGCTTATTTTTCATACTCTCAATCGCCTTCAGATCAGCCAGCACCCCGTCATAGCGATGATCCCCATCAACCACGATGCAAGATGGAGTATTACTCCCAATCCCTTGGTCAATGAAATCCTGCAATGTGCCGACAAAAAATCTTACCCGTTCATTTAGATTAAACCTTTTCAATAAACTCGAGGTTTCTGAAATCATTTGAGGGTCAATATCAATCACAAATAAAGTTTTATTGTGTAGTTTCGCCAAGTAAGCAAGTTGCGCGGTCAAGCCTCCTTTGTAGCAACCGACTTCAATGCAATAATCTCCTTGATCAATGCTATCAGTCACAATGTTAAGTACATCATCCTGGTACTTTAATGAAGTATGTGACCAATTACCAAGATTCTCTAGTTCTTGTCTTAACTCAACTAGCTCTATCACGGTTATAAGCTCCTAAAACCAAACTAAATGACTATAAACCAAATGCTATCGAATGCAACAGAGTTCTACAAAGACCTCACAAACTTCTGGAAAAATCCCATGTACTTCTCAACCACTTTCTCAGAGGCAAAGAGTTCATTAAATATGTAAATACTATTTTTTTGATGAATATTAAGTAGATCTTCGTCAGACATATACATCAACATTGCCTCTATTAATTTATCTTGATTTATTTGCTCAGGCTTAAACGGTATTATTAATCCAGCATCTCTTTGATTCAAGCTCAGCATCTGAGGGATAGAACCATTGCTGGTTGCAATCACAGGTTTACCGCACGCAAGATACTCAACAACCGATGATGGGAGCGACTCAGACACAAAGCGAGTTGGCAAAAGACCTACATCACAGAATGCGATCGCTTCAGTCGGATACTGCATCTCCTTCTTAAATTCTATGGCTTCATGGCTAGTATACTTTAACATTAAGATTTGAGCATAATGGCTATCTCCAATGAGAACAAGGCGAGCAAATTTGAATCCCCGCAATTCAGATTTCATCTCATTAATGGTCAGCACTGCTTGAATCGATTCTTCCCAGCCTTTCTCAGGAATGGCTCGCGAACACAAGCAGAACACAAAATCTCCTTGAGAGCGAGAGACTATCGGTTCTGAAGGAATACGAATATCATTTTTGTTAAAGCAATTGAAGAATTGCTGACTGACTGGCAAAGGGATACCAAGATTTTCGAGATATTCAATATTTCGTTCTGTTGAGTAACAAATTCCGGTAGCAGATTGCAACATTGGTTGAACAAGCTGTGAAAATTCTGAATCCCAAGTGGGGTTTGCGAGGATTGCTTCATAACAACCATGCATCCGAATAAACCAGGGTATTTTCAGGTCTTGATTGAGTTGATAAGAAAATCGGTCTGCCCACCAGATGTGAGACATGATTACATTAATCTCATATAGGCGTGCCAGATCGCGAACAACTTTTAGCCTTAAATGACTCTCAGATAACTCATTGTCATGATTAGTAATTAGTTCATTGTCAGCTAACCATGAAGGTGTTTCTAGTGAACCTTCTATCAAGATGACTCGCTTATCGACTAACCCAGCTACATCTGAGTTGCATTTGCTAGGGCGAGCGTTACAGAGAAAGACCTGATGCGTTTTTGAAAGTGCGTTTGCGAGTCTTATTCCAGCAATTTGACCGCCACCAATTTCAGCATCTCCAATAACCACCAGGATCTTTAGACCGTGCTGATTAGAATATTTTCTATCTGAACACTTCTTAATCTCGCTCAAAGTAGATTTTATGCCGTCGTTTTCTGCAAAAGAAGCCCGCTCTAGACCTCGACGTAGAGCTACACTATAATACTCGTGAATTGAGTGTCCCAAACTTCTCAGAATCTGATTACTCTCAACAGAAGCAGACTCGAATATACTTAACTTTACTTGAAGAAGCTCTCTTACTCCTCGATCTTGAATCTCAAATCCATTGGTTACAGTTTGACTGTGACGACGATGAAAGTTCAACACCTCTGAGATAAAGGCGATTTTTCCGTGCTGCAATAAGCTTGCGTAGAAAAAGTAATCTCCACAAAACCTAAAAGAGGTAAGTTGTTTCGAGAGCGCAGTAAATTTTTCTTGATCTGGCTTACGAAAAACAACGGCGCTGGCGTTAGGAATTGTATTTCTAATGCTTAAAATAGTTCTAACTTCGTCGATTCCCTCATTAACATACGAATTTTTCCAACGACTTGGACTAATATCATTTGTATAAAAAAGATAGTCTGGCGCAAAGAGTTGATCGTCTTCACCCACCGGAGCAGATTGAGCATAAGCTAAAACAACATCGCTGTCAAAAAAACTAGGGATCAGCTTTTCTAGAAAACTGGAGTCGCAGTAATCATCTGCTTCGGCGATCCAAATCAAGTCTCCTGTACAAAGCTCTATCCCTTTAACCCACTGTTTAAAGGGACTACCTGTGTTCACAGTACCTTCTAAAAATCGAAAGGGAATTGATGCGATCGCCGCAATTTCTTGAGCTTTCTGTAAGCTGTCGTCACTTGACGCATCATCTAGAAAAATGATTTCATCGGGCTTGAACGATTGAGAAAGAATTGACTCAAGACGACGAGCTATATACTTTGTGTGGTTGAAGTTTGGAACAACGACCGATATCTTGAATGGTCTGCTCGGGAAGTATCCGAAGTTCTGTTTAAGTATTTCAGTAAAGCGATCGCTTAACTTCGCTAAGGTAAATGACTCTGTGATGCGATTTTTTGCGTTACGTCCTATCTTCGTTCGGTAGTCTTCGTTGTTGAGAAGTAGAGAAACCTCGCGGGACATGGCATGTATGTCGAGATAGGGCACAGAAATGCCACATTCACGATCGTGAATCTCAGGCGCTCCACCTGCTTGCTCAAAAGCAACGACAGGAAGCCCGTAGCTCATTGCTTCTAAATTCACCACGGGAAAAGGATCTTCTCGCGAAGTCAAAACAAATAAATCAGCTCCTGCAAAATAGGTAGATGTATTATTCTTTTCCCCCGTAAAAATGAAATGATGGTTTAGCTTTGTTAGCTGAATATCGTGATTTAGCCAGTCGTAAAAAATTAAGTTATGTGCTTTTCCGATCCAAATAAACCAAACATCCTTTGATTGAGTTAAAGCTATGACGCTTTTAGCGACTTGAACAAATAAATCTACGCCTTTGCGCATATCTATCGATCCGCATCCCAAAACAATCAGCGAGTCTTCTGGTAAACCTAGTTCTTGCCTAACCGCTTGTCTAGCGTATTGAGTCTGCTCGTTGGGAATTACTTTTTCAGTTGCGTAACTTAATATCGAAATATGTTGATCGCGAATACCGTAGTAAGTACAAAGCGATCGTTGAATAAATTGGGAGCCAACAAAAACTTTATTAGAGGTTCTCAGTATTCTATATAAGCTTTCCTTGCCGCCAAAATAGGTGTCGATCGAAGTAGGCAGCTCATGAAGCCAAGCTAAGACAGGAATATTGTTCTCAGCACAAACTTGATTAACGTGAGAGATCGCAGCAGTATTACACACCGAGACCCCATGCTGTGCATATTTGCGAAAACAGGAAAGGACTTGATTTAAGTTTTCATGAAAAGTTATATTGTTTAGTTCGCTTAAATTCAAGGTAGGGGCGTAGTCTGAAAACTGCTCTTCCATACCGCCGCCGCTACACAGAAGAACCCAACAGTCAAAGTCTGGCACTTTCGATAAAGCTTTAAGGAGCGTCAGTACACAAGTTGGAGCACCTGTAAATGAGGCATCATGGGAAATTAGAAGGACTTTAAAGTACCCCTCGTTGGGTTTAAAACCTTTAGGTCTCTTCCAAGGCAAATTAACAAAGTTAGGTTCTAGAGCTTGCTTTCCATAATTTGAAAGTACTGGTAAAGAAGGAGAGAGACTCCTAAAGAGTTTGTTTTTAAGTTTGCGAATCAATGGTGTGACTCTTCGTGCTTTAGAAAAAACGAGTCTTATGATGGAATAGCTAGATTGAACACTAGATAAAGATTTGGCGTTTAGCCATAAGACTCGGAGCTTCCAAAACTTACTAGACTCCATTGCCAAGATTGTTTTCTTAGCGTGGTCTAGTTCTTCCTCTTTGTGCTTGAGATGCATCTGTAAAGAATGTATCTCCTCATGGGCTTTTGGTTCAGCCCCTTCTAAGAAGTATTTTTTAGCCATAAAGTTAGGTCTCCAGGAAAGCGCTCACGAATTTTAATGTAGGACTCAGAAGATGTCTATAACTCTATCTCATAACCAGTTTTGACAGAAGATACAATCCCAACCGGACTTAGATCTCATTGTTCAATTTCTCCACGTTTTCACCAAGCGACGGTCAATAGAGTTTGAAAGGCACGTAACCCTGAGAGGAACTGTTTCTAATCTCCATGTTTATCTCTGAAAAATTTTAAACTGTAGTCCTCGCGCGCTCTCGTCAAATGTGGACTATAGCAAGGGTCATTTGCGAGAATGCCTTGCCACTTTCTCTGTATATACAGCACTTCTTGTTGAAATCTAGCTTGCTTTTGCGGCGTGTCTTCGTGACCTCGGCTTTTGGATTCGTAGTGATGAAGAACCACATGGGGAAGATAAACGTTGCGGTATCCGTTCTCGATCAGTTTGAAGCAAAAATCAGTATCATTGAACGCGATCGCTAAATCTTCCTCAAATCCACCCACTTGCTCAAACACATCCCGACGGCACATCAGGCAGGCAGCCGTTACCGCAGAATAATTGTTGATGGTTTGAATTTGAGAAAAATAGCCGCTGTCGCTGCCGGGATAATGCTTATGGCTATGACCTGCCACTCCGCCCAGCCCAGCCACCACTCCTGCGTGTTGCACGGTTCCATCTGGGTAGAGCAGGCGAGCGCCCACGGCACCAATTTGCGGACGTTGCGCCTGCTCAACCATCGCGGTTAGCCAGTCAGAATTCAACACTTCTGTGTCGTTATTTAGAAATAGCAAGTAGTCGCTCTGAGATTGCTCAACGCCGTAGTTATTGAGCTTTGAATAGTTAAACGGAATGTCGAGCGTTTGGTAGCGAAATCGCTTGGGTTCTCGCGTTTGCCACTGTTTAAACATCGAGAAGGTTGCGGGTTCAGTGCTGCCATTGTCAATAACAAGCACCTCATAATTTGCGTAAGTCGTTTTGCTAAAGATAGAGGCGAGGCAGCGATCGAGCACCCTTCCTAAGTCTCTAGTCGGAATGATAATCGTGACTGGTTTCAATCCTCGAATATGGTAGCGAATCAAATAGCAGCCCGGATGTCCTTTAAGGGCAGTGGCTTTCCCGGGTTCTCCCCGTCTTTGCAGCGCTGCTTCTAGGGCTTTTTCGGCGGCTTCTACTGCATGGCTCTTGGGTTTGAGATCGTGCACTGTTGAATGATCTTGAATACGATCGTGATAGAGAATCTTAGGAATATGAGCGATTTCACTAGTTTTTTCGGTCAAGCGCAATACTAAGTCATAGTCGTGACTGCCTTCAAATTCAGGACGAAAGCAACCGATCTGCTGGACGAGAGATCGTCGATACATGCCGCAATGCCGAGTATACATTCTCGATAAAAATGACTCTGGACACCAATCGGGTTTAAAGAATGGCTCTTTGAATTGACCCTTTTCGTCAACTTTATCTTCATCAGAGTAAATCATGTCCAGATCAGGATGCCGATTGACTAAAAGCGCCACTTCATACAGCGCATCAAGCGTGAGCAGATCATGCGGATCGAGCCAGGAAACAAACTCGCCAGTCGCTAACTCTAGTGCTGAATTCAAACAATTGACTAAACCATTAGAACTCTGATCATTGGTTTCCTGAAACGTTACTTTAATGCGGTCATTGTGGGCTTGATACGGCGCTAATAACTCATGCACCTGAAGCTCAGTCAAGGCATCCGCCGCGATGCAAAGCTGCCAATAGGGATAAATCTGGCTGGCAACAGACGCGATCGCATCTCTCAAAAACGGCTCCGTAGGGTCGAACACTGGCACAATTACACTGATCAAGGGTTTGTGCGGAAGTATCTCAACCGTTTCGGCAAGTTTCTGTAGATCTGCAGGTCGCGGACTATTTTTTTCACACCACTGACGATATTTTGCATCTGAGGCAGACGCGATCGCTCTAGCGCTCGTCTGAAGAGACGAAACTGCGGCAGTCCTAAAAGGGAACTTCAACCTCTGTCGAAGGGTCAGCCAAGCGGCGCGAAGTCTCCAAAACTTGCTGGTTTCCATCCATCGAATGGTAAAGTTTGCCAGTTCAAGATCTTGCTGAGTTTTTACGAGCAGGGCTTCTAATTCTTCATGCGTCATTGGTTTGATTTATAGCAACAATCAAATTGACCACCTGACCAGCGAGAAAGTAAGTTATTTCTTTGACACAAGTCCTTTGAAGCGTATCCAAACTCGTCGCAGCTTCCAAAATTTACTACTTTCCATTGCTTTAATCTGTTGATGGGAATCTTCTAATTGAATCTTGAGATGTTCGCACTCTTCGGGAAAAGGCGCTAACTCCTGCAAACGATCATGAGCGTCTGTCAATTCCTGTTTTACAGAATCTAGATCTGCTTGACACTGTTCAGTTGTCTGCTGTAAATGTTCAGTCGTCTGCTGTAAATGTTCAGTTGTCTGCTGCAAATGCTCAGTTGTCTGCTGCAACTCAGATTTCTCTAGCTGCACTTGTTGAAGCGCTAAGCAATCGCCCTGCCAAATGTTCTGTAAGTTTGTCAACAAGTCATCTGAGGCATCGAGATAGATTGATTCTAAAGTTGCTGCCACGCTCTCGCTGCGATCGGAGCAAACCGCCACAAAATACAAGGGGGACGGAAAGTAGCTAGCAACATTAGACAAGGAATTGATATCCCCGGAGAATGCTCTAATCTCTTGTCTGTCAGAAGCTTCTAGCGATGTGACACAAGAACCAACGGCAAGCCTCTGACCATAAATATGAACCTGCTGAAAATGCCGCTTCAGGAGGTCTAAAAATTCTTCGTAATACAGCTCCTTGACGTGAAATGGATTGGTGTAATTTGGCTGATCAGAATAAACTAGGCGATTTGGAGAAGAAATAATCAGAAGACCATCTGCCGTCAAAACGCGCTTAATCTCGTGCATCATTTCTTCGTGCTGATCATGATGCTCAATCGTTTCAAAGGATGTGACCACCTCGATCGAGGCATCTGCTACCGGAATCGCACTACAAGAGCCAGCCAAAAACTTCAGATTAGCCAGATGACCATACTGCGTCTGAGCGTGATCCACCGATTCCAGATCAATGTCAACGCCGATCACCTGAGCCGCCTGTTTCGCCAAGATGGCACTGCCATATCCCTCTCCCGATGCAATGTCTAAAACGGAGCGTTCCTTAGAAAGATCAAGCGCCAGGGCATAACGATGGAGATGTTCATATTTAATGTTTCCTGTTATCTGAGGAACAAATCTCTCTCCGGTAAATTCCATCACGCTCTTCATCGATAGGACAGTTTGGGTATAATGCTACTCACTTGGTCGCCACCAAAGCTATAGCAGCAGGGTATTCTAGCACAATAAATCGACATTCTTGAAATCCGCTCTGAACCACCTGTTTCCAAGCATCGCTGCCATATTCTGTATGGACTAAAAAGTCTTCTCGCCTCCCGTCAGAATAGCCGTGATAGCTAGCTGTTAAGCCTTGACGTGATCGCGTCAGCCGCTCAACTACAATCGGGACTGTAAAAGCAAGTACACCACCGGATTTCAGGACACGGTAGCATTCTGACAAACCCGCGATCGGGTCAGGAATGTGTTCTAGCGTGTCTGAGTGACAAACAATATCAAGGCTTGAAGTCTCAAAAGGAAGTGCCATCATATCAATTTCAGGATAAGACCCCAAAGAGTGCCCAGGTAACCGAGACAAAAATTGGGTGAGAGAACCCGCTTCATTAATCTCTAACAGCTGTAGGCTCTGCATCTCGGCTTGTTGAATAAACTCGGCGAAGATGCCTGAAAAGCGAAAGCTACGCATTAACGCTAAAGCCAAAGCCATCGATCGTAAATTAGAGTTGCAAACCTGACAACAAAGCCCTTGCTGACGGTTGATATAATCGGTTTCGTGGGGCTTGAGTTCCCATTCTTGAACCAGGGCATCCCACAGAACAGGTGTGAACCTAAGTTGATTCTCTCCACAACATAAACATCTAGAAACCGAAGATCTTGGTCGCATGATTCAACGCTAGAAAATAGGAAGAGAGAATCTTAGACTACTTAATGCCAACCAGAATGGCACGATCGAGCTTGTCATATTGCGGTTCTTGGACGAAGGCATTGGGGTGAAGCTGAAGGACACTTCGGAATTTTGCAGCTCGTAACATCGAGACAACGGCAGCAATATTCGGAATAAAGCTAAAGCCACCGAGAGAGGCAAGCGGATTTGCATCACTATCCTCTTCTTGATGCAAAACGCAGTAGTCGGTTCCTTCAAGATAATGATTAGGTGACCCCCAACCAAAGGGAATGCTTCCCTGCGTTTTGCACAACTGCGTCTCAACAAATAAGAACCTTGATGTCAGATTAGACGCTAACCGCATTAGCCCGATCGGGTTCTCAACGTGATAAAGAATTCCTAACAGAAAGACGATATCAAATGTCTGCTCACCGTAGGGATAGTGATAAATATCGCCAACTTTAAATTCGCAATTCGAGTTTTTCTGATTTTTTTTTATAAAGTTTGCTTTGTCAATATTGCTCGATCGAGCATCGATTCCAAGCCCATATTTGGCTTGCCGCTTCACCGCTTCAAACGTGAAATAGCCTTCGTTACAAGCCAGATCTAAAACTGAAGCCGTGGAGTAATTGAACCCAATCCCATCCAAAAATGAAAAAATCATCGAGTGCCTAACCGCATGAATCTGTTTAAGCGATTCTGAATAAGTTGGCGTTTTCAGTCCATTTCCCAGGTCAAATTCGTACATCCAATGCCCGAATTTTTGAAGTTCTTGCTCTACCTGACTCACACCTCACCTCACTACACTTGCAGCCTCGGTTGTTCATTATAGATTGGTTGTGGCTCCTTACTCGGTAACAGAACCCAGGATTGCAGGAGAGAGGATCTGAATCTCAACAGGCTGATAAACCAGCGAGTGAATGCGTTTACCCGTCGGTGAGGGTAAAACTTGAAACACGAAGACATTTTCAATCCAGTCTGCTGTGATCCCTAAACTGCTCTCAGCACAGGCAACCGTTAAGCTATAAGAGCCGGGACGAAGTGGGATGGTTAGGCGGAACTCAATCGTGACTCGATGACCCGCTGGCAGCGGAAACACTGTCAAGTTTTCTTCTTGAGTGTTCGTTCCCAGGAGTTCTACTCCATTTTTGTCACAGATAAAAAAGCCGACGATAAACTCTGGTACATCCGTTTGAGCCTCAAGCTCAACGTGAATCGTACCTGATTCACCAAAGGTAACGGTCGGCAGCCATTCAGATGACTCTCCTAGCTCATCAAGCAAGCTGACGTTGGTGATCTGCATCGTTTGGCTGCCCCGTCGAACCCGGCTAAAGTCTTCAGTTGTTGCAAACTGAGAATTTGAGACTGTAGAAGGTTTTTCTGGAAGGCGACTTTCCAGTTCTAACTCAAGGTCTGTCATCATCTTGAGATACTGGTTTAGCAAAAGTTCAGGTCGTCCAAGATTTACCTGCTGACCTTTGTGGAGCAAGACAGCCATGCTGCACAACGTGCGAATGGCGCTGGGGTCGTGGGAGACAAATAGAGTCGTGATTCCAGAATCCATGAGTTCTCGCATTCGCCGCATACATCGGTGTTGAAAGACCACATCCCCCACAGCCAGTGCTTCGTCAACAATTAAAATCTCAGGATTCACATTCACTGCAACTGCGAAGGCTAAACGGACGAACATGCCGCTAGAGTAGGTTTTGACGGGCTGCTCGATAAAATCACCGATGTCCGCAAAGGCGGCGATATCATCGAACTTAGCTGCAATTTCTTCTTGAGTAAGTCCTAAAATCCGCCCATTGAAGAAGACGTTTTGCCTCCCAGTGAACTCTGGGTTAAATCCACTTCCCAGTTCTAGAAGGGCTGAGACTCGCCCCTTAACCAAGATTTCTCCGGTAGTAGGTTTGAGCGTTCCGGCAATCATCTGCAGGATAGTGCTTTTTCCAGAGCCATTTTGCCCAATAATTCCGAGAGTTTCTCCTCTAGCGACCTCAAAATTAATGTCCTGCAATGCCCAAAATTCTTCAGCATTTTGTTTACCGGGCAGCAGAAGTTCTTTTAAGCGATCGACCGGACGAGCATAGCGCTTAAAGCACTTTGAGACATTTTTGATCGAAATGACAATCTCTTCACCCATAATTTGACAGTAGCTCCTAGTTTCGTTCTAACGGTGGACGATCGCTTAAATTGTCTACAAGACATCGGCAAATGCTGGACGCAGACGACGATACACCCACAAGCCAGCAGAAAATAGTACGAGAGAAACTAGCCAAACGACTCCCCACTCTTGTCCGTGGTGGATTTCCCCGACTAAGATTAAATCTCGATAAATCTCAACAATGCTCGCCACGGGGTTGATCCAAAAAATCCAGGCACCAAACCCAGCGGGAATGGCAGACGAGGGATACATAATCGGGGTGAAATAGAACCAAAGATTTAGAATCACCCCCAGAGTCTGAGGAACATCTCGCAGGAAGACCGTCAACCCAGCCACTAAATAACCTAGACCTGCCGTAAATAGGAGTTGGGGAATCCAAATCAAGGGAAGAAGCAAAAGGGTGTGATGAATCGTGTGAGTCGTAAAGGCAATCATTGCAATCAGCACCATTAAGCCAAACGAACTCTCGACGAAAGCAGCACAGACTGGCACTAGGGGCAAAAGCACTAGTGGGAAAACCACCTTTTTAACCAGATTGGGTTGCCCAATTACTGCACTCGCTGCTTGCCCAAATCCGCTGCTAAACGCGATCCAGGGAACTAACCCAGAAAATAACCAAAGCCCAAAGGTAAAGTTGTTGGCGGGTAGCCCCTGCAAACTTAGTTTGACCTTGAGCACGATCGAGAAAACGTAGGTATAGACAAAAAGCTGCGTTAACTGATTGAGAAGGGGCCAAAAGTTACCCAAAATAGAACCCTTGTAGCGAGCTTCTAAGTCTCGCTGCACTAGAATTTTGAGCAGATCTAACTTTGCTCCCCAAGTTTTGGGAATTGGCAGGAAATGGGGAAGCTTTTCAAGTTTGCGGAGCATTCTGAGCAACGTTGGTGAAGGGTTCCAAATGCAACTGAGGGGGGTGTAAAGCAACTGAATGCTTAACGTTAAAGAGTGGGAAAGAATTTGTTAATTCTAATAGCACGACTAGGCTAGATCAGACCAGCGCACCTAAATGAATCAGCATTCATCAGAGCGGTAGGTTTTAGGAATTCTTGTGAACTTTATAATCAGGTTTGCCTTTCGGTAGAACGCTTAAACAGTTAACAGTCTTAAAACTCAAGTGCAAAAGAAAGCTCTCATCACAGGACTCACGGGACAGGACGGCTCCTATCTCGCTGAACTTCTCTTGACTAAAGGCTATCAGGTTTTTGGTCTGGTTCGTCGCTCTAGTTCTGGCAAGGTTGATCGCATTCGTCACCTCTCAAGCGATGTCACCATTCTCTCAGGCGATTTGCTGGATCAATGTTCGCTGATGGATGCGATCGAGCAGTCTCAACCCGATGAAATCTATAATCTGGCTTCTCAAAGCTATGTGCCCATTTCTTGGACTCAACCCGCACTGACGGCAGAATATACGGCACTAGGTGTGTCACGATTGCTGGAGTCGATTCGTCGTTGCCATCCTAGCTCACGGTTTTATCAGGCTTCGAGCAGTGAGGTATTTGGTCAACCCGATGAGTCGCCTCAAACCGAACGAACTGCCTTCCGTCCTCGTAACCCCTATGGAGTTGCTAAAGCCTACGCTCACTGGATGACCGTCAACTACCGTCAGCAGTATGGCTTATTTACCTGCTGTGGGGTCACTTACACTCACGAGTCACCGCGTCGGGGCACCGAGTTTGTGTTTCGCAAGATCACACAGGGAGTCGCCATGATCAAGCTGGGGCTGGCAAGTGAGCTAAAACTAGGCAACCTAGAGGCGCATCGTGACTGGTGCTATGCCAAAGATGCGGTTTATGCGATGTGGCTGATGCTTCAGCAAGAGCAGCCCGATGACTATATTATTGCAAGCGGCGAGACACACTCAGTTAAAGAGCTTGTGGACTGTGCATTTCGGTGTGTGGGACTGTCTTGGCAAGACTATGTTTCAGTTGATCCTTCTTTTTATAGACCTGATGAAGCGGTGCAGCTCGTGGGTTCGATCGACAAAATTCGTCAGCAGCTAGACTGGCAGCCTCAATATCCGTTTGAGCAGTTGGTGGAGTTGATGGTTGACCATGATTTGAAAGAGTTGACTGATTACAGGCGTTAGAGGGATGCCTTTTGAGGGGTGCGGAACGGCGGGTTGAGGAAGGGAAATAGGTCTTAGGGAAATTTTGCGAGGGAAACACTGAAAGCTTATAAACTGCTAATGGCGTGAATGGCTCAGGTCGTGTCTCATCAGCTACTCATCAATCTATCGTTTTTGGCAGATAAGCCGACGGGTCACACAGTCTATGCAAGCAATCTACTTCCCCATTTGAGAGGGTTAGATCCTATATTGTTGACTTCGCAGACGTTTGAGGGCGATCGCTGCTACCCAATTTCGGCTAATCTGACTCCTGATCGAGGCGGAGAAGGACATCTTTCACGTCTTTTGTGGACTCAATTTGAGCTACCAAACATTTATAAAACGCTGAAAGGAAGCCTATTATTTTCTCCCATTCCTGAAGCTCCGCTGTTCACAAGGCTTCGTCATGTTGTGACGTTACATGACTTGATTCCGCTTCGGTTTTTAAAACGGTTTTCTCCTCGTACTCCTTATTTCAAACATTACATTCCTGAGGTTTTATCTCAAGCAGAACAGATTATTTGTAACTCTAAAGCAACTGCCCAAGATGCAATGAGCTTCTTTAACGTTTCTGCTAAAAAAATGACTGTTATTCCTCTAGCGTATGATGTGGAGCATTTTCGTGATTTAGACTTGCCGACGCACAATTATTTTTTGTATTTGGGTCGCCATGATGCTTATAAAAATTTAGGACGGGCGATCGAGGCGTTTTCTAAATTGCCTGATCGCTCTAGTTATGAGTTTTTGATTGCAGGTTCGTTTGATAGCCGTTACACTCCAGAGCTAATCAATCAGGTGGCTCAATTAGGATTGACCCATCAAGTTAAATTTTTGAGTTATGTGTCTTATGCGGAATTGCCGACCTTGTTAAATCAAGCGATCGCGCTCGTATTTCCGAGCCTGTGGGAAGGATTTGGGCTACCTGTTTTAGAAGCGATGGCGTGCGGAACCCCGGTGATCACCTCTAATCTGTCGTCTATGCCAGAAGTGGCGGGAGATGCCGCACTGCTCGTTGATCCGTATAACGTGGAAGCGATCGCGGATGCGATGCACCAAATCAGCCGCGACTCCGCCTTGAGAAATCAACTGCGCCAACTCAGTCTCGATCGAGCCAATCAGTTTAGTTGGTCAAAAACCGCAGCAGCCACGGCTGAGATTTTGAGCCAATATCTGTAAGGAATTGGGCGTTGCTGAATGCAGATATGAATTGCCCTTACCCCCAACCCCTCTCCTACAGGAGAGGAGCGCTAGAAATCTTGTTCCCTCTCCTGCGGGAGAGGGCTAGGGTGAGGGCAAAATCTGTGTTTCATAGATCAATTCAGCAATGCCAAGAACTGCTCTGGTTTTTCACCTTTGCTCAATCGCGCGAAACCAGCAGCACGACCCCACAGATAATCAACCCCATGCCAACGACGCGAATCAGCGGAACTGACTCACCAAAAATAAATTTGCCCATCAGAACGGCAAAGATATATTGCAGCCCCACCGCTGGACCTAACACGCTCAGTTTCACACGAGTTAACAGCAGAATATAGAGAATTGCGCCAGCCCCGTAGAAGACGAGACCGATCAGCAGTTCTGGCGTGGTCACAATGCTGAGGACGTGACTGGCGAAGTTTCCTGCATTGACTCGTCCTAACTTCTGTGCGCCTGTTTTTAGAAAAAACTGTCCGCCTGTGCCTGCGGCGATCGACATCAAAAAGAAAGCAAACTCTTGAAAGTTCACAGGCAGCCCTTGGGTGAAAATTTATGTGAAATTTGTAGAGGCGAAATAGCCTCCAACAGTTTATCGTAGCGGCACAGGCAGAGAGCAGTTAGGGGAAAATCAGAATTTTGTAGGTTTCTGGGGTTGGGGTAATCGCTTGATCGACTGCCTTCGCCAAGTCTTTGAGGGGATAGCGATCGCTCACCAACGCATCGACATCAATGCGACGGTTGAATACAATCTCAGCCGCCAGGGATTGAACTCGATAAGACGAGCTATAGCTGCCCATCAAATCAATTTCTCGTCGATATAAAATATTGGGATTGATCGGGATTTCTAGCTCATCAGGAAACTCGGCAAAAAAGAGAATCTTGCCTCCCTTGCGAGTGCAGTCTAATGCCTGAAAGAAGGCTTTATCGCTGGGAACTGCCAGCAAACTCGCATCTACGCCCATGCCTTGAGTGAGTGCCTGAACTTTGTTGACCAAATCGGGGTCACGAGCGTCAAATGCGGCATCGGCTCCAACGCTGAGAGCTTTTTCCATGCGAGAGGGCATCAGATCCGTGGAGATTGCCCGCGCTCCAAAATATTTGACTAGCATGATGAACATGAGTCCGATCGGACCTGCCCCTGTCACTAAAACGGTTTGCCCTGGTGCAATTTGCGCTTTTTTGACTGCCTTTAAACAGCAGTTGGTCGGCTCGACAAAACTGGCTTGCTCAAAGGTCACGTCATCAGGAATGATCATCAGTCCGCCATTGCGAACAATGTGACCAGGAACTTTGACAAACTCGGCAAAGCCGCCTCCACTGGGCGCAAACCCGGCTGTGGTGGTGATGTTTTTGTAGACCTCACACATGGAAAAATTTTCGTTAAGGCAATACGCGCAGTGCATACAGGGAATGTGATGCAGCACGACGACGCGATCGCCCGTCTGCCATTTTTGCACGTCAGCCCCGACAGCCGCGATCGTGCCAGCCGTTTCGTGTCCAAAGATTCGCGGTGGCTCGTAGAGGGGGTATTTAATTTTCTTGATATCTGACTGACACAAACCCACGACCTGAACCTGAACTAAAATCTCATCCGCTCCAATCTCTGGCAGCGGCACGTCTTCATAACTAAGCTGGTTAACACCGCGAAATACCTGCGCTTTCATCAGCCAAATCCCTTAAATAACTCTCCGATAGTGACTTTACCATTAGCGATCGAGTAATCAACGACTCCCCAACGTCATTACAGTCGAACAGTGATCGCCTCTCAAGAAAACTGCATAACGATCTGTTCCGCTTAACAATTTGAGAACCATCTCGTTGAATGAGTAGACGATTATCTGAAGGGAAACTTGCTTTGTAAAGCGTTGATCGTAACCATGAAATCAAATCAGTTCGATTGCGTACTTCACTTTTGTATAATGCCTATCTATTCACTCATTGAGTGCAATTTGAAGGCACTCACAGCAACCTTTTAGCTAGTTCGGCGCAACGACCGACAACTCATTCAGCAAGAATCGGTAGTTGTAGTGCGATCGCCGCAAGATACGGGTAACAAGTTCATCAGCACATCGATCTCGCTAAGTGTGGTTGGTTGAGAACGAAAGGTCAATCAGGGCGAGTGAATGAGAACGTTTAGACGTGATGTGCAACTAATTTGCCCTCATCCCAACCCTTCTCCCCAAGGAGAAGGGCTTTCGGACTGTTCCGGTTCCCTCTCCCCCGGGAGAGGGCTAGGGGGCAGTCTTTGCCAGTGTTTTAGGAAAGTCGCACATTGCGTGTTTAGCGAATTGCGAATCTTTTCTCGCCTTGACGATAAAAATAATCAGAAGCATAGCTTTTCCTGCTCGTATCGAGATGCAAGAGACAAACATCCAATATTCAGATAGGAGTTTGAGCGTTTTCTTAGAAACGGGCACAGTAAACACTTGAATGGTCAAAAGATGGCTTCTCTTGCCATTGCTTGCCCTGCAATATAGCCAGTCGTCCAAGCGCTTTGAAAGTTAAACCCGCCCGTGACTCCATCAATGTCTAACACTTCACCCGCCAGATAAAGCCCTGGACAGCAGAGGCTTTCCATCGTTTTGAAGTTGACTTCTTTGAGATTGATGCCGCCACACGTGACAAATTCCTCTTTAAAGACTCCTTTCCCCATGACGAGATACTTTCCTTGAGTCAGTTCTTGAATCAGTAAACTCAGCGTTTTATTAGGGAGTTCTGCCCAGCGAGTTTCTTTTTGAATGCCAACAGTAGCCGTGAGTTTTTCCCACAATCGACGAGGCAATATCACCGGACAACTCGACACGATCGAGCGTCTCGGTAACTGCGATTTCACTGCCAGCAATTCCTGTCGAAGAGTCTCCGGGTTCTGTTTTGGCAACCAGTTAACCGTCAACGTTGCTTGATAACGATGCTCGTGGAGCACTCTAGCACCCCAAGCCGACAGCTTCAACACCGCAGGACCGCTCAATCCCCAGTGTGTCACCAACAGCGCTCCTGTCTGCTCTAGTTTGGTGTCTCCCACCTGCAACCGCAGTCGAACCGGATCAACGGCAATGCCTGACAACTCATCTAAGCGATCGTCCGTCACGTTAAATGTAAACAGAGAAGGGGCAGTCGGCTCGATCGTGTGTCCTAACTCTTTTGCAATTTGATAGCCTTGGGGACTGTTGCCCGTAGCAATGAGTAACCGATCAGCGTTGAGAATGTCGCCCGATCTCAACTCAATCTCAAATTTGTCATCGTGCTTCACTACCGACTTGACGCTGGCTCCTAAACACACGTTGATTCCGGCATCCTGTGCCTGTTGGATCAGACAATGAGCGATCGTGGCAGAGTTATCCGTAATTGGAAACATTCGACCGTCTGGTTCGGTTTTGAGCCTGACGTTTCGAGCATTAAACCACTCAACGGTATCTTGTGCCTGAAACTGACTAAAGGCACTCCGCAAGGCTTTGCCGCCTCTGGGATAGTTCTGCACTAGAATAGCGGGATCAAAACAGGCATGAGTGACGTTGCAGCGTCCGCCTCCCGACACGAGAACTTTGGTGAGCGGCTGACGACTGGCTTCGAGCAGGGTGATATCAGCAGCACGATTGGTTTGGGCACAGGCGATCGCGCCAAAAAACCCAGCCGCTCCTCCACCGATGACGACAACTTTAAGAGTTTGAAAAGACAAGGAAATTGATTAAAAACGGCAGAACCTCCATTCTAACGAGTCCAGTTACATTCCTTAGAGAACGGTTGATAGCTACCTCAAACTGTATTGAATCAACACAGTTCAACTATGCTAAAGACGAATTAATTTTTAGCCTCTATGAAGACAGATACCCAATCGGCGGCATTGCAACGATTACGATCGCTGGCTCACCTTTTAGACAACGCCATCCCCATTCCCGGTACCCCCTATCGCGTGGGAATTGATCCGATCGTGGGCTTGCTTCCCGGCGGCGGAGATCTGGTGATGGCGGCGTTTTCGGTTTACATCGTTTGGGAGTCGGCTCGTTTGGGGTTGCCGCGATCGACCGTGACGCGAATGGTCTCAAATTTGGTGCTTGACACGGTAGTCGGATCTGTCCCGGTAGCAGGTGACTTGTTTGATGTCACTTGGAAAGCTAACAGCAAAAACGTTCGGCTGTTAGAAGCCCATATCGATTCGCCCCAATATCAAAAAAAGGCGCATATAGGATTTGTGTTGCTGTTGCTGTTTGGGTTTCTAGCGTTAGTGATTGGCATTGCTGCCCTCAGCGTTTTTGTGATTACGTTAGTGTGGCACGCGATCGCCCGTTGAACAAAGACAGATGTGTAATAATGATTCGGCTGTCATTCAAGCGTCCCGATGGTTCAAGCTTCCCAAATTCCGACAAACCTTGTTCCGTCTGACTCAGAGACGCTTTTAGATCTCGGCTTTCAGCTACCTGACCCCGAAGATGAGCAGATTTTAGACCTTGATTTTCAGCAGCGAATTGAGAAAGCTTGGCAAGTGTGCGATCGGGTTGATCTGCAAACCGATATCTGGCGCGGACGCATTCTCAAAACCGTGCGCGATCGTGAAAAAAAGCGCGGCGAGGGTCGAGGCGTTGGCTTTCTTAACTGGCTCAAAGATCGCGAAATCAGCAAAAGTCAGGCATATAACCTAATCGAGTTAGCCAACAGTGCCGACACGCTTTTAGAAAGCGGCTGTTTAGAACCTGAAGACGTGAATCAGTTCACCAAACGGGCATTTGTCGAAACCGCTCAAGCCGCCCCCGAAGTGCAGCAGATGATCGGAGACACCGCCCGAAAAGGCGATCGCATCACGCGGCGCGAAGTTCGGCAACTTTCAGATGATTGGACGGCAATGACTTCTGACTTGCTGCCGATCGAGGTGCGCGAAAAAGCTGCCGATCAGACGATTCCGACTCGCTATTTGGCTCCGTTGGTCAGGCAATTAGAAAAGCTACCAGAGTCTCATCAAGTCTCAATTCGAGACACGGTTGCTCACAGTCCCGATGTCGAAACGCTCAAGCAGGTCACTTCAGAAGCTCGATATCTAACGCGCTATTTAGAAGCGGCGACTCAAGTTCAAGCGTTGAGCAACGACTCCCTAAATTTAGAATTGGCACTCGAAGAAGCCCTTCGTCTCGGCTGTCTCAATTCGACCGCAGAATTAGTGAATCAAGCCGCCCAGTTAGAGCAAGCGATCACCAAAC
Organism: Leptolyngbyales cyanobacterium; assembly: GCA_038227635.1. Lineage (GTDB taxonomy): Bacteria > Cyanobacteriota > Cyanobacteriia > Leptolyngbyales > Leptolyngbyaceae > Phormidesmis_A. The sequence goes on along the minus strand of JBBRPT010000001.1, from coordinate 102,074 downwards.
TCTACACCACTTGGAAACGCATCAACACGCTGTCTGAGCGGGTCTATCTTGACACAGGAGCTAGTTCTCCTCATCTGAGAACGTTACTAAGCTGTCTTGATAGATTATCGAGTCACTCGATCGAGTTCTGTCTGGGTGATCCAAAGGGTGAAGGCTTCTCGCGGACTATTCGCCTGAAATTAGATGATGACCAACAAGCATCCGATGTGGGCACATGGGAATGATTCACCCTCAGCCACTAGCGAAACAGTCGCCGAATTCTTTCCCATAAATAACGCGGATTCAACCAGCGTTTGTATCGTTCAGCGACCTCTTTGCCGACGATCAAAACGCCGACCCAAAAGATCACTTCAGCACTTCCTATCAACACGGGAATGAGAACTGCTTTTTGAGCGATCGACACTGCTAAAAAGGGCACAGCCGCTACTGCAATCCAGGGCAAAAATGACACCAATACTAAGCCGATCCCTAACTTTTTCATCTGCTAGTTCTTAATTCCAGTGGTTGCGATGCCGCGAATCAACTGCCGTTGCCCTAACAAAAACAACATGACAACTGGAATCGTAGCAATCACAACCGCCGCCATCATCAGCTTCCAGTCATTTGTAAACTGCTCTTGAAAACCTGCTAAAGCCAGTTGAACGGTCTGTAACTCTGGACGGGTTGTGAATACCAAAGGCTTAAACAAATCGTTCCACTCGCCAATAAACGAAAACAAAAACAGCGTTACTAAAGCGGGACGCGCTAATGGCAACATGACTCGCCAGAGAATTTGTAATCGATTTGCACCATCGAGCATTGCGGCTTCTTCAAGCTCGATCGGAATCGTTTGAAAGAACTGCTTGAGTAGAAAAATTCCAAATCCATTGACCGCCGTGGGCAAAATCAACGCGCCGTAAGTATTAATCAGATGTCCCCACTTCAAAACCAGAAAAATTGGAATCACCAAAATTTGAAACGGAATCACCAGCGTCGTCAAAATAATCAGCAATAATCCCTGCTTGCCCCGAAACTTGAGTCGAGCCAGCGCATAACCTGCCAATGCCGACGTGAAGATCTGCAAGGCGGTCACTGCCAACGCCACAAATGTCGAGTTGGCAAATGCTAGCAAAAAGCCACCTTGTTGCCAAGCCCGACGATAATTTTCCCACGACCATCCTCCTGCCTCTGACTTAAACGAAGTCATCACCACAACGCATAGAGGCAATAGCACCAAACCTGCCCCAATCAGCAGCAAGACCAGACTGATCTGATTCAAGAGCTGATCTCTGTCAAAGGGGGGAGATTCGACCCTTAGCGGTGGCTTGAGGGGAGCGCGATCGGAACTTCCTGGCAGCATAACGTTCAGCTAATAAGATAGACGAGTGACTTCTCTGTGGGAAAACCTATCTTCACAGGCTACACTAACGCTGAATGACCCAGAATCATGAAGTTTGGCATTTTAGCCCCCAACTGTACAAAATGGAGCAGAATTTAACGATTCTCATCTTAATCCTTGACTGGAGACGGTAAAGTGTAGAGTGGGTGCCAACTACGTTGAGCAGACTTTTTGAACCCCGCGCAGCATCCGAATTGATTTGTGACGACGTATTCATGACCAGGAGACTACTGTTCTATGCCCCAACTTGAGGCGATTCAAGACCTTGACTTCCACAGCGAAACCTACAAAGACGCTTATAGCCGCATCAACGCGATCGTGATTGAAGGCGAACAAGAGGCACACGAAAACTATCACAGCTTGGGTGGGCTGCTGCCTGACCAAAAAGACCAGCTCGTCGGCTTAGCAAAAATGGAGAGCCGTCACAAAAAAGGGTTTGAAGCCTGTGGTCGCAATCTTAAAGTGACTCCTGATCTGGAGTTTGCCCGTCAATTTTTCTCGCCATTACACGAGAACTTTCAAAACGCAGCAGCAGAAAACAAGATTGTCACCTGTCTTCTGATTCAGTCTTTGATCATTGAGTGCTTCGCGATCGCTGCCTACAACATTTATATTCCCGTCGCCGATGACTTTGCCCGCAAGATCACCGAAGGCGTAGTTAAAGAAGAATATTTGCATCTCAACTTTGGCGAAGAGTGGCTCAAAGCAAATTTTGAAGCCTCAAAAGCTGAGCTTGAAGAAGCTAACCGCGCTAATCTCCCGATCGTCTGGAAAATGCTCAATCAAGTCGATGCCGACGCTAAAGTTCTTGGCATGGAGCGAGAAGCCCTCGTTGAAGACTTCATGATTCAGTATGGCGAAGCGCTTAGCAACATCGGGTTCACCACCCGCGACATCATGCGAATGTCAGCCTACGGGTTAGCAACCGTTTAAAGGTTTTAGGGGTCATGGAGTTATTTCACTTTGGGATCTAAACATGACCCTTCATCAATATCCACCTCATCTCAGCCTCACCCGCAGGCTACATATATATTCGTCGATGTTTGGTTTAATTGGTCATCTCACGAGTTTAGAGCACGCTCAATCAGTTGCTAGAGAGTTAGGTTATCCCGAATATGCTGACCAAGGGTTGGATTTTTGGTGCAGCGCTCCTCCGCAAATTGTTGATAACATCACCGTCACCAGCATCACTGGGCAACAAATCGAAGGCAGATACGTCGAGTCTTGCTTTCTGCCAGAAATGTTAGCAACCCGTCGCATTAAGGCAGCCACTCGCAAAATTATCAATGCGATGGCACACGCTCAAAAGCACGGCATTAACATCACTGCCTTAGGTGGATTTTCATCGATTATTTTTGAGAACTTCAACTTGAGTCAGATTCGCCAAGTCCGCAATGTCATGCTGGAGTTTGAGCGCTTTACCACAGGTAACACGCACACAGCGTATATTATCTGTCGTCAGGTTGAGCAAGCCTCAAAACAGTTGGGGATTGATTTGTCTAAGGCAACCGTTGCCATTTGTGGAGCAACGGGCGATATTGGCAGTGCGATTTGTCGCTGGCTAGACAAACGCGCTGATGTTGCCGAATTGCTCTTAATTGCTCGCAATCAAGAACGTCTAAAAGACCTGCAAACTGAGCTGGGTCGCGGCAAAATTGTGGGGTTAGAAGAAGCCCTACCGCAAGCAGATATCATCGTCTGGGTTGCGAGTATGCCCAAAGGCGTTGAGATCAATCCAGCCGTTCTCAAGCAGCCTTGCCTACTGATTGACGGGGGCTATCCTAAAAACTTAGGGACGAAGGTGCAGTATCCTGGTGTCCATGTCCTCAATGGGGGCATTGTCGAACACTCGCTAGACATCGATTGGCGAATTATGAGCATTGTCAATATGGACGTGCCTGCGCGCCAACTCTTTGCGTGCTTTGCCGAATCGATGCTGCTGGAGTTTGAGAAGCTGCATACTAACTTCTCTTGGGGGCGCAACCACATCACGGTCGAGAAGATGGAGCAAATTGGCGAGGCATCTCTAAAGCACGGATTTAGACCGCTGTTAATTTAGCCAACCCCAATTAATTTGTAAATTTCTGTGGAGATACTTCCCAAAGCGTTTTTGCAGAAGTTTACATCGGGCTGTTAATGGAAACCAGAACTTCGTCTACATCACGCACATAGGCAACCGTCTGTCCCCAAGGTTTAACTTTAGGCTCTACGACGATCGCGGCACCTGCACTCACTGCGTCTTTAAAGGCAGCGAACCCGTCATCGGTGACAAAGCCTAGTTCAATACCAACTGGCAGGTTCGATCGACTATTTTCTTGAAATCCTTGTGGAAGATTCGACTGTGCAAGATCTGTGTGGGCGAAGGCGAGAGTCGTGGTTTCAGTTTCCATCTCGGCATATTGCTCACATTCATCGAGGAATTGCTGCTTTAATCCGAAGACTTTCTCGTAAAAATCTACGGTTTTAGGCACGTCGCTGACGTAGAGAATGGTGTAGCCGAACTTCATTATTTCTGCCTCCTGCCAAAGAATAGAGCGAGACAAAAATAGTACTTTTGCTCTAATCAGTCAAGAATCTGGCATCAAATGCTTGGGCGTTTGCTGTTGCTCTGAATAGTCAGCAAAAGGAGTTGAGCGAGATTTTAAGTGATGCAGACGAGACAGCACTTCTGGATGAACTGGCTCTAGAGAATGTTTCTGTTGGCTAATAAAGAAAAAGAACTCGATACTTCCTAGACACACTCGATCTCCATCTTTTAACGGTTGGCGCTGCTGAACTTGATCGCCATTTACATAAGACCCATTCATGCTATTAAGATCAATGAGATAAAATCCTTGCTTTGCATCGTAGAGAATAACAGCATGACGGCGAGATAGCTTCCGATCGCTAAGAGATAACGCCGCTCCTCGATTTCGTCCGATCGTCCACACATTTTGAGGCTGGAGTAGCATTTGTGAGATATCTTGCAGCAGATTTGTGATCAGATAGACTTGTCCGCCTTGGGAGACCCCTTGAACATATTTCAGCTTTCTCTCGATCGTCGATAAATGTGGAAACTCAGCTTCAGGAACTGGGTTGCCATTCAGCATTAACGTTCGCGCTTTTGCTGAGCCGCCTTCATCATTATCCTGATCTAAATCGCTCCAAAAGGCTTGCTTTTCTGCAGTTGGATCGACACCTTGAAGATTTGCTGAAGAGATTTCCGGCGCTGATTGGTTGGAAGGCTCTGGCGCGGTTGACTCTAGATTCATAGGAAGTCTCTCAGACGGGGCAGTTAAAGCTGGCTGGCTCGCGTTGTGGAGTGCCATTTAGTCTTAGAGTTCCCGCATAAATCGGTTTACTCTTCATTTAGGGAAGTCTAGTCAAACCCTTGGAAAGTCCTACACTAGAAGGCAAAACTCTCTACATAAAATCTTTCTAATGTATGAATGATTCCCTTGATCGTACTCCTATTGAAGAACTTCAGCTTTCGATGAAGACACTCGGCTATCTTAAACGGACTCAAATTCAAACAATTGGGGATTTGATGAATTACACCGAGGAAGACCTTAAAATTCTCGATCAAAAATCTGGCGAAGAAGTCATTCATGCTCTTCAAGAGCGGTTCGGATTTACTCTTCCTGAGAACGATTTGCAGTAATTAAAAACTCGGTTGCTCCTCTTCCACACGTCTTATACTGAGGTCTGATTCCTCAATCTTCGAGCAAGATTTAGTATGCAAACAACGCCTGCTCCATCTAAGTCGTTTCCTCAACCGCTCGATCGGGTCGCTCTAGCAGTCATCCTGATTTTGAGTGTGTTGATTGGGCTGCTGGTGTTGAACGGCGATCGCAGTGCTCCACGAGTCCGTGATTTCAACTGGCAAGACAAACAAGTTGGCTCGGATGACAATGCGTTTGTTTTCACGTTCAGTCGCCCAATGAATCACAGTAGCGTTGAGCAAAACCTGCAAATTGAGCCGCCCCTACCTGGAAAAACAAGCTGGGCTGGGCGACGAATGGCTTATACCCTTAATACTCCCGCTCCTTACGGCACGTCTTTTAAAATTAAGCTGCAAAATGCTCAAGACCGCTTTACCCAAGAGGGAGGCGATCGTGCCAGCATTCAGCCGTTTGTTGGAAGTTTTCAGAGCCGCGATCGAGCCTTTGCCTATATTGGAGTGGATCGAGACGAAGCAGGACGGCTCATTCTCTTTAATCTGACAAAGCAGGAGAAAAAGATCCTGACTCCTCAAAATTTGGTAATAATGGACTTCAAGCCCTATGCCAAAAGCGATCGCATTCTTTTTTCTGCCATCGATCGTGCTGATCAGTCTCAAACGTTAGTGGATCAAAAACTCTACACCATCGCCACGGGTATCTCGATCGAGGCACCTGCCCAACCAGGGGATGTCCAGAAATCGGATTGGGAGCTTTTTAACCCAGCTAAACCCTCACCGACTCAATCATCCGGACAGATTGATTTGGTGCTTGACAACCAGAAGTATCAAAATCTCAAATTTGACTTATCTGCTGATGGAACCGTCATTGTGGTGCAGCGAGTCAATCGCACAAACCCTAACGACTTCGGACCTTGGGTGATTCGTCAAGGCTCTCAGCCTCAGCCGTTGGATAACAAGCAGCCCGGAGGCGAATTCCTGATTACACCCGACAGTTCCTCTCTAGCAATTGCTCAAGGGCAAGGACTTGCCCTCATTCCTCTACAGCCCCAAGCTGATCCGCTGGACTTTTTGCCCAAATTTGGTACGGTGCTGAGCTTTTCTAAAGATGGCTCTAGCGCGGCAATGATTAAATTCAACACCGATTACACTCGATCGCTGTTTCTCGTCACTAGTCAGGGCATCTCTAAAGAAATCTTTAAAACGACAGGCTCGATCGTCAGTGCTCAGTTTGATCCCACTGAGCAGATTCTCTATTGTCTGCTGACTAATCTGATTCCTGGTGCTACCTATCAAGAACAACCCTATATTGCCGCGATCGACCTCAAAACTGCTGTTACTCAAGGCGGCGCAGAACGTGCTCTGCATCCGATGGTGCTGTTGCCCAAACAGCGCGACATTCAACTCAGCCTCGCCCCGGATGGACTAGCGCTGATCTTTGATCAGACGAATGGCGATGCTCAATCGCTTAACAGCAAGTCAACGAGCAACAGCCGTCTCTGGCTCTTGCCCCTCACTGGAGACTTGACGGCTAAAGTCCAACCTGAGGCGTTGCCCATGCCGGGATTGCATCCCCGTTGGCTTCCCTGAATGTCCTCTCCTTAAAATTTCTCAGTCTATTAAGTCATTTTGCTTAACAATGGCTAAAATAGTTGGTAGAATTCGATACTTAGAAGGCAGCTACCTCAGCAAGACCTTGAAAGGCTCACACTTATGGGAACGCTTTGCACAATGGCTAGATTCCTCGATGCCCCACTCCCAGTTTCTGATCAATGCCGATTTGTCTGTGCCTCTCGCCCGTCTGACCAACCATTGCGCTTTTGATTCAATCCCTGCAATCTATTGGATCAAGCCGCTTTGACCTTCTGCCGCATTGAATGAATGATTGCGATCGCACCCCTTCGTTTTACTAAACAGGCTCACCCGCTTTATTCCTCAAGCAAAAGCCTGTCTCCCGTTAGAGCCTTTTCTGCTCGTTCTCACGTTAGCTTAAGAGGAATGAGTAGATCCTCTATACCAAAGCTAGTGATCCTCAGTAGGGAAACCAGATGAGTAATTCTGCGCCCCGAACCTCTAGAGAGTCGCAGCTTCAATAGTCAGTTTTCAAGAGTCATTTGCTCAGGAGAAGCAATACATGCTACACCGCAAGATCTATCAACTCTGTTGCGATGGTCGAGAAGTCTGGATCTTCTTGCGGGATCAGCAACGCTGGATTGAGCGTGCCAAGATTCTAGATATCGAGGGCGACCTAGTCACGTTGCGTTATGAAACTGAGGAAGATGACGAAACATGCTCTTGGGAAGAAATGGTTCGTCTAGAAAGCATTGGCGCTGTCACCCAAAAGCTTGCCTCTGTGCCTAAAGGCAATGTTGATCCCCTTGTTTCAGACGATTGCCCCGAAGCAGAACAGCTTCCTAAGCGTCGTTACCCAGAATCAAATCCAGATTAGTCAGCAAGAGGGGTGGAGTTAACCTTCATCCCTCTTCAAATTTATGCTTTGTCGTAAATTGTTTCATCGTCTTTCCGCCAAGCTGGGTCAACGATACAGATAAAAATGAGAGGCTCATCACCACTGTTGTGAATGAACTGTCTCGCATTCGGCGGGATATAAATGGCACTCCAAGGCTCTACGGTCTGGGTTTCTTCGTTGATGTGCATTTCCCCTTTGCCCGTGAGAATGTAGTAGACCTCAGATGTGCTTAACGCGTGGGGAATGGAGGTTTGTCCAACGGGGACGATCGCGTGCGCCAAGCTATATCTCAAATCCAACGGGTGCTTATCAGGGTGAAATAGCTCCCGCAAGAACGTCCCGTCTCCCGCTATAAACTCTGGACAGTCATTGAGTTTTTGTACAAACATCGCGATCGTGGTCCTCACAGTTCCAAATTCTCTTTTAAAATCCTAGTAGGAAGTGGGAGTCGGATCGTAATCAGGACAGTGAATGGCATCTTCAGACAGCGCGATCGAGGGATGAACCGTGCACTTAAGCCCGTAGTCACCCGTAAAATATTGACAGTTCGCGCACGGAATTTGGTGCAGGTGTCTCGCTTGGCTCACCCCTTCAAACACCGTTAAAAGTAGGCTCCAAGCGCCAAGAATCACAAATAACCAGGCAAACACAAAGCAAATCGGCACCAAAAACGGCTGAATGACATGAACTAGAGGATAAAGAATTTGAAACACGGCTGTGCAACCATCAACATAGGTGGGTATTCTGAATTCAATCTTAATGGTCTGCTCCACGATCGCCGACTTGCTTAAGGGTTATTCAGACATCATTCCAGTCTGCAACCTCTGACAGACTTTTAGAGTACGATCGTGACGTTTATCCTTGCCCCGGTAAAACAAAGGACTTTATGCGAGTTTCTCTTTCTTCCACGCCTGCTCAATCTCAGCAAGTTAAACAGCAGCTTGCTAACCCTGATGACTCGCTCTCTTATGAGTTGGGTAAAGCCGTCCAAGAGTTGCCGCCACTCTACACCCGCATTTTGGCAGGCACGGTGACGGTGATCATATTTGGCACGATCGGGTGGGCACACTTTAGCCAGATTGATGAAGTGGCGATGGCTCAAGGCAAGACCGTTCCCTCAACCGAAGTGCGACCCATTCGATCTGTTGGGGTTGGTAGCGTCTCACAGACCAAAGTCAAAGCTGGGAGCATTGTTAAAAAAGGCGATGTCTTGGTCGAAATTGATCCGGGAGCCAGCGAGACGAACGTCGTCAGCCTAAACCAAGAGGCACAAAAGATTCAACAAGATGTGAATCGTCTAGAAGCAGAAAGCCAAGGGCAGACGGTGGCTGGAGGAAATCCACTTCAGGATCAACTGTTGAAGGCACGGCAGCGAGAATTCACTGAAAAGCAAGCAGGAGCCGTTGCAGAAGCGAATCGGCAAATCGCCACCATTAACGAAGCACAAACTCGCTTGGAGCGCTATCAAGAGAACCTAACCAGTGCTCAGACAACCTTACAAAATACGAAAGCCAGTCTCGCCACGGCTCAAGAGCGAGAGAGAAGTCTCCGCACATTGATTGCCAGCAATGCAGTTCCTCGACTTGATTATCTCAACGCCGTTGATCAAGTCACCAGTGCCAAAAATCAGATTAACGAAGCAGAAGACAAAATCACCTCCCTCGTCAAAGAATCCGAAGCTCAACAGGATCGAATTCGTCAAGCACAGCAAGCGTTTGAGTCGGCAAAAAGCACATCTCAAGGCTTGGCTCCTCAGCGCCAGGGTGAGATTCTCACTCAACTCAACCAACGCCGAGAAGAATTGTCGAAAAAGCTCGGTGAGATTGCCATCGCTAAGAAGCAGCAGTCTGATAAAGAAACGGTCACCGCTCCATTTAATGGAACTGTCTATAACCTTAAAGTCACTCAAGGTCCAGTGCAGCAAGGCGAAGAACTGCTCTCAATTCTGCCAGCTAATCAGGATCTCGTTTTGGAGGTTAAAGTTCTTAACCGAGATATTGGCTTTATTCGTCCTGGTATGAATGCAAAGATCAAGCTGGCAACGTTTCCTTATCAAGAGTTTGGCGTGATCGAAGGGGAAGTGCTTCAGATCAGCCCCGATGCCGTGGTTGAGAAAGATGAAAATGGTCGTGATATGGGTCCAGTCTTTCTAGCAAAAGTGCACATGAACAAAAATGCGATCAGCGTTCGGGGTCGAGATGTTGAGCTAACGCCTGGTATGACGGGAGTAGCTGAAATTGTCACTCGCAAAAAGTCAATTCTTAGCTTCCTGCTTGAGCCTGTCACCAAGAAGTTTAGCGAGGCATTTTCAGTTCGATAGGTTAAGAACCGTAAAGAGCCAAGGGTAAAAAGTCAACTCTAGATATTTTAGAGTTAACCTAGAAAAGGTGCGAAAGGCTGGTTTAAGGACGGCTTTTCTGCCAAACCCTTGGCGCTCCACTATTTCATAGAAAAGAATCTATTTAACAGAACGTAATATTTTCAATTCCGCGCTATCATAGAGGTCAACGTAGTAAAGCGATTGCACACACCTGTATCCATCAGGCGATTGACTCTGTGGATGTGAAGCGAGGGGGAAACCGTCGCACCAGCGATCGCTACGGTTTAAGTTAACACTCACCTTTCGTCATTCATCCAATTAGGTTTTTCATGGGCAACAAGCCAACTATTGCCGTCTCCCATTTAGGCTGCGAAAAGAACAGAATCGATACTGAACACATGCTGGGTCTGCTAGTGCAAGCAGGCTACGACGTTGACGGGAATGATGAGCTTGCAGACTATGTCATTGTTAACACATGCAGCTTTATTCAAGCGGCACGAGAAGAGTCTGTTCGGACGCTGGTAGACCTGGCGGAAGCTAATAAAAAGATTGTGATCACGGGCTGCATGGCGCAGCACTTTCAAGAGCAATTGTTAGACGAAATCCCCGAAGCTGTTGCGCTAGTTGGGACGGGTGACTATCACAAAATCGTGGACGTGATCGAGCGGACTGAGCTGGGAGAGCGAGTTACCGAAGTCTCGCAAGAACCCACCTACATTGCAGATGAAACAACTCCTCGGTATCGCACTACAACTGAAGGAGTTGCTTATCTTAGAATTGCAGAAGGATGTGACTACCGTTGCGCCTTTTGCATTATTCCCCACCTGCGCGGAAACCAACGATCGCGCACGATCGAGTCCATCGTCGCTGAAGCGAACCAGCTTGCCTCAGAAGGCGTTCGAGAGGTTATATTAATCTCTCAAATCACGACGAACTACGGATTAGATATCTATGGGGAACCCAGACTGGCAGAACTTATCCGAGCACTGGGTGCAGTAGATATCCCCTGGATTCGGATGCATTATGCTTACCCAACAGGCTTAACGCCCAAGGTAATGGCGGCAATGCAGGGAACGCCCAACGTTCTTCCTTATTTAGACTTGCCCCTTCAGCATTCCCACCCAGAGATGCTTCGATCGATGAATCGTCCCTGGCAGGGTCGGGTAAATGACGGCATCATTGAGCGCATCAAATTGGCGTTGCCCGATGCCGTGCTGAGAACCACTTTCATCGTGGGATTCCCCGGTGAAACCGACGAACAGTTTGAACATTTGCTGCAATTTGTTCAACGTCACGAGTTCGATCATGTGGGGGTCTTTACCTTTTCTCGTGAAGAGGGAACCCCCGCCTACGAGTTGCCCAACCAGTTACCACAATCGGTAATGGATGCCCGTCGCGATACCTTAATGCAGATTCAGCAACCGATTTCTCTTAGACGAAATCGAGCGCAGATTGGCAAGGTTGTCGATGTTTTGATTGAGCAAGAAAACCCGGAGACGGGTGAGTTAGTCGGTCGGTCTGCCCGCTTTTCGCCAGAGGTGGATGGACTGGTGTATGTCCAGGGTGAGGCATCGCTAGGGGCACTTGTGCCAGTGGCGATCGTCGATGCCGATGTTTATGACCTGTATGGGCGTGTTGCTACCGCAGCAGACCTAATGCAGAACCCCTTAGTGGCGACTCGATGAGGTTTTCGATGTCTGTGTTTGACTGAGAGCGATTTGAGACAAGCCATGTCTGGTGGCTGTTTCTTTTACGCGTTTCGTATCGCGCCTTTTCCGATGGTGTAAGCCGCAGGATTGACCGTGCTGAGTTTTCTCAGGACATCCTGACCCCTCATCGAGCAATGGCGCATGACCTTTGACCTATTAGGAGCATTCAATGACCCTTTCTTTCCAAAGCCTTGGACTTTCTGAAGCTCGCGTTCGTAACCTAGAAGAGTTGGGCTTTACTGCCCCGACCGCGATTCAAGCCCAAGCTATTCCTCACCTACTCGCTGGTCGAGATGTGGTGGGTCAAGCCCAAACTGGAACAGGCAAGACCGCCGCGTTCTCTCTGCCCATCTTGGAGCGGATTGATCCCAAAAATCCCGCTGTGCAAGCACTGATTCTTACGCCGACTCGTGAGTTGGCAATGCAAGTGTGTCAGGCAATTCGCACCTTTGTTGACGATAAGCGCATCCAAGTCTTGACGATTTATGGTGGGCAGTCGATCGACCAACAGATTTCTCGACTCCGCAAAGGCTCTCAAATCGTTGTCGGCACACCGGGACGGGTGATTGACTTGCTTGGTCGTGGCGATCTTAAGCTCAATCAGTTGAGTTGGATGGTGCTAGATGAAGCGGATGAAATGCTGAACATGGGCTTTATTCAGGATGTCGAAAAGATTTTGAATCAAGCACCTGTTGAGCGTCAAACTGCTTTCTTCTCCGCCACAATGGAGCCTTCGGTTCGTAAGCTGGTCACGAAGTTTTTAAGATCTCCGATCACCGTGACGATCGAACAACCCAAAGCTGCCCCAAATCGCATTAATCAAGTTGCCTACACAATTCCCCGTGGCTGGACGAAAGCGCGTGCGCTGCAACCCATCCTAGAGTTGGAAGATCCCGACACGGCTCTGATCTTTGTGCGGACTCGTCGCGCGGCTGCCGAACTGACCAGTCAACTGCAATCGGCTGGACATAGCGTGGATGAGTATCACGGCGATCTCACCCAGACTCAGCGCGAACGGCTACTGCTGCGGTTCCGTCAGCGTCAGGTGCGTTGGGTCGTTGCAACCGATATTGCTGCACGAGGCATTCACGTTGATGATCTCACCCATGTGATCAATTACGATCTACCTGACAGTGTTGAAAGCTATGTTCACCGCATTGGTCGGACTGGACGTGCAGGTAAAGAAGGTACGGCAATTTCGCTGGTTCATGCTCTCGATCGTCGCAAATTGCGCGACATTGAGAACCATGTGCGTCAGCGTTTAGAAGTTCGTAATGTGCCGACTCGTGCCGACATCGAAGCTCGTTATCTCGATAAGCTTCAAAGCCAAGTGCGTGATGCGTTGACGGGTGAGCGGATGGCTTCGTTCTTGCCGATCGTGGCACAACTGGCTGAAGAGTTTGAACCCCACGCGATCGCCGCCGCAGCTCTGCAAATGGTTTATGACAAAACTCGTCCTTCCTGGATGGCTTCTGGTAGTGATCCCGTTGCAGATGATGCTCCTCGCTCTCGTGGTGGCAATAGCAGTGGTGGCTCTGACAAGCCCAAGCCTGTCAAACGGGTTAAAACTTCTGCTAATTCCAACTAGTCTGACTGACGGTAGGAAATAGTTAAGATTAGCGGGTTAAGGAGAGTCCTTGACCCGCTTTTTGTTTTGGAATTGCCTAGCAAAGATTGTTCGTGATTGCAAACTCTCGCGGAGACGTTCCGTCGAAACGTCTTTACGAGGTTGGTTTAAGGAGATTTCTGACAAAGAAGTTACCAATCTTGAAAAGTCCTCTAAGTCCCTCAAAGTTGGGGGACTCTGACTTTCAGAACCCTCATTGAAGTCAGATGAGTAAATTTATTAAAGGAAATCTCCTAATACGATCGCAATGGCATCTCCAATAAAGACTTAACCGCCTCGACCATTTCCAAGGGTTGATATGGTTTGGCGATGTAGGCATCGGCTCCTTGCTTTAAGCCCCAATAACGATCAAAGTCTTCACCTTTCGTGGTGCACATCATTACAGGAATTCCTTTGGTTCGGGGATCGCTCTTGATCCAGCGACATAGTTCGTAGCCGTTCATTCGTGGCATCACAATATCGGTAATCACCAAATCTGGGCGATAAGCTTGAATTTGCTCGATCGCTTCGATGCCATCGATCGCTTCAATGACTTCAAACCCGCTGCTTTCCAAGCATTCTGCAAGAATTATCCGAACCATCGTACTATCATCAACGACTAAAACTGCACTCATAAAGGCTTGTGCCGCTACTACATAAGACTGCTTCTTCTTGACCTACTATTCGCTCCAATGTTCTATACGTCCGGAGTTTTCTGTAGCTAGTGCGTCACGAGATTCTTGATGCGTGATAAATTTCGGGCGTTGCTGACTGCAGATATGAATCGTTGAGGCGCTGCACTCTTGAAAGCTCCTAAGGAACGTGGATTTATTAAGGTAACGTCTCACCCCCACCCTAGCCCTTTCCCCAAGGAGCTACTGTGTACATACAAGTCGGTTGATCGGTCATCGCTGAGACCCTCACCCCACTTCGTGAGGAGGGTCGTCCAGATTTACGCAGGAGACATCATGAAGCGGCGATCGCCGCTTCACACCCACGGATGAAAATCTATTTTCATAGGAGGTCTCTTCTGTAGAGTTAACTGAGTTCTTGAGCAAACGGAAGGCGACTGCTGGTTCTTTGTTTAGATGTCGTTTTAGCAAACAGCTTACTCGCTTCTTTAAGGTCTACATTGCCGCCACTGATGATCACCCCAATTCGAGCCTCTGGCACAGAAATAATGCCCTCAAGCAAAGCAGCGGCAGCCAAGGCTCCCGTGGGTTCTACAACAATTTTGAGGCGTTCCCACAAAAAGAACATTGTTCGTAAGAGGGCAGCGTCAGAAACCGTCACCATATCATCCACATAGTTCAAGATTAGGGGAAAGGTGAGTTGACCGAGTGACCGAGTCCGGGCACCATCAGCGATCGTTTGAGGATCTTCAACGACTTGCAGGGTTCTGCTATAAAACGATCGGGTCGCATCATCTGCCCGTTTAGGCTCCACTCCCACAATTTGACACTTTGGAGCTAGCGCATCAGCAGCGATCGCGCATCCCGATAGCAGTCCACCTCCGCCACAACAGACCAGCAACACATCTAACTCGCCCACGTCTTCGATGAGTTCTTTTGCTGTGGTGCCTTGTCCGGCAATCACAGGGGCATAGTCAAAAGGAGGAATCAGAGTCAGCGATCGCTGTTCGGCGATTTCCTGAGCGATTTCTTCGCGCTTTTGGGTGGCTCGATCGTAAAAAATGATCTCTGCTCCATACTCACGAGTCGCTGCTTGTTTGACCGCAGGTGCATCATTGGGCATGACGATCGTCACTGGGATGTCGAGAAGCTTCCCTGATCGCGCCAATGCCTGAGCGTGATTACCAGACGAAAAGGCTAAAACGCCTTGTTTTTTTTGCTCATTAGACAGTTGCGAGAGGGCGTTAAACGCTCCCCGGAACTTGAACGAACCCGTGCGCTGGAAGTTTTCGCACTTAAAGAAAACCTGGCTTTTGGTGCGTTGGTTGACCGTCGTAGAGGTTAAAACAGGTGTGCGATCGACATTGCCTGATAGTCGCTCTGCGGCAGCTTCGACATCACAATAGGTTGGAAAAAACAAGGGAGAAGAAGTCCGATCGGTCATAAACTCAGAAATGTCAGGGAGGGCTATTACCTCTTATGACCTTAGCGAATTTTTTGTGGTTACTGGGTGATGCAACCGGGCTAAACAGGGGTGCAACTGTGTTTTCTGTTTGTCTATGAGATGACTGTGGAAGTGAATCTTTTATCTTAAAGGCTCTATTTAGCAGTCGTTCCAGAAGTCAGCTTGTTCTCTCCATAGCAGGAGTTGCTGGTTCAAGCTCAAGTCGCCCATGATTCGACAGGTGGTATTAATGCCAACGGTGGAAAGATCGAACTGGTCGGCTCGATCTCAAAAATTGTTTGACCGTTCGAGATGGAAGAAGTAGAGACACGACAGCAGAAGCTAACTCTTTTGATGATGTGGATGCTCCTCCCAATCAAAAATTTCACTGTGCGGCGCATCCCATGTGATCTTCCCTCGAAGCGTATCCATTAATGCCAGCTTCACTAAACTTGGCAGATTTTGCCACGACAACTGCTCGCATTTCAGCAAGTGTTTCAATTCTTCTAGGGCAGTTTGAGCCAAATCTGCTTCTGCAAAGGTGAGAGGACTGTCAGTATGAAGCGGATCGCGTTGCACAGCTACAATTCCTTGACGTACGGCTGTAGCAATTTGCGAGTGTAATTCTCCCTTTCCCCGCTTCCATTGCCGCTGCCAGCCGCGTTTACTGGTTGCATACAAAGCAGGGAGTCGATTGAGCGTAAAGGCAGTGACCTCATCTGGATTTACTTGGCGAGCGACCTTGTGAGGCAAGGCGTTGAGTTGGTTCTCGACTTCTTCGCTGACTAAGACCTCCATTACATTGAGGGAGTGTTTGGTGAAAGCAGGCGGTTTGTCTGGCTGAGTTGGAGAAGAATCTGTCGAGGAACTTATAAGGTTTGCCATTATTGACACCCAGAATCATTTGTTCTTTTGGAATACCCTGAGTTGCTGCTTGTCTAACAGTCGATGCTGCCTCATTACAAATCCTTCATAGGCAAAGAGGCAAAGCTAAGTTGATGAAGGGCGGGTGTACTCAGACGATGTTAAACCGCTTGAAAATTATTGAAGTCACACCACTCGCTCTGGGTCTGAATCGCATCTTTGAAATGATCTAAATTTTTGCTGTGATCGAACGGTGTAATCTCGCATCTTAAATCAATGCACAAAAAAGGGTGGACGTAACCACCCGATTATAATTTTGCAGAATTTTGACGATTAGGAGCCAGAGGTCGCTTCGTCTTTGGGCGGTTCAGAAACTGCCGCTTCTGTAGAAGCTGCTTTTGCTTGGGCACGTTCTTCCCGCTTTTTACGATCGGCTTTGATCAAATCTTCCATCACGATCTGAGCCTGGATCATCTTTTCTAAGTTGCTGCTATAGAGTTCTAAGTCTTTTTGCAGTTTGTCTTGAGGCAAGTTCAATAATGAGCACGCTTGCTTTAAAGCTTCTGTGCGTTTCGCCTCATCTTTAACAATCGACGGATCAGCAGTTTGAATCAGCGTCAACACCCCGATCGCAAACAGCCGACTATATTTAAACTTAGGATTGTTTGCGATCGCTTGCAGATGATTACGCAGGTCGTGAGCTTCGGGGATATCAGACGACTGCGACAGGAGTTGCTCCCACGAGTGCTGTGGGGCGAGTGAAAGCAGGTGTTCGGCATCGCCACGATAGTTGGGCGGGTTGTCGCCTAATGACTGACAAATGGCGTTGAAGATTGAAGACTTATCTTCTTCAGGGCGATAGCCCTGCATAAAGCGATCGAATGACGTAACCACACCCAAGGCGTAGATTGGGTCATAGCGGAAGTCTACGTTGACGCTGAGCAAATGCATTTCCACCATCAATTCTTCAACGACTCGACGGTAAATAGAGTTTACCGGGCGCGTGTGGGTGTTATAAAAAGCACGTTTGGTATCGGAAACGGTGCGGACGTTGTTCACAACAAGACCTTGTGGGTTACAACTCTCCATTCTCTCGCTTGACTGGACGTTTGCCAAGGTTAGAAAAAAGATTGAGGATCAAATGAGAAAAAATTAAGCAGGCTGAGTGAGTAAGGGGTTAAGTTGCCCTTGGCGATCGAGGGCATAAAGATCATCGCAGCCGCCAATGGGTTGAGTGTTGATAAAGATTTGAGGAACGCTGCGCTTTCCGTTGGCACGCTCTGCCATCGCCGATCGGGCGACCTCATCTCCATCGATTTTATATTCGGTAAAATCAACTCCTTTCCACCACAGCAGCAGTTTAGCTCGCATACAAAACGGACAGGTTTGCCAGGTGTAGATTTCTACGTTGGCTTTCATCTGGTCGGGGTGACGACCTAACAGTGAATTAAAGGTGTTCAGCATATTAAAAATGACTAAGCACTAACTTAGTTTGGCAGTGCATTCTAATATTAATCGTTGATTTTGAATCGCGAACGGCTGAATTTTGAGTGCCTCCCGAAACGCCCGAATTGCCTTGTGATAATCGCCCAAAGCAGCGTAGCTTAACCCCAACCCATGTAGCGCCCCAAAGTGAATGGGAGTGAGGTGAATCACGGTTTGACAATCAGCGATCGCGTTCTGATAGTCTCCGGTCACAAAATACAGCACCGCTCGACGATTAAAGGCTTCGGCAAAGTCGGGCATTGCTTCAATCAATTCGGTTAGAGCCGCTTCAGCTTGGCTAATCTCTCCCGACTCCAGCATTTTTTGCGCCCGTTCTAACGCTTGAAAGCCAGATGTTCCTTTCTGAGAGAACCAGATGCGCCAAAGTTCGTCGGTTGCCTGATCCCGGACTTCTTTATTAGGATTCTTTAAATTTTGTAACAGGGAATTTATTGAGGCTTCACTCATTCGAGAACCGTTCGAGCTGTAGGGGTCTCCTCTACTGTAATCAGATTTGACGGTTCTAAGTTGGAATTACGATCGTGGATCTAGCCCATCCCGCAGTCCGTCGCCTAACAGATTAAATGCCAGCACGATGACAGTAATCACTAGTCCTGGGAAAATCGTCGTCCAGGGAGCCGAGAGCGAATAGCCTCCCTTAAAGGCATCTGCTAGCATCGTTCCTAGCTCTGGGGTAGGAGGTTGTGCCCCCAGTCCTAAAAATCCAAGTCCGGCGGCTTCTAGGGTGGCTGTGCCGATTGAAAGGGTCGCTTGCACAACTAATGGCGAGAGGCTTGCAGGTAAGATGTGCCGCAGAATAATCCAGAGAGAAGTTGCGCCTAGTGCTTTGGCGGCTTGCACAAATTCCTGTTCTCGAAGAGAAAGCACCACGCTGCGGGTTAAGCGGACGTAAATCGGAATTTGCACAATGCCAACCGCAATAATGACACTCTGCAAACTCGGACTCGTCACCGTGACAATGACGATCGCCAGCAAAATAGACGGAAACGCCAGCAAAATATCCGTCAGCCACCCGACGATCGTATCTAACCAACCGCGAAAATAGCCTGCTATCAATCCTAAAACTAAGCCGATGCTTGACCCAAAACCAACCGACACCAAGCTGATCAGCAACGATGTCCGAATGCCATACCAGACCCGGGTTAGGAGGTCTCGCCCCAGCCCATCGGTGCCAAACAAATGAGCCGAACTCGGTGCGATTAACCGAGTGACATAACTCTGGTCAGCCGCAAGATTATAAGGTCGTAGCAGAGGAGTCAGCAGAGCCAGGAGAACGAGAGCGATCGTTAACCCCAGTCCGATTTTGCCGGAGAGCGATTTTCTAAACCGTTGGATTGCTGGGTGTTGGAGTTCCATCTAAGCCTGAATTAGCGATACTGAATTCTCGGATCAACCCAAGCGTAAGAAAGATCTACTAGCAAATTGATCATGACAAAAACAACAGCAATAAATACGACTCCACCCTGCACCACAGGATAGTCTCTTGCCAGAATTCCTTCATAGATCCAGGAGCCGATGCCTGACCACGAAAAGATAGTTTCAGTCAGAATCGCGCCTCCTAGCAGAGTGCCAAACTGTAGACCGATCGTGGTGTTAATGGGCAGCAACGCATTCTTGAGAGCATGGCGAAAAATGACGAGTCGATCAGGTGCTCCTTTGGCTTTTGCTGTGCGGATGTAGTCTTGATTCAGGACATCGAGCATCGCGCTGCGGGTGATGCGGGCGACGATCGCAAACGGAATTGTACTCAACGTTAACGCGGGTAAGACAAGATGAGACAGCACATCGCTGAAGACAGGCAGGTTGAACCTGAGCAGCGAATCCAGCACATAGAAGCCTGTGATGGGCTGAAAGCTGAGTCCGCTTTCGATGCCAATGCGTCCGCTAGGTGGCAACCAGTTAAGAGTGACCGCAAACAGATAGACGAGCAGTAACCCCAGCCAATAGACCGGAATCGAGACTCCCAACAGCGAACCTGCCATCAGCACTTGGTCAAGCCAGCGATTTTTGCGAACTGCCGCCATCACCCCTGCGGGAATTCCAACCGTGATCGCAATCAACATAGCCGCGATCGCCAACTCAAACGTGGCTGTCCAGCGAGTCCGAATTTCATCGATCACAGGAATGCCACTGATTAAACTATTGCCAAAATTTAACTGCAACAGGTTTCCTAAAAAGGCAAAATATTGAAATAACAGCGGCTTGTTTAATCCAAGTTGTTCTCTTAGGGCTGCAACTTGGTCTGGAGTCGCTCGCTCACCTGCTAAGACGATCGCCGGATCGCCTGGAATAAATCGCAGTAGCAAAAATACTGCTAGGGTAATTCCGATCAGTACAGGAACCAAACCAACTAAACGCTTGAAAATATATTGCCCCATTGAGTTGATCGCCACCCGCGCAACATTTCTGCAACTTTACCATTGCTTTAACTCAGCAATCGCCTGACCGCCGACACCAACTGTTTTGAATCAAACGGCTTTGACATATAGAGTTGGAACCCTGCTGATTCGGGAGCTGTCCGCAACAGTTCGACTGTCTCACCGGATAGAGCGATCGCGGGAGTAAATCTCCCCAATTCGGCATCAAGTCGTCTTAACTCGTGCAAAACTTCTGCCCCAGTGCCATCAGGTAGCCGAAAATTGCTGATCAAAATATCGGGTAGGAGATTTTTTAAGGCACCTCGCCCGTCTTTGACGGAGCCAACAGCAATAACGCTTGCCCCCTGCCCTTCTAGCAAGACGACCAGGGCAGTTCTAGTTACTGCTTCATCTTCAACAATCAATACCTGCATCCTTTGACGGTGCCCAATTATATTCTTTAAAAAACTACTGCTGAACAGCTTAATCTCTGCCCATAAATAAACAACTTACCTTGAGATGGATCTAAATCTATCTGGTTTATAGATTTGACCCGATTATTGATTCCTGAGAGTGAATGCTCTACTGTCGAGAGGTGAAATCGACAGGCTATTTTTTATGGCAAGTGTCCAGCTAGACGGCATCACGCGACGATTTAGTAAGTCTGTGGCGATCGAAGACATCACCTTTGAGGTTCCAGACGGTCAGTTTTGGGTGTTGGTGGGTCCATCTGGGTGCGGTAAGTCTACGATTTTGAGAACGATCGCGGGGCTAGAATCGACAACATCGGGCAACTTATATATTGGAAATGCTCTCGTCAACCAAGTTCCGGCTCGTCAGCGGGATGTGGCAATGGTGTTTCAAAACTATGCCCTCTATCCACACATGACGGTCGCTGAGAATATCGCCTTTGGACTCAAGATGCGCGGGACGGATGCCAAAACCCAGCAAGAGCGGGTCGAGACGATGGCGAAGATTTTGGATATTACTCACCTGCTAGACCGCAAACCGCGTCAGCTATCGGGTGGACAGCAGCAGCGAGTCGCATTAGGACGAGCGATCGCGCGTCAACCCCAGGTGTTTCTTCTCGATGAACCACTGTCTAATCTTGATGCTCAACTGCGAGATGGCACTCGCTCAGAACTCAAGCAACTGCATCAACAGGTCGGCATCACGACAATCTACGTCACGCACGACCAAGTAGAAGCGATGACCCTTGCCGATCAGATCGTCATTTTAGAGCGAGGTAAAATTCAGCAAATTGGAGACCCCCAAAGCATTTATGCTCACCCCACAAATCGAATGGTCGCCACCTTTTTAGGTAACCCGCCGATGAATATTTTGCCTGTTACCTATACGAGCGATGGCTTTCACCTTGAGGGGCAAATGATTCCCTGCCGCTCCATTCTGTGCGACTCTCTTCACACTGGGCAGCAATTCGATTTGGGTATCCGTCCAGAACACGTTCAAGTCAGCGAGGATGCCCATCTGATCACCGAAGTTAGAGTGGTTGAGCCGTTAGGACGAGAAACGCTCGTTCGAGTGGGACTGCCGACCGAGGAACGATCGCGACAAATCACGCTGAATGTGCAAGTCAGTCCCGACCTGCGGGTGACTTCGGGCGATCGACTGCCTCTGAAATTGGATCTCGATCGCCTGTTTCTCTTTGACCCCATTACCGGACAGAGAATTTACCCCCCAGTCTAAGAGGAATTTTTTTATCGATAAAGCCTCTTCACCCATTCCCATTCTTGAATCAGCCCTTCGGTTAACATCACTTTGGGCTGATAGTTGAGAACCGTTCGCGCCTTGGTGACATCGGCTGCTGTGTGTCTGGCATCTCCCATCGCTACCCCAATGTGCTCGCGTCGAATGGAGCGATCGACGATCGTTTCCATCGTGTCGATCACTTCTTTGAGCACGACTCGACTGCCACCACCAATGTTAAAGACTTCTCCGATCGCAGCTTCGACCGTTGCAGCAGCAAGATTGGCAGCGATCGCATCGCTAACAAAGGTGAAATCTCTGGTCTGCTGTCCGTCGCCATAAATAGTGATGGGCTGATCGTCTAGCACGGCTTTAAAGAACTTGTGAAACCCCATGTCAGGACGCTGACGCGGACCGTAAACCGTGAAGTAGCGCAACGAGCACACCGGAACCCCAAAGTTGTGATGATAAAGGTCACACAGCCGTTCTGTGGCTAGTTTAGTAATGCCATAGGGTGAGACGGGCTGAGGCACGATCGTCTCGTAGGTCGGTAAGGTTTCTGCATTGCCGTAGACAGACGATGTTGAAGCATACACAAATCGTTTGAGCCGCTTAGCATCTTTTGCAGCTTCTAAAATTACTTGAGTTGCGTTGATATTCCGCTCAGTGTATGACCGAAACCCAGTTCCCCAACTGGCTCGCACTCCTGCTTGAGCCGCTTGGTGATAGACCACATCCACATCGGCTAAAAGCGTCTGCCAGTCCAAAAGTTGAATATCGGCTTCAACCAATCTAAAGTTTGGATGCTGCATGAAGCCAGCAACGTTTTTCCACTTCAGTGAGGGGTCATAGTAATCGTTGAACTGGTCAACGCCGATAACTCGTTCTCCCTGACTCAGCAGCGTTTCTACTAAGTGAGAGCCGATAAATCCTGCTGCGCCTGTGACAATACTGGTGACCATAATTCTCTGATGAAATGGTTACTAAACGCGTTGTTGCTAACGGTTTATTTTGCTCACAAACTGCTGCCAAATGCTCGATTTCTTAACCACTTTTGGTGTCTCGGGCGGTTTCGGTTCATGAAGATAACGATAATGTTCCCAAATCTGCCAATAAGGGCAACTGGGTTGAATGCGGATGCCAGCCCAATGTAAATACTGCAAGGGTTGGTCAACGCTGGGATCGATCAAGCGATCGCCATCTACTAAAAAGTGCGAACTGCCTGCCCAGTTTCCGGGTGCGCCTTTGGGTCTGCGAGTAATATTAAATCGCCGAGCAATTCGCTTGAGAATCATGTAGTTAATGATCGGCTGATCGGAGGTCTTCTGAGAGAAGTCAAAATATTCAGGATGAGCCGCACATTCTGCAAATGTATCGTAAAGATCTTGCTCAGAAATCAATCCTTTTTTTGATGCCCAAAATCCACCGTTAAAAATATCTTTGAGTTCATTCTGGGTGAAGATCTTATCTTCAATCACTTTAGGAGTGAATACGTTATTAATGCCACCTAGATGCTGATAGTCACAAGAAAGAAAATCGTACTGAGAGAAGTAATTTAGATTATTGATCAGCTTCTCAAAGACAACAATATCGGTGTCGATATATAAGAATTCGTCAAACTCACCAAACCAGCAGGCTTGCTTACGAAATTGATTTGGACGAGCGAAGAAATTGCCACCAAAGATTTCATGTAATCGATTTGATAACCGATCGATAAACTCTAAATCCCCATAGACACGCACTCCATGCCGTTCTTTGAGAATTTCTGCAACTTGGTGATAGTTGTCGTCGTAAGGAATTAGCACGATCGGAGTGTCTAAATCATGCACTCGGATACTGTTGATTAGCGCGATCGCGTGATCTGTGACTTTATCGTTTGCTGTGATATAAATTCCGCGGCTCATCATTCAATTCCTGGTTTCACTAACTTAAATTTTTGTATTAGTCGGCTAATCATGTTAGAGGAAGTTTGGTAGAGTTTGGGTCGATTTTCGGGTTCGTGTAAGTAGCGGTAGTGCAGAAAAATATTTCGATAGGGAAAGTCAATCATTTCTCCTTCACAAACTCGGCTAAATAAACTGGATGCCAACCCAATGTAGTGCAAATAAGTTAAACGATTGCCTCGATCGTAAAGTAAATGTTCCCGTTCTTTAAAATGAGGTGATGTAACGCAGCATCCTGTACTTTTGTCGGGTGGTAATTCTAAGGCAAAGTTGTAGATTGAGCGGTTCGATCTCATCATCATATAGTTTACGATCGTTTGATCAGGCGCATTTGAATAGAGAAGTTCTGATTCTCCGCTGGCTAATGTTTTGAGCAGTCGATTAAGTTGTTCTTGGCTAAATATTCCCCGTTTTGAGCCATATAAACCAGCACAAAAAATCTCAGAGCAAATCCGATCTTGAGGGAAGATTTCTAACAGTTTCTTGGACTTTACATCATAAACATGAGCAGGATCTTTATGCTGAAAATCATAAACCACACAGTCGGATTGATTTAATTGATGAAAAATTGGTTCCAGCGAATTCAGAACTAGAATGTCTGCATCTAGATAAATAAAATTCTCAAATATTCCTTCAAACGCGCAAAAGCGACGATGCATTCCCATTCGGTAAACATCGAGAATGCCGTTTTTCTTCCAGCTGTTTTTAACGATTGGATGAGTTTGCCAAACTTCTCTCGCAAAGCCTTCCCATCGAGCGATACACTTCTGATCTTCAAATAGAAAAATATTGTCTCGCGCTTGAATTTCTTGTCGAATTTTATCTAAGCGATCGTCATAGGGAAGAATGCAGATCGGAAAGCGATCTCCTGCATTCGATTCAATGCTATTTAACAGCGCTACAAGCTGGTCATAAACAACATCATTTGCGAGGATATAAATGCCGTTTTTCATCGTCGTTATGAAAAGTTCTTAGAGAAACTTGATACCCATTCCATCAGATTTAGCTTGTGTAAAATGATTTGCCTTGCTTCGGCGATCGCGTCTTTTGCCTCATACCAAGCATCAGGTGTAGCAGTCACCTCTCGAACATAGTCTAAGCCTTTTTCATCTAGGCTGGGAAGCCGTAAATAACTGCCTGGAGGCAATAGTTTATCAGCTGCTGAACCTCCATAGTAAATGGGCAGACACCACGATAGAAGAGAATCCCATAGCTTTTCACTAACATACCAATCATTGTCAGCATAGTTCTCGATCGAGAGATTGTAATAGTAGGGAGCCATGCCGTACCATTTGTTGCCAATAGTGCCTTTTGAGCCTGCCCAATCTGGCAAATCTCGTCCATAGAAATCGATATCAAGATCGCTCGATCGTAGCAGTCTTAAAAACTCTAATCGTTTGCGATGATTGGCAGTTCGGTTAATGCCGGATGTAATCCAACTGCAAAACTTCTTTTTTTCTGGAGAATGCTGCTCAACTAGGTCGTGAAAAGGATTTGTCAAATACCAAATTGCGGGCATATAGTCTGGAATAGGTGCAAAGTCGTCAGGTCCAGAAATGTAGCCACAATAAGGCTTTGCTTTTTCATAGAAGTCAATATTCTTCTGTACTATTTCTTCTAAGGGCGGTTCTCTCATCAAAAAGATCGCGCGTTCCTTAGGAACTCCACGCAATTTTAGATGCAGCGATCGCGTCTCTTCGTCGTAGCGTTTCTGCTTACGCTGTGCATTGAACCAACTCACAGCTTGAGGTGGTTCTGGAAAAGAATTAAAGTTATAAAGCAGCAAAAAATCTGGCTTTTCAGCGTTTGCCAACATCTGAATTCTGTCCCACATCCCAAATGGATGAGGCGTTTGTTGCCAAAGCCAATCAACCGGACTAGGATTCAGTCCGATATAGCTACTAATCATCCCAACAATCTTTTTAGTCATATATCTACGCAGTTAAATTGATGGGCATAGGTTGCATTTTTTCATCTACATAACAGAGAATCTTTTGAATGCGATTTTCCCAAGAAAACTGTTTTCCAAATTCAATATTTTCTGCGTATCCTTCAATCTTTCTTGGATATCTTTTGAGAGCAAATTTTAGACAATCTGAAAACTGCATTGAGTCATCTGGCTCACACCAATCTATTGCTAAGTGAGGTAATTTGAATTCCAGAAGAGGCGCGATCGTAGTGGCGACAATCGGAGTTCCAGAGGCAACATATTGAAAGAATTTAACTGGGTTTGTAAAATCAGCTTCCTTACCAGAACAGTGAGGGTGAGCAAGAACTTCAGCCGCCTGAAATAAACTGACTAACCGCCGGCGAGGCAAAATCCAGCCTAAGAAAGTGATGTTTGCAATGCCTTTTTGTCGAGAGAGTTCTCGATAAGCATCAACTTGAGACTCCGTTCCGCCAGTCACTACAAATTGAACTTCAGGCAGCTTTTTAGCCACTTCAATCAACAGGTCAACTCCCTTAAATTTATATAACGCACCGGAGTAGACCACTAGCTGATTTCGTCCATCTTTCAATAGTTCTTGTCGCCATGTTTCAGCCTCTTGAGGTTGTCTCATTAAGAATGATCGCTCAAATCCATTATGCAGAGCAACCGCTTTTTCGGGAGGCATTCCACATCGGACTAAATTTTCTCGTGTCAGAACCGATTGTGTAATAGCAACTTGAAACCAAGGACTTGAAACAATCTCTTTCTCAAATGGGGCTTCTTGATAATAGTGAGACTCAAAAATCACCGGAATCTCATGTTTAACTGCCGCTTTCGCAAAGTTCCAGTTGCGGGTATGAACGAGTTTAGTCTTTGGTGAAATGTGAACTGGCAGATAATACTTGCAGACGATCGTGCTGGAATTTGTAAATTTGCTAGAACTACGATCGCTCAACCACGGCATTGGTAACGGAGCAATCTTTAAGTAGTCTTGAGTATCATAAAACTCCGTAAATCGCTGGTCAGGCTTCTGTAGCTTAAATGGGGTCGCCCACGCGATCGGATTAAATTTTCCTAATGCTTGATCGGGATACGTTAAGACTGACGAATAGCCAAGATTCGCAGCAGCATTTGCACACAAAACATCGTGAATTTCGTGAGCCGTATCTGGTTTGAGCGACAGATGATTTGAGAAGAAGAGATAGTGTTTTTTCAAAATAATCTCCTCTAGTCTGCGTTTAGCTGCTTATTGGTGTTCTCGATCTCGTCTAAACTTCTCAGCAACCGCAGGGCGGAGTGGTAAGCGCTTTGAGTAAATTCTGTCTGCTCTTGAGGGTCATTAACTACCCCGTCAACCACTAATTGCAGCGACCCAATCATCAAGTCGAGCGACGTGCGAAAGTCATGAGGTGCAGAAGGAATCTGCCGAGTTGCGGTCGGCTGCTCATGATCTGAAAACTGCATTGCGTAAAGATGGGCGTAGTGCCCCTGCTTCTGCAACAAGCTCTCATGGGTGCCCACTTCAACGACCCGACCTTTATCGAGTACGGCAATCTGATCTGCCGTCTGAACGGTTGAGAGACGGTGAGCAATCACCAGCGTGGTGCGATCGCGACTCAACTCGTCAAGAGCCTGCTGCACAAGTCGCTCAGAAACGGTGTCAAGCGCACTTGTTGCCTCATCAAGGATCAGAATATCGGGGTCACGCAGCAAGGCGCGGGCGATCGCTAAACGTTGACGCTGACCACCCGACAACATCACCCCACGATCGCCAATCGGGGTATCGAACCCCTGCGGCAAGTTGACAATAAACTCGTAAGCATTGGCGCGTTTTGCAGCTTCGACAATTTGCTCATCGGTGACGTTTTCGCTCGCATAAGCGATGTTATTTCGTACCGAATCGTTGAAGAGAAACGTGTCTTGACTGACGATGCCCATTGACTGACGCAGCGATCGCGCATCCAGCTCGCGGAGATCTCGCTGGTCGATCAGAATGCGTCCTCGAGTGGGTTCATAAAATCTGGGCAACAGATCGGCGATCGTAGACTTGCCTGCCCCTGATGACCCGACTAACGCCAGCGTCGTTCCTTTAGGCAGCCACAGATTGATCTGGTCTAGCACCAATCCTTCATGACCAGGGTAAGCAAACGATAATTCCTCAAACCGGATGCCTTCTTGTAAACGTCGATAGGGTTGAGTGCCCTGTTTCATAAACGGTTTGTTGTCGCGCCGCAGGAAATCATGCACGACTGCAACGCTCGGAGCCGCTCCTGCAAATCCGCCTCGGATGCCATTTAACAGCGACACAAACGGCAACAGGCGAAACAAAATTAGCAGATAGGTCAGCAGCACCGTAGATAGAGATGCAAGCTGAGTTGCAAAAAACATCCGACCGAGAATGACGATCGCTAGCACCGTTAAAATTCCCGCCATCTCATTCACGGGTGCAATCAGTGCTGTGTTGGCTTGAGATCGAAATTCTGCCTGCTCACGATCGTGGATCAAATCCTTCAATCGTCCGTATTCTCGCGATTCGTTGCCTGTCGCTTTAACGAGCCGCATCCCATTAAGAACTTCTAGCAGCCGAATAGAATAATCGCGTGAAGAATTAGAAAGCTGCTGTCCAAATCGTTTAGCTCTGACTACAAAGTAGTGATTTGCAACCGACACAAACAGCAACAGCGCAGTTGATGCGATCGTTAACTGCCAGGAGATCGCGAGTAGCAACGCCACAAATACTAAAATAGTAATCGCAGTGGTCAATAGCTGAATTGCAACCCGAATCGCATTTGCGGCTGATCCAACTTCACCACCAAGACGGTTGATTAAATCTCCAATTTTGGTTTTAGCATAGAAATCTAGATCGACTTCCAATAGGAGTTTTAGCCCATCTTGACGAATCTCATTAACCAGCGATCGCGATAAGTGACTTGATGCCAATGTGCTGGCGTAAGTGGTGACATTTTTAAGGGCGATCGCGACTAAAATCACGCCCGTCATCAGCAATAGATTGGAGTTGTTTCCCCCACTTAAGACTGAGAAAATTGGTTGCAGAACGGGAGGTGCTCCTTTGAGACTGGCATCTTGCCCCAAGAATCCCAGAATTACGGGAACTACGAGAACGGTGCTGACCCCATTAAACAAGGCACCTGAAAATCCCAAAACGATCGTCAAAGTCACCCAGACCGGGTGCCGCAGGGCGAATTTTAGGAGCAGTTTGTTGGGGGACATACGAGATTTTTAGCTAAAGGTAGTAAAGGGGCAAATCTAAACAATTAGCTTTTTTCTATTTATCCCGTCTCCAACGAAAGTTATCGAGCTTTTAGAAAAATAACTTAAAACGTTTACAGAACGTCTCCGTGGAAAAACAGAAAACCTATGGGATTTGACGGAGACCTGATCGTCGCGTCATGGTTAGATACCCGATGCTGTAGAGACGTTCCGGTGGAACGTCTCACCGATTGTGCCATGACCTATCGCATTCAAAAACAAAATCGGTGTTGTATTAATTTTATGGGTGAATACGAGCGACCATTCGTGATTGCACAATCGCCGGGAGACGTTCCACCGAAATGTCTCTACGGCTGTGGGTTTCGGATTCTACGCGATCATGATCTTCTCAAATTCTTGGAGACGGGAGGCTTCGATCGCGTAACTCTTACCGTATATGCGAGGCAGTTGTTTCGTCTGCGCCAGCACTTGTCTGACTTCAAGATTGGAAATCATTGCCAAGTCGCGATTGGTCGTCAGCGCTAATGCTGCAGCAATGCCGATACCCTGACCGACTGCCGCGTTAAATTCGACAATTCTGCCTGCTGCACACCCATAGCCGTCAAAACCTGAGGCAGGACTGACTACCGCCAGATTGGAGACCGATTTTAGCAACGCATGACGAATGCCAATATTGAAGAGCGGTGGTTTGTAAAAACTGATGCTGTTAAAGCCTTTCGTGGCTGCTTTGGCACCTAACCCTTCAATGCCGCCCCGCACGTCTAGAGCATAGCCAAACGTCCCGATCGCTTCAGCAGCAAAGGTGCCTCCTTCGAGCATTTGGCAACCGCTCAACGGCTCAACGGCTCCGATCACATTTCCGGCATGACGAATATAAAGCTCTTTAGCAAGTCTAGTGATTGTCGCGCCCAAACTCTTCATGAAGCGATCGACGAAAGTCATTTCCTCTAAGATTGCTGCGGTGGGCTTTGAATCCGCTTTGGCGATCGCTTCGGCTTGAGAGCCAGTCACACCACACAGCAACGCATTCCACGAAAGTCTGCTGCCCGATAAAACGGCGATATTCCCCGCGTCGAGAAGGGCACCACTTGCAGAGAGCGAAAACTTTTTGCCTCGATAGGCATGATAGGCGATCGACAACGCTTTGCAGCGAATATCAATGTGGTCAGAGCCAACGTGCATCACTTTTAAGGTGCCTTGATCGTCTACTAAGTCTTTCTTAAACCACGCGACTAGAGTTGGATCTGAGCCAGCCGCAATTTGAATTAATCGTTGAGCTTCTGCATCATTGGGGTTTATAAACCGCTTGAGATACGCCAACTCAACTTGTTGCAGACGCGCGATCGTCAATCCTTCCGTTTCAAAAATTAGCGTTACGGGCAGTTCTGACTCAGGTAAGCCAAACGTCCCAAAGCCCTGTAGCTTGGAAACTCCGGCAGCTTGCGCCAATTCTGCATTTACCGTGCAATCGATAAATTGTTGAGCTAAAAACGTGGTGCCGTTGTCTAGCAAAACCCCCGCGATTCTAGCGCCGTCTTTGATGACGGATTGAATCTCAATTCTGCTGATAATGTCGGTGCTCGCCTCGCTCAACATTTTTCGTAAAGCAGCGTCGGCTTTGCGGGGATCGAGAGCGATTTCGGTTACGCCCGATCGCTGCAAAAATTCTTTATAGAGCGTGGCGGGATCACCAAAGGTCGATAAACCAAGAGATTTTCTCACATCATCGGGAACGTGAGTTCGATCGAGATATGCCAACCCTCCCCGAACTAAATGCCCACCCACTCCATCAGGCGAGTTGCCCTTAAACATCACCAGCGTGCGCGGATTTTTGCCAATGCGACGACGAAATTCCCGCGTGGCACTGACGATCGCGAGCAGTCCGGGGACTTCGTCGCCAAAGCAAATGATGTCATAGGTGCGGGTGGTAGAGGGCGCGGCGGCGGTCATGACGAAAACAACTCCCAAGTACTGAGTCGATTCTAGAGATAAATCCAGCGATGGAAAGATGAATTTCGCAAATCTGCTTAATCAGGTGGAAATTTAGGTCGATAGAGCGGAGTTGAAAATAGTTTTGCGAAGGCAGAACGGCGATCGCTCACCGTCTCTCCCGATAAGTTCCACATCGTTTCATAGAAGAAGAACGAGACTCCAGCAAACTGACGATCGCGAACTATTTGGACTTGATTCTGGATCTGTTTGAAGGCAACAGGACGATCCTTCAATCCAGTTAGAATGCCGACCCCAGTGGGAATATGCGATCGAGCAGTCTGCACTTCAGGACGCATCAATTCCTCTGCAAATCCCTCAAGGCTGTCTCGATAGACTTGCAAAATCAACTCTTCTAGCAATCCTTTTTGCTCCCAGTCGCGCCAGTCTTGCAGCGAGTGCGTATAAGAAAAATCGTAATTATTGGGCGATAAAGAGATCAAAACGTGATTCTTTCGAGACTTGATGGACTCAAAAACCTGCGTCATGAATGCCGTAATTTTATCGGCTCTCCACTTCGTCCAAGCGCGATCTTGGGCATC
This sequence comes from Leptolyngbyales cyanobacterium, assembly GCA_038227635.1. Taxonomy (GTDB): domain Bacteria; phylum Cyanobacteriota; class Cyanobacteriia; order Leptolyngbyales; family Leptolyngbyaceae; genus Phormidesmis_A. The sequence continues at coordinate 70,788 of JBBRPT010000001.1, read as the reverse complement.
GACTGGAGGCGATTTCCCAGCATTTTCTTTCTGATAAAGTGCAACCGTAAAGTCATCGTAGCCAAACTCAAACGGCAATCCAAAATGATCGTCAAACTGAATGCCCTCGATATCGTAATTGTTAACAAGTTCTAGAATCAAACTAGAAATAAACGTCTGCACTTCTGGCTTGAATGGGTTGAGCCAAACGCGGGGATATTTGCCTTCTTGCCAGACTTGCGTTTTGTCCGATCGCTGAGTCAGCCAGTCAGGATGCAGCCGCGCTAGTTCTGAGTCGGCAGGTGCCATAAACCCAAACTCAAACCACGGAATCACACTCAATTTGCGCTGGTGTCCCTGTTCGACAAATTCTTTGAGCATATCTCGATCGGTCAGCCCCACCGCTTCAGGTCGCGGATCGTAAGCAACCCCGATCGCTTGTTTAGCAGTTTGACTGGGATACAAGGTAAACCCCCAATTCCAAACGGCGGGATAGAGGGTGTTAAGATTTGCGTCTGCCAATTCTTGAACGGTTTGAGTGAGACGATCGCGACTAAACATCACGTCACTATCAATATTCGTCAGCCAAACCCCACGGATCTCGCTCAGGGCTGTTTTTGGCTGTCCCGCCACATACTGCTCAGGCACGAGGTTTGCCATTGCGGGTAAGGCTCGACACAAAAAAGTCGCGATCTCTGCCCGCGTCGCAGGTTGATTAGGGTTGAACTGTTTGATATTGGGGTAGTTCACCACGAGCCGCTGCTCAACGGCACTCGCGATCGCGTCTTTGGCATAAGCAGGAATCGCTTGTGCGTCTGTAAAAATAGATAACGTTTCGACAGCAGGCTTTTGCGCTCGATAGGACGGGAGGACAGCCAATGCCTGCACACGAGGAATGTTTTGATTAGGTCGAAACGTCTTGTCAGGGTATCCAGAGAAAAAGTTTGCGATCGTGGCTTGATAAATCGCACCAAACGCCCAGTAGTTCTGAGGAACGTCCCGAAACTGGAGGTCTCTACTCGGACGCGTCGCATTCACCACGCCCGGAAAGGCATTGACGAGCAGAGTGGCATATTCTGCACGAGTCACAGGGTTGTTGGGGCGAAACGTCCCGTCAGCATAGCCGTTGATAATCCTCTGTTGGGTCAATCCCTCAAGGCAGGGTTGCGCCCAATGACCTTGGATATCAGCAAATCGAGTCTGTGATAAAGACGCTGGAACTCTAGAGAGAAGAACTCCAATAAACGCCAATAGAAAAATAAAAGAGCAGAGCGATCGGGTCTGCCAACGATGGCGGTTTAACATTTCAGTATTGAGAAGCGACTTTGTTTAGAAAGCTACAAAAGCCTTAAACAGGATTCCAATACTTTATGACGCTAACGTTTGTCCAATGTGTCATGTCGACACCACCTAACCGTGATCGTTTCTTGTTCTAACGCTCTACGTCAATGTAGAGGTCGTCAGAATCTTGCTCGTCTTCCGAATCGCTGTAGGAATCTTCAATCACAGAATTATCGACACCGCCATATCCAACTCCGAACTGATTGGCAGGTTTATCACTGCTGACATCTACCCCGTTGTAACCCGTCCCAAACTGATTAACAGGTTTCTCATCGCTGACGGAATCTGCGCCATCATAACCCGTCCCAAATTGATTCTCAGCGTCAGCAGACTCTTGGCTATCAGGGTCTACTCCGTCATAGCCAACTCCGAACTGATTGGCTATCGGCTCATCGGGGTTTTCTCCATCCTTCAAAAATTTTTCTACCATGATTCTCCAGATAGCTTTAAATAAAACCTTGTCAGATTGATACTGACTCTATTCACCCGAATATCACTCACGCTTTAGAGGGAAGTGTGAAGAAAGCCTCCATCTTTAGGGGGAAAGACTTGCTCGGTTTTGTTTAGCCTCCGCTAATCTTGGCTTTGTACCCTAACTGCACTAAAGTTTGCAGCAGTTTTTGAGCATGATCGCCCTGAATTTCTAGCGTCTCTTCTCTAACGGTGCCACCCGTTCCACACTGATTTTTGAGCTTTTTCAGCAAATCCGCCAGTGTTTCGGCTTTGCCTTGGAATCCAGTAATCACGGTCACGGTTTTTCCGCCGCGCCCTTTGCGAGACACTTGCACTCTCAAGTTTTGCTGGTTAGGCGGCAAGTCAGGAACCGCGCGCTGTAAAGCTTCTGAGTTACTATTGCCAAATTCTGAGTAGACCACTTTATCTTTGAGCGAATCACCAGACTGAGAAGATTTGCGCTTTGAAGCTGCCATAGTGAGAACAGGAAAACTGCCGACCTCTATAATAAAGGCTGTCCTCTACACTCATCCAGCGATCGTGACGACTACACCGCTTCCTCGCACTCTCCAAATAGATTCTTCGCCCCAAAACCGACCCGACTCTCTCGGCAGATTTGGCAAGTTTGGCGGGAAGTATGTCCCTGAAACCCTAATGCCTGCTCTGTTTGAACTAGAAGCAGCCTATCAGCAATATCGCAACGATCCCGACTTCCAGCAAGAACTTCAAGGACTTTTACGCGACTACGTGGGTCGTCCCAGTCCTCTCTATTTTGCAGAGCGACTGACTGAGCATTACGCTCGACCCGATGGCACAGGTGCCCAAATTTATCTCAAACGAGAAGATTTAAACCACACCGGGGCACACAAAATTAACAATGCCTTGGCTCAAGCTCTCCTTGCCAAGCGGATGGGTAAACGGCGCGTCATCGCCGAAACGGGAGCCGGACAGCATGGGGTGGCAACTGCGACGGTATGCGCTCGATTTGGATTGAAGTGCATCATTTATATGGGCGTACACGACATGGAGCGGCAGTCGCTCAACGTCTTTCGGATGCGGTTGATGGGGGCAGAAGTTTGTCCCGTTGCATCAGGTACAGGAACGCTCAAAGATGCGTGCTCTGAGGCGATTCGAGACTGGGTGACAAATGTAGAGACAACCCATTACATTCTCGGTTCAGTCGCAGGTCCGCATCCCTATCCGATGATGGTGCGCGATTTTCATGCGGTGATTGGTCAAGAGACGCGGGTTCAGGCGCAAGAGAAGTGGGGCGGCTTGCCGGATATTTTATTGGCGTGTGTGGGTGGTGGATCGAATGCGATCGGGCTTTTCCACGAGTTTATCGATGAGCCAAGTGTTCGTCTGATCGGGGTCGAAGCGGCAGGTCACGGAGTCGAAACTGAGAAACACGCAGCAACTCTTACCAAAGGGCGAGTCGGCGTTTTGCACGGAGCCATGAGCTATCTGCTGCAAGATGAAGATGGTCAGGTGATTGAGCCTCACTCGGTCAGCGCAGGCTTAGACTATCCGGGAGTCGGTCCTGAACACAGCTTTTTAATGGAACTGGGACGCGCCGAATATTACGCTGTCACCGATCAGCAGGCATTAGACGCATTTCAGCAGTTATCGCAGTTAGAAGGAATCATTCCTGCGTTAGAAACGGCACACGCGATCGCGTATCTCGACACGCTCTGTCCTCAACTGACGGGCAGCCCTCGCCTTGTGATTAATTGCTCTGGTCGCGGCGACAAAGACGTGCTGACAGTCTCTAAAATCCTGAATCCGTAACTTTTTGATGCTTGAATGGCGATCGCTCTTTACTTAACCACTGGTGGAGGGCGATCTGCGTTTAGTAGAGATCATCGTGAGAACCCACGGTCAAAAGCAAAATCTCGGTTTCTCCTGAGTCGGGATTTTTCATAAACTTGAACGCGATGCGATTGCTGTAGTCGATCGAGCAAGACCACCGACCCAAATACTCACCTTTGAGCTTAGAGACTTGCGGTTTAATAACATCCCAGTTGATTGGATTGAATTTCTTCAACGCTGGTTGCTTGACTGGTACTTTATTTTTACGCAAGTCCCTTATGAGTTTTCAGACTCGGATCAAACGAGTTTTCTGAGAGTCGCTCCAAGGTTTTCTCAATCGGATCGCGCAGTTGGGGATTGCGACGAACTAACCGCTTGAAACCTCGATTAAATGCTTCGCTCCAAACTATTTGCATTCCTCATTTAACTCTGCCATCAAATCGGCAACCGAGCCGCGCCGCACATTACCGTCTGCATAATCTTGCTCTGCTTCAGCAATGGACTTTAACAGATCATCGCGACGCTGTTGTCTCAGACGTTTAGCAAGGATGTCAATCAGAATTTCCTGATCTTCTAGCGGTAGAGCTTCTACCACTTCGATCTCGTTTTGAAAATCAGAAGTTTTGGCAATCTCAGACAAAGATTGGTGAGTGGTCATCCGCTTTTAGTGGTGTATTTGACTATGAGTAAGCAGTTGCGCTGCCCCTGGCGATCGTAGCTCACTTGATCGGTCAGCCGTCGCAGCAAAAACCAGCCATAACCTCCTTCTCGCAGCGTTCCGGGTTCGGGTTCTTCAAGGTTATTAGGGTCAAATGGCTCTCCCCAATCCCAAATGCGAATCTCCATGCGATCGTCATCCATCATCACTTGAATCTCGATCGAGGTTTCTGTAGACAGCCCACAGTGAGCATGACGGACTGCATTCGTAAACCCTTCAGCTAAGGCGAGATTCAAACGATATAGCTGGTGGTCGCGCCATGAAATTGGTGGATGGTGACGAAACCAAAATTTCTCAAACCACTTTTGTACAGAGTTGAGGACAGTTAGATCACTGTTGACTGTCAGATGATCTTGATAAGACATGTCCAAGCTAAATCAATGTGTTTAAGGGATCAAAATCCGCAAGATGCATCTTTTATTGTAGCTGTCTATCATGATTTCCTATTCTTAAATCCGCAACTCTATTTCTCAAACGCTTGGCGCTGTAGTGCGAATAATTCTCGAATTCCCTTCTCAGCCAGATCCATAATTTGGTCGAGCTGCTGACGGCTAAAACTTTTTCCCTCGGCTGTTCCCTGCACTTCGATAATGCTCAATGATTCATTCATCACGATGTTGCAGTCTACATCTGCGATCACATCTTCGTCATAGTTGAGATCTAAAAACGCCTGATCTTGAATCAGCCCAACTGAAGTAGCAGCTACTTGATGCACGATCGGAGAGTGCAGCAGATCTTCCTGCTCTATCAACTGCTGAATGGCATCCTGAAGGGCGACAAATCCGCCTGTGATGGCAGTTGTGCGCGTTCCAGCATCTGCTTGCAAGACATCGGCATCGATCGTAATGGTGCGTTCGCCTAAAGCTTTCATGTCGAGCGTCGATCGCAGGCTTCGCCCAATCAAGCGCTGAATCTCTTGAGTGCGACCCGACAATTTGAGAAACTCTCGCGATTGGCGTTCGGGTGTGGCTCCGGGCAACATTCGATATTCTGCGGTCAGCCACCCTTCCCCTTTACCAGCAAGAAATTTGGGTACTTTCGGCTCAATGCTCACAGTGCATAACACTTGGGTATCGCCACATTTTGCCAGAACCGATCCGGCTGCAAACTTAGTAAACCGCCGCTCAAACGAGACAGGTCGGAGTTGGTCGGGTCGTCGATTGTCAGGTCGTGTCCAAGTCATGATTGTCACCTCAAATCCCTGATTAGAATACCTCCCTCACGTCTAACCTTGCATCTCTAGCCCCTGATCTCTTCAGAATTTCCGCTAGTCGTCCGTCGATACTCTGGTTAGTTCGGCGAGTCGCCTTCCTCTTCGTCATTTTTCATCAACTGATCGATGTCCTTCTTAAGCGACTGAAGTGACTGTTGCCGAGTTCGCCGTGACTCCTGCCGATATTTCTTGGTGTCTAGGCGGGGTTCATACTGGATCTCACCCTTTTTAGACTTTAGCTTCAGTACTGCATCTGGATCAGACTGCTGATTAAGATGAGCTTGAAACACGATCGCTTCTTCCAAAAAAGTCAGATAGTGTTCGTAGCGCTCCCATTTGCCTCGCACTACACACTCTGGCTCATCGCGATGCGTACAATCATTAAATTGACATCTCGCAACCGCCAATCTCTGCCGAATCTCTGGAAAGTAATCTGCTAAATCTTCTGGGGCACAATCTAAATCAGGCTGATTAAATCCAGGAGTATCTGCAAGTAATCCGCCTGTTGGCAACTCAAATAGCTCGGTGTGTCTTGTTGTGTGGCGACCCTTGGCTAACTTTCCTGATACCGCGCCGATTCGCAAATTTGCGGCTGGAATCAGTTGATTGATCAAACTCGATTTGCCAACACCCGAAGGACCTGCAACGACTGTGATCTTTTGACTCAGACGATCGCTAATCTCCGATAGCCCCATCCCCTGACGGACGCTGATAAAAAGCGGACTGTAGCCCCACTCACCCAACCGCTCTACCCAATGTTGCTTGTCTTCTAATGTTGCCAAGTCACTTTTGCTGAGGCAAAGACAAACCTCTGAGCCTGTTGACTCAGCTTTGATCAAAAATCGACTCAGTTGATAAGGCTCGATCGTCGGTTCTGCCATTGCGAACACTAAGAGAAGCTGATCGGCATTGGCGATCGGAGGGCGATCTAACTCAGAACGGCGAGGAAAAATCTCGGCGATCGCTCCACTTCCTTGAATCCAGTCTGGCTCCTCGACTCGCACCCGATCGCCTACCATGATGCGCTGACCAATTTTTTTCAGCAGCGATCGCCGAGTGCATAGCAGCATTGGTTTCAAATGCTCTCCTTCAACCCGCACCCAATAATAATTTGCCTGAACCGCCAAAACTTTGCCCAGCAGCGCATCTGGGGTTGGCTCAGGGATTTCACTAGACATAGGGATTAGGTCTTCTGAGTCAGCACTCATCGCAAAAAACCTTCCAAGACTAGCAACGAACCTTCACAGCAAAGAACCCCGATCGGTCTTCAATCGCTTCAACGCGATACCCTTCCATCGTCAAACTGTCAGGAACTTGCTCGATCGGCTCACCAGGGTCGAGCCAAACTTCTAGCAGCGAACCGGGCGGCATCTGTTCAAGGCGCAGCTTGGTGCGAACGAAATTAATCGGACAAGGGGTTCCGCGCAAATCCATCTGCGCATTAGAAGAATAACTCATCCGCCAAACACCTTGCCGAAAAACCCTTCCATCCCACCTTTGCCGACTCGATCGCCCCGGATTTTTGCTAACTTCTCGAGCAGCTCTCGTTCTTCGACACTAATGCGAGTTGGAATATCCACTGAAATAGTAATCAAATGCTCCCCGCGACTCACAGGATTGCCCAACTTGGGCACACCACGACCTTCTAATGTCAAGACTGTATTAGGTTGGGTTCCGGGAGGAATCATTAGCTCCTCGGTTCCATCGACCGTATTAATCTCTATACGGCTCCCTAGGATGGCTTGTAGGTAGCTCACCTCAATCTCAGAGAGGATGTTGATGCCCTCTCGCTGAAACTCAGCATCTTCATTGATAAACAGATAGACATACAGATCGCCAGCAGGTCCATTTCGTTGTCCTGCATCTCCCTCACCCGAAACCCGCAACCGGGTACCGTTATCAACTCCCGCAGGAATTGTGATTTTGAGTTTCTTGGTTTCCTGACGCTGTCCATCGCCGCCACAAATTTCACACTTTTCCTCAACCACTTGTCCCGTTCCATTGCAGGTTGGGCAAACAGAAACTTGAGTAAAGCTACCAAAAGGCGTGCGTGTGGCGCGACGAACTTGACCTGCGCCAGAACACGTCGAACAGGTACGGGGACGAGTTCCAGGTTTTGCGCCTGAACCACTACAGTTGGTGCAGGTTTCTAGATGGCTAATCCGAATCTCTTTTTCGCCACCAAAAACCGCTTCTCGAAAATCTAGCTTGAGATCTAGCCGTAGGTCATCTCCCCGAACTGGACCGCCTCGACGACGGGTCGTTTGCTGACTGCCAGGAGCGCCCCCCGAAAAGCCGCTAAAGAAGCTTTCAAAGATGTCTGCAAAGCCTCCCATGTCACCAAAATCTTGAAACCCAGCCGCACCTGCCGCAGAACTGACTCCGGCTTCGCCAAAACGATCGTATCGGGCACGAGTTTCTGGTTCTGAAAGCACTTCATAAGCCAGGTTGATTTCTTTAAACCGCTCTTCGGCTCCCGCCTCGCTATTGACATCAGGATGATATTTGCGCGCTAAACGGCGATAGGCTTGCTTGATGTCTTCTTTGTCTGCTTCGCGAGCGACACCTAGGATTTCATAATAATCACGAGCCATAGAACGCTGTGTCAGGGGTAGAGGGGCTAGCTTCTCAGACTTCTTAAAAACCGCAACTTTGGCTGAGTCAAAACTACGGCTTCAGACCTAAATCTAGCATTTATCTAAGAAATCTAACGAATGGATGAGACCACAAACATTGACGAATTTAGAAAATTCTGAATGAATACTCGACTACGCTTGCCTGCTCAATCCACCGCTTCATAGTCAGCAGTCATCGTAACATCATTCTCAAAGTTTGCTGGGATGGTTGCATCATTATCGAAATCAAAATCAGTATTTGAAGAAGGCTTTCTAGGAGATCCATTGCTTGGCGGTGCACTCGAATCCTCGCTGTCTGGGTTTAGCCCTCCATAAACAGCAGCCCCGATCGCAAACAAAATTTGTTGCAGAGCGTCCACTTTCTGAGTCAAATCTTCAATGCCGATTTTGGGATTCGCGATCGCCTTCTTGAGTTCATCAACTTTTTCGTTTGCTTGACCTTTAAGGCTATCGTTAATAAATTCGCCATTATCTCGCATCGTCGATTCATAGCTAGCAAACAAGCCATCTGCTTTGTTTCTCAACTCGACGCGGTATTTACGCCGAGTGTCTTCTTCTGCAAAGACTTCTGCCTCCTGCTTCATCCGCTCAATTTCGCTGCCGCTCAAACCACCTGTGTTAGAGATCTCAATGCTCTGTTCGCGATTCGTTCCTTTGTCACGAGCAGAAACTTTAAGAATTCCGTTGGCATCAATATCAAATGCCACTTCAATCTGAGGCACTCCTCGCGGGGATGGCGGAATTCCGGTCAGTTGAAATTTACCTAGGCTCTTATTGTCTTTCGCCATCGCCCGTTCACCTTGGAGGACGTGAATTTCAACAGACGTTTGTCCATCAGTGGCTGTAGAGAAAACTTGAGTTTTGCTCGTTGGAATCGTCGTGTTGCGCTCAATGACTCTGGTAAAGACTTCCCCTAACGTCTCAATCCCCAATGAGAGCGGTGCCACATCAAGCAGCAACAAATCTTGCACTTCTCCACCCAAAACGCCCGCCTGAATAGCTGCCCCTAACGCCACTGCTTCATCCGGGTTGACTGATCGATCAGGTGCTTTCCCATTAAAAAATTTCCGCAGCGCATCTTGAACTGCCGGAGTGCGAGTAGAGCCACCGACCAGAATGATGCGATCAATGCCCTCAATGGTCAATTCTGCATCTTTGAGTGCCTGCTCCATGGGCTCGATCGTGCTTTGGATCAGGGCACTAGCAAGTTCTTCAAACTTGGCGCGCGTCAACTCCATCTCTAGATGCTTAGGACCCGTCTCATCGGCAGTAATAAATGGCAAATTAATGGTTGTACTGAGCGTACCCGAAAGCTCTATTTTGGCTTTTTCGGCTGCCTCTCGTAGTCGTTGCAGGGCCATTTTATCGACCGATAGGTCAATGGTTTCTTGCTGGCGAAAGGTCGTCATCATCCACTGGACAATGCAGTCGTCAAAGTCGTCGCCGCCGAGATGGTTGTTTCCAGACGTTGACTTGACTTCAAATACCCCATCTCCTAGCTGAAGAATTGACACGTCAAATGTGCCACCTCCTAAGTCAAAGACTAGAACGCACTGTTCTTGATCGGGGCGATCTAAGCCATAGGCAAGTGCAGCAGCTGTCGGCTCGTTGATAATGCGCAGAACTTCGAGTCCGGCGATCGTCCCTGCATCTTTAGTCGCTTGGCGTTGAGCATCACTAAAGTAAGCCGGGACAGTGATCACCGCCTGTGTGACTGCCTCCCCTAAGTAGTTTTCAGCATCTTGCTTCAGCTTTTGAAGAATGATCGCTGAAATCTCTTGCGGCGTGTAGTTGCGTTCGCGTGGCGGCGTGTAATTGCGCTCTTGAATCTGAACATCAACCGTATTGTCTTTACCCTTAGCGCAGTTATAAGGAACGCGAGAACGCTCTATCTGGGTATCGTCCCAGCGGCGACCAATGAAGCGTTTGATGCTAAAAATCGTATTTTCAGCATTTGTGACAGATTGACGTTTGGCTAGTTGTCCCACCAGACGATCGCCCACCTTGCCAAATCCAACCATGCTGGGGGTCGTTCTTCCACCCTCAGAGTTAGAGATGACAACAGGCTGACCGCCTTCCAAGACAGCAACGCAACTGTTGGTCGTGCCCAAGTCGATACCAATGACTTTTCCCATAGCTAGCGCCGATGAAGATTATGCGAGATGAATGCAGACCTGACAGATTGATGCACCCAATGCGTGGAATCCGCGTAGTGATCTACAAAGATATTCACCCATTCGGTCACGTAATCCGAATTATTCCCTATCTCAAAACGTTTGTAACAATCTCGCCGCAAATCAAGCAATCTGAAAGCCCTGAGTGAGTTGGTTCTGAGCGTAGCACGGGCTTTCACTGAGCAGCAACAACCCTACAAATTCTTGATGTAGGTCAGTCAGCCGTTGCCAAGGGTGTAGACTCTGTCTCCTCTTCTGGCGGTGCTGCAACCTTAACCATCGCGTGCCTCAAGACTCGATCGCCTAACAGATACCCCCGTACAAGCTCTTCAATCACCGTACCTTCTGGGTGGTCGCTAGTGGCTTCCCTCATAACAGCTTCATGAAGGTTGGGATCGAATTCTTTGCCTTCCGATCGCATCGGAGCGACTCCAACTCGCTTTAGACAGTCAACCAGTTGCTTATAAACACTCTGATAGCTCTTGTGGATATTCATTTCCCCGTCGGTTTGGGGTTTGATCTGCGATCGGGCCCGCTCAAAGTTATCCACTACAGGCAGCAACTCGTTGATGGTCGAGCACTTAACTTGCTGTTCTAGGTCTTCTTTTTCTTTCTGAGTTCGTCTACGAAAATTCTCGAAATCTGCCGCAATTCTCACATATTGGTTGTTGCGGTCTTCTACTTGCGCTTTAAGAGTCTCTAGTTCTCGCTCCTTTGTGGCGAACGTTGAACGGAGATCCATAAAGGCGGCTTCATAGTCGGTGTCGTCTTCTGCCGCAGTTTCAGGCAGAGCACCTTCTGGTTCGATCTCGGAGCTTTGAGCAGTCATTTCAGATTCTGCCACGGGCACCCCCTCAGAAGAGGTTGCTGAGGCTTGAGTTTCTTCTAGCTGATTTTCTTCAGTCATTATGCGCTTATCCCCTTTTCCACGATCGCCTTAGCTAAAGCTTCTTCTTTTATCCTACCTAATCAGTTCCAGGATGCTAGATTTCCGCGAGCCGCTAAACGTAAAGCATCATATCCTGATGAACACATTTTGACTGACTTTCGCTAGAAGAAATAGACAGGTTGACTAGGGCTAAATTTGAGACCTGTAGAGACTCGAAAGAGATTCCTTGAAGATAGTGACGAAAAAATCTGGCGACAGCCATCTACACCAGCTATTATCTGTACCAACTTCTGTGTTTTGATCGCTCCTTGTTAGATTTGCCACTACTATGATTTCACCTGGTCAAGATCGGATATCTTTCAGTACCAGATGAGGGTTTGAAGCAAGTGCACACACCTCAGTAGCTCTGGTGAACCGCGTAACGCGTCTTTCTTAAGTTCTTTGGGAATCCTTCACAAGGAGATCTTCATTCATCAGTTATGACTAACTCTTCTTCTCAGCGCCGCGCTCTAATTGTCCAGAATCATTTCTCTCCGTTTGGGAACAAGCTGATTCAAGCTGGCTTTGTGAACAACGAGCAGTTAAGCCAAGCACTCGCTGAGAGTCGCAAATCGGGCGAATCTCTGGCGACTGCCTTAGAGAGAATTAAGGGGCTACCGCTTCCACCAGATCTGCTTCGTCAGTATAAGAAACAGCAACTGTTTGAACTGAAGATTCTCTACGGGGTAGAGTCACTCGACCCAGAAATTAGTCAAATCTCGGCTAATCAGATGAGTCAACTGATTGATACGTTGATTCCGATCGAAATCTGTAGTCGCTACAAGTTGTTGCCGCTTGCTCAAAGCGATGGGCAACCGCCTTTTGTTCTAGTGGCGATGGTTGACCCCGACAACTTGGCTGCTCAAGACGATTTGAATCGAATTTTGCGTGGGAAAGGCTTGAGCTTACAGCGATTAGTCATCACCTTAGAAGACTACCAGCGCTTGATGTCACAACATCGTGACAACGCGCTAGAACTCCAGAAGCAGATCGAGCTACAGTCGAAAGTCGATGTCAAGTCTGACTTAGAGGGGTTGGAGTCTCTAGGAGAAGATCTTGACGATGACGCTTCTGAAGTCGATCTGGATGCCTCTGACGCAGAAGCTGCACCCATCATTGCTTTGGTTAACAAAATCTTAATCAAAGCGCTGCAAATGGGTGTGTCAGACATCCACATTGAGCCACAGGAAGAAGTGCTGCGAGTCCGCTTTCGGAAAGATGGCGTGTTGCAAGAAGCGTTTGATGCCCCCTTTCCCAAGAAGGTTATTCCAGCCGTCACAGCCCGCTTCAAGATCATTGCGCTACTAGATATTGCAGAGCGACGAGTGCCTCAAGATGGTCGAATTCGCCGTATTTACGACGGTCGTAAGGTCGATTTCCGCGTCAGTACGCTTCCCAGTCGCTACGGCGAAAAGGTCGTTCTGCGGATTCTTGATAATTCCGTGACGCAACTGGGGTTAGACAAACTGATTACCGATCAAACTTCACTCGAAACCGTTCAGGAAATGGTGAGCCGCCCGTTTGGGTTGCTTCTAGTTACTGGTCCAACTGGCTCTGGTAAAACCACTACTCTTTATTCCGCCTTGGCTGAACGCAACGATCCAGGTGTAAACATCAGTACAGCAGAAGACCCGATCGAATATTCGCTTCCTGGTTTGACTCAAGTTCAGGTGCTCCGTGAAAAAGGAATGGACTTTGCAGCCATTCTGCGAGCCTTTTTGCGTCAAGATCCCGATGTGATTCTCGTGGGTGAGACCCGTGACCGTGAAACGGCGAAGACCGCAATTGAGGCTGCCTTAACTGGACACCTGGTTCTAACTACGCTGCACACGAATGATGCGGCTGGCGCGATCGCCCGTCTCGATGAAATGGGCGTTGAGCCTTTCATGATATCAGGTGCGCTGCTGGGTGTTGTCGCTCAACGTCTTGTCCGCCGCGTGTGCGATGAGTGCCGTCAGCCCTATACGCCTTCCAGTGAAGAACTGGGGCGCTATGGCTTATCGAGTTCTAGCGATTCTCAACTGACGCTGTTTAAAGCCAACACCTTAACCCCTCACGAGATTCAGCAAGCCAGAGCAGGTGGAACCTTATGTCAGAAGTGCGGTGGCGGCGGTTATAAAGGGCGCTTGGGAGTCTATGAAGTGATGAAAGTCAGCGAGCGGATTCAAACCTTAATTACCGAAGGAGCACCCACTGAACGCATCAAAGAGACGGCAGTTGAAGAAGGAATGCAGACCTTACTTGCCTACAGTCTAAATCTGGTGCGAACTGGTTTGACGACCTTTGAGGAAATCGAGCGGGTTACTTTTACGGATACTGGATTAGAAGCCGAACTTCGGGCTAAACGTAAGAGCTCGCTGACCTGTCGCGGATGTGGGGCAGAAATGAAGCAAGAGTGGTTAGATTGCCCCTACTGTACAACCGCGCGATTTCAGGAATAGTGGCTAGCCGATAGCCATCTACGGATTCTGTGAGGGCACGGAGGCGATCGCTGGGTAGACTAAATTCCAAAAACTGACCTAAAAATCCATCCCTAAGTACTAAAGGAGCAAACCCCATGGAGTTGATGATTGAAGACCTGATGGAGCAACTGATTGAGATGGGAGGATCTGACTTGCACCTAACTGCTGGACTGCCTCCCTATTTTCGGATCAGTGGACACCTTCAGCCCATTGGCGATCAGGTGCTTAGTGCTGAAGAATGTCAACGCCTGATCTTCAGCATGTTGAATAATACTCAACGCAAGAACCTAGAGCAAAACTGGGAGCTAGACTGCTCTTATGGGGTGCGAGGTTTGGCACGCTTCCGGATCAACGTTTACAAAGATCGGGGCACCTATGCAGCGTGTCTGCGAGCGCTGAGTTCTAAAATTCCTAACTTTGAAAAACTCGGGCTTCCCGATGTCGTGCGCGAAATGTCAGAAAAGCCGAGAGGCTTAATCTTAGTTACAGGTCCGACGGGTTCTGGTAAGACGACGACTCTTGCCGCCATGATCGACTTGATCAATCGCACGCGAGCCGAGCACATTTTAACCATCGAAGACCCGATCGAGTTTGTTTATGAACCCGTCAAGAGTTTGGTTCACCAGCGCCAATTGGGTGAAGATACAAAGAGTTTTGCGAATGCACTAAAGGCAGCTTTGCGGGAAGATCCAGATATTATTCTGGTGGGTGAGATGCGTGACCTTGAGACCATTTCTCTAGCTATCTCGGCGGCTGAAACTGGTCACTTAGTCTTTGGTACTCTGCACACTAGCTCGGCTTCTCAAACGGTCGATCGAATGATTGATGTGTTTCCGGCTGAACGTCAAACCCAAGTCAGAGTGCAGCTCTCTAACTCTTTAGTGGCAGTATTTAGTCAAACATTGGTGCCTAAGAAAAGCCCTAAACCCGGTGAATATGGACGAATTATGGCGCAAGAACTCATGGTCATTACCCCTGCAATCTCTAACCTGATTCGGGAAGGTAAAACGGCTCAAATCTATTCTGCGATTCAGACCGGAGGCAAACTAGGAATGCAAACACTAGAAAAGGTGCTGGCGGATCTATACAAAGCTGGACAGATTACCTTTGAAGCAGCCATGTCTAAGACCTCACGACCAGACGAGCTTCAAAGACTTATCGGGGGAACGCCCGCAGTCGCAGGTGGAGTCAAACGCTAAAAAAGTTTCAGTTTGTCGGTTTATCTCATTGCCGGGACATGATGCTGAAGTCATCTTTCTCATGACCGCACCACACCCTGGATTACAGTTTGCAAATCATCGCTTCACTCTTTATTTAGATTCTGAGCCATGCCTACCTATGTCGCCCGTGTCCGAGATGCTAAAGGAAATGCCAAGAAAGAAAAGCTGATCGCTGACTCTCTCGGAGATGCCCGATCGACCCTGCGAGACCAGGGGTTCTTTGTCCAAGAACTAAAACAAACTGAAAGCTTTGACCCCAATAATATTTTTGACCTTAAGAAGTTTCAAGCTTCGACGGCTCAGGTATCTACTAAGGATAAAGCAGTGTTCTCCCGCCAGTTTGCAGTTCTAGTGAATGCTGGTGTAGCCATGGTTCGCGGTCTGGGTGTGCTTTCTGACCAATGCACAAACCCAAAGCTCAAGAAAGCGCTGATGGAAATTAGCGCCGATGTTCAGCAGGGCACCAACCTTTCTGAAGCCATGCGTAAACATCCTCAATGTTTTGATGGGCTTTATACCAGCATGGTGCAAGCTGGCGAGGTGGGCGGGGTGCTAGATGAGGTGTTAGATCGTCTCGCTAAACTACTAGAAGATGTTGCCCGCTTACAGAACCAGATTAAGTCAGCGATGACTTACCCGGTCGTGGTGGGTTCTCTCGCACTCATCATTTTTATGGCGATGTCCATCTTTCTGATTCCCATCTTTGCCGGGATTTTTCAGACGATCGGGATAGAATTACCTGCATTCACCTTGGCAATGCTGGGTATCAGTAAATTCCTCCGCAGCCCCAATGTAATCATTTTGATTATTTTGGTTCCTCTGGTGGTTTTTGCTTACAAACAGTATTACAAAACACGGGTGGGACAAGAAACAATGGATCGGTTTTTTCTGAACGCTCCTCTGTTTGGAGATTTGATTCAAAAAACGGCAACGGCTCGGTTCTGTCGAACGTTTGGAGCCTTGACTCGCTCTGGCGTACCGATTTTGACGTGTTTAGAAATCGTCAGAGACACTGCCGGGAATCAAATTATCTCTAACGCGATCGACGAGGCTAGAAAAGAGATTCAGACAGGCGGCATGATCAGCATTGCCTTGCAGAAAGAGCAGGTGTTTCCGCCGATGGCGATTCAGATGATGAGCATCGGGGAAGAAACCGGAGAACTCGACAAAATGCTGATGAAAGTCGCTGACTTTTATGAAGATGAGGTCGAGCAGGCAGTGAAAGGATTAACCAGCATCATGGAACCGATTATGATTCTGTTCATTGGTGCCATGGTCGGAAGCATCCTACTTGCCATGTATTTACCGATGTTTAAGGTGTTCGAGAAACTCGGCTAATGGTGCCAAGAATTTTAAGACAACGCGAAGTCAGAAGTTAGACGAGATTCAGTCTTTGCTTCTGACTTTTTTGATCTGAAGGCTAAACGTGATGGCAATCCAAAAATCTCACTACGAAGAACTGTTAGCGGCTTATAGCCAACCTGCTGAGGCGATCGCGCTTCTCAAACGCCATCGGGCTTATCTAGAACTGTTGCCCAGCATACGAAGACCTGAAGAAAGTGTAATCACGATTCCACTGCCGATCGTCAAACTGCGTCATGTGTCTCCTGCTGCGAGTGGTCACATGAACATCACAACGGTTGAGTCATTGATGCTGCCTTGCGAAATCGCAATTGTGATGTGTGATCCGGAGTGGAAGATCAAAACAGGTCGTGAGATTCTGATCTTTGTTCATCAACCTGAGGAAGACTTTTCTGACCTTTTGGGGCGCTGGCGACGAATTCAAATCTTGCTAGACAAGGACTATGAGTGGGTAATGCCTCCCCGCTATCAGCACATTCTCAGTGAGGGTGCCGCTAAAGTTTACCCACTCTTTGTCGTTTTTGAAGAAACTCCTGAGCGGATTAAGAAAGGACTTAGAGGAGCTTATTTGCCGTTTTTGACTCACACCTTAGCTCTCGACCAAGAGAAGACTGAAGAAGATGCTTCTGAGGTTGTAGCAACAGAAGAATAAAAGCCAAAAGGCTCCTGTAGTCGTTTACAGGAGCCTCGGCTTTAGGAAGTTTTCAAAGACTAGCTCTGTTCTTTTTGGACTTCATCTTTTGCTTGCGCCGATTCGTTGCTACCGTTGCATGATCGACTGGGAACCCAACAACGGGAATCACTTGGTATTTACGATCGTCCTCTAGTCGCTTCAATTCTGTGTAGTCAACCCAATGAATACAGTCAACCGGACAGGTGTCGATCGCTTCCTGAACTAAATCTTCTGAATCCCCGTCTTGGCGAACCACGCGAGAACGTCCATAGTCAGGCTCAATATAGAAGGTGTTGCGAGCCACATGAGCACAGTGCTTGCAGCCAATGCAGATTAGCTCATCGACATAGACACCCGTCTGCCTAAACACACCACCCAGTTCAGGCTCAAGTCCTGATCGAGCCTCTGCATCACGCAGAAACCCGCCTAACTCTGGTTCAAACCCTGTTCTATCCGCGGCTGGATTGGCATCTGTCGGGTCTGGCAATTGCGGAGACATTAAGCACTCCAGCGTTGCAAAACGAGACGAACGGAGCCATCGTGATTGCGCTGCTGCTCTGTCAGTTGAAATCCTTTTTGAGAGCCTTCGCCGACGATCGTGTGATAGGCATAGCGCTGAGTCACTTTGCTCAAAAAGCGGTCAACCGTGCTGTCTTGTTTCCAAAATTGTAGGTCAGACACAAGCTCGTAGGATTGACCATTCCAGGCAAACCCAATGTCATAACCATTGTCTTGTTCGATCACAACTTCGGCAGTGTGAGTCAGACCTTTATACCCCCGGACTTCTCGAGGACCAGACATCCAATCGATGTCAAGGTCAGTTAAAGCAGACTGCAACGAAGACAAGTTGCGGATTTGAGTTTTGATTTGGCTGAAGTGTGACATGGCTGTTGTTAACGCAATCTAAGATTTTACGAGTGAAAAAGCCTACCAATTGCTAAGAGTCGCTTGAGTCGCGACTGTCGCAGACTCTTGAACGGCTTGCGTGAAATATTCAGATGTTTGTTCTCGGGTTAAGACCTGACCGAGCTGTGCCTCGATCGCTGCTGTCACCTCTGCACAAGAAGCTCCAACAATGCCTGTAACCTTTTCTTGCACTCGACCGTCTGGGTATATGATGAACTCTAGCGTTTCCATGCTCTCGGCTCTGTGAAGGGTTGATCTAAAAGATTCAATTGCTGCCGTTGACAAGTGTGAAGCGTATCCTTACCCCACCTTGCTCACGCTCTACTAAACTTTCAGCAGTCAACCCGCTGCGAATTAAAATGTCACAGAAGTTAACAACTTATGAGAGCTGTTGAGAGCGTATTTGTAAGTTTCGCTCAACTTCTCTGTACAGTCAAGCGAGTAAGTTCTTCGATTCTCTTTACACAACTTTATAGTTCGGTTGGGTTCAGCTCTTCTTCTGCCTTGGGAGAGATTTAAGGATTCGTCCTCTTTGAAGATTCTTTCAACTGATCCTTGAGGTGTCTTGTGGGATGAGGGGGTAAGAGTCGCTTCTACCCTACAAACCCCTCATTCCTTTGAGGGATAGTCGCCCACTTTAAGCTTTAAAGCCCTTCAATAATCCCAGAATTTTTCAAACGCTGGAAGTTGTGGTCATTTTTTCAACTTCAGCGGGTTTGACAAAACCAAAATAACCAGCAGCGATCGCAGTTAGCGCATTAAACCAAACGTTGTTGCCAAAAATCGGCATTAAACCAAACGTAGTATTCGTCGCAGGCAGCAGCCCCATTAGAGCGATTGCCGCATAAGTAATGGCAAAACCGCGATTGTAAACTAGAGAACCACTAAAGCTAGTCGCTGCGGCGATTCCTAATACACCCACCACGATGTGAATAGCATTGTGCAAAAAGTTAGTTGGGAATAAGCCAAACACGTGACCGTAACCATCAGAAAATAAAAGTCTAGGAACATACACTCCAATCACCGGGGCATCTCCTGGCATGGAGATAAAGCCAGGAATGAATCCAGCAATCCCAACTCCTAGAAAAACGGTGCCAAGAATAAATGCAACTGCACGTTCAGCATCACTCAAATTCTTGAATACAGACGAAAAACTTTGCTGCATAACAACCTCAATCTTGCTTCCTTGATCAAAATGAACGGTGATAATTCTCATTCAACTAACTTTTCGATACAAGAAATCCATCCAAAGACATTACTCAAAATAGAGTTATCTGTCTGGAATAAAACACGGTGGCAACCTGCACTAAAAATGGCGTGAAAACCGCTCAGTGAAAGACCCACAGCGCTCATCAAAAGAGTGATAATAAGACTATCAGAGTCAAGAAAAAGCAAATGAGAATTCAATCAGCAGTGCTGGTACATCTAGGGTTTGGCAAATATGTACGCTCTGACCAAGTAACGGCTGTCGTTCCGATCGAGGAAGATCGCGGTCCTGGTCGTCGCACATTCGTTCAATTAGAAGGGCAACCCGATCCGATCATTGCGTCACGGGCAGAAGACTCGATCGTGCGCGATTTAGTCCAAGAGCCGCGCGAGGTGACTCAATCTCGTCAGCAGCAAGAGATTTTGCGCGACTTGTTTAACGATTTGCAGCAGGTGAATAAATCAGTCCGGCGATTTTCTCGTGATGAGGGAGGGCTGGATCTCGATCGCTTAGAGCGTCGCATTCGCGAAGTCATCGAAGAGTAGTTTTTTTACAGGTTCTAGCAGTCACGCCAGAGCCTGTTTTTTAGGTCTCGAAGACAGCATGAACTTGATGCAGACACCGCTAAAAATGGATCGAGAAAACAGTGGCCTCGAACTTAGAAAACGCCTTTCAAACCACTCGAATCCTTGCCATTTCAGGAAGCCTTCGTCGGGACTCATCCAACACGGCTCTACTGCAGGCTGCGATCGCGCTGTCCTCCGCAAACGTTGAGATGAAACTGTATGACGGGCTTGGTGACTTGCCACACTTCAATCCTGACCTTGAGCTAATAGATGCGCCATTGGTGACCGATTTGCGAAATCAATTGCGCTGGTCAGATGGATTAATCATCTCAAGCCCAGAATACGCGCATGGGATACCAGGTGTGTTGAAGAATGCACTGGATTGGTTAGTGAGTGGGGAAGAGTTTTCAGGTAAGCCGATCGCACTATTCAACGCGTCACCACGAGCAATTCACGCCCAAGCTTCGCTGATTGAGATTGTGACCACGATGGCAGGACGCATTGTTCCTGAAGCGTCAATCACCGTTTCTCTCTTAGGCAGAAATCTGGATGCAGCCGGAATTGTAGGTGATTTCGAGATGTCGAAAGAGGTGCGAGGCGCGATCGCTGCCTTTACGATCGCGATTTCTCAAGCATGAACTTTATGGACGCTCGGCAAGTGATGTAACATTTAGTTCTGCATCTGCATTCAGAGAGCATTCAAATTAGTGAATCACTTCAGCATTTGATGACTAGGCTGCAACTCATTTGGTCGAAGACGCTTCGATGCTTCTGCTAGATCACGATAGAGCGATCGTTAAAAAATCTGCTATGAACTGGACAAATTGGATATATCTGGGGATAGGACTTGCCCTCGGCAGATGGATCTGGCGCGAATCCAACAGCGATCGCCGTGCCCCACAAGTTCCGATTTCTCCAGCAGATTCGTCTCGCGATCGACAACGTGAATTGGCATATCAAATGGCGATCGAGATGAGCCAGTTTAAGGGAGGCTTTTTGTCACGCACCTCTCACGAGCTACGATCGCCCCTCAATGGCATCATCGGCGTTCATCAACTGATTTTGGCTGACTTGTGCGAAAACGTTGCCGAGGAGCGAGACTTCATTGCTCAGGCACACGAATCGGCGCTCAAAATGGTGCAAATTTTAGATGAAGTTATCAGCGTTGCCAGAGTCGAGCAAGGAACCGACACTCTAGACCTGCAACCCGTTCAGCTCGCTGAGATGCTGTCACAAGTTCAAGCCTTGACTCATCTCAAAGCCGAAAATCGCAACCTCTGGATGACGATTCAGCAGCCTGAGCCTGAAATTTATGTGCTGGCAGACCCCAAGTGGTTGCGGCAAGTGCTGCTTAGTTTGGTGAATGGCGCGATCGACACGATGCAGCAGGGCAAAATCACGCTCTCGGTGCAGTCGGTTGATTCAAACTATGCCTATGTGTTGCTAGAGGATGAGCGTCCGGCAGAGTTTTGGCAGGAGCCGATTGACTTGTTGAACTCGGTCGCGATCGGGAGTGAATCGCTACAACCAAATTCCTTTGACCTGGAGGAGCGATCGTTGGGGTTTAGCTTTCTGTTGAGTCAAACTCTAATGGACGTTATGAACGGACGACTGGAGCAGTTGACCCCTCCCAACTCTGAAGAAACGTTGAGTCGTATTCAGTGTTCGATTCCTCTAGTTGCCCTAGAGACAGACTAATCGCTTCGCAAAATACGTTAGTCTGAAGGCGTTTTAGAATAGCTGATCTGTAAACCGACAAACCATGGATGCGCTAATCGGCAAAACGCTACAGGGTGGTAAATACACTCTGAATGAAGAACTGGGACGAGGTGGCTTTGGCATCACCTTTAAGGCGACTCATCGCTATCTCAATCAGGTGGTGGTGATCAAAACGCTGAATGAAGCCTTGCGGAACGATCGCGATTTCTCAGAGTTTCAGCGCAAGTTTCAAGATGAAGCTAGACGGTTGGCGATGTGCATCCATCCCAACATCGTGCGGGTCAGCGACTTCTTTCTAGAAGACGGCTTATCATTCATGGTGATGGACTACATTCCGGGCGTAACGCTGGAGGAATGGGTCTTCCCCGATCGCCCGTTGCCTGAAGCCACCGCCATTCACTACATGAGGCAAATCGGCTCGGCTCTACAGGTAGTTCATCAAAATGGGTTGCTGCACCGCGACATCAAACCCCAAAATATCATTTTGCGAGAAGGAACTCAGCAAGTCGTCCTGATCGATTTTGGGATTTCTCGTGAATTTACGCCCGGTTCGACTCAGACCCATACCAATATGATTTCGTCAGGATATGCCCCGATCGAGCAATATTTTGCTCAAGAAAAGCGCAGTCCTGCCACGGATGTGTATGGATTGGCGGCAACTCTCTATGCGTTGCTGACGGCTCAGGTTCCAACAGCCTCGATTTTGCGCGATCGTCAGCCTATGACCGACCCGCGATCGTTGCAGCCTCACCTCAGCGCCTCGGTCAACCAAGCGATTATGCAGGGCATGGCACTGGACACCCGCTATCGTCCCGAGACCGTAGAGGCTTGGCTAAAGCTTCTGCCAGTATCTGAATCGAAAATTTCTGGTGTCACATTCGTATCCAATGCAGCTACCGCTCCGGTTGGTTTAGACACCGCTCCTCAGATCCCGATGACTCCCTGGCAAACGCACGAACCTACGATTCCCCTGTTGCCTTCTAATCCTGACCGCCTTCCTGCTAAAGAGAGCACGACTGGAACGCAAGCGATTGGAGTCGTCAATCCAGTGCAGATTGATTCCACTCCACGCAAATCTGGCTTGAAATTAGTGTTAGGGATGGTTGCCGCTTCTGGTGTCGTTCTGACTGCGGTTGCCTTGGGAGCTTTGCTATCGAAGCCAAAACCATCAGAAACTCCTGTGGCGATCGTCACCCTCTCGCCGTCACCTTCGATCGTGCCGTCCCCTGAATCTTCTCCTACGCCCTCTGCGTCGCCGTCTCCAGAGGTGAAAGTCTCGATCAAGCCAACTCCCCCAACACCAGAGCTAATTCCCCCAAGCCAACCTACTAAGAAGCTTCAAAAAAATGCTCAGATCCCGGCTCAAATTCCCTCTAGGATTCCAGGTTTTCCGACGGGCACCTCTGAGTCAGAAGTGAGAGCGACTCTGGGCGAACCCACCATCACAAAGGTGGGGTATTGGGCAAACACCCGCAGTGCTTTGTATGAAGTGATTCCTGACAGTGTGACGCTGGCGTATATCTACGATCGCACGTCTAACCAAGTTCGCCAAACCGAAGCCTCATTTGCCCCCGCAATGGATGAATTGCTGATGCGCGTCACCGTCAATGGAATGATGGGAAGCCAAGCCCCTTCAGATGTGATGGCAGGGCTTCAACGCGTCCATCAACGGCAGTCGAATCAATACAGCTTTCAGAAAGGCAATTTAAAGGGTGTGATTGAGCGAAACAACCGCGATCGCATCTACATTGCCGTTTGGGACGCAGATCTACATTAAGTCCCTTAAAAAATTCAAAGGGCAGACTCCCTGTCTGCCCAAACCTTCAGAAAGCATAATCAGTGCCAAGGTTAATAACGACGAGAACCTGTGGTTTCAGTCGAACTGGGGTCACGATAAGCAGCCGCTACATCATCTTGCTTGCTGCGACGACCTAACAGACCAAACAGACCCAACAAGCCCATCAGACCCCAATAGCCATTTCTGCCCTCATCGTTGCGATCGTAGTTCTGTGTGGTTGTCGTGCCCGCTGTACCTGTGCTGTCCGTACCCGTGTTGCTTGTACCTGTCTGAGCCGAAGCAGGCAAAACCGACAAACTCAAAGCAACGGTGCTAGCAGCTAAAACTTTAGCGATGGTGGTGTTTTTCATAATCTAGAAGTCCTTGTGATTAAATTTCTCTTGAACACTTCAAGATTATGCAGTTTGAGTTGGTTTAGAATCTTTCCAAAGCTTGACATCCGTCTCCTCTTTAAGTAGCGGTCTGGGCAACCTCACGATCGGGATCGTGCGCCTATTGAAAGACCTCGCTTCCCTCAAAACATTTCAAAACCGTTACATTACAAGCCTTGTAAGCAAAAGCGAAGACCCACAGTGATAAGCTGACAAATGAATTTGAAACACTTATCAAAAGAGGCGGAAATGACGGGGCAGCAGGTTCCTTACTTATTGCGGGCGGCACGCGGAGAAGTGCTCGATCGTCCTCCTGTGTGGATGATGCGACAAGCGGGTCGTTATATGAAAGCCTATCGAGATCTGCGGGATCGCTACCCCTCGTTTCGTGAGCGCTCAGAGATTCCAGAAGTAGCGATCGAGATCTCGCTTCAACCCTGGAAAGCCTTTCAGCCAGATGGCGTAATTCTGTTTTCAGATATCGTCACGCCCCTGCCAGGAATTGGGGTTGAGATGGATATTGCCGAAGGCAAAGGTCCCATCATCGCTTCACCCATTCGCACTCAGGCACAAGTCGATCAATTGCATCCCCTAGAGCCAGACGAGTCACTTCCCTTCATCAAACAAATTCTGACCGCACTACGTCAAGAGGTCGGCAACCAGTCAACCGTACTGGGCTTTGTCGGGGCACCTTGGACGCTTGCCGCTTACATGGTTGAAGGCAAAGGCTCTAAAACCTATTCGGTGATCAAGAACATGGCGTTCTCAGATCCCACGATTTTGCATCAACTGTTGGGTAAGCTGGCAGACTCGATCACAACCTATATGCGTTATCAGATTGACTGCGGCGCTCAGGTCGTACAGATGTTTGACTCCTGGGCAGGGCAATTGAGTCCGCAAGATTACGACACGTTTGCCTTGCCTTATCAACAGCGAGTCTTTCAGCAAGTTAAACAAACCCATCCTGACACGCCTCTGATCTTGCTGGTGAGCGGCAGCGCAGGCGTATTAGAGAGAATGGCAAAATCAGGGGCTGACATCGTCACCGTCGATTGGTCGATCGATATGGCAGATGCTCGTGCTCGGTTGGGCAAAGAGGTCAAAGTCCAAGGGAATCTTGACCCCGGCGTTTTGTTTGGGTCTAGGGAGTTCATTCGCGATCGCATTCTCGACACCATCCGCAAAGCAGGTAATCGAGGGCACATTCTCAACCTCGGACATGGTATCCTTCCCCATACACCTGAAGAAAATGCGGCGTTCTTCTTTGAAACTGCCAAACAGGTTGATAAGCTACTAGCTACATCAACTTATTAAGGGTGAAATACCTGACACCCTACCCGCGCTCAAATGACCTTAAAGCGAATCTTGGTGACTGGTGCGAGTGGATGCATCGGTCACTATATTGCAGAAGCCTTAATTCAAGAAACCGAGCATGAATTGTTTTTGCTGGTCAGAGACCCTGGCAAGCTCAAGTTAAACGTTCATGCCCGCCCTGGTGTCACGGTGGTTCGCGCTGACATGCGAGACATTGGGCAGCACGCTAGTCTGTTAAAGACTATCCATTGTGCGGTGCTGACGGCAACAGCCTGGGGTGGCGACGATGTGCATGACATTAACGTGGTGAAAACCCTGGAGTTGATGAGTCTCCTCGATCCCGATGTCTGCGATCGAGTCATCTACTTCTGCACGGCGAGTGTGCTGGGGCGTGATAATCAGCTACTCAAAGAAGCGGTGGAAATCGGCAGCGATTACATTCGTTCTAAATATATTTGTTATTCGCGGCTAGAAGAGTTGGCGATCGCGCCCAAGATCACGACGGTGTTCCCTACGTTAGTTTTGGGTGGCGGCAATGGCTATCCTTATTCCCACATTTCGTCAGGCATCTCAGATGTCGTGAAGTGGATCAAGCTAATTCGCTTTTTAGATGCTGAGGGCAGTTTTCACTTTGTACACGGTCGAGATATTGCTCAAGTGGTGCGGCATTTGGTCGAGCATTCTGTGATAGAAAATGAGCCGCGTGCAATGGTATTGGGCAATGAGAAAATCACGGTCAATCAAGCGATCGAGGAAACCTGTGATTATCTAAATCAGAAAATCTATTTTCGTATTCCGCTTTCGCTTTGGCTAGCAGACTTGTTTATTTTTCTATTTCGCATTCAAATGGGCGACTGGGAGCGATTTTCACTCCACTATCTGCACTTCACTTACCAGAATGCCGTCAGTCCTGCCACGTTTGGGCTACCAACTTACTGTGCAACCCTCTATGACGTTTTAAAGATTAGCGGAATTCCTCGACGGCAACCGCGAAGATCAAACGCCAAGGAGATTGAATAATTTCATTTCTGCATTTTCCTCACGAAGTGGGGCGAAGCCCTCGCCAACCCTTGTCCCCACCGAGAAGGGAGTTAGAGCCTTGTTCCCTCTCCGTGGGGAGAGGGTGAGAAGTTATACCTTAATCAATCCACGTTTCTAAAAGAAACCTCATGTCAAAATTGATTGGCGTTTCTCCCACGATTACAGCCAACCTTTTATGGCATCACAAGAGGGTGCCAATATGGCTCTTTCATATCTTCTAATCGCGCCATATCACCTTGATAAAGCGCATTTAAGGTTGTGGCTGTTTGTTTTAAGCGAGGTGGTACATAACACAAATCAACGGGCAAGCCGTGTCTTAACAAAAACTCTGCTAACTGATGAGGGTGAATATAAATTCCTTCTCGATGAAGCTGCAAGAGCAATTCAGAAAACGTCTGCCAGCGAGTCACGTCCTTGAAAACAGCATATTCTAAGCTATTTTCAGAGTCGCCGGAGGAATCGTATTTCATCGGAGGTGAACAAAACTGTAGGACAGTTGTCTTCAAGCATTCGCCCGGTGTTAACTTGACTCACAGACGATCGTCTTTTATGGTATCGCTCCTTACACCACGTCTTAGCTGAAGTTGTGAAAATTTACGGTAAGTGAGTGCCTACTCGCAGTGCGATTTAGGAGTTTGAAGAGCGAGGATAAGCGCCCAATTTCCACATAAAAGCAGCGACTAGATTTGTGAGAATATGAGCGACGATCGGCACTAATAGATTACCTGTCCAGATTGCGCTGTAACCCAGTAATGCACCTATGCAAGTTGCCCAAACAACGTATGCCCATTGTTTAAAGTTGCTGAGGTGCAGCACTCCAAAACAAACGCTAGAAATCAAAATCCCTTCTGCCGTAAGACCAAACTCAGGCAACATGACCCCTCGAAATAGCAGTTCTTCACTTAACCCAGGCAGTAACCCTAACCAAACCAGATCGGGAATGAGTAGTGGTTTAAGCACGAGCTCGAGGTAGTAATCGGCACTGGTGCGATAGGCTGCCCAAAATCGATAGACGATCGAGCTAGCGATCGTGACCGAGAGTCCTAATCCGACTCCTTGCAAGATGGCTTCGGCACTCACGGTCACGGGCAACAAATTGACTGAGCCAAGCTGTATCCAAAATTTAGCGACGAGCAGCAATGCAACGGCAGTTACGCCCATTGCAATTAGGACTTGAGTGCGGGTTAGCGGCTCTGTTTCTGGAGTTTCAGGGATTTGCTGTGCCACTGGAATTCTGGGGGTGAAGTTTACGAGAGCAGGTATCACACTATAGCTCAGGCTACCAGGTTGCAGAACCAATGCCAGAATCGGTTTCTAGACGGTGCAGCGGAGCAATCGCAGGATTTAGTGCCTCATAGTCGATTCCAGCACGATCGCACACCAACACTCCTAATGCTTCTAGATAAGAATTGACCGAGATGGCATCAATCCCCAGAGAGTTTGGAGGAACTTGCATTTTTGTGTGGTTCTCTTTAACAGCAATGATTTTAGTAGAGGACTGGCTGAGACTGATCACGGCACCTCCGCCACAGGCAGTTGCCGGAATCACGATCGCATCAATTTGATCAGCCCACACATCGCTAGAGTGAACGCCAGAAAGAATCGTGCGGTGAATGAATTGAGGAGCGCGACTCAACCCCACTAAAACACAGGGAAGAAACGTAAATCCTAATTCTTCGGCTGCTGATCGAGGAGACAGATCTGCCTCTAAGGGCAAGGGCAACAATGCAGGCGCATGGGCACAAGGAATCTGAAAGGTTCGCACAATTAGATGACTAATCACCGCTTCGGCACCTGCTAACGGATCAACGCCTTGACCGTGACGATAATCCTGCAAAGCCTGACTGTCACTATCATCAGGAAACCGAGCAACGACTGCAATCGCCGTAGCTCCTGCTTTGTGAATCAGGTTATCTACGGCTCTTAATAAGCTATCGGGGTTCTCGATCGTGCCCCAAGTCGCCCCAGACTTTGCAGTGTTTAAGTTGACGTTTAAGGGCTGATCGGTGATGACGTATTCGGTCAGATTCAGTCCGAGTGTGGCTCGCGCCGCATCTGCTGCTTGTAAATGTCGGAGTTGTAAATCAGGTTCGATAGCACGATCGAGAATCAGTCCGATGCGATTTTGATGAACGGGACGCAACCCCCAATTGCCAGTCGCTACCTGATCGAGTCCGTAACCCTCGACATATAGAGCATTCGGCAGGTTCCAATAAAGCTGGGCACCGTTGAGAACATTGGGATGAGTGATCAAGCGATCGCACACTTGGGACATCATCCGCGCGACTGGAAGTGCATCACCTGCATAGCCTCCGATCGCGGCTCCGATCCCAGTTGGCACAATCAGAACAGCAGTATAGGGGCGTTTGGTCATGGAGAAGTGGTCACGATCGCTTCAAGTTGCGCTTTTTGCGTGTCAGCATTTACGCCAGTAATCGCCCAACGTAGAGGTTCACCGTAGTTTCGCAATTCAGCTTCGATTGCTGCTTGCATTTCAGATAGTGTTGCTTGCAAATCAACTTCTATGCTAACAAAGTGTGTATTCATGTTTGCTGGATAGGTTCACAAATCATTTGCCTTAGTGTAATTGAGCTATTTATTTTGGTGTTGCCCAAATTGTAAGTGATAAACGGTTTCTTCTTTTTCAGTTGCAATCTTGAGATCCGATCGAGGAAATGTGACGCAAAGCAAAGCGTATCCCTGATCCTGCAACTCTTGGCTCACGCCCATGCCATCGGTTTGATCGACGGTTCCTTCTAAAATCTGGGCCGCGCAGGTGGTGCAGACTCCAGCCGTACAAGAACTGGGCAAATCTAACCCTAGTTTATTTGCAACTTCAAGAACTGTTTGATCGTCGGGGACTTCGATCGTGTGAGTTTGTCCCCGATGCAGAATTTCGACGGTGTAGGTTGCCATTTTGGATGTGATTATGCGTGTGTTCCCACCCTCATTTTAGAAGAATTAGGGATGCGAATTGAGGGACATATTCTATTCATACACTATCGGGATCGATGTTTAGCGATCGAAGCCGTGCCGCTAAGCGTTCTACCCGCTCTTCTGCGAGTTCTGCCCGTTCTTCTGCAACCAGTCGCTGTCGCCGTTCAGCCAGCGCCGATTCTTCTGGAGTTGCCACTAATTGACCCTCTGAACGAAAGAACCGCAGCCTGGTTTCGTGAACGCCTAAAAATAGTTGCAGTTGTTCACTCCACAACAGACCTTGTTGAGTAGGTGAAATCGGCTGATAGTGCCCTCGATTGAGCGAAAAGCCCGTAAACTCAAGCGATTCTGGATCAAACCAGAAGTATTCAGGTGTGCGGAACGTGTCTTGATAGAGAGTTTTCTTGGTCGTGCGATCAACCTCTGCGGTTGATTCTGACAAAATTTCAACAATCAGATCGGGATATTTGCCATCTTCTTCCCAGATTGTCCAGCTTTTGCGAGGGCGAGACTCAACGCCTTGAACGACAAAGAAATCCGGTCCGCGAAAGTCTCGTGTTTTAATGAGCTTTTGACTGTAATAAACTGTCAAGTTGCCTGCCACGAAGAAATCTTGACGATCGCGCCACAGCCAATTTAGACAGCTGATCAGCAACATCATTTGTTTAAGATGCAAATCAGTTTCCATTGGCGGTTCGTCGCTATCAAGATCACACGGCGGTAGAAGTGGAAGTTCTTCTAATGAGTCATTAATCAGGTTCATTTGGGAAGTCATAAACCCTGAGACGAATCGGGATGCTTTTATCATAGCGATCGGGCAACTCGAACGATCGCCCACAAAAATGCGTCTGAGGGTTCTCAGACGCGTGCTCTTATTTCATTGCCTGGGCTGACGTTTAGCCTAGTGCCTCAGCACCACCGACTACTTCTAGAATTTCTTGAGTAATCGCCGCCTGACGTGCTTTGTTATAAGTTAGCGACAATTCCTTCATTAGTTCTGAAGCGTTTTCGCTAGCGTTGTTCATCGCAGTCATCCGGGCAGCGAGTTCACTTGCTGCAGACTCTTGCAGCGCCCGAAGCAGTTGGTTATTCAGATACAACGGCAGTAGTGCATCCAAAATCTGTATCGGATCTTGCTCAAAAATCATGTCCTGTGGGAAACTGGTCTGAGTCGGGGCTGTCACTTTCTCCCGCTCGACTTGCAGCTGTCCGCCACGAGTCGTCAACCGGAAGATTTCATCGTCAGGCACTTCTAACCCTTGAGGATCAAGCGGCAACAGGGTTTGAATCACCGGACGAGAACTGATCAGCGAGACAAATCGAGTATAGACAAGCTCAACCCGATCGACTGTATCCGACAAAAACAGAGACAGCAACTGATCCGAAATCTGCGACGCTTCGGCAGCCGTCGGAATCTGTTCTAACCCAATGTAAGTGCCCTCAATGGGTTGCTCTCGACGCTGAAAATATTGAGCCGATTTGCGACCCACCACAATAAATTTGTAGTTTAGTCCTTCTGCTTGCAGTTCTTTAGCACGAATCTCAGCGCGGCGAATCACGTTAGAGTTATAGGCGCCACACAGACCCCGATCGCCAGAGATCACTAGCAATGCAACGGTCTTGACATCGCGCTTTCTCAAGAGCGGCAAGTTTGCTTCTTCAAACCGCAGGCGGGTTTGCAAGCCATAGAGAACTTGGGCAAGTCGATCGGCAAAAGGACGAGTAGCGATCACCTGCTCTTGAGCGCGACGCACCTTCGCAGCCGCCACAAGCCGCATTGCTTCCGTAATCTTTTTCGTATTTTTGACCGACTGAATGCGATCTCGAATGAGTTTGAGGTTTGCCATAATCTTGACCAATGGTAGGGCTTGGAGTTTGAGTTTAGAGAGCCAATCCCCAAGTTCAAACTCCAAAACAGGTTTACGCGGCAGCTAGGAAGGTCTTTTTGTACTCAGCGATCGCTTCCTTCAACATGCCTTCAGCTTCAGCGCTGAGGGCTTTAGTCGTGCGAATGCTGTCGCCATATTTTGGCTTGCTGGTTGCCAGATAATCACGCAATCCTTTCGCATAGTCGGTGATTTTCTCAACGGGGATGTCATCCAAATAGCCGTTGATGCCCGCGTAAATGATTGCGACTTGATCGCCCACTGATAGCGGAGAATATTGAGACTGCTTCAGCAATTCGCGTAGACGCTGACCGCGTGCGAGTTGGTTCTGAGTTGCTTTATCCAAGTCAGACGCAAACTGAGCAAACGCTTCGAGTTCTGCGAACTGAGCCAATTCTAGCTTCACTTTACCTGCGACTTTCGTCATCGCCTTGGTTTGTGCTGCTGATCCGACCCGAGACACTGAAATACCCGCGTTCACGGCTGGGCGTAGACCAGAGTTGAAGAGGTCAGATGACAAGAAGATTTGACCATCCGTAATCGAAATGACGTTTGTCGGAATGTAGGCAGACACATCACCCGCTTGAGTTTCGACGATCGGCAATGCTGTCATGCTGCCCTCACCCAATTCAGGGCTGAGTTTTGCCGCACGCTCTAGCAAGCGAGAGTGAAGATAGAAGACATCGCCAGGATAGGCTTCACGACCGGGCGGACGACGCAACAGCAATGACATTTGACGATAAGCCTGTGCCTGTTTAGACAAGTCATCATAAATGACCAACGTGTGCTTGCCTTTGTACATAAAATACTCAGCCAGCGATGCGCCCGTGTAAGGTGCAAGGTATTGCAGCGTTGCCGCGTCGTTTGCATTCGCTGCAACAATGATGGTGTAATCCAATGCGCCACGCTCACGCAGCACGTTGGCGATGTTAGCAACGGTCGAGGCTTTTTGCCCGATCGCTACATAAACACAAACCACGTCTTCGCCTTTTTGGTTCAGGATCGTGTCTACAGCAACGGACGTTTTGCCCGTTTGACGATCGCCAATGATTAATTCACGCTGACCCCGACCGATCGGAATCATGGTGTCGATCGCGGTGATGCCTGTTTGCATCGGTTCATACACCGATTTACGCTCAATGATGCCAGGTGCGGGAGATTCGATTAAGCGAAACTCAGTGGTTTGGATGTCCCCTTTGCCATCGATCGGACGAGCTAGCGCATCCACGATCCGACCCACCATCGCATCCCCGACTGGAATCCGTGCGATTTTGCCGCTCGCCGTGACGCTGCTGCCTTCTTGGATGGTGCGTCCATTACTCATCAAGACCGCACCTACGTTGTCTTCTTCTAGGTTGAGCGCGATGCCGACTGAGCCATCTTCAAAGTCAAGCAACTCACCGGACATTGCCTTTTCTAGACCATAAATCCGGGCGATGCCGTCGCCGACTTGAAGCACAGTGCCAACGTTGGAAACCTTTACGCCCTGATCATAGCTCTCGATCTGTTGGCGAATAATATTACTAATTTCGTCTGGTCTGATTGCTGCCATTGGAACCTCTTTTGCAGGATGAAGGGGAAAGCGGAAAGTAGGGTTCGGGGATCAAAGTTCAAAAAACCTAAAACCCGTCACCTGTTTATGTTGCACTACTTAAACGGAGAGAAATGCGCCGCAGTTGACCACGCAAACTTGCATCGATCACCTGAGAACCGACCTTGATAATCACGCCGCCAATCAGGTCACGATCGATCCGAGTTTCGAGATCGACTTGACGAGCCGAAGTCATCGACTTCACCTGTTCACGGATGGTGTTTTTCTGATCGTCATTGAGTTCGACGGTTGAAATCACTTCGGCTAACACCGCTTGATTCAGCTTTCTCAAAAGTGACTGATACTGCTTACAAATGCCATCCAAAAACAGAATTCGTCGCTTATCAACCAACAGCATTAAAAAGCTCTTCGTAAACGGATGAATCTGCTCTCCAAAAACCTGGACTAAAACAGCTTTTTTTGCATCAGCTTTCGTCAAC
Source organism: Leptolyngbyales cyanobacterium (assembly GCA_038227635.1). Lineage (GTDB taxonomy): Bacteria > Cyanobacteriota > Cyanobacteriia > Leptolyngbyales > Leptolyngbyaceae > Phormidesmis_A. The sequence continues at coordinate 38,044 of JBBRPT010000001.1, read as the reverse complement.
GGACTGCTGAGAAACGCTTGCAAGTCGGGTGACTCGTTCCAACTCGATAGAATTCCGGCGACATCTTCACCGAAGCGATCGGTCAGATTATCAGACTGACCCAATGACATCAACGCTTGAGCGTAGGGTTCTAAGACTTGAGCGGTCAAAATGCTATCTTTCATTAGGAACCCCCTCCCAGTAGTGCAATGCTGCGATCGACTAATCTCTGCTGCAAGTCATCATTTAAGCGACCGGGAAGCTCACCTTCTGCACGCTGCATTGCCATCAACGCGATGCGTTGACGTAGCTCGTTGATTACCCGCTCTTGTTCAGAGCCAAGTTCTTGAGCTGCTGTTTCTCGCATTCGGGCGACATCTTGTTCAGCCTTCACCAAAATGGCTTCTCTCGCTAATTTGGCACCCTCCTCGGCAGACGCACGAATTTTAGCGGCTTCAGCTTGCGCTTGCGCTAACTTCTGTTGCTGTGAGGCAAGAGTAGAGGCAGCACTTTGTTTGCGCTGTTCCGCTTCTTTGATTTGAGTTTCGATCACGGTCGTCCGATCGCCCAAAATCTTACCTAGAAACTTACGACCAAAATAAACGACGACAGCAATCACGACAGCGATATTGATCAGGTTGGTTTCTAGGATGTCGAAATTGATACCAAAACCACCTTTTCCTACTGCTTCTGCTGCTTCAGAGCCGAGTAATGTGGCTCCGGCAGCGAGTCGCAAAAAAATTTCCATGACATTATCCACAACTGCGCGGTTGACAATCCTAAAGGAGCTAACGATTCATCGCCAACGACCTCATCAAACTCCGGCTAAAAGCTTATCTAGAATTTCACGACTCAGCGATTCGACCTGCTGCTCTAGCGTTTGCATCGCAGCCTGCTTCTGCTGATCTAGCTCTTTTTGGGCGGCTTCCCGCTTAGATTGAGCCTCTTGTTGAGCCTCAGCAGCTTTTTGAGCCGCGATCGTTTGTGCCTCTGTTTGAGCAGCCACGATCGTCGCCTGATATTGTCTGCGAGTCTCAGCTAACTCAGACTCATATTGTTTCGCCAAATTTTCAGCTTTCGCGAGACGCTCTCGCGCATCCGCTTCATTGCTGCGGATGTAGTCGCTCCGATCTTCAATAACTTTAGTTAGTGGCTTGTAAAACACCACATTCAAAATTGCGGCTAAAAGAAGAAACTGCACTGCCATCAAGGGCAGGGTCGCATCAAAGTCAAACATTATCTTGAGTGAGGGTGAGAAAAGTGCAAGACAACTTTAGAATTTTTGAGCCTTGAGTTTTGAATTCCGTCACCCAGAACCCAAAACCCAAAACTCTTGACTCTTATGATGCAAAGGGGTTTGCAAACAGCAACACCAGCGCGATCACCAGACCGTAGATGGTCAGCGATTCCATGAACGCGAGGGTTAACAGCAATGTGCCGCGAATTTTGCCTTCCGCTTCGGGCTGACGCGCAATACCTTCCACTGCTTGACCCGCAGCGTTACCTTGACCGATACCAGGTCCGATCGCAGCCAAGCCAATAGCGAGAGCGGCAGCGAGAACGGAAGCAGCTTGAACGATGGGATCCATAGTGATTTTCCTTTGGGTTGAAAACAAGACAAACAGGAGTTCGACATCAAATTGGGCGAACCCTAAATACAGTCAAAAAGATAGGCATGAGGAACTACGGCGCGTGTTCCTCTTCACCATGACCTTCGATCGCTTCGTGAATGTATGCGGCTGCAAGAGTTGCAAACACCAGGGCTTGAATTGCGCTGGTAAACAGACCCAGCAGCATCACAGGCAACGGCACAAACAAAGGCACGAGCAGGACAAGAACCGCCACCACTAATTCATCCGCCAAAATGTTGCCAAACAGACGGAAGCTCAGGGAGAGGGGCTTGGTGAAATCTTCTAAGATGGCGATGGGCAGCAAAATCGGCGTAGGTTGGATATACTTCGCAAAGTAGCCCAAACCTTTTTTACTAAAGCCCGCGTAGAAATACGCCAGCGACACGAGCAATGCTAATGCCACCGTTGTATTAATGTCGTTTGTTGGGGCAGCGAGTTCACCCTCTGGCAGCTTAATTAGCTTCCAAGGAATCAGCGCTCCTGACCAGTTAGAGACAAAGATAAACAGGAACAGCGTACCGATGAACGGCACCCAGGGACGGTAATCTTTTTCGCCAAGCTGGTTTCTTGACAACTCACGGACATACTCCAGCGCGTACTCCATCAAGTTTTGAATGCCTCTTGGCACACGTTGAGCATTTCGAGTTGCCAAGACTGAGGCAATCACGAGCAGCCCAATCACAAACCAGGACACCAAAAAAACTTGCCCATGAACCTTTAAATTGCCAATCTGCCAGTAGAGGTGATGACCGACCTCTAAACTAGCGAGATGGACTGAGTTGGGAGCAACGATGAAATTTAGCATTTCAGTTCAGACGGCTTTCCCCAGATTCTAAGGACTGCAAATTCTATAACAAACTCAATCGCTAGGGTTGAGCAAAGTTCGCAAGGTATAGACGATCAGCGTTGCTTTGTAGGTCAAAAATCCTAAAAAAATAGGTAAGACATGCAAACCATCCCATTGGGTTCCGACTATAATCAGCCCAATAAAAATAGCGATATGCGACTTGCCCAATTTGTCTTTCTGACTACCAAGTTGCTCAACGTTTCTTGCTAACAACTTCAAGTAAACCACACCTGTGCACGCTCCAAGTAAATAATTCAGAGCGATGTTGAGGGAGTAGAAATACCAAACCGGGAAAAAGATTAGACCCGTCAGGATAAGGGTGATCACTAACAACTCTTGTTGGAGTCGATAGAAATCTTGCATTGAGGCGCTGGGTTCTGATGACTCAGAAACAGACGGAGAAATTTCCTCCATAACAGGTGCGATCCATGAAGTAGGGCAACATTGCCATGATAGTCACCAGACTCGAATGAAGTCTAATGCAGTCACAACGGCTTGTTTAGCCAATAGTCATCGTACCATGCACAGGTAATAATACTTAATGTCAAGCGTGCTTGAAATTGCCGTTAAGTTGTTGAAGTTAGCAAGATTAGCTGTTGTTGTTGGAGCGCTCGGACAGTCTCCAATTCCAGGGGCACCGTTGATAGAATTTCTGCGATCGTGCGTCGTCCCTGATTTTCGTCACAGGCTTTCATGAATTCAAACTCTGGCTCTGATAGATTCACGATTTGATAGTCGTAATTGAATAAACAGCGACTAGCCCAACCGTCGATGCAGGGGCTGCGTTCAGGAATGGCGTTAAGCAGCGCGTCGTCGGATGACCAATCGGCTGAGGGCAATTCGCCCCGTCCTAAAAAGAATTCGTAGTGAGTGACTGACGAGGGATCGAGAAGTTCGATCAGACGATAGCGTTGACGATCGCTCAGTCCTTTTGCCCGCTCAATCAGGTCGAGATTTTTGCCCAACAGGCGATCAAGCGTCCACTGTCGGGGATTTGAGAAGCCCAAAAACTTCAGCCCAGACGCATCAATGAGTTGAAACAGCGTCTCAATGTTGTAGTCAATCTCTTGGGGATGGACATACATATCGGCAAAGCATTCGTCTCGCTGATTCTCCATTGACCAGCGTTCTTTTTCTCGCTGCACCAGGCGATTATCTTCAGGCAATGTCTCGAAGATCTGACGACCGACCTTTACACCATCGCGATAATCGCCTTTTTGGGTGCCTTGCAGGAGGGTGATCGCTTGCTGCATCAGCCCGATTTCCCAGCGCCCTAATTCTGCGTAAACGAAGATGTGCATAATCCCGCCCGGTGCGAGTTTTGTCGCGAGGGATTGAATGCCACGAGTCGGATCAGGCAAGTGATGCAATACGCCGACGCAGTTGATCAAGTCAAACGTGCCGGGAAGCTGGTTAGCATCGTAGAGGCTGAGGTGATGAAACTCTGCTCGATCGTTGACCGATCGCTGACATCGCTCTCTCGCAACGGCTAACGCTCCTGCACTCAAGTCAATTCCTGTCACTTGCGCGTGAGGATTGAGATGCACCAAATACTCGGTGCCGCAACCCGTGCCGCAACCCGCATCTAAAATGCGGATGTCGTGTCGTCTGGGCGCTTGTCCGGTGCAGAAGTTATAGGCGGCTGACCAGTTCCAGCGCCAGTTATAGCCAGGAGGTGGCTCATCGAGTAACGGCTCTGGTGGAAATGGATAGGTGTTATAGAGCGCTGCAACTGCCGCACTAATCGCTTGAGGATCTGGCATGACAAATCAAAATCACAATGACTTAGAGATCTAGTGTCTCATTGGTAGAGCGTTGATATTGGGCAGATTGTTGCCAAATAGTTTAATAAGAGTTAACTTATCTAAAGAAATGTATCTTTAGAATGAGGCAATCCAGATGGAAAAGCAAGAAGGCAAAATCGGCTTTACCAAGTTTGCTGAGTCTTTGAACGGTCGCCTAGCCATGCTAGGAATCGCGATCGGATTTGCCACCGAGCTAATGACGGGCAAAGGCATCTTGGAGCAACTCGGTTTGATGTAGTTCTCAAAAGAATCTATTTCATCTAATTATTTGCCTGGAGGTAACGCGATTACTCTCCGGGCTTTTTTGAGGTTTAAAACTCGACGTTTAGCGGGGTTCTAGGAAACGGAATCACATCGCGGATGTTGCCCATTCCGGTCATGAACTGCACGAGGCGCTCGAATCCCAGCCCAAATCCGGCATGGGGAACGGTGCCATACCGCCGCAAATCCAAATACCACCAATAGTCTTTCACGTCCAGCCCTTGCGCTTGAATTCTGCGTTCTAAAACATCCAGCCGTTCTTCTCGCTGAGACCCGCCGATAATCTCCCCAATCTTAGGAGCGAGAATATCCATTGCACGAACGGTTTTTTCGTCTTCATTCAACCGCATATAGAACGCCTTGATCTGCGTCGGGTAATCGGTCACGATTACAGGCTTTTTAAAGAGTTCTTCGGCTAAGAAACGCTCGTGTTCAGATTGCAAATCTAACCCCCACTCGACGGGATACTCAAACGTGCGATCGCTCTTTAACAAAAGCTCGACTGCCTGGGTGTAGGTGACTCGCTCAAACTCGTTTTGAATAATGTTCTCAGCAGTTGTGAGAACTGAGTTATCAATGCGATCGTTGAAAAATTGCATATCTTCAGGGCACTTCTCAAGCACATAGGAAAAGATGTATTTGAGAAACGCCTCGGCTAAATCCATGTCTCCTTCGAGATCGCAAAATGCCATTTCTGGCTCGACCATCCAAAACTCTGCCAGGTGGCGCGACGTGTTAGAGTTTTCGGCGCGGAACGTTGGACCAAACGTGTAGACGTTGCTGAACGCCGTTGCCATGATCTCAGCTTCTAGCTGTCCGCTCACAGTCAAATAAGTCGGTTTGCCAAAGAAATCCTTGCTGTAGTCAACCGACTGATTTTCGGTTAACGGAACTTTCTTGAGATCCAAACTGGTGACAGCAAACATCTCACCTGCGCCTTCGCAGTCGCTCGCCGTGAGAATGGGAGTGTGAACCCAGATAAATCCTTGGTCTTGAAAGAATTGATGGATTGCCATTGAGCACGCATTACGAACCCGAAAGACGGCTCCTAACGTGTTGGTGCGCGATCGCAGATGCCCAATTTCTCGCAAAAACTCAAACGAATGACGTTTTTTTTGCAGCGGATAGGTCTCTGCGTCAGCTTCGCCGTAGACGATGACTGCATCTGCCTTGACTTCGATGCGCTGCCCTTTACCGGGAGACGGCACCAAAACGCCTGATACTTCAACTGACGCACCCGTGCTAAGCCGTTTGACCACAGCTTCATAATCAGGGAGGTCAGCATTCATCACCACTTGCAGACCTGCCATCGACGAGCCATCGTTCACTTCGATAAACGAAAAGCCTTTTTGCTCTCGCTTAGTGCGAACCCAGCCTTTAATCGTGACTGACTCGTCAGGTTGTCCGGTGCGTAGCAGTTCTGAGATCCGTCGTGTCATGAGGGGTTTAGGGGGTTAAGGTCTGCGGAGTCGGACTTGTAGTGCTAGGAGTCGGATTGTTTAAAGTATAAAAAGCTAATGACCAGCCAACTACAACGCCCAGTCCGCCAAATCGAAGGGCTTGCCAAAAAACTTCTTTAAAGCCAGCCCACGAAAACAAACGGCTTTCTAGATTGAACTCTAGCTCTTCTAGCTGCTTTTCAATCTTTCGTAATTCTAATTTAAGGGTAGATGATTTGCTTTGGCGAAGCTGCGATCGGATTGTTTGCGATCGCTCTTCTAGCTCTTTTTGAAGCTGTTGATCATGCTCGATCTGGGCATGACGCTCTTTGAGATCCTGAAGCGATCGCTCCACGGTTTCAAGAATTTGCTCAAAGGGTGGCTCTGACTCATCGGAGTCTGAGTTTATGGATAAACGATCGGGGTCTTGGGATGGCTGCATTCAAGCGTAGTAGAGTAGGAGGGACGGGTAGACCGATTCATTTTACCCATTCCACACAAGCAGCGTTCTATCGCGGACTTCACTCATGATTCAATCTCAGGCAGAAGCCTCTAACTTATCTGCAACCAGCAAACTTTCTGAGTTCAGTGCCTTTGAGCTAGCTCAGGCCTTGACCGAAAAGCTGAGCATCAGCGATCGCGATTGGCATCGCCTTAAATCGAATCGGCTGGCTCGATCGCGCGAACAAGCTGCTGTTGCGTTGATTTTTCTGCTCAAAGACCAGCCAGAAGAGGCGCTTTTAAGATTACAACAGGCAGCCGGGTGGTTAGATCAATCGATTTCTGCCCCACCTTGCGAACATCACGGTTCTAAAAAGTAGGGCTGAAGTGAGAGATTAACCTTGCTTGCTTGCCTTAGCTCCAAAGTTATTCTGAAAGTTGGTTCTACAGTACAAGCCCTCTAGCTGGGCAGAGATTTGCAGAATCGTCTCTGTATTGGTAGGAGATGTCGTGACAGCTTGCGCGATCGGTTGGCAAAGTAGGGTAAACAGGCAAGAACATCCCGCTAATAAAAGTAGCTCTAACTTCTTAGTGTGCATAGTTCTGTTGAAAGTGATCCCTTTACAGTCAGGGGCGTTCGTGTTGCTTTGCCAAGATAACAAAATTTTGAGCAACTCTGACAAACCGATGAGATTAGCTCAAAATCTCTTCTAGGGCTGGTTTAATCGTTGAATATTGATAGTCAAATCCATCAGCCAGAGTGCGTTTGGGTAGAACTTCCTGACCTTCAAGCACCACTTTAGCGCCATCTCCTAGCATCGCTTCTAGGGCAAAACTGGGTACGGGCAGCCAAGACGGACGATTGAGCACTTGACCTAGCGCAGTCGTCATTTCAGCCATGCGGACAGGGTTTGGAGCCGTAGCGTTAAATACTCCTTCCATCTGCGTCTGCGTCAATGCTCGCAGGATTAAGCTCACCAAATCTTCTCGATGAATCCAGGAGAACCATTGCTTGCCGCTTCCGATCGGTCCTCCTGCAAACATTTTAAACGGCGTAAGCATTTTGCCTAACGCCCCGCCCATTCCTAAAACAATTCCGATCCGCAAAATTACGAGACGAACGCCGCTTTCCCTGACTTTGCTGGCTTCGGCTTCCCAGGTTTGGCAGACTTCTGCTAGAAAATCATCGCCCGGAGAACTGGTTTCGTCAAAGGTGGCAGTCTCGCTCGTGCCGTAGAACCCGATCGCCGATGCATTCACTAACACAGACGGTTTAGGATTTGCCTTGGCGATGGCTTCGACCAGCTTTTGAGTCGTGATTTTACGGCTATTCATTAGGGACTGCTTGCGCTCTGAAGTCCAGCGAGTTTCAGCGATCGCTTCTCCTGCTAAATTGACCACGCCATCACAGCCCGCAAGATGATCTTGCCACGAGCCTGACTCGATCGGATTGTAAGCAACCACTTCTAGATTGGGGTAAGCAGACTTTGAAAAAACCTTCTCTGCTCCTGTGGCACTGCGAGTGAGAACAATGACTTGATGACATTCAGCCGTCAAGCGCTCTACTAAACGACTTCCCACAAACCCAGTTGCCCCTGTCACTGCGACTTTCATTCACATTCTCCAAAATCGAGATAATTCGCCTATAGGTGGCGATTCACAAATCTTTAGGGTCTAAGTATACAGAAATCGAGGGAGCAGAACGATTAAGCATTAAATACCAAAAAGGTGCAAACCGTTAAGCTTGCACCTTTTATCAGATCTCGAAATCTGCGAGCAGAAGATAAGAATTGGGACACTGCCTACTTGATATAGTTAGCTTCTGCTTCGAGCATTCGCAAAAGGCTTTCGTCACCTCTATCTCTAGCGGCTTCCATCCGACGCTGCAAGTTTTTTTGCAAATTTTCGCGGTGGGTGGCTGCAGTTTGGGTGTGGGATTGACGAGTTCTGTTCATATCGGACATTTCCAAAAGGATATTTGTGCTGAGTCACTATGTCTTCTAATCATAACATCAAAAATCTAAACGGTAGCTTATACTACAAAAATTAATTATTAAAGATATGAGAAATCGTTATGATTCTGACGCTGCTCAGCGACTTTGGCGCAACTGATGTCTATGTAGCAGTGATGAAAGGAACGATCGCACAGATCAACTATGCCCTCACCGTGATTGATCTAACGCATCACGTTCCCCCTCAAGACATTGCTACGGCTCGATTTCATTTGATGAATGCTTATCCCTACTTCCCAGCCGGAACGGTGCATGTGGCAGTCGTCGATCCCGGTGTAGGAAGTCAGCGACGCGCGATCGCCATTCAGCTTGAGTTAGGGTTTTTAGTCGCGCCTGATAACGGTTTGGTGAGTGGAGTTCTGAGTCAGTATGAAGCGATCTCTGCCGTTGAATTAACTAATCCTGCTTATTGGCGCACTTCATCACCCAGCACAACCTTTCATGGACGCGACATTTTCGCTCCTGTTGGGGCGCATCTGGCAAGCGGAGTGCCCCTTTTAGAACTGGGGACAGCTATTGATGTGAGCACGATCGTGCAGTTGCCAATCCCGGATCTGATTCGGACGGAATGCACAATTCAGGGAGTGATTCAAGCGATCGACCATTTTGGCAACTTGATCACTAATATTCCGGGAGCCGACGTTGCTGGAAAGTCCTGGAGCGTCAGAATTGAGGACTCGACTTATCCCAGCAAGACCACTTATTCAGAGGGCGAACTCGGAGAGATTCTAGCGTTGGTAGGTAGCCACGGTTGGGTTGAAATTGCGGCAAATCACGCCAATGCTCAAACACAACTGAATCTGAAGTGGGGCAGTGTCGTATCTATTGTCATTAAGAGGAATTAACGGCTTCCGATCGAACTGACCAACGGCTCAAACACGGGCAACAGGTCTAATCGGCTGACAACCAATGTGGGAAACGATCGCTGACTATAGTTTTGCCCGACTTGAATCGGAAAGATAGGATTGGGTTCGAGCGAGTGCCAAACTGCCCCTGCTGCTTGCACGATCGCCCACACTGCTGCGATATCCCATATTTTTGGTGTGGCTTCGACTCCTCCTAACGTGGCTCCTGCCGCAACGGTCAAAAAGCTATAAGTTGTCACCCCCAACATCCGAATCTTGGCAGGAATGGGATTCTTGAACACTGAGATACTTCGAGCGCACACATTAAAGAAATGATTGCTCGTCAACGGCTCTTGACTAGCATGAATGAGATTGCGATTAAGAAAGGCTCCGGTTGGCATCTCCAAACCCGATGAACCTTGCCAAAACCCGTGAAATGATTGCCTCAACGGTGGAAAATGCACGTATCCAAACACCGGAGTTCCTTGATAGAGCAAGCCAAGCGAGATTCCCCAAAGCGGGAGACCTCTGGCAAAATTGTTCGTGCCATCCAAAGGATCAATCACCCAACACCAGTCTTGAGCGGGAAAAATATGCTCGCTCTCTTCAGTCAGAACTCCATGAGATGGGAATGTCTTAGCGATCGCGTCTCGTAATTCCTGATCTGCCCACTGATCTGATTTTGTCACCAAACTCCCGTCTGCTTTTTCAGACGCTTTTGCCTGTCCATAGTCTTGTAGAAGTTGGGTGCCGACTCGCTCAGCAGTCGTTTGAGCAAAATCAAGAATTTCTGTCCAAAAGTCAGTCATTGTAAGGAGTCCAATTAGGGTAGTAGTTGAGAACTGATCGTCAATATTCGGAACCAAATATTCCAAGCTCTTATTCAGAGCAGTCTGTGAGAGTAGTAGCGATCGCCCCTTTTCTCCCCTCAATCACCTATCGTTTTACAGTTTGAACGATCGCTGCCAGTGCTTCGTCACACCAAGCGACCCACTCTTCCTGATAGCGAATGCCGCGACGAATCACAAGATGCATATAGAGGTCTTTCAGCTCTAGCGAATGAAGATGCTTCGCAAAATGCTCATCTAATTTTTTCACCTGTTGCACCATTTCAAGGTGTAGCTGCCGCCGTCGTTCGATTTCGCGAGTGACAACCTGGGAAGACACCAAGTGACCCGCTAAACCCATGACCCCCAAATCTTCACGAATGGCACTGGGTTCACAGGGTTTTGTCAGCCAGTCGAGCAGTTCTTGCTGCCCAAGATCGGTGATGGAATAGATTTTTTTATCGAGTCGTCCAGGTTTGGGAATCGCTTCATAGGTGACGTTACCATGCTGCTCTAGCTTGGTTAGTTCGGCATAAATCTGCTGCTGGCTTGCTTTCCAGAAACAACTGCCAAACCCTTCGGCAAACTCTTTGGCAACGTCGTAGCCGCTCATCGGCTGACGAGACAAGAACGCCAAAATTGTGTGCTTGAGTGCCATAACTAAAAACTGACTTGACGGATTCAATTTGTTCAGTATACCTTAGTTTTTGTATCCAATTTTTTGAATACAAAAACTGGAGTTAAACATGATTGACATTCCTTGGAAACCGAAAGGGCGATCGTCTTTAATCGCGATGCTGGGGGTCGGCTGCTTGCTGCTAGTGGGTGGTGTGGCGTATCGAATGGGCATTAGCCGTCCGAACCAGCAAGCATCGGCTGTGATGAGTGCTGCGCCTACGGTTAAAACGGTCTCTGCTTTGGGGCGATTGGAGCCACAGGGCGAAGTGATTCAGGTGTTTGCGCCCACTGCTGCGGAAGGGGCACGAGTCGAAACCCTGCGCGTCACTCACGGTCAACAAATTCGCAAAGGCGATGTGATTGCCATTCTGGATACTGATGCACGGCGACAGACAGCACTTCAAGAGGCTCAGGAACAAGTAAAGGTTGCTCAAGCCCAGTTAAGCCAAGTAGAAGCGGGTGCGAAATCAGGACAAGTTCGGGCGCAGTCACGAGTGGTCGATCGCCAGCGGGTGGAATTACAAACTGAAACTGAAGCTCAGAAAGCCGCGATCGCCCGTCTGAAAGCAGAATTGCACAATGCCGAACTGGAGGCTAGGCGATATCAAGTGCTTTATACCGAAGGAGCCGTTTCTGCATCTTTGCGAGATGGGAAGCAATTAACCGCTGATACAGTCCGACAACAGTTAAACGAAGCGCAGGCTAACTTGAGTCAAATTCAGCGATCGCGGCAGCAGCAGGTTTCTGAAGCACAGGCAACGCTCGATCAAATCGCCGAGGTGCGTCCGGTGGATGTGAACGTGGCACGATCGCAAGTCTCTGCGGCACAGGCACAGGTGGCACGGGCACAGGCGGAATTGGATTTGGTCACAGTGAGATCGCCCCAGGATGGGCAAGTCCTCAAAATTCACACTCGCCCTGGAGAACTTGTGGGCACTCAAGGCATCATCAGTCTCGGTCAAACCCGGCAAATGGTTGCAGTGGCAGAAGTGTATGAGTTGGATATCAGCCACATTCGAGTTGGACAAACTGCAACTGTGATGAGCAAGAACAATGCTTTTCCAGAAGTTCTACAGGGCAAGGTTGCAGAAGTAGGACTAGAAATTAACAAACAAGATGTGTTGAACACAGATCCGGCAGCACAGTTTGATGCGCGGGTTGTGGAAGTGAAAGTGCTGTTGGATGAAGCCTCTAGCCGTCGAGTTGCGGGACTAACCAATTTGAGTGTTCAAGTATCAATCAATGTCAACTGAGGCAATGACATGACTAAAACCACCCCTAAAAAGAAACCGCTGTTTCTCTCCTGGTTGCAGTTACGCAAAGAGCGAGCGCGTTTAATCGTGGCGATCGCTGGGATTAGCTTTGCTGACGTGCTGATGTTTCTGCAAATGGGCTTTCGAGGCGCTTTGTTTAGCAGTGCAGTAGAGTTTCACCATAGCCTGAACGGTGAAATTGTGATGATGAGTAGCCGAACACGATCGCTGATTTCCCTCGATCGTTTCACAGAACGCCGACTCTATCAAGCAGCAGGTATAACCGGAGTTGCTTCAGTCAGTCCGATCTACCTGAATGCGATTCAGTGGCGCAATCCTGAGAACAAAGAGATTTGGGACATTTACGCGATTGGAATCAATCCAGAACATCAGGTATTGAACATTCCAGGAGTCGAAGTCAACCGCGAGAAACTACGCCAGCCGGATACTGCTTTGTTCAATCTGGGTTCTCGCAGAGAATTTGGCGCAATTGCTCAACGGTTTCAGGCAGGAGAGACTATTACCACCGAAATCAATGAACGCCAAGTTCAAATTCAGGGCTTGTTCAAACTCAGTCCCACATTTGGCATCAATGCTTACTTGGTGACAAGCGATATCAACTTTTTACGCATGGCTCCTTTTCGTCAAGGGGGACTGATTGATGTGGGTGTGATTAAACTTAAGCCTAATGCTGATGTCCAAACGGTTCTTGCAGAACTGCGATCGCGCCTGCCCAACGATGTCAAAGTCATGACTAGAGATGACTACGCAAACGCAGAAGTTGCCTTTTGGAATGCCAGCACTCCGGTGGGCTATACCTTTGATTTGGGTGTGGTGATTGCTTTTATTGTCGGCGCTGTAATCGTCTATCAAATTCTCTACAGCGATGTAACCGAGCATTTGCCCGAATATGCCACCCTCAAAGCGATGGGATTTCGCGATCGCTATCTCCTCATTGTTGTCTTTCAAGAATCTCTAATTCTGGCGGCATTGGGGTTTGTTCCCGGAATTGCGATCGCATTAGGCATCTATCGAATTACCAACTTCGCGACCATGTTGCCGATGGCAATGGATTTGGGGCGCATTGTGTTTGTCTTCATCCTCACCGCAATCATGAGTTCACTTTCGGCTGCGATCGCAGTGCGTAAGCTGCAAACGGCTGATCCTGCTGATATTTTTTAGGAGTTGAGCATGGTCACGAATCTATCTGAACCTGCAATCTCGATCGTGCATCTCAGTCATTACTATGGTCAAGGTTCTCTAAAAAAGCAGGTTTTGTTTGATATCAACCTGCAAATCGATCGTGGCGAAATCATCATCATGACAGGACCATCAGGTTCGGGTAAAACTACATTGCTGACGCTGATGGGAAGTTTGCGATCCGTTCAGGAAGGAAGTCTAAGCATCTTGGGGCAAGAGTTGCTTCATGCCACTAAAGAACAGATGACTCTGGCTCGTCGCAATATTGGCTTTATTTTTCAAGCGCACAATCTATTAAACTTCCTCACTGCTTATCAAAATATTGAGATGGCATTGGAAATTCAAGAAGTAGCCGCTGCTGTCGCTGATACCCGCATTCGGACTGTTTTGAACGCAGTCGGACTGGAAGATCGAACGGACTACTATCCAAGCGATCTATCCGGTGGACAGAAGCAACGAGTCGCGATCGCTCGTGCCCTGGTCAGTCAGCCTAAAATTATTCTGGCAGATGAACCCACGGCTGCACTCGATAAAAAGTCGGGACGAGATGTGGTAGAGATTATGGAAAAACTTGCTAGAGATCAAGGTTGCACCATCCTACTCGTGACCCACGACAACCGCATTCTGGATCTCGCCGATCGCATTATCTATATGGAAGATGGGTATCTAGTGAATCATTCTGATGTTGCTGCGATCGTTCAATAGGTTTTTTAGTTTTGAGCCGATCACTATGCTAGTTCAACCAGTGAGGCAACAGGCAGTTGTAACCAGTCGGTGCCTGAGTTCAAAATTGCTTGTCGTCGCTGATTTGAGCCGTTAACTGCTATCAAACACATGAATATTACTTCGATTTACGCTGCACTTCTCGCTCTGCTATTCGTGGGACTCAGCACTAGAACACTGCTTTTGCGGCGTAGCCTTGAGATTGCTATTGGTGATGGCGGAGACAAAACAATGCTGCGCGCCATACGTGTACACTCAAATTTTGCCGAGTATGTGCCCTTTGGTCTTCTTTTGCTTTATCTTGCCGAAACGCAAGGGGCACCGTCTATTGCCTTACATGGAGTAGGGTTGTGCCTTCTGATAGGTAGGCTTTCTCATGCGTACGGGGTAAGTCAGGAGAATGAGCAGTTCCAATATCGTGTGCTAGGCATATCTGTAACCCTCACTGCATTTGTCGCGTCTGCGGGCTTTCTACTGTTTGTTGCCGTTCGTAATGGTGCCTAACGCCTTAATTCAGTCGCTATTCCAGTTCGGTCTCAAGGACAGCAGCGATCGCTTTCTCAGAGCTAGTTCGGAATTCTTGAACGCTGACTCGTGCCAGCAGCACGACTGCCAAAATCATGCCTAGCGCTTCACACGCAAATACTAAGCTGTAAGCCAGAAAGGGTTGCTGAAAGAGCCGCCGACCCAAATCAAGAATTGCGCCTCCTGCCAAGGTTGCACTGGCTTGGGCTAAAGCTTGCGCAAGTCCCCAGGCTCCGACGAAGGTTCCTGCGGTTTCTGCTGCCGTGAGATCCAACATCAGGCTAACGGCGCTATTGGTCATCACACCTGACGATAAACCAAACAAAATCACAGCACTTTTGAGTAAAACTTGAGTTTGCGTAAAGCCAGAAACGATGACCAACACAAAGCAACCACTCGTAAACAGACAGCCTAGTCTTGCGGCACGCTGCTTACCAAGGCGAGGCACGATCAAAAATCCGCCGAGACTCATCCCTGCCAAAACGCCATAGCCCCAATACTTGTTGAGTCCTGCACTTTCAGCGATCGTCATTCCAAATACTTCACGCGCATAAGGCTCTAACACGGGCTGCTGGAGAAACAAACTGATCGTCATCACCAACAAAAACGAGAAAAAAATTCCCGTTTGAGGGCTGGCAGTCAAGACTTTAAAGGCTCTGCCTAGCGTAATCTGGTCTTCTCGCTCAGCTAGATGTGATCGTGAAGCATATCGAGAATATTTTTTCTCAATCCCAACCGTTGCCAAAAACGTGAGACCAATTACGGCGATCGGGAAGACCGTAAATAAACGATTCACGACTGGTTGCAAGGTGTCGGGTGTTAATCCCGTGAGCATTTTTTGCCCCACGATTGCGCCGACCACGATGCCCACCATTAACATTGACCAGACAATGCCAACGACCTTCGATCGCTGATCTTCGTCTGTGATATCGACCAGCAGCGCCATAAACGGAGTCGAACTCGCGCTAATGCACAACCCATAAAGCCCAAACATCAGAGCTAATAATGCTGCCCAAACCGTGCTTTGGGTTGTCCAACCTGTAGCAGCACTAGCACCCAGTTTCCAGACGACCTGCACGGCTAGAAACAGACACCCGGCTTGTAGCGTCATGCCGCTCCAGATATAGCCTGTACGGTGATAGCCGCGAATCGGCTTTGAGTCAGACATCTGTCCAAACCAGATTCGAGCCGGAGCCACAAATTGATACATCGCGATCGTTCCCGCCGCGATCGTTCCTGGCACTTTGAGTTCTGAGATCATCACTTGGTTAAGAACGCCTAATGTCAGCAGGGACAACATCCCTAACCCCATTTGAAACAAACCCAGCCGAAACATCGTGAACAAGCCTAACTTGGGAAGAGGCATCATCGGCTCAAATGGTGCCCTTTGGAGATCACGAAAATCGCTAGGTGCCATAGTTGTTCTCAGAATGTGGAGGTCACGACAGATGAGTTTCTCATTTTTAGGATAAAGGCGATCGAGCGACTTGAGAGGCGCATGTGGATTTGTAACGATCGAGAGACGCGCCCCTTGTTATAAATCGTTACACTAAGAAACGCTAAGCCCTTACATAACACTAGGTTTTTATGGTTCAGTCCATTTCTTTCGGCGCAAACCTGCCTGCGATCTCACCTCTTGGCATTGGCACCTGGCAATGGGGCGACTCTTTGTTTTGGAGTTATGGCAAAGACTATGGCGAAGCGCAAGTCAAGGAAGCGTTTGATGCCACGCTTGATTCTGGCATTGATTTCTTTGATACAGCAGAAATTTACGGCTTGGGCGAATCAGAAAAGCTGTTGGGACGGTTTATGAAGCAAACCGATCGCCCGATTCAAATTGCCACAAAATATATGCCGTTGCCTTGGCGGTTCTCAGCGCAATCAGTTCATGAAGCGGTATCAGACAGTTTGAAACGCCTGCAAATTGAACAAATTGCACTTTATCAAGTCCATATGCCCTTCGACTTTTTCATGAGTAAGAAGACGTTGATGGAAGCCTT
This sequence comes from Leptolyngbyales cyanobacterium, assembly GCA_038227635.1. Lineage (GTDB taxonomy): Bacteria > Cyanobacteriota > Cyanobacteriia > Leptolyngbyales > Leptolyngbyaceae > Phormidesmis_A. Next base: position 21,578 of record JBBRPT010000001.1, on the reverse strand, counting down.
AGCAGAGGAGGTAAAGCAAGGACGAATCAGAGCGATCGGAGTCAGCAATTATTCGGCAGAGCAAATGCGCGAAGCTCACGGATATCTGGCGGCAAAAGGGGTTCCTTTAGCGGTCAATCAAGTTCGCCATTCATTAATTACACGTCAAATTGAGACGAACGGCATTTTTAACACTGCTCGTGATTTGGGAGTGAAAATTTTGGCATATAGTCCTTTGGCACAAGGGCTATTAACTGGGAAATATACGCCTGAAAATGCGGATTCGGTGACGGGCGCGCGAAAGCTCGACACTCGCTTTAGCCGTCAGGGATTGGAAAAGCTCGCTCCCGTTCTCAACTTGATGCGTGAAATTGGACAACAGTACGACAAAACTCCCGCTCAAGTCGCCCTGAATTGGCTGATCACCCAAGGCAATGTGATTCCGATTCCGGGTGCCAAAAATGCTGATCAAGCTCGACAAAACGCTGGAGCTTTGGGCTGGTCACTTGCTGCCGACGAATTTACCAAATTGGATTTAGTGACGCGCGATCGACGATAAAAAACCCGCAAGTGATAAGCAGCGAATTTCAAGCCAGGTAAATTCATTATTGGCGTTGCTGATGCGACGAACTCGCCCTCCAACCCTCCATGCTGGGGGACTTCCGGACTTTCAGAGTCTCCCAGCATGGGAAACTTAAAATCGTGGATCAAGTAACCTGTAAGACTTGTGAGCGCCTTTTGCCCTCTTTAAAGGATGTCTTGAAAGGTAACTGAGAGAGCTGAAACCCGTATCCTTTCGTCGGGGCACAACATCTGAAATGCTGATTCCACCGTAGGTGAAACGGAGTTCAGTAGACTTCTCAGACATCCTTTTAGAAGCAGCTTAGACACAGCAAAGCCACCGTCTCCAAAAGTGGAACTAGAGGATGAGAATTATCAAAGAATGGGAACCGCTCTATGCCCAGGCAACAGATCAACCTAAAAGAAAAAGTTTCCGAAGCAGAAACCAACTTTTCCGTTGAGATCGACACCTAAACTGTTTGTGCTCATACTGTTTGATAGACGATACTAGAAGTATAAGTATTCTGAATGGCGAATCCGGTGAAGCAGATAAAAGTAAATCGATCTCAAGAGGCACCGTCCTTGATGAGTTCTAAGCGTGCAGCGAAAGAACCCTTTATGTCAATGCTGCGAGATTTAGCTCAAACCTATCAGGCGTTTTGTGCGTACGATGAGGCTCACATTCGTAAGCTAGGGCTGACTCCGCCTCAGTTTGACGTGCTCGCAACTCTGGGTAACACATCGGGCATGTTTATGAATCAACTGGCAGAAAAAACGCTGGTGACAAAAGGAACACTGACGGGAATCGTCGATCGCTTAGAGCAAAAAGGCTTAGTCCGGCGAGAAGTGCCGCCCGAAAACCGCCGATGTTTCCTGATTGTCTTGACTCCTGAAGGCGAGCGAGTCTTTGAAGACGTGTTTCCGGCACACATTGATTATTTAAAGGAGCGATTCGATCAGTTGGATGAGCAAGAGTTGGCGCAAATCAGATCGGCTCTGCAACGACTGCGAGAGATTTTATAACCTGACCAAAATCCGTCTTAAGGGACTAATCTGCCGTTACAGTAGAGGCGTATCTTGACTAGCAGCGATCGGAGATAAAGCGTGGATTCAATTCTAGAGCGGGCGAGTGAGCTAAAACAGGCATTGACAGATTTTGTCTTAGACGCTGAGGGAGACTTGGCAACGTCTCTCGAAACCTATACAGCCGAGCACTTAGCACGAGCTTCGCAGTCGCAGCAAAAAGATCGCAAACAGCAAGATCTCATAGTCGATACCTTTTTGACAGCGGGACAGGTTGGTAATAAAACGCCGCTCAAGTTATTTGTCGAGAGTGAAACTGGGCTGTCAAAAGGCGATCGCCAAATCCTCTCAGATTGGACGCGTAACTTTACAGGATTGTTTGCAATTCGGCAAATTTTGCCCGACGGATTTGAGTTGATGAATTGGCTGACGACTAAAACCTACATCGTGAAGCCCAACACCTCCGCAATGCTAGAGGATATGGCGCGGTTAAAGGTGGGAGAAATTTTAGTGACACGAATCGCACCTGTTGACGATTACTGGACATTCTTTAGTCCCTATCTACAACTAGGGAATTTAGGAAAGCCAAAATTAGCGGTGGCGATCGGAAACTTTAAACAAAATCACAAATCAGATTTATATGGTGACTCACCAGAGTTGCTAGAAGAAGCGTGGAAATCGGTCGATCGCTATCATCAAGATTTTCTAGACTTTTTTGGCGGCGATGAAGTGACCCTTCCGGGCTATCAACTCAGCAAAAAGATTCCTGAATTTCAAGAATTTCTCACTCAACGCCGACTAGACGAAGCTGGAATCGATAGTTCTAAATCGCTGTCAGAAATGGCTCAAGAAGCCGGAATGAGTGATGAAGAACTCGGAGACGTTGCGGAATCAATGGGATTGGATGCTCAAGCCGCCACCAAGCTATTAAACAACAAAGATGCGGTCAAGATGGCAGCCCCTCAGATTGACATTCCGGCTGATCTTAAAAAAGCAGAACAGGTGACGGTATTGGCTCACCCACGTTGGGGGCAGATGTTTTTGACGACCCACGCCCAATTTATCAATCTGCTGCAAACCGACAACTGGCAAGCTGTCAAAGGTGCTGATAAGCTAATTCGCAACTATCTTGAGCAGCCAGAAATTAATGCGTTTGTGTGGCATCGACTAGCCGAGGCTCATCCCGCTCAGTTGCAAAAGGTTTTGCGAGAGTTTCTCCAGCGTCCTGACTTTGATTTGAAAGTTGATTTGGACTCGCTTCTCCAATCAAACCATAAGCCTCTAGAACCAGAACTTCCTGAGATTGCGAGTGTGCCGATTCACTTGCATGATCTCTTCCAAGAAGCTCTGTCAGAAGTGACAAAATCTCAAAAATCTAAAGGCGACAAAAAGGGCACTAAAGGATTTCAGCGAGCTTAATTTTCTAGAGTTCTCACCGTCAAAACTTGGGGCGGAGTGGCATCAGGCGGGTAGATCATGCCAAACTCCACCAGCCGTTGCTCTCCTGGTTTGAGATTTAGTGTCACTAGCGGATCGCCTTGTTGACCACGACGTAAGACCAGATGCACAAATCGCGTTTGTGGCAATCCGGCATCGTTTTTATAGCGCACTCGCACCGTTCCTCTAAAGAAAACTTGACGGGCAGGTGGGTTAAAAAACCGCAGTCCTTGTTTTGTGTCTTCTCGTTTTAATGGATTTTCGAGCGCGATCGTCACTGTCTGATTTTGATCCGTAGAATTTCTCAACGGCATTGACAAGTTATATTCAATGCCGTAATTTCCGTGTGCCTCATACGCCGTATCGGGATATCGCTTCAAAATCTTCGCATTCTGATTTTGCCCGGTGCCCATCGTGCCGCGATAAAGCAAACTCAGCCCATAAGAAAACGCCTGACCCGGTTGAGGAGTGGCGAGACGATCGCTACCCCGATCAACCAGTTGCCCTGACCACTCAGAACCTTGTGCAACTCCAGCCACTCGCCCATAGTGAAACGCTCCATTTGTGGAGGTGGCAAGCGTGGCAGCGTCGTCGCGAGGTGTGGCTAAGTCGCCCTGATCTAATAAAGTTTGCCATTCCTGAAGAGTCGGTTCGCGTTCAGTGCCGTCTGAGTTTTGTTTAGCAAACATTCCCAAACTAGCGACATAAACTTTGCCATCGCTGCGAAGGTGCATCAGCGTCGATCGACCATTCAACGGCGGTGTTAACGGCTTAACCGGAATTGGCAAATTCATTAGCATTCGGCTTTCCCCCGGCGGAATCACGATCTGCGGCGGAAAGAGAGCTTGACGCTGCCCCCGCAACACTTCGCCCACTGCCCGACTGCCGGGACCTGCAAACACCTTTCCCTGAGCGTTTTCTTGATAGGAGGGCATCTCAATAAATGGAGCATCGGGCTGACTGAGATAACTAGCGGCTTGCAAAATATCTAACGTGACAGGGTTGAGACCCGGATTGTGGACAATCACACCCACATATAAAGTCCGTAAATCCTGCGGAGTCAGAGCTTTAGCGATGTGATGGGTGAAGACATCAAAGCGTCCGTCAAAGGCTTGATTAAGATGGGCAAAAGGCAACCGTTTGCCATCGGGGGGAAACGTTGAAAGGAGAATGCCTTCGGTCTGCACGACTTCGGGGCTGTTGCTGTTGAACACTAACACCGAGTCAAGTTGACCAGGCAGCGATCGGACTTCTTGGGGTTTGATGATTTCTTGTGGAGGCAGGATCGGAGTTGCTTGCGCCAAGGTCAAAATGGGTAGAAATGACAACATTATCAGGCGTAGGGTCATTAAATTTGTTATGAGCGGGTCTGATCATATCCTCTGCTGTGACTGGTTTCGTGAGTTCTCAGTCTCCCGATGCAAAACTTTTCAACATCCTTAAAGAGTTTCGATCCTGATATGGTTTTAGTCACGATCGCGCATGATGATTAAGATAGAGAGACCTACAGGCTTTTCGTTAATCCCCCAAATTCCCATGTCTACTCCCCCTAGCGGCGCTCAGATTCGGCAGCAGTTTCTTGATTTTTATGCAGAAAGAGGGCACAAAATTTTGCCCAGTGCCTCTTTGGTGCCCGAAGATCCGACCGTTTTGCTGACGATCGCCGGAATGCTTCCGTTTAAGCCGATCTTTTTGGGGCAGCGTCAGGCAGAGTTTCCGCGCGCGACTACGTCTCAGAAGTGCATTCGCACCAACGATATCGAGAATGTGGGACGCACGGCACGACACCACACGTTTTTTGAGATGTTGGGCAACTTCAGCTTTGGCGATTATTTCAAATCGCAAGCGATCGCGTGGGCATGGGAGCTTTCGACGAAGGTCTATAATTTGCCGCCGGAGCGGTTAGTGGTCAGCGTCTTTAAAGAAGATGACGAAGCGTTTGCGATGTGGCGGGATGAAATCGGCATTCCTGCTCATCGAATTCAGCGAATGGGGGAGAAAGATAATTTTTGGGTGTCAGGTCCGACGGGTCCGTGTGGTCCGTGTTCTGAAATCTATTACGACTTCCATCCAGAAAAGGGCGACGACATTGATTTAGAAGATGACACTCGGTTTATTGAGTTCTACAACTTAGTGTTTATGCAATATAACCGGGATGTAGACGGCAATCTCACCCCGTTGCAAAACCAGAATATTGACACGGGCTTAGGCTTAGAGCGGATGGCGCAAATTCTGCAAAAAGTGCCCAATAACTACGAGACAGATTTAATTTTTCCGATCGTCCAAACCGCCGCCGCGATCGCCAACGTTGATTACGCTCTACAGGATGCTGCGACCAAAACTTCGCTGAAAGTCATTGGCGATCACATTCGCGCCGTCGTTCACATGATTTCAGACGACATTACTGCCAATAATGAAGGTCGAGGCTATGTGCTGCGTCGTCTAATTCGTCGTGTGGTGCGTCACGGTCGATTGATTGGCATTAACCAAGACTTCACGACTCAGGTTGCAGAAACGGCGATCGCGGTGTCTGAGTCGGCATATCCCAAAGTGCGGCAAAAAGCAGACACGATTAAAAACGAACTGCAAAAAGAAGAGTCTCGATTCCGTGAAACGCTAGAACGGGGCGAAAAACTGCTGGATGAGATTCTGTCTCGCGTCACAGATCAGATTTCGGGTCAAGATGCGTTCACGCTTTATGATACCTACGGATTTCCGCTAGAGCTAACGCAAGAAGTAGCTGAAGAGAAAGGCTTAACGGTGGACGCAGCCGGATTTGAAGCTGAAATGAAGGCTCAACGAGAACGTGCAAAAGCGGCACATAAGACGATCGACCTTACCGTTCAAGGCACCTTGGACGAACTCGCGCAACACATCCACGCGACTGAATTTTTGGGTTACACTCAGCCGTCAAGCCAAGCCACGATCGCAGTCTTGCTCGTAGATGGTGAACAAGTCGAATCCGCCGACGCGGGGACTCAAGTTCAAGTCATTCTCAATCAGACTCCGTTTTATGCAGAGTCAGGCGGACAGGTGGGCGATCGCGGCTATCTCTCCGGCGATTCTGTCCTGGTGCGAGTCGAAGACGTGAAAAAAGAATCCGCGTTCTCGGTGCATTTCGGACGCATTGAGCGAGGCACTCTGCGCGTCGGAGACACCGTAACCGCTCAAATTGATCTGGCGTGTCGTCGTCGAGTTCAGGCACATCACACCGCGACCCATTTACTACAAGCTGCGCTGAAAAAGATTGTCGATGAGAGCATTTCTCAAGCCGGATCGCTGGTGGCATACGATCGACTCCGCTTCGACTTCAACTGTCCGCGCACGATCACGGCTGCCGAAGTTCAGCAAATCGAGGAGCAGGTCAACACTTGGATTGCCGAGGCACACATCGCCAACACGCACGTTATGGGACTCACCGAGGCAAAAGAAAAAGGCGCGATCGCCATGTTTGGCGAAAAGTATAGCGATACCGTTCGAGTGCTAGATGTTCCGGGCGTGTCGATGGAGCTTTGCGGCGGAACTCACGTCAGCAACACCGCAGAAATCGGCATCTTCAAAATCGTCTCTGAATCTGGAGTCGCGGCAGGCATTCGTCGCATTGAAGCGATCGCTGGAACCGCCGTTTTAGAATACCTGAACGTTCGGGACAGCATCGTGCGCGAGTTAAGCGATCGCTTCAAAGTCAAGCCCGAAGAAATTCCCGATCGCATCACCTCTCTCCAAACCGAACTCAAAACCACCCAAAAACAACTCGAAGCTCTCAAAGGGCAACTCGCCTTTGCCAAAGCCGACCAACTGCTCACCCAAACCGAATCGATCGGCAACTTCAAAATTCTGATCGCCCAACTCGACGCGATCGATCCCGAATCTCTCAAAACTGTGGCGGAACAACTACTTCAAAAGCTCGGTGAAGGAGCAGTTGTATTAGGCTCTGTACCTGAAGAAGGCAAAGTCAGTTTGGTGGCAGCATTCAGCCCTGCGGTCGTCAAAAAAGGATTGCAAGCTGGAAAAGTTGTGGGCGCGATCGCCAAACTCTGCGGCGGTGGCGGCGGCGGTCGTCCAAATCTCGCTCAAGCAGGCGGACGCGATGCCAGCAAGCTGCCGGATGCGTTGACAGAAGCTCGCAATCAACTTAAGTCTGGCTTGCAATAGCCAAACAAGGAAAGTGGGTCATGCTGAAGAAATTGATTTTAGAAAACTGGAAAAGTTTTCGATATGCAGAACTTCCGATCGATCCACTAACAATCTTGATTGGGACAAATGCGAGTGGAAAATCTAACGCACTTGATGCGTTAGATTTTCTCAGCCGACTCACTCAAGGTAAAAGCCTTCGTGCCGCTTTAATAGGTGAGCCGAGCTATCCCTCTATTCGTGGTGGTGCTGAATGGGCTTCTCTGAAACCAAATACGCAATTTACTTTGAAGGCGTTGATTCAAGGACAAGGAGAAGCCGTAGAATTTTTGTACAGTATTACTGTTGAAACCGAACCAAAAATCCGACTCCTTGCCGAATCTTTAACAGAGATTATTCATGCAGAAAAAATAGAGATTCATCATATAGAAACAGAGGACTTATCTGAACAGATTGAACTATTCCAGGTTGACTCTGAAGATACAAATTCATCAGAAGCTACAGTAACGCTGTTTAACGACAAATGCTCTTCTGCTGATGACTATTGCGGAGATTTATGGTTCCATGCTGACCGTTCATACTCACAACTGAGGACTATTTCTAATTTGCCTAGTGATGTATATGCTGCGGTAAGCTCTGCGACTGATGCCTCAATGGTAGTTATGAAAACACTTAGAAGTACTTTAGTCTTAAACCCTATTCCTTCAAATATGCGGTTTTACTCTCTACTTTCAGAAGTGCTTCAAAACGATGCGGCGAATATTGCAGGCGTATTAGCTGCATTACCTGAAGAAGAGAAAGCGCATGTAGAATCTACTCTTTCTAGCTATGTTGCTCACTTACCAGAACGAGATGTTCAAAGAGTATGGGCAGAGACAGTTGGACGGTTGAATTCTGATGCCATGCTCTACTGTGAAGAATCCTGGGTTCCAGGTGAGCCTCCAATAGTGGTTGATGCAAAAGGGATGTCTGATGGAACGCTGCGATTCTTAGCAATTTTGACAGCACTTTTAACTCGACCTGAAGGAAGTCAACTTGTCATCGAAGAAGTAGACAACGGATTGCACCCATCTCGCGCCGATTTGCTTCTAAAAATGTTAAGAGGAATTGGTTCTAAACGTAATATTGATATTTTAGTAACGACTCACAATCCAGCTTTGCTCGATGCTTTAGAGCCAGAAATGATTCCGTTTGTCGTTGTAGCACATCGAGATTCAAAAACTGGAGAAAGTAAGCTCACACCTCTAGATAATATTCAAAATCTTCCTAAATTATTGGCATCAGGTTCATTAGGAGATCTTGCAGAACGAGGGGTGATCGAGAGAAGCCTTTCAGACAGTAACTAGACTTAATTTATGCAAAAGGTTCTCATCTTTGACACATCTATTCTTTGTGTTTGGTTACAAGTTCCTGGCAAAGAAACTTGCGGTTCAACCGACGATCGATGGGAAAAAGAACGCGTTGATGATGTAATCGCAAGAGAAGTTCAGGCTCAGACAATATTAGTGCTTCCATTAGCGACCATTATTGAAACCGGAAATCACATTTCTCAAGCTGCCTCACAGCGTTATGAAAAGGCGCAAGCACTCGCAAGAATTATGGAAGATGCAGCCGATGAAAAAACGCCTTGGGCAGCTTTCACTCAGCAATCTGACCTATGGAGTGCAAAAGGACTAAAGCAATTAGCAACTGAGTTACCAAATTTGGCAATGCAAAAAATCTCGATCGGAGATGCCACGATCAAAACAGTAGCGGAATACTATTCTAGAAGGGGTTCCATTGTTGAAATTCTTACAGGCGACAAAGGACTGAAAGCTTATGAGCCAATTACTCTGCCACAAAGACGCAGAAGCAGCCGCACTTAGTTTCAGGCAGTCATCAAGATCAGTCGAGACGGATCTAATTTCACAAACCAGGGGAGCGATCGAGCCTTCACCATCAGCCAAGTTTCTTTAAAGACTTCTGCTTGCAGATGATAGTCATGGGCATGAGTCGGCGGCTCGTTGAACTTGAGAAACACCGTCATGCGGTGAGGCGTTTCGCTGGTTTTGACGAGCCAGCAGGGAAAGAGATTCGGCTCACTGTGATCGCTAGTGGAATCGACGAACATAATTTGATGGGCACGAATTCCGACATAGGCGAGAGATAGGGGAAGTGGCTCTGAAATCGTCAGGCGAATTCCCCACTCGATCGCCATAATTTCACTATCAGAAATGGCGATCGCGCGCGCAAAGTTTTTACAGCCTGTCAGTTGAGCCACCGTGTAAGTTTTGGGACGATCGAAGATGTCGTGTTTGGCTCCTTGAGCGATCGTGTGTCCGCGATCAATGACGCATAAAGCCGGACAGACGCGATATGCCTCTTCTAAACTGTGCGTCACCAACACAGTCACCCCCGAATATTCAGCGAGTCGGGTAATCATCTGCTGCTCGATTTGACTTCGCAGAAATGTATCGAGGGCTGAAAACGGTTCATCGAGCAAGAGGGCTTCGGGTTGACTCGCTAGTGCTCTCGCTAACGCCACTCGTTGCTGCTGTCCGCCGGAGAGTTGATGAGGATAGCGATCGCCAAACCCTTCTAAATGCACGGCGGCTAATTGTCGGTGAACCTGTTGCCGTGTCTCGTTTAACAACGATTTTGGTAACCCAAACGCAATATTTTGCGCCACCGTCATGTGAGGAAACAGCGCATAGTTCTGCACTAAGAATCCGATTCGACGATCGCGGCTCGGAAGATTAATGCCGCGTTTTGAGTCGAATAAGATACGTCCGTTGAGAATAATTTGCCCTCGATCGGGCGTTTCCACTCCTGCAATGCAGCGCAAAATCATACTCTTGCCTGCTCCTGAAGCACCCAGCAGACCGAGAGGATCTTGATTTGCAGCAAAGGAGACATTGAGATCAAAATCAGAGAGTGATTTTTGGAGGTCGATAAAGAGGGAGGAGAGACTTTGAATCGATTCAGTCAAAGGGAGGAGAGACTTTGAATCGGTTCGCTTAGAGAGAGAGAACTCTCGATCGTGCTGCCTGATCGTCGTCCGTTGTCTTGGAGTTTGCCAGACATTGACGGCAAAAATTCCAGACATTGAAATGCAGAGAATGACGATCGTCCAAAATGCTGCTTCAGTGGTTGCACCCGCTTCAACTGCAAAATAAATTGCCATCGGAATGGTCTGCGTTTCTCCGGGAATATTACCCGCTAGCATCAGCGTCGCGCCAAACTCGCCCAACGCACGAGCGAACGTCAACATTGTTCCGGCGAGAATGCCAGAGAGTGAAAGTGGCAAAAGAATGCGGCGAAAAATCGTCCATTCTGATGCGCCTAATGTTTTAGCAATGTTCAAATAGTTAGAATCAATTTGTTCAAATGCACCTAATACAGTACGATACATGAGCGGAAACGAAACTACGATCGCAGCGATAACGGCTCCATACCAACTAAAAACAACGCTGAAATTAAGGGGAAGCAGAAGCTGACCGAGTACGCCATTCTTACCAAATAGCAATAGTAGTAGGAATCCAACGACAGTCGGCGGAAGAATCAATGGAGCAATGAGAATTCCTTCCAGTAATGTCTTACCTTTGCCGCGATAGTTCAGCATCCAGTAAGCGACTGCGATGCCAATAAAAAAAGTTATGATTGTGGCGAAGAACGCTGTCTTTAACGAAATCCAAAGCGGAGATAAATCAGAAGGCATCAGCGAAGGGCGTTAATTTGGAACAATAAATCCGTATTTTTTGAATACTAACTTCCCGCGATCGCTCTCCAAATGTCGAATGAATTCCGTTGCTGCCTGTGGGTTCTGACTGCGCTTTAGCACCGCGATCGGGTAGACGATCGCAGCGTGATCCGTCTCCGAGGCGATCGCCGCAACCTTCACCTTGGTTGAAAGTTTGGCATCCGTCAGATACACAATTCCGGCATCGGCGTTGCCGCTCTCAACCGATGCCAACACCTGACGCACCGTATTCGCGTAAACAAATTTAGGTTTTAACCCCTCATAAATTTTGAGCGTTTGCAAAACTTGTTCTGCATATTGCCCCGCCGGAACGCTGCGAGGTTCTCCGATCGCAATTCGCTGAATTTTTGCGTTGTTCAAATCAACAAAGCTAGTCACCGTCTGCAAGTCGTTTGGCACGATTAGAACCAGACGATTTTTGACTAAATCGCTACGCGTACCAGGCAACAATTCTCCGCTAGTCTCCAGCACATCCATCTGTTTTTTTGCTGCCGAAATAAAGACATCCGTCGGGGCACCGTTTTGGATTTGCTGCATTAACGCACCTGATGCTCCCAGATTGTAAGTCAAGGTCGTTGCAGAATTTTCCTGCTGATAAGCGAGCTTAATCTCAGCCAACGCATCTTTGAGACTAGCGGCGGCTGAAATAGTTAACGCCGATCGTGCATTCGTCCCAGCAAAATTTAAGACTCCGAATTGTGAAGCAATCACGATCGAGAACCCAATCAAGATCACGCCTAGAAAAGCCAAAGTGCGTCGTTGATTCATACGCTCCTATTACTGCTTAGACGGGAAAAACAAGACCGGGTGCCAGCTTCGCCGCAAAATTTCTCCCGCGAAGCTCGGCACCGACCAATTGAGCAACTTACCAATATTGCCTGTCGAAAGCCCAATCGCGCTCACATCTGACTCTTGAGCCGCCGCTAAAACTTCAGCGATCGAGTTGCCTCGTCTCACGTCTAGCGTCACGTCTAACCCGCACTTTGCTAAATCGTCTCTCACAGGTTCCAACGTGTTGCAAACTACTGATTGCTGCTGTTCTAACGTCAACTCGTTTCTGCCGCCCTCTTCAACCACCCAGCAGAGAATTACGCCTTTGAGCGCCCGATCGCTCTGGTTTTCAGCGAAGTGCTTGATGCGCTCAACGACCTGTTTGGACGGGCTGCTATCGTCATAAGGTAACAGCAAATAACGGAACAAATGCTGACAGCGCAACTCCAACTCTTCAGACGTGTAGGTTGAAATCAGTTGCGGACGCAGTGTTAACAGAGGAATCGGGGAGCGCTGAGATAGCTCAGTTGTGGTGCTGCCAAACAGCTTCTCGGTCAGCAAATTGCGACTCTGAGTTCCCAAAATCAGCACGTCGGATTGGTGAGCCGTCACCATCTTTAGGATCACATCAAGAGTTCTCCCTGACTGCACCTCGACTTTGACGGTTGCTCCTTCAGGAACTTGGTTCAAAGCTGTAGAGAGAAGGTTCTTAGCACGATCGATTTTCTCTACATCTGCTTGAGGAATAGTCTCATCGTCTGGAAACGGGACGATGTGTAAAAACACAATATCGGTCATGCCACCCGCCACTAGGCTCGGAACAAACTCAACTAAACGCTGCAAACCGTCTGTTAAATCAGTGCAGATGAGAGGGCGCTGAAACATAAGCGAATCGACTTCATAAAAGGACTGCTTTGCGTTCTCTTCACAGTAGCATTCTCCAAGGCACGTCATTCGTTGTACGGATTACTCACCCGTAATTATGAATTTAGACACACGTAAATCGAGGACGTTCTTCACTAGACTGAGAGAGCAGCCGCGTAGAGATATACGATCGGAGAAAAGATGTTAACCAGTTTGCAGACGTTTGAACTCGAGACCACCGAAACGCTGGTGCAGTTGTCGATCTTGCTATTGTTAGTCGTGGTTGTTGGCTTTTTTGTCGCGGCTGAGTTGGCGATCGTCTCTGCCTCAAAGAGCGAGATTTATAGTCTGTCTCAAAAAAACGACGATCCCCGCACTAGCAAAGCGGCTGAATTAGTTCATCACGCTCAAACCAATCTAGAGCAATATCTCTCGGTGACGCAAACAGGCACGACTGCCGGAAGTTTGCTTTTAGGATGGTTAGGCGAAGGCGCAACCGTCCACTGGATCGAGCCTTGGATTAGTCGAATTCCGATCGACCGTTTGCCTGTGATGCTCACCTCCCACGCGATCGCGGCGACGGTTGCTTTTCTGCTCGTCACCTATGTCGAGATTCTGTTAGGTGAGTTAGTCCCCAAAGTCTTAGCAGCAAATGCTCCTGAACAAACGGCGCTGCTGCTGATTCGCCCGTTGGAGTTTTCGTCTCGCTTATTTTTCCCAGCGCTGGTTGTTCTCAATGCCAGCGTGCGGCTCTTGACTGGAGGAGTCGTCCGCAAACCAAAAACTGCGTTCCTGTCGGCTTCTGAGGCTCCTTTAGTTCAAAATGATGCTCACTCTGCACTGATTGCTGGTTCCTTGGATCTGCCCACTATCAATGAGAAGTTAGGCGTGAGTTTGCCTATTCAGGAGGCTTACACGACACTGGCGGGATTCATGATTCACCAGTTGGGGCGAGTTCCGTCTCAGGGCGAGCGCCTTCAGTGGAGCGAGTTAGAACTCGAAGCGGTTCGCGTCACCGACGATCGGGTTGAAACGATCTTGCTGCGTCAAGTCACTCGTCCGCTCGTCAATCTTTCACCTCAGCCAATATTGGTCGAAGAGCCTTTGGTTTCTAGCCCTTAACTCCTTGTACTCTAGAGATAGTTCTATGAGGCAACTGTTATGTCTCTAACCGCGCAGCAGTTGGCAGATTTAATGCCTGATGCCACTCAACTTGAGAGCAATGAGCCAGAGATGGAAAGTTCGTTACACTACATCCAACTGGCTTTGTTAGTGTCTTGCTTAGAGTGGTTTTGGCGAGATCAAACTGACTTTTTTATTGGAGCAAATCTGACAATTTATTTCAGTCGCCAACAGCTTAAAAATCGCGATTTTCGAGGACCTGATTTCTTTCTGGTCAAGCAAACTCAAAAGCATCCCCGCAAGTCTTGGGTCGTCTGGGAAGAAGATGGACGATATCCCGATTTGATTATTGAATTGCTATCTGATTCGACGGCAGATGTCGATCGCACTCTAAAGAAAGCGCTCTATCAAGACCGTTTTCGCACACCGGAATATTTTTGGTTTTCACCCGAAACGTTAGAGCTAAACGGGTTGAGATTGGTGAGCCGAGTCTATCAACCGATTGTTCTCAATCCTCAAGGTCTTTTCTGGAGCGAAAGTCTAAATTTATATTTAGGAATTCATAACCGACAGTTACGGTACTTCGACTCTCAAGGTGAACTCTTGCCGTCACCTGAAGAGGCTGCACTAGAGGCACAACAGAGAGCGGAGCAATTAGCTGGGCAACTCCGATCGCTTGGAATTGACCCAGATGTCTGAGCTATAGAATTCCATGTTCTATCTCTTCTAGATAGATAAATTCTGGAGCTTTTACCCCTGCTTTTTTTCTAATTTCTACCAAGTCTGGAGACTCAAAAAACGTTCTTGCGCTCTCTAGAGATGACCATTTAGAGAAGTGAACAATGCTATTTGCGTCTCGATCGTATTTCAACAGTTGATAACTAATTTCTCCGGCATCTCTTCTGATATCAATGGCTCCATCAAAGATAGTTTTCCATGCTGAGTAGTCTTCTACTTCATGAATGATCAAGACGTATTGCATTAGTACTATCAAACTTACTTTTCTGTTCTATTAATACGTCCCCAAGCATCAATCAAGCGTAATATTCCGCTAGACCCCAAACCTTTAGTAGCGTTAACAACGTCTTGGTAGTCGCTGAACGTTTTGTACTCTTTTTGATTTCGGGCATTATAAATTGCTTCGCTCTTGGCTCTAGCCAATCCGTATCGCGATAGTTCGTCAATCAGGTCTTGTTTCTCTAAATTATTGAGTAAGTCCAGCAGATCTGATTTTTGTTTCTTCTGAAAGTTCTTCTCAAGTTTAGTAAAACGATATTCGTGATCACGCTTCGCCTGAAATAACTCTTCTCTAATTTCACTCAATCTTGTTTCAAAACTACTGATCCAATCACTGCTTCTACCTTGATCTGTGGATTCAGAAGTTTTCAAAAGTTTCTCATTTGGAACATCAGTAGATTCATGTAGATTTCTTAAAAAATGAACTTGCTTCTGTATAACTGCCTCATCTTTTGATGTAATAACAAACGCGTGAACCATTTCACCTTGCCGAGGATTTTTCTCTCTTGCTCTAACAGAAGCAAAATATTCTAAATGACCATCAAGGACTATGAATTTTTCGAGATCTGTCTGCTTTAAAACCAAAGGTTGAAGAAGCCCGCCACTTTCTAGAATTAAATCAGCTAATTGCTCAATTTCTTTCTCTAAAAAGCTTGAGCGTGGCATATCAGAGCCAATGTCTTTAACATCAACTTTTGCAAAACTTGTCATTACTCTTTCTCCATTTTAGCTAGAACCTCTGTAGCCAAAGCTTCAAATTCTTCAGCAGATTGGTTGGCACCAGGTGTTTTATCAGCGTAATCAAAAATTGATTTTGGATCAGGTACTTCTAAATCACCCATAGAGACAGTTTGATTAAGACAGTGGGATAAAGCAACTCTATCAAAAATGATTGAATCCATGACAGGAAGATTATAGTGTTTGATTATAGTTTCTTTTTGCCTGGGGAAAGTTTTTTCAAATGCTTTTGCATTTGTCGAGATTTTGGAAGGTAGTACTCCCATTACTTCAATGGGCTGTCTACCCAAACTGTCTCTAAATTCATCAATTTCTTTTACAAAACTATGAACGCTGGATAAGCCTTGGTTAGCAAACGGTTTCAAATCTGATGGAATGATTAAGTAATCAGCCGTAATAACTGCAACTTGTGCATAGATATCTCGTGATGGAGGCGTATCAATGATAACAAAATCATATTTACTCTCCTCTCGTTTTAATTTCTTGATCAATCGAGTGTTGCTTGCCTTAATCTGATTCAGTTTGTATTGACCTACTATTAAACTGATGTGTGACGGAATAACATCAATTTCAGGAGCGTTGAAAAAATTAGATTGACGCGAGACATCTTGAATAAAGCTGAAGTCAGCAGACTCGAGAATATGAAAAACGTTATTGTCTTTCAAATTATCGTCCTCTTCAAATTGGAACTTAACTAAACCAGTAGCAAATGTAGAATTAGCCTGTGAATCCAAATCAACCAGAAGCACATTATAACCTTTCTTTCGTAAAGCGGCAGCAAGATTCACCGATACTGTTGTTTTACCGACTCCACCTTTATTGTGATAAATTGCAATAACTTTCATAGATCCACATCCTTGTTGTTTATTTTTCAAGTCTTGAGCGACTTCTTTTTTATGCTGCCACTCTCTAATAGAGTCTCTCCCAACTATGCTTTTAATCTCACCTATTCTATCCGTAATTTCTCCTCCTGAGCACTGGAATATAATCCGAATATCATCACTGAATCTCTCGTATACTCTTAATTCTTTTCCATTAGTTAATAGCCCGTAATTGGTGCCAAGAGAAGTTAAATATTGCTTGAGACGGCGAACGTGTGAATCTAAACTTTGACGAGGGCTTTTCGCTTCTATGACTAGACTTAGAGGATAACCAGCGTTGAGCGTAAACGGTAGCATTTGTGCAGCAAAAGCTAGGAAGTCGAGACGAATATTACCTAGCGCCACCTCCTGATGCCAATCTTCCTGCGTATATCCTAGCTCTGGTAGCAAGTACTGAACAACTAGCTTACTTTCAACTTCGCTTTCATTACGACAACGATTAGGACTAAAGTTCGACATTTAAGCCTCGATCGATTTGTAGTCTTCAGAACTGTTTGAGCTAAACCAAGAGTTCCCAAGCATTGAGGCAGGTCTGCCTAGATCTCAAGAAAACGCTGTTAAAAATCAACACTCACACCCAGCATTTATGGATTATCAGATTTGAATTCATCTTCCACTCTTCACTTTTGACTTTCTCATCTCTCTAAATCGTTGTTGAAGCTCTTTCAAATCTGGAGCTTGTCCACCATAGCGCCAACTCACATACGCCTCAGAGATATCTTGAATCGTTTGGGCACGACTCATCTGCACCGCTTGAGATTGACGCACATACTCCAACGGAGTCTGAGACGGATGCTTGCGAAATCCCTGCTTTTCTAACCAACTCAGCATTTGCTGATAAAGACTCTCCATCGGCGGCAGTTTTTTGAGCCAGCGACGATATCGCCATTTTTGCCAGCTTTGCCAACTCAACCAGCCGAGAAAACTCAATCCTGTCAGCAGAATTAAGCCACTAAATAAGCCAATCCAGCCTCTAAAAAATAGACCGACTATCCAGGAGAGAATGCCGCCAAGCCACTGCACGATCGCGCCAAATACACGATTGAGCACACTCATCACAGGCGATGGCAACCAACCCGCAACCCACTTCCAGAACTTTTGCAGCACAGTGAACGTTTGGTCTTCTTCGATCGACGGTGGCACCAGTTCGTGTCCCGGAATTGGGTCAAACGCAAACCAGCCATAGTTCGGAAAATATACCTCGGTCATCGCGTAGGCATCGGTGTTTTTCACCTCATACAGTCCCGTGAAGGCATTGAATTGACCTGACGAAAATCCTGCCACAAGACGAGCCGGAATTCCGATCGACCTCAACATCACGGTCAACGCAGACGAAAAGTGATCCGGGTAGCCACCTTTAAAGCGAAACAGAAACGCCTCAACGAGATCCTGATCTTTCGTCAATGGGGGAATATCAGTCTGAAGCTCGTATCGCTGCTTTAATGCCTGGGCGAGAAACAAGGCTTTCTCATAAGGAGCCGTAATCCGCTGGGGCGATGTGGCTAACAGTTCTTCAGTGCGCTTGCGGATTTTTTCTGAAGTCTTCTCAGGAATCTGTAGATACAAACTGCCATCGGGAACCGCCTCGATAGCTACTTTTTGCAACAGAGTTCGATTCCGGTAAGGAACCTCTGAGATCACTGTATACGTCAAGCCTTCTCGCAGTCCGACGGGCGATCGCAGCCCTTCTTCAAGGTCGATCGCCACCTCCTGAGTCGGAAAATAAAGTTCTCTTGGCTGTGACATTGCCGGAATCAAATTCGGCAACTCAGTCACCATTGTGTAGGTTTGCACCACCTCTTTTTTGCGGCTGAGGTTAAATATCTGTGGCAGATAAAACTGATACGACCAGCCAGGACGTTTAACGGTGCGAGTGTCATTGTTTCGCGAGAGTTCCCAGCCTTGACCTGTGTAGCGATCGAACGCCAACACGCGCCAAAATCCCTCCACCTGAGATCGGACTCGCATCACAACTCTGGGCTTTAGATGTCCTCGCAAGTTTTGATTGATGCGATCGCTAAAGCCATAATAAAAGTCTTCGTCCATCTGTCCAGTGGCACTCTGTCCGCTCCCTTGCCCTGTCCCCCCTTTGCCGCCGCGTATATAGCCAGGAGTGTTGACTTGACGGTTGTTAAACTCGCCTTGAGGCGCGATTTGAGAACTCATCGGAAAGCTTCGCAGCTGATAGCCAGAAAAGCGTGGCATCACCGCAAACACCGCCAATCCCAACGCTAACGTCAATAGAAACGTCAACGGTAAAGCCTCAAAATTGACTTTCCGAAGCGTGAGCTTTGTTTGACCCGATCGCGTCAGTCCTAAGCGCGATCGATAGTCCATGACCATGACGGGGAGAGCGATCGCCAAAAATACCAGCAGCATTCCCCCAAATGCCATGGTTTGGCTGAGGGTGCTTGCCACCCCAATTAAAATAATGCCGATGACCATTGAGTAGCCTAAGTCTTTGCGACGCGGCATATCGAAACTGTGCAGCACCTGAAGCTGAATCAGGAGTTCTGCCAAGACTAGCCGCGTGTCATTGAGTTCTCGTCCGCCAATCATGCGGACAAAAAATGCTGCCAAGGCGACGAGCATCCCGATCGCCAGCAAAAACTTAGTCGGAATATTACGTTCACGGCAACGCATCCAACTCCAGGTGGCTCCCAGCAAACTGAGGGGGACTGCCCAAAGACTAAGATGGGTATCGGCAGCAATATCAGTTGCTACAATTCCAACGCTCACCAACGCCTGAGTCAAAATTCTAAATAGAATCGACTCTTCAACTTCTGGCATCGGCAACGCTTGAACTCGCTGCCACCATGACTGTCTCATTGATAAAGGTGAAGGGTAAAGGGTAAAAGTCCGTTTAAGGCTCATGGTGCCCCTGTGCACCCAGAGGCCACCTAGAATGCTTCACCTGACTCTACCAATTTCTTTCTTACTTTTAACCCTTTCCCTTCTCTCTTAACCTGCGCTAATCGGGCGAATCGCGAAAGTCATCACATCTGCTTCGCCTAGCCGCACTTCGAGGGGGTAGGTGCGATTGAGACTTAACTCTCGAAGTTCTACACTCAGAATGCCTGCATCTTCACGATCGGCGAGTGCTTGCCACTGCTCTCCCTGAAACTGCAAGCTGCCACCGCAGGGTAGGTCTGCCTTAATTTGAAGTCGTCCAGTTTCCTGATTAAACTGGTGCTCAACGCTTAATGAAAGAATGCCGTGATCGGTGAGCCATTGCCGCTCGATCGTCGGCTGTTTGGGTGAGACGGTCAGCATTAGAGAACTGATAATCTCTCGTGCCGCCAGCAATGACAATGCCATCTGCTGAGTCTCGATCGCAGCATCATATTGACTCGGAAGCTCTGCCCCTGCTTCGGTAGCAAGCTGCTGCAAGCTGACAGCAGTTGAACGGGCAGGAGACACCATAATGTAGCTTGCAACGTCGTTCAACAGGCGAGATTGCCCTGGAAATAGGGAATCTACAGCCTTAACCAGCTTGGCACCTTCGCGCAGCGGAGACAGCAACACTGACTGACACTGCTCTAGAAGTTCTAACAGAACCAACTCGGGCAGGGGAACAGGCAAACTGAGCTTGCGAAGTTGAGCCATCCATGATGAAGCGGCTGAAAAGACAGGGTGCTGGACTTCAGAGCTTGCTGCGTCTGAGCCATAGTCAGAGATCTCTTTTTCCCAAGGAAAGAGAGGCGGCTTATTTTGGATCTCAATCTGTAGTCGATTTTTCAGCAGGGTGTGAAAACGGTCTTGCACAGCAGGTATTTCTCCCGGTTTTAGTAGCATATCCTCCTTAAAGAGGTCGTCAGGATCGGACTCTGACATCTCAGAACTAAAGCGCTGCAGGTTGGATAGATAGTCCTGAATGGCAGCGGCGGTGATAGTGGGATCACTGCCGTTAAAGTCTGTTTTAGGAGGAGTCAACCCAAGTTCCTGCAACAGCTTCAGGTAACTTTTCTGTAACGCTTCTGAGTCACGATCCATTGTGATAACACCCTATTCATGAGGAGATTGGCTTCCTCCGGAATCTTGGTCATTCCGAATTTCCCAAGCTTGTTCCAGAAGTTTAAACCATTGTTTCTGAACTTGATTAACTGTGCATCCGAGAGTTTGTGAGATTGTTACATCGGGCGCTTTCTGCTGCTTCAGTTTCAAGAGCGTTAACTGCGCTGGCACAACGTGGTCTTGAAACTGCTGCCACTGCTTTGTTGACAAGCCAAGATTGTGCTCTAAGTCAACTTCTAGCCATTGGTGTACCAGTTCCCAATGGTGAGAAAAGGCAAATCGAATCAGATGATATTTAAAGCGCTGCTGTAAATAATCTCGCTGACGCGGAGTTAACTTCAGCAATTGCTCAATCTCGTGGGCGGGTAAATCTCGCAAGCGAAGCACAAAATATTCGATGCAATCAGACTGCTTGCGTTCTTCCAAATAGGCGATCAGCTCTTTAATCACCGTCTGACGCAGCGTGTCTTCTGGCATTTCTGGCTCTTGAGCCACCATCTGCTCTCGCACCTGCTGAATCGACGCAACATTCCACGGCGTTTCAGATTCTAATAGGGTTCCCTCGGCTGCTCGTTCTAGATCAACCAGCGTCTCATTGGGCTGCTGCTGTGAGAAGGTTTGCGCTCGAAGAATAATCAGTTGCTGACTTCGATGCCCAGGCAAAGGAATTCGCCGTTTGCCGTAGCGCTCAGTGAACGCCATATATTCTGCCAGTTCTATGAGTGTGCGCGGCGTGTAGGTGACTCCTAGCTGAGTTTCTCGCCGAAATGCAGCCAGTGACTCGACGTAGAACCCTTGCAGAAAATCTTCGATCAGCGTCAGGCGGGCTTGATAGCTCGACTGGCTAAGAGACGGGTTGATATATCGGTACACGATCGCACTCAGGTTGCTGTGGAGTTCAACTCGCCCTCGCACAGAACCCAACCGATAATAGGTCAAACATTGCTGAAGTCGGTGTCGTGCCAGAGTCGTTGCCCAAGCCTCCGCTTCTCCAGACGCTTGAATGCGCTTGCTTTCGGTACAAATGCGCTCTACTTCTTGAGTTAAGCGATCGGCGACACCTTGACAACTTTTCTGCTCAGACGCGGTGGTTGCCTGTTTCAATTCACTCGATAGTAGTTGAAAGATTGCTTCCACGCTCTGGCAGATATCCCCAACGATTTCTAAGGTCTTACAAATCAATTGCTTTCTCTCAATTTTGGGACGGCTAGATCACAATGATAGGTAGAAGAAACCCTGATTATTTTGGATGGATTTGGCAATGGACTTAGACCAACAAATTCAAGCGCTGGTTGAGG